>JBGVNX010000001.1:0-4282 GCA_045126075.1 Candidatus Cryptobacteroides sp.
GTATTTAGAGAAGACCCACGGATCGGTTATCAACTTCGCTTCCGGAGCCGGATTGTTCGGCAAGCTTGGTCAGGCTTCATATGCGGCAGCCAAGGAGGGTATCAGAGGACTTTCAAGAGTAGCCGCATCGGAATGGGGGCCTTACGAGGTAAGGGTAAACGTGGTATGTCCTCTCGCTATGACAGAAAGCCTTCAGCAGTGGAAGGCGGAATATCCTGAACTATACGAAAAGACTATACATGGGATTCCTCTGGGACATTTTGCAGATCCGAAGGATGATATCGGAAGAGTATGCGTATTCCTGGCTTCTGAGGACGCACACTTTGTCACAGGTGAGACAATAACCCTTCAGGGCGGAAGCGGACTGAGACCGTAATGACACGACGATAAGACTTGAGACGAACAGACGGGCTGAACTGAAGTATCCTTATTTGACATAAAATTAAATGATTTATGATTTTACTTTGAAAAATCCATTAAATTTGCCCTCTGTTTTATCAGCTCTACTATAATATTATATCATAGTCGGTAGCGGTCTTGCAGGACTCTACACGGCGTGGAAGGCATCTTCGAAAGGAAGAGTGGCGATAATCACCAAGGCACTAGTGAGAGACAGTAACTCATTCAATGCGCAAGGCGGTATAGCAGCAGTCACATCCAAGGATGATGCTCCGGAAATACACAAGGATGATACCCTCATTGCAGGTCGAGGCCTGTGTGAAGAATCCGCGGTTGACATACTTGTAAACGAAGGTCCGCACAGAATCGAGGAGATAATTGCAGAAGGCATGAAATTCGATTCCAAGAACGGCATGCTGTCCCTCGGACTTGAAGGCGGACACCATAAAAGACGAATACTTCACGCAGGAGGCGACTCCACAGGAAGATGGATAACGGAGTTTACGATCTCCAAGGTCCTTGAACAGGAGAACATAGAGATTTATGAAAACACAACCCTTCTTGATCTTCTTGTAAAGGACAACGAGTGCTTCGGCATTAGATGCTGGAGCGAGAATCCCCTCCTGACTGACAAGGATCAAGGCGAAGAGGTACTGATGTATGCCAGCCATGTCTTCCTGACATCCGGAGGAACATCAGCAATCTATTCACGAACTACCAATCCGCAGACCACCGTTGGAGACGGACTTGCGGTAGCATACAATGCAGGCTGCCGTATAATGGATATGGAGTTCATACAGTTCCACCCTTCAGGACTGTACCTCAAGGACTCCCCGAAGGCATTCCTTATAAGCGAAGCTGTCCGCGGTGAGAAGGCCCATCTTCTCGACAAGTCCGGCAAGCGTTTCATGGTGCCGATACATGAGCTGGCGGAGCTTGCGCCCCGAGATATCGTAGCACGTTCAATATACAAGCAGATGCAATCCGACAGGATGCCGTATGTGAGGCTTTCACTCAAGCACCTCGACAGCGAGATGATAAGGAAGCGTTTTCCGGCAATTCTGGAAAAATGCAGGGAATACGGCTATGATCTGACAGACGAGATACCGGTAGCCCCTGCCGCCCATTATTCGGTGGGAGGAATCCTGTCGAACAGTAACGGAAAGACAGACATCAAGCGTCTCTACACCTGCGGCGAGGTGTCAGCCACAGGCATCATGGGTGCGAACCGTCTTGCATCCAACTCCCTGATAGAATGCCTCGTATTTGCCAGCCGTGCCGTGGAAGACAGCGTGATGGTCGGAGACATAGCCGAGTTCCCGGAATTTGAAAAACGCTATGTGAAGGATCCGGACAACGCCGGACTCTATGTGACAATACGGAATGAGGTTGCCGAACTGATGAACAGATGTGCGGGAATCATAAGGACAGAGAAGACTCTCACCGAAGGCCTTGCCTCTCTAGACATGCTGGCCGCACGCCTGGATGACATGGAGAAGGGAATGCACGAATACCATATAGAGGCGGCAAGACGACTGATAAGAGTTGCCAGACTTATAATGGAACCCACCCTCATGAGAAAGGAAAGCAGAGGAGGACATTACAGGGAGGACTACCCTTGTGCGGACGAGGATTTCCTCCTGCATTCAGTACAGCAGAAAGGCCATCCGATTTCAACAGCTCCGGTAAATTCAGGATATTTTGATTTCTAATATTTAAACTATATAAAACAATGCAGTACGAAAATCTCATTAACAAGCTTATTGATCTCGGCATAGAGGAGGACATCAACACAGGTGACATCACCACCGAGTCCATTATCCCTGAGTCAATGACAGCTACAGCAACAATGACCGCCAAGCAGGACGGCGTGATCTCCGGTCTTGAAATCGTTAAGATGGTATATGACCGTTTTCAGGATGACGTGGTATTCACTCCGTATTTCAACAACGGTGACCATGTGAAGAAAGGTGACGTGATCCTTAAGATCGAGGCAACCTACCCTACCCTTCTGAGGGGCGAGAGACTTTCCCTGAATATCTTCCAGAGAATGTGCGGCATCGCTACCGAAACAGCAAGATATGTCAAGGAGCTTGCAAGTACTCACACACAGCTTCTGGACACCCGCAAGACAGCACCGGGACTCAGGGTCCTCGACAAGATGGCAGTAAAGCACGGAGGCGGAACCAACCACAGAATGGGTCTGTACGACATGGCCATGATCAAGGACAATCACATCAAGATGGCAGGTGGCATTGCCAAGGCCGTAGAGCAGGTCCGCTCAAGCATTCCTTCCGATATAAAGATTGAAGTAGAAGCCACAAATCTGGAGGAGGTACAGCAGGCTATCGAAGCTGGAGCAGACATAATCATGCTCGACAACATGAGCAATCCGGCAATGACAGAGGCTGTCGCAGTCATCCGCAAGGCTGACAAGGGAATAAAGACAGAGGCATCTGGAAACATGAGCATCGAACGTCTGCGCGAGGTCGCGGAGACTGGCGTCGACTACATCAGCGTAGGAGCCCTCACCCATACAGTAAAAGGAATGGATATCAGCATGAATATCCAGATTGACAACAAGTAATATGCTTAAGGAGAAGATACAGAATCTCAAGAAGGAGAAGGGAGCAGTCATCCTGGCGCATTATTACACTTCAAAGGACGTTCAGGAAGTCGCTGATTTCCTAGGTGACTCCCTAGCTCTTTCCATAAAGGCAAAGGAGCTTGACGCCCCGATCATTCTTTTTGCAGGTGTCAATTTCATGGCCGAGACCGCCAAGGTGCTGTGCCCTGAGAAGAAGGTTCTGATTCCCGTACCTGATGCTGGATGCTCTTTGGCGGAATCATGTCCGGCGGAAGAGTTCGCTAAGTTCAGGAAGAGATATCCGGACCATACGGTCGTGTCCTATGTCAATACTTCTGTAGAAGTAAAGGCGCTGACGGATGTGTGCTGTACATCGACTAACGCCCTGAAGATAGTCGAAAGCATTCCTGCTGGCCAGCCGATAATATTCGGACCGGACCGCAACCTTGGAGGATACATAAGGAAGGTTACAGGAAGGGAGAACATGATTCTATGGGACGGTTCTTGCCATGTGCACGAGAAGTTCTCACTTGACAGGATACGCGGTCTCAAGGCATCTCATCCTCATGCCAAGACAGTGGTACATCCGGAATGTCCAGCCGAAATCGTGGACGAGGCGGACTATGTAGGCTCAACGGCCGGCATACTTGAGTACTGCGGACAAAGCCAGGCACAAGAGTTCATAGTCGTCACAGAGTCAGGCATCCTTGTCGAAATGAGAAAACGGTTTCCCGATAAGGTATTCATACCGGCTCCGCCTGTCCATGAAGCGACATGCAATGAATGCAATTACATGAAGATGATAACGCTGGAGAGCATTCTGGCATGTCTTGAAAGCGAGACTCCTGAAGTACTGCTTGACGAAACCATCAGGGCAGCAGCGAAACGCTCGATAGACAATATGATCTCCGTAAGATAGTCTGTCATAATGGCAGACCGCAATATTTTGACTACAATCCTACCAGGCTATTGAACAACGGAACGATCACTGCCGTAAGGATTCCCATCAGGGCTATTGAAAGGCCGCTTATCGCTCCTTCAACCGCCCCCATTTCTATAGCTCTGGCCGTACCCAGTCCATGTGAGGAGCAGCCCATTGCCAGGCCTTTCGCTACCGGATCCTTGATGCCGAAGAGTTTCAGAGCGAAAGGACCGACAAGCGCACCGATGAACCCTGAGATTATAACTGAGACTGCTGCAAGAGAAACATCACCACCCGCCGATCTGGTAATATCCATAGCTATCGGTGTCGTAACCGATTTCGCTTCGAGAGCCTTGACAAAAAACTCATCCAAT
>JBGVNX010000002.1:0-21672 GCA_045126075.1 Candidatus Cryptobacteroides sp.
ATTATGCTGTGTCTGTGGCTAGAAATGTCAAGCAGGTAAGATTTGACGGAACAGTGGATTCTGACGTATCCTATCCAATAATGAGTACTCCGTTGCAGGATGATTTTGGTGATTATGCCTATTGTTCCTGGAATCTTGAAGGCGTGTCGTGGCCTGAATATAGAAACATCGTGTTTTGGAACGATTCACGCGAGACAATATCCGGCAAGCAGAGGATGACAATCTATATAAGTGAGAATCAATCAGAACCATCATTTGATTATACAGAACCAACCATGGGTGCTGTCGGAGAGGTGATCGGTACAACTTATGTCGGGGATTATGTGACACTATATAAACTGGCTCCAGGCACATATCATTACATCAACGGCAAATGGAATGAGAATTACAATGATATGTCTAATATGGGGTTGGTTCCTCCTACGTGGACATTCACAAATATAGACGGAGGAATCGGCATGTTCGGTCCAATGTCCTCATCAGAACCTTACCTTATAGAATGGAACTATTTGAATTAAAGATCAAGACTCATGAAAAAGATAATATTAATACTATCCGCAGTACTTCTGCTGGTCTCTTGTGAAAAACATTATTATGATCCAGTAGTTCAGGTGAAGGAATATGAGGGGATGATTGCTCAAGAAGGCGAAGTCATTATGATAGACTATGTATATACAGAGGTTGAAACTAAATTCACCCAACCGACGGCATGCCTCACTTTCAGGTATCGAGCATTCATAGATGATGAAATCTATTCTTATGCAATTGTGACAGGTTCGTCAAATCCTCCGCTCAAGATAGTTGTCCCTTGTAATGATACCTTCTCTGAAAGAAATGTAAAGGTAGAGATATCTGCCGGAAAGACATATGACAGATATCCCGAGGAATGGGGAGAATGGCAGGAAGTATTTTCTGCGACTCAGGCGTGTCTTGCCGAAGGCGCGAGTCAGATCACAACTCAGCTTGCCGATAAGAAGGTGGTTGTGACTAAAGGTGATGTCTCAATAGCGTTGGAGAATCCTGATAATGGCTCCATAATGCCCCTGAAGGTACTTTTGAGCAAAGGCGCATTGACATTTGATGTAAATGTGTATGAAACATTGATATCTTCTGTCATGGAATCAGATGATGATAGGATTCTGAAGAATTATATCCCTCTGAATCACGGCACAGAATACCAGAATAAGGCGGTGTATATGAATGACTGGGGCAAGATCATCATCCATAATGATTTTACAGACGGCGATGACTCTCCTCTGACCATGATCGGAACTCCAGCAAAGGATGACGTTAGCATATTCGAGTCGATGTTTTCCGGTAATGAGAAGCAGCGCTTGACATTGTCATTGCAGTAAAAGTTATAATAAGTTCAAATGAATATATGCATTTGCGGCAGATAGTTGTAACTTTGTATTGTCAATATGACTAAAGCATGCCGCAGACAGACACTCATATCAACTTCAATGACCTGTTTCGCTACAACTACAGGCCTCTCTGTCTGTATGCTCTGCATTATCTTCAGGATGTGGATCTGTCTGAGGACATCGTTCAGGAAAGTTACATTGCACTCTGGGAGAAGCTTCAGGGAGGGGCTCACGTCCTCAACCGTAAGTCCTATCTATATATGATGGTGCGAAACCGTTGTCTGGACCATCTTCGCAAGAAAGGCATCCCTACAGAATCCCTCAAGCCATACGACACCTACGGAATCATTGACGATGACGATGCGCAGGAGCGATCACAGACCGAAGCTCGTATGTGGACGGCAATCGACAGTCTTCCCGAAAAATGCCGCGAGGTATTTATTCTTAGCAAACGTGATGGACTCAAATATGAAGAGATAGCCGAGGAACTGAATCTGTCCGTCAATACGGTAAGGAACCAGATCAGCAAGGCCTTGAAAGTCCTGAAGGAAGGAGTCCATAAACTTTATACATTCTTTTTTGCATAATTTTCCAAATCATATAGTACTTTTTCAAAACATTTCCGTCTTAATGTCGGATTAACGGAATCTTAGATCTTAATTATGTCAGACTTTGAGGATAAACACTTGGACTTCGTCCTGAAACATTATCAGGAAGGAAAGTTCGACACTCAGAAGGCGATAAACCGCTTCAATGAGGCTCACGGCATCGTGCAGAAGCCTCGCAGAAGAGTCTTGCCTTGGGTGTCAGGCGTAGCAGCGGCAGCTGCATTTATCCTTTGTGTGTTCCTCTTCCGTGGCAATGACCAGCAGATCCAGCTCATGGCAAGTGCTGAAGTCCAGGAGTTTGTTCTTCCTGATGGCTCAGAAGTGACCCTAGCTCCAGGATCACGATTGACCTACATCGAGAAGTCTCCTCGAAAGACTCATCTTGAAGGTAAGGCTTTCTTCGAAGTCGCTCGTGACGAGGCCGTACCGTTTGAAATCACTTCAGATGGCGCATTCGTAAGAGTGCTTGGTACCAAGTTCATGGTGGATGCAGGTTCATCGGTCAAGGAAGTCTATGTGACAGAAGGTAAGGTACTATTTGCAAAGTCTTCAGATGCTGAAGGTGTGATCCTGACAAAGGACATGCAGGCGACTCTATCGCCTGATGAAAATGTCCCTGTCATTGCAGTGGAGCCAGACGTCAACTCCATAGCATGGCAGCGCGGATCGTTCATCTTCGACAAGACTCCTCTCAAGGAAGTGCTTGAGACTCTTTCAGCTTACTACAAGGTGTCGTTCGCGGCGACAGACCTTGACAAGCAGCTCAGCGGAGAGTTCTACGCCGAAGACCTTGACCTTATCATCAGCCTCATAGAGTCTGCACTCGATGTTCACATCGTCAAGAGATAAGATTCCCAAACGACTTGACAATGAAGCACGTACTATTATTAATCACTACAACCATCGCTATGGCCTTCTTTGCCATAGCCCCTGCACACGCGCAGCAGAGCAGGACTCTCAAAACCGAGATGGAGGTCATCCACGAGTCTTTGGGTGTGAATTTCGTATATGACTCCGCCATCGAGATCAATGTGCCGTATTCGGGCAAGCCGATGAAGGATATCATCAAGGGCAACAAGAAGGAGCATTCTGCTCTTCTGGAGGAATGCCTTCAGACACTCTTCGCTGGCACAGGAATCGAGTACGAAGTCATGAAGAAATATATCGTTCTCACACAGGCTGACAAAAGAAAGAAGCCCAGGGACTATACAATCCTCATCGAAGAACAGCAAGATACAATCAATGAGGCAAGTATCACGGCTTATATAAACAGGCTTAGAAATACTACCCAGACTGGTCTGACTGAAATCGATGCAAGCATATTCAGTAAAGGTTTCGCCACATTCAGCTCGCCTGACCTGATAAAGGAACTTCAGAATCTTCCAGGTGTGAGTGGCGGAACAGAAATGCTTACGGGCTTGTATGTTCATGGTGGTGACGGTAATGACAACCTTTTTCTGCTTGACGGTGTTCCGATGTATCAGGTCAGCCATTTCGGTGGACTTCTATCCTCTTTCAACACAGATGTGATCGAGAGTCTTGACTTCTACAAAAGCGGTTTTCCCTCAAGATTTGGCGGCAAGTTGTCTTCTGTTGTTGATGTCACTACGCGCCCCGGTGACCTGAATGAATATCATGGCTCATTCAATATCGGACTTCTTAATGGAGGCCTGCAGTTTGAAGGGCCGATTGTTCCCGGACGCACTTCGTTCAATGTCGCTCTTCGCCGCAGTTGGTTCGATGCCTTGAGCATACCCTTCCTGGCCGTCTATAACAGTACTCTTCCGTATCCTGAGGAATATGACTTTCGCTATGCGATGACCGACTTCAATGCTTCTGTAATGCATGTTGTCAAGCCGGACAGTAAACTGTCGATAAATTTCTATGCCGGTTCCGACTATATAGGATTTGAAAACAGCGTCAAGCAGGTCGCATGGTGGGATGGAGTTCGCTATACGGGCAATAATGGTTATGAAATCGACGCCAGATGGGGCAATATACTCGGTGATCTTGCGTGGATGAAGAAATTTTCTGATGATCTACAGCTGAATACATCTCTCTATTATACTAGAACAAACACGGACGTCAGCCTTTATCAGAATGAATGGAGCGCGGGAGAGTACGAGTTCTGGATTCAGGATGAAGGCATCAGGGAAAGCACCAATTCCATTCTCCATGATGCCGGATTTAAGGCTGACCTTGACTGGATTCCGTCTGAATATCATCACCTCAGGACCGGAGTGTCATTGGTGGAGCATTTCTTCCGTCCATCCTCTAGTTCTTCCATTCTGAGGACTAACACAGATGAGAAAAAGAACATCGATGATACAGACTCATATTCAGTGGCATATAATTCATTCGAAACCTCCTTATATGCAGAGGATGAATTGGCGTTGACCTCATGGTTGAAGACCAATCTAGGCTTGCGTTATGTGCTGAATGCTCTTGAAGGCAAGACATATCATTCGGTTGAGCCGCGTGCTGCACTTCGATTCCAGATCACGCCGAATATATCAGCTAAGATGTCATACACTGAGATGAGCCAGTTCATACATCTGCTTTCCGCTCATTACCTTGATATCCCTATGGCAACATGGCTTCCATCTACAGAAAATATTGCACCGATGCGGTCAAGGCAGGTAGCTGGAGGAGTATATTTCAATCTTCCTCATAATCTTTACCTTAATGTGGAAGGATGGTGGAAGACCATGGATAACCTTTACGAATATTGCGGCATCGACAGCATCTATCCTGATCTTTCTGATTGGGAGAATGAACTGATGCAGGGAAAGGGAAGGTCTTACGGTGCAGAGGTCGAGTTTGCATGGCGCACTAAGAGCACAGATATCTCTGCATACTATACGCTTTCGTGGACTGAGAGATATTTTGAAGGATTATGGCATAGCTGGTATCCTGCGCGAAATGACAACCGTCATAAGTTCACGCTTAATGCCAGTCACCGTTTCAACAAACGATTTGATATGTTCCTTGCCTGGAATTATCATACAGGAAACAGGATGACTGTCCCGACACAGGAGATCGGATTTACAGAGTATTATGCCAGCCCGTACAATTATAAGCTCCCGGATTACCATCGCCTCGATTTAGGATTCAACTTCAGGAAGACCACCAAGAGAGGAAACGAGAGCATCTGGAACCTTAGCATCTATAATGCTTATTGCAGGATGAATCCGATGTTTGCCCAGTATGATCACTATAAAAACGTGATAGATTGGAATACTGGTGAATATGAAGATAAGATTACATTCAAGACGATGGCGGCAATTCCAATCATTCCTACATTCGGTTATACCTTAAGATTTTAGTGTATGAGAAAATATATATTCCTGTTGTTGCTGATCCTCGTTTCATGCGAGCGTGATGCTAAGTTCAATCCGGATGATACCGGAAAGATCTACCTTTATGGGATTGTTTCAGATGGAAATGACGATATTATCAAGGTCAATGTCTCTCGTCCGGTATTCGGTGAGGAAGCGGCTATGCCTGAAGATGTAAAGCTTACGCTTGAAGTTGACGGAAATGAAGTCGAACTGATACGTGATGTGGATTATCATTCAGGTAAGGACGGTGAGATTGCCTATCGCATCAATGAATCTTTTATATCAGGGCAGAAACTGATATTGAAGGCTGAGTCAGCAGGTCTTCCATCGGCAGAGGCATCGACCATGATTCCCGAACAAGTCCCGGAGGTTGAAGTAACCCATTTTGTTGAAGAAAGCTTTAGGGTTAAGGATGGTGATGTGCTTTATGGCTCATTCTCTACTTTGTCTAAGTTCCATGTTGTGATTGATGAAGAGTTTTCGAAAGATGCATTCTATGGAGTCCAGGTGTTGAAAAGGAAGCAGATTGAGGTTGTTGGAACACCGGAAGATCCGATAGATGAGAGCCGTTATGGCCATGAAGAATATGACAATATTTATGAGTATCCTGTTATGACGGAACTCTCATCCGTCAAGCATGAAATAATCATAGACCATGATGGTGGTGAACTGCTTGTGGCAGAGATGATTGACGAGGATGGAAAGATGGCTTTTGATGTGTATGTGGATAACGAGCCAAGGTATATGACCAATGCAGAGTGGCAAGGTGATGAACTGGTATACGCCTTCTATGAGTATTATGAATACAAGATCAAGGTGTTCAGAATACCCCATGAGATGTACCATAGCTTAAGGTCGGAGTACATAAAAGAAAATTCCGATGCGCCGCTGCATCTTGGATTTTCTCCGGTGACGTATGCATACACCAACGTGAAAGGAGGCTTGGGAATGTTTGCGGCAGTGACATCAAGTGAAACAGAATGGATTGACTGTAATTGATCATGAAAAAGATTGTATATATGGCCTTGTGTGCCTGCTGCATGTTGTCTTGCAGCGAAGATATATGGATAGAGGACCTTACGGAAATGGAAAAGGACAAGATCAGGGGAAGATATGAGCTTGTCTCTGCTGTATGGGAAGGCGATCCGATCGATTTGAACGATGACGATGTCGCTACGAACGACTATCTGGAAGAGTTTGGCGGTTACGGGGCAGATTATCAAGCTACCTTTCAGGGTGATGTATCCATAGGCGTCCCTTATACATGGCTGCATGGACATGGGGAGTGGAGATATGTAGAAAAATCTACTGAGTATCTGCAGGCCAGATATGAAGTGCTTATACAGAATAATGGAGCTGTGATGGAGTTTGATTTTCGTGGAGAACTGTATGACTTCACATTAATCGAAAACGGCTTGGTCTCATTCAGGAAAGATATGACTGTCCATAAAGGCAGCGGTGAAGATATAACCGAATCGACCGCACCTGTTCTGTTTACTTACAAAAGATATAAATACTGGAGGTAAAATATAGATGAAACGAATCATCATAATATTGACAATATTGGCTGCTGCGGCCTGCCTTATGAGCTGCAGTGAGAAAGATAATCCCACACCGGGATCCTTCGATGCCCTAATGGATGAAATGGGTGGTGAATATGTGCTAACCGGTATCCATTGGTCAGGAACCCCAATTGACATTAACGGAGACGGCACCGGCTACAATGATCTCGTCCGCGAATTCTGCAACTTCAATGGATATTATGAACTGAATCATTTTGCGGAGGTGACAAAGTCAGAAATAACCAGCAAGAATGATGATGAAGTCTTTGGAGTAAACGTGATGCTTCCATATCCCGATATAAAGAATACAGATGACAAATCGTTCGTAGCTTCTATTGAATACCTGCCGCTCACCATAAGGGCAACTTACATAGGCGGTGATTCAAGAGTTGCAACCCAATATGGTCCAATCTCGTTTGAACATCTGCCAGATGAGTATGTATTCCTGAAAAGCATCTCAGAGATAATGATCACAGACTTCAAAAACGGTGAGTTGACTGTCAGGATCAGATGCTCATTGATTGACTCAAAACAAGAAGTCAAGACTGATTATATCCACTATTATTACAAGAGGATTTTTTAATATTTAGTATCATTGCATGGTACTATTTGAAGATGAATCCGTCTTATTGTTGGATAAACGATTTGACAATGAAGCACGTACTATTATTAATTACAACAACTCTTGCTATGGCCATCTTTGCCATAGCCCCTGCACACGCACAGCAGAGCAGGACTCTCAAATCCGAGATGGAGGTCATCCACGAATCACTGGGAGTGAACTTCGTGTATGATTCAGCAATCGAGATCAATGTGCCATATTCGGGCAAGCCGATGAAGGATATCATCAAAGGCAACAAGAAGGAACATTCTGCTCTTCTGGAAGAATGTCTGCAGACGCTTTTCGCAGGCACTGGAATCGAGTACGAGGTGATGAAGAAATATATAGTCCTGACTCAAGCCGACAAGAGAAAGAAGCCCAAGGACTATACCATCTTCATAGAGGAGCAGAATGACAGCATTCCTGAAGCTATCATTACAGCACTCACTTCCAAGGATATCAACAGGACTCAGACCGGAATGCAGAAGATAGACGGTAGCGTCTTCAAACGCAGCTTTGCCATTTTGAGTTCTCCGGATGTATTGAAGACATTGCAGCAGCTTCCCGGTGTAGCATCGGGAACCGAACTTCTGTCCGGTATGTACGTACGTGGTGGAGACGGAGCAGATAACCTATATCTTATGGATGGAGTACCCATGTATCAGGTCAGCCATCTTCTGGGTCTTTTCTCTTCATTCAACTCTGACGTTGTGGAATCGGTGGATTTCTACAAGAGCGGGTTTCCGGCACGATATGGTGGCAGAATGTCTTCAGTTGTGGATGTGAAGACCCGCGAAGGAGACTACAACGACTATCATGGCCTGTTCTCTATCGGTCTTCTTGACGGACGCTTCCAGCTTGAAGGTCCGATATGGAAAGACAAGACTTCATTCAACATCGGACTCAGACGCAGCTGGATAGATGTCCTGGCCGAGCCAGTATGCTTGTTGATCAGTTCTCTGGAGGAATCAAAATTCAGAGTCAAATATGCATTCTGGGACCTAAACGCCAACGTGACTCATAAGTTTTCAGATGACAACAAGCTGTCTCTGAATATTTATGGTGGTCGTGATGCAGCAAAACTTATAGCTGGTAATGATAGAGAACCTGTTGATACCTACCACTCGACATATATGACCCAATGGGGTCTTGAGTGGGGCAATCTTGTCACTTCCCTTGACTGGGACTATAAGTTTGCGCCTAACCATGAGACATCTCTCAAAGCATACTATACGATGTATGATTCAATGTTCGGACTGAACGATGAAGGACGTACCATAATTAAAGACCATGACGATTATAGCCTCATCAGTGATGAGGAGTATTTTACGTCAACAGGTAACAGTTCACACACCTCGGATTTAGGCTTGAAGGCAGATTTCGGTTATCGTCCGACAGAGAATCATCATATTCGATATGGAACGACTCTCAAGTATCATTTCTATAATCCGGTGAGCTACTCGGTCAAGAATGGAAAGATGAACGGTGTGGTGACATATGATCAGGACAAGAGCCAATCAGCACCAAGACAGTCATTTGAGTCCGATCTGTATATTGAAGATGAGATGTCGCTGACAGACTGGTTTACAGCGAATGTCGGACTCAGATATGCAGCAATAGCTACGGAAGGCAAATGGTACCATAGCATTGAGCCCAGGGCTGCATTGCGCTTCCAGTGCGGTGACTATACAGACTTTAAGCTATCATATTCTGAAATGTCTCAGAACAGCCATCTGATAAGCTCGACATATATCCAGCTTCCCACAAGCTTCTGGATGCCTTCTACTCCCAAGATCGCACCCAGTCGCTCACGTCAGGTTGCAGGAGGTGTATATGTGAATTTTCCCAAAAATATAAAGTTCAGCGTAGAAGGATACTACAAGACAATGTCGAATCTCCTTGAGTTCAGGGGCAGATGGGGTATATACCCTCCGATCACCCGTTGGGAAGACGCACTTGTTGTAGGTAAAGGACGTTCATGGGGTGCGGAGACAAGCCTGACCTGGTCAGATGACAAGACTTCAGTCGAAGCATATTATACGTTGTCCTGGAGTCAGAGATTGTTCCCGGACTTCTATCCTGAATGGTATAAGGACCGTAACGACAACCGCCATAAGCTGACTCTGACAGCTACACGCAGGTTCGGAAAGCGCTTCGAGATGTATGCAAGCTGGAACTATCATAGCGGAGGATGGATGACATGTGAGTCTCATGGTATATGGGATGGCGAACTCGGAGGAAATGTCGAAACCTTCTATTCATATCCGAATAACATGAAGGTTCCTGACTATCACCGTCTGGATATAGGATTCAATTTCCACAAGACAACCAAGAGAGGCAATGAGAGCATATGGAACCTCAGTTTGTATAACGCCTATTGCCGTATGAATCCTTTGGCTTCTCAGGTCGAAAAGTTCTACGAGTTTACAGAAGAGAACATCATCGGTCTGACGTATTATGGAGCCGGATACGGAATAATCCCGATCCTCCCGTCTTTCAGTTACACTCTTAAATTCTGATAACTATGAAGCAGATGTCATTTCGACTGAAGACCTTCAGGTCTGAATGGAGAAATCTCCTTATAATTATAACATTTCTAGCCCTTACAGGCTGCAAATACTCATTTGACCTTGACTACCAGAATGCGCAACCGATGGTAGCCATCAAGTCATACATTTGTGCCGACTCTCTCGTGACTATCGATATCAACAAGGTAGTACCTCTTGCTGAACTGGAGACAACAGATTCCACTCTCATAAACCCTCATTACTCACTCAAATGTAACGGTGTTGAAGTCGATTGTGATGAATTACAGCCCGGTATCAGTAAACTGTCTTTAAGAACAGATGCATTCAGGAGTGGTGATAAAATCGAGATCGTCTTTGAGTCCGATGATACTGAGAAAGCTATAGCAAGTACTGTCATTCCCGGAACATTCCCACAATATGAATTGGAATTGTGCAAGAACAGCAATGCGCAGAGAAATATCAAGATACGTTACAATGATGATCCTGACACTGAGGACTGGTATGCCGCTTCTGTGAAATGGAATGGATTGCAGGAAAGATATGTGGGTCTGGACGAGCCGCAGATTGTAGAGGTCAGAAATCAGATGATATACCCTCCTACAGGATATAATGACCTGCAGCTTGAACCTGAATCGTATTCTCCTATCATAGTGTCATTCCAAGGTGATTATCTGTATGTGTGGAAAGACTCTGAAGAAGAAGATAATGAGTACGACCTATGTTTCAACTATAGATCAAATTGGGACGGATATGTAACCTCGGTGAAAGATGCTGAAGTGCAATGCACTCTTTTCAAACTTTCGGAAGAAATGTACAGGTATCTTTTTGCTGAGTTTGACAGTTGGAATAATCCTTTCCTGGAAGCCGGCTTGTCATCTCCCGCATTCACATATTCAAATGTAAGGAATGGCGCGGGATATTTGTGTGGCTATTCAATCGTACATTCAGAGTGGATCAAGGATAATTTATTTGAAGAATAATGAAGAAGTTAATATACATATTCATATCTGCAGCACTCTTGTGCGGCTGCGAAGAATTCTATGGCAGCTTTGATGATGCAAGTCAGGAATTTGTAGAGATTGCTGCCATCAATCGAAGCTCGATGCCTGTCTGTCTCAATGTTCACGGAGCAGATTGGGCGGATCCTGCAGAAACTATATATCTGAAGCCTCATAACGGTCTCTGGAAAGTAAAGGAGTCAAGGGAGAATTACTATGGTCAGGAAATCCTGCCTGTCAGATATTCTGTCATCAGAGCTGATTTCAATAATGGCGAAAGAGTAATCTATTTTGATCACGGATCAGACCTGCCATACAATCCATGTGCTGACGGAGCCAAAGAAATATGGGATGAGCGATATCAGCACAGGATAATCGAGTTCAATGATGAAAATTGCGAATCGCTATTCAAGAAGCAGGACTCTTGGCATCTGTTTGATATCAGCATGAACTTTTCTCCTTCAGATGCAGTGGAAGATCTGGTCGTCCCAGGTTCAACGGAGGGTTATTTTACAAGTCTGTTTCCTGCCGGGGATGTCAAGGAAAAGCTGAAGCTTGGAGCTGCAGTCTATGCAGAGGCAGAATCCATAGACAAGGTCAGATTTGTTGATGACTTGACTTATCAGGCAGACACACTTGATGTATCAGATGAAGTCAAACATCGCTATCATCAGTTGGAAATTTATCCGTACTATGACCTCGAACAGCTCAGAAACCTTGGACTGACCAATTTCGGATGTGACTTTGCAGCTCTTACAGGACGTGGGGACGGAGATTTCGACTCTTTCTGCGGAGTTGTGAAGCTTGAAGTTCATGTAGGCAAGACTGAGAAGATCTGTGACAGGGAACATCCTGAAGAACTTCTCGCTAACATTAATAATGCTCCGGAATCAGTCTGTATCATCGATCAGATTGAGTACGGAAACTTCATGATTCTTCTGGCAGAGGCAAATTGCTCACATGCTAATATCAATGCTTATTTGACTGGAAAACTTCTACGAGAGGATCCTTCGGAGTATTATTACTATGAGGACTATTACACTCCGGAGATTACATTTCACCTTATAACGCTTGATGATAACGGTGAATTTGTCTGTCAGACAGGTGGAGAAGAATTGGCTGCGATCTTCTACAAAGGTTATGAAAATCCCACACTTCATCCACTATCATACCATCTGACTGACCTGACAGATAATACAACCTACATGCATATTGAATAAAGTAATTCACATTAAGTGCATGCTGGCAAATCTTGGGTATGGACTAAAGGATACAAGCCTGGTACAACTTTGTACTGGGCTATATTTTTGTTGATATGTCTGCATCCTATGATTTTGCGTTTCCCGGTTTTCCCGTTGGAAAAGTCATGTAATACGGATAATACACCCACCTTACCGGCTGTATTGGTAGAACAAAATTCTTCATTGATAATAAGAGTGCAGTCTCTACAACATAAATCCCACAGTTTCCTCTGCCCATCGTCCCCAATCCACAAAGAAAGGAAACTCTGTGCCTCCGTGACCGGCACCATCATAAACAGACAGTTTCTTATTGATTCCTGCTGGGAGAGCATTGTATATCTTCTCTGACATCCACTGAGGAGTCCTGTTGTCCTCGCTGCCGACAACCAGCAGAATGTCCTTTCTGAACTTCGGAGCCACAAGAACCGGCATCTGATCTCGAGGAAAATCGTCAGGAACCAGCAGATTCTTTTCAGTCTTACCTTTCGGATGAACTTTCACAAGATGCGGAATCGCATCCTCAAACGACGAAGGAGTGCCGCTCAGAATGCAGCCTTTCACCAGCCTGTTGTTGTGGGCTGCAATCATGGCCAAATACGCACCGGTGGACCATCCCATTACATAGATCTTTTTCCGGTCCACGACCTTCTCCTCGCTGACAGCCTTGATCACAGCATCAAAGTCCGTAAGCATTTCCGTATAACAAAGGTAGTCCGGATTCATTTCAAACTCCGAACTTTCTCCAAAACCCCTCCAGTCAAAAGTGACTACGTTTATACCATTCGCAGCATAAAGATATGCCAGAGAAATCTGCTGATAAGACATATTGCCGGCATCGCCGTTACAGATGATCAAGGTAGGTCTCCTGCTGTCATCGATAGTCTTATATGGCAGCATCTCACTCTGCCCTGCATTCTCTGCCGGAACATCCTGAGCCGGATAAAACCACGTCTCGATCCTGTAGCCGTCCTTTGTGGTCACATCCAGTTCCTTATAAATCAGCCCCACCTCCTGAGGCAGCCGGACATACTTCCTGTCAGGAATTATAGCGTAGGAATAAATGCTGACGAAAAGACCTATGATTAGAAATATGACATAACGCAGTATTATCGAAAGAAATCGTTTCATAATCCGTTACTGTTTATGATAGAACGTAAATGAATGATAAATCTTCCCGATCGAAATCAAAAAGTCAGAAATTAAACGCCAGACCGACTCCGCTTCTTGTTGCACCGAGTGACAGGTTAGGAGAGCTGCCGTTCCTGCCTGGATTCACGTATGTGTTATTGTAGTCATCAGCAATTTTCCTGAGTCCCTTGCTTCCTTTTACCCACAGCGGTATTCCTGCTCCAAGGCAGGCTGCACTTCCGATATATCCGGCAGCTACACCTATATCTGAACCGGAACTACACATTCCATGTTGGCTGGTAAAGTCATTCATCTCAGCGTATGCGATATGTGCTGCTATCGTTACGATAAAACCTGCCACACCGGCTCCTGTAAGATAGATTCCCCAGGTATATTGGTTGCTGGCCTTCATATATTCGCTGCCATATAGTGAATATCCTATGTAGTCGGTAATCTGTCCTCGAGATATTCTTCCGTATGGTCCGTAGTAATGTCCCCATCTGTAATCCAACGGATATGTCCCGTATGGACCTGGACTTATGTACGGCGAAACCGGCGCAAAGGTCTTGGTTGTGCCATTCTCAAAAACAATCTTCAGGACCCGTGAAAGAGACATATTGTACAATGGTCCGTCTGGGTTGTCCCAGGTCTTATAATACATGTAGTCGTCTCCGATTTCAAGTATCTTAGCCTTTATAGGAGCAGAATCATAAGTGTGAATTATGTCCTGAGCCATAGATGCACGAGAAGTGATCAAAGAGACCGCAATAATGATTGATGCTGCTATAATCCTTTTCATATAAGTTCGTTTAACTGTCTATATATAGATGCAAAACCACACCATTTCGTTCCAGACTACAAATATAATCGGGGGGGGAGAAATACAATATTATCTCCTATAAAATTTACCTGAATCGGCTCGTATCGACCTCTTTCCTTTCCTTATCCTTGTATGCTCCGAAGCGGTATGAGAATGTCAGTTTGAATTCCCTGTATGAAGGATAATGATTATATACTATCTGCTTGCCACAGTTCATATAAGGGGAAATACCCTGAGTCTCCAGAACATCATAGCAGCCCACAGTAAGATTTGCCTTTTCCTTGAGGAAGCGCCAGGTGAGTGACATATCCAGATTTCCGCTTTGCGGCAGATCGTACAGTCCCTGGATCGCAGCAGTATTATAACTTCCGTTCACATTCATTATCAGGTGCGGCTTGCGTGAAATCGTGAAACTGTTATTCAGTATAACATAAAGATATACCTTGTGCCTGTCAAAGGACATATCATAGAAGTCCGAATCCTTCTCGTGCTGGTACTGACCAGTGACAGTAAGTCTTGAGTCCAGCCACTGTCCTGCCTTGAAAGGTATGGCAAGCTGCAGTCCTGCTGTCTGCTGATAGTCAAAATTCACCCATTTGAATATGCTTTTCAGATGGTCCGGATCAAGATATTGTGTCTGCACGAAATAGTCGTCAGTATGACCGAACCAGGCAGCGAGCATATATTTGTTCTTGAAGAGATATATGAACTGGGCGAACCAGGAACTTGCAGGGGAGAGGTCGGGATTTCCGATGATTTCCGAATAACCTCCCGAACTGATGTTTGTAGCACTCTTTACAGCCCAGTATTCCGGGTAGTTTCTGTTGCTGTTGACAACCAACTGGAAAAGGTTATCTTTATTCGGTGTATAAAGCAGGACTGCATTGGGATAGATATCCCACTTTTTCCATACCTCACTCTCATATCTTTCTCCCGCGAGCGACACATCCATCATCAGCTTGTCGCCAAAACTCTTGTTGAATCCCGCATAGATGTTCAATATGTTCTCTCTCTGCACGGCCGACATATCTCCCGGCAGTTCGCCGGTTCCGGTATATTTCTGCCAGCTGTCATCTTTTGCCATATTGAAATTGACTCCGTAATTTATGCCCCAGCCGTTCTTGGTATTGTGTTCTTGCGATACAAATGCCTTCCATCGGGTGATCTGCTGATTATCGTTAGCAGTGAGAATATTGCTTCCGTCAGGATTGTTCAGTGCCTGTATGATCGGAGCCTTGTATGATGTGAATTCCGCCCCTGCAGACAGACCGAACGGCGTATTGTAGTCTATTCGTCCGTTATGCATCTGATTGACTGAAAGCGCATTGTTCACGGCATTATGGAAACCTGCAGTCGTATATACTCCGGTTCCTTTTGCGTACGATCCGGTATATACTCCGCTAAGGCTGTGCTTCTGACCGATATTGTAGTCTGCTCCGACCCTCCAGTTGTGACGATGACTCTGGCTTTCAGAAGTGGAGGCATCTATGATCTCGTGGACAGTGCCGTCATTCAGACTGTGATGAGCCTCGCTTCCCGTCTCACTGAAAGTCTTTCCATGCGTATGCGAATACAGGATGTCTCCTGAGAACTTTCCCTTATTGACAATCAAACTGGCTCTTTCTTGAAATGCGTGCCTGTTGTCATACTGCCATTTGCCCCCGACTTCACCCACTACCGGCGCTATGCTGTCGTCCGCCTTCTTTAGTGTTATGTTGATCATCGCCCCTCGCACCTGATACCTTGCAGGAGCACTGTACATCACTTCAGCATTGGCAATGCTTGATGCCGGAATACTCTTCAGAAGCGTATTCAACTGCTCGGAAGACATATTCGTCACCTTACCGTCTATCACGACCTTCACCCCTCTTCCTGCGAGAGTGAATGAACCGTCTCTTTCGGTCACTCCCGGCAGTTCCTTGATAGCATCAAATACATTGTCGACAGGAAGATCCTTGATTATATGCGGCAAGTCATAGATAAGTTTGCCCTTGTCAGCCTTGACAATAGGCTTATCACCTGTCACCATCGCCTCCGGCAACGAATAATAGAGGCTGTCAAGCTTTTCGTCCTGTGATTGAGCCCCAGCATTGAAGCACAGGGCTGTAAATACAATAATGAATAATGTCCGTTTCATACTATCGTGTGTTAATCTGTCATTTCGACCGAGCGAATCGAGTGGAGAAATCTCCATCGCAAAGTTCTCAAACACATTCGTCAAAATATGTTATCCAATGTTAAACAGTGTTAAATAGTGTTAACGTCTGCGAAGACAATGGATATTTGAATAACTTTGCAAAAGAATGAATACCTTATTTTGAGACCTTCAGGTCGATAGTAAGTCCTCCTCCTGAGGAGGAGGACTTAGGAGGAGGGTAACGTTAAAACGGAAAGTGCGGTGGGATGAAGTTTCGCAGGTCTCACCAACCTTCAGTTAATCAATAATTTACCACTTGCGAAACTAGAGCGATGAAGAACAACCTGAAACATATGGCAGTTGCAGTCATCATAGTCATGGCCTGCCTGTTTACATATCAGAGCTGGTGGCTCATAAGAATGTATCGCAGTGAGGTAACAAAGACCGAGAATGCAGTCCGTACAGCGCTCCGAAATTGCGACTTCAGCGAAATGATGGCCCGTCTGCAGAGAGTCCGCGATGAAAAGTCAGGAGTCGGGTTTACCGGAGATATCACGGTCGGTGCCGGATATGGATCTGGAGGTACACTTGTGTCACAGATCAACACAACGCAATATGAACAGGACACCTTGGGCAGACAGATAAACGGCCATATGACCGGAGTGACAAAGAGGATCAGCCAGACAACCAGCAGCGTGGTCCAGACCGACAGCCTCCCTCCGAAGCCGGAGAGATCAGAACAGGAAAGTATGTTCGAGTCACTTGACAATATGTCTGTCCAGATGATCCGTGGAATGCATACGGGTATCGATGCTATTGACGGAAATCTGGATTTTGGACTCTTTGATTCGCTTCTCGTCGTTTCTCTGAAGGAAGCAGGTCTGGATGGAAAGCACAAGGTGGAGTTGGTTACATTCGCCGATTCCCTTGTGAATCTCAATGTCACAGTTGTGGAGAAAGGAGAACCAAAAGTACTTGCTTCGCTTTGCACAGATGGATATGTGCCAAGTGATGATGCTATTTCATTTGAATATATCTTTGATGTTCAGGAAACAGCAATGTACAGATTGTGGATCGAGCCTGTAGGAAAGGCTGTCCTGAAGCAGATGACAGGAATCCTTGTTGCCTCTGTACTGATTCTTATCGTCCTTGTAGCAGTCTTCCTGTATCTGATACACATCATCCGTGCTCAGAAGTCTCTCGACGAGATGAAGTCAGACTTCACCAACAATATGACTCACGAGCTCAAGACCCCGATATCGGTAGCATACGCTGCGAATGATGCCCTACTGAACTTCCCTGATGAAGATTCTCCGGAGCAGCGAAGGAAATATCTCGAGATATCGCAGAGCCAGCTGGAACATCTGAGCGGACTTGTCGAGCAGATCCTCTCCATGAGTATGGAACGCAGGAAAGGCCTGGTTCTGCACCGTGATGACATCAATCTTGCTGCATTGGTTGATGATATTGTGGAAAAGCATAGGATGAAGGCAATAAAGAATGTGACATTCACTGTTGATATTCCTTCCGATTTCACCGTCAATGCGGACAGGATGCATCTGAGCAACATCCTGAACAACCTGATAGACAATGCCGTGAAATATTCCGGCGAAATGGTCTCAATAAACATTGCTGCAGAGGGAAACAGACTGACCGTCAGTGATAACGGTATAGGAATGTCGCCATCTGACCTGAAGCATATATTCGAGAAGTTCTATCGCGCCCACACCGGCAATCTTCACGACGTGAAGGGTTACGGCCTCGGACTGTATTATGTCCATAGCATAGTGGTAAAGCACGGCTGGAGCATCACCGCGCAAAGCGAACCTGGAAAAGGCACCACATTCACATTGTCATTATGAACGAGTTCCTCCCTGTCATTTCGAGCGAGCGCAGCGAGTCGAGAAATCTTATGAACATAGATTGTATTAACATACTACTGGTAGAAGACGAACCAGACCTCGTCCTGATAATCCGCAACACTCTCACTGGCCAGGGCTTCAATGTCCGTACCGCTATGGATGGAGAGGAAGGACTGCGTAAGTTCTATGCGGAAAAGCCGGATGTCCTGGTCGCAGATGTGATGATGCCGAAGATGGACGGATTCACAATGGTAAGGCAGATAAGGCAGACCGACCAACAGACTCCCGTCCTGTTCCTGACAGCCAGATCTGCCATAGACGACGTTGTGGAAGGCTTTGAACTCGGAGCAAACGACTATCTCAAGAAACCGTTCGGAATGATGGAACTGATCGTCAGGCTGCGCTCATTGGCAGGGAGAAGGCAGGTTCAGACCGCTCCTGTTCCCCAGACATACAGGATCGGTGAATTCACATTCCATCCGGACACCCTCCGTCTCGATCATGCCGGCACATCTGAAGAACTCTCGCCACGCGAAGCAAAGATCCTCGAACTTCTATGTGCAAGCAAAGGAGAAACCCTCTACACAAGACCTCTCCTTCTTGAAATCTGGGGCGACGACGACTTCTTCAACTCCCGCAGCCTTCAGGTATTCATCTCCAGACTCCGCCGCCGTCTCGAACCCGACCCACGCATCCGCATCGTGAACGTGAGAGGGGAGGGGTATAAACTGCTGGTAAACGAATAAGAATTCCGGCCAGAAGACTCACGCTCTCTGACCGGAACAGTAATCCTCGATAGACTTGATCGAGAACAGATAGTCACGATTGACATCGCTGAGTGTGCGTTGCTTGTACTTTCGGTATTCCGTTGTGGCGTGTTCCATAGCCTCTTCGTGGGAAACATTGCCTGAACCTTGAAGCAACTGTTCTCCGTACATCGTTAATATTCTGTCATATTCCTTGAGACATTCTGTCGTCCACTGACGGAATCTAGTAGCAATCATGGAACGGACGCGATAACCAAGGGCAATTATCATATCCATATTGTAGTGAGAGACAAGATATTCCTTGCCATCTGCAGCAGTTGTTCGGAAATTCCGAACAACTGATATAGCTCACACATCTGAGCCTGTGTAAGCCATAAGGTCTCCTCCTTAAGCTTTATATCAATTTTTGAGTCGCAAGAATCTAATAATCAGCTTGTTTCCAGAAAAGTTTGCTTTTGCGTCATTAATAAAGTTTAAAGCAGTCAAAAAACGGGGTCATACAACCGTATAATAGGCTTTCTTCTCAGATCCGTTTTCAGCACATTTGCTCGGAATGCAGATTTTATAATTGCATTTTTAAGACAAATATACCTAAGCACAGAGCGATTGCCAATGAAAGCAAAGTACCAGTCAGTACATATTCTGACTTTTCATCACCTTTAGATGCTTCGCTAAAACGAAGAATAGACTTCGCAGCAATTAAAAATCCGATGGCCTCATATTGTGACATAATAACAAATACAAGAATGAGTCCACGTTCAAGCCAACCTATCAATTCTCCGGAATGGAAATTACCATTATCATTATTTTTTTGTGAGATAACATTTACTTTGCAGGTTTCAAGAATGAGCAATATCAAGATATTTGCAGGTTTTAGTGCCAACAACAAACCAACTATACTCTTTAACCATATAGGATGACTTATGATAAAAGCCTGTACACATTCAGGTTGTTTCCAGTCGCCATTTACTGAAAGCCAAATAGAAGCACCCACAATAATAATAGCAAGATGTACAATCTGGTCAGTGATAAATATCCACAAATCATTTCGCTTGTTTTTTCCTGGAACAACTTCGCTTTCGGTATTTGTGGTAAGAATACCCATCTTTGATTGCATATACGACTTTAACCAATCTGTCCCAAAGTGTATTGCCATTATACCAAGGGCAAGCCACCATCCGCGAAAATCCCAGATGGCGATATATGACAGAATACCTATAATTAAAGAATGCAGCCATAAACTTTTACCTTGTACAGAATAAAGGAATTTGTTCTCGCATGATTTCCTTGTCTGCAAGTAGAAATCCCCTAAGATATGAGCTATGAACAGATTGAAGATTAAATAATGTATCATAGTTGTTTTGCTATTTTTCGGTAATAAATTATTGCTTGTTCTATTGCACTCCAGCCAACGTCCTTCAATGTTTGATTGACTCCAGAAACGGAAATTCCCATTTTCTCAGCTGTCTCATTGGTATCAGAGGCTAGTATTCTTTCATAAAGAGTTTCGCATTTACGTGCTGTTGCGTTATTCAATAATTGATTAACTAAGGTTAGTATCACCTGCAATGCTTGTTCATTTTCTTCATTTGCCATCGAAATTGCAAATGAATACTTGGATCTTCCTTTTAGTTTGCTCAATGCACGTCCAGAACGATATATGGCATCGCCATCCATCATGTCTAAATTGCGGTCAATGGTCTTCATTTCGCCAATACCGATAGCTATTCGAAGGCCATATCTATTAAATTTTTTCGAATCATTAATATCGGTTGGCTCGAATGATTTAACTAGAGTCTTCAATATGAGAGCAGCTTCAAAAGCATGTTCAGGACAGTTCATGACACACTCTATAGAGTCACCTCTAACAATACGTCCCCAAAATCCATGGTAGCGTAGTTCTAAAGTTCTCAGACATTTTTTCAGTCTCTCATTGAGCTCAATCATAGCTTCTTTTGAGAGAGAAGTTGATGATACTACATCAGCTGATATTGTTGCATACATATTTTTGCTCTTTTATAAGTGTATTTACTTGTTTTTTGCTATTACAAGTTTGTGGGCTTGTCTTTGCTAACTACAAGCGTTTTCGCTTGCAAATGTAATAAGATTTCTTTATTTAATGGAATAAATGATACAAAATTAGATTGTATAGTGTCTAAAGCCGGTTCTCAATAAACTCCACTAAGGTGCTTGGATTTATGGAGTTTGAATAATTGTTGTAAGTTTGTATAATCTCTATAGCTGGCGATTGCGTACATTTATTACCACAGAAATTAATTGTTTGTTATTTCCAAGATCAGTATATGATTGGGTGCAATATGAGAAGTAAAAACTCTACCTGAACAAAAGCGTAAACACAGTATAACTCTCATCACTGCGTGTCAGCGTAAGCGAACCATTATGCAATCTCATGATCTGACGCGAAAGACTCAATCCGATGCCAGTACCTTCCTGTTTGGTCGTGAAGAATGGAACGAAGATCTCATCCTGGCTCTCACGGCTGATAGGAAGACCGTCATTTGTAACGCTGATGACTGTCTGCTCAGATGGAGTAAGCTGAGCTGTGATTACTACATTACGCGCCTCTGCCTGAACAGCATTCTTGACTAGGTTGATAAGAATCTGAGTGATCTGTCCCTCGTCTGCATAAAGGATTATATCTTCCGACAATTCCTCATATGTGCATACCGCACCGTTCATCGCAGCCTGTTCTCT
>JBGVNX010000003.1:0-98158 GCA_045126075.1 Candidatus Cryptobacteroides sp.
CAGATACTACCAACCTTAAAGACCTCTTTGCAAAACCTAACTACAATATTGTCAATGAACTGGATGGTTCTACCGAACCAAGTTTGTTTTAATTGTTAAACTTTATAATAATCGTCCGGAACTTTTACCGGACAGCAATGATAATATATACTAGTATAATATTTATTATAGAGATATATTACGCTCAAACGTAAGATCGACATGGCTAACGAGATCTTCGTCATCAATGTCGGTGGATACATCGGCGAAAGCACCAGGAGCGAAATCGCCTACGCCAAGTCTCAGGGAATTGCTGTAAGGTTCTTGGAATAATCGGTCTCGAACTTGTTCCGAAATGGAACAAGTTGCTAAATTTTACTAAGAGGCGGTCGCATTTTTGGGCAATATCGCTCCTGGTCCCATGAAAAAAACTGGGGATCGGGAGCGTTTTTGGCGTTTTTTGCTACCGTAGTGTCATCTTGGTGTTACCTTAGCAAAGAATCGTGCAAAACTTTGACGACATGGGCACAAAACGAAGGGAATGGCCCATTTAAGCGAAACGTCGCCAAAGAAGTGCGTGATTCTTTGGCGACGTTGTTCGTAAAATCAAATTTATCTGATCATGCTATTTTTTCTTGTTAGACAGAAGGTAGAGGTCCGCGAGAGGGATCATCACCATGATGTCCAGGAATGCAAGCATCATCACTGCACCGAAAGCTCCGATTGTAAGGGCCATCGAGAGTGCAAAGTAGAATGAGAACACATGGAGGAGGATCGCAAAGATTGCAACAGGAAGCCATACCTTAAGACCTGTAAGGTGGTACAGCACAACAGCAATCACTGCAAACGCAAATGGGATGAAGAACATCATATTCTCGCCCAAAGCAAGCAGAAGAGCCACAGCAAGGATGAACACAAGCGCTAACGCTCCATAAAGGTTCTTATATGCATAATGCGATGCAGCTGTTGCAGAAGCACTGCTTCTCATGGATCCGGAAGCAGCACGGACTGCCTTCTTTCTGCCTGCAAGATAAACAAGCACACATACCACTGTCATCAGCACCGCTGTCACGATCATAGCAGCATTGTCAAACTGGACTCCCTGGACTGTTCCGAAGAGTTTGAACTTGGCTCCGGCAATTGCAGCGCATACATACGCTACACCCTCGCCCAGAAGAAGCGTTCCGATTGCAGAACCGAAAATGATTGCCGACACCTTGAACACTCCTGCCGCTGACTTAAGTCTTCCACGGACTTTTTCCAATCCAAATACAAGAAGGAACAGGACGAAGAACACTACATTAATGATCATGTAGATGGTCTTGCTGAAGTTGAAGAGGCCAAGGAGAGGGATTGTGAAGTTCACAGTGTCGTTCTCTGCCCTGAAGTAATCCTTATCAGCGTACTTGTCGTTCATCACATATTCCTGAGAGATCGGAAGAACCTGCTCGCCATAATGCTGGATTGACTTCTGGCTGATGTTGCTGAAGTTATCCTTGTCGGTATGGTAGTGGTTGACGTCTGTGATGGTCGAAAAGTTCATGCCTGGGATATAGTCCTTCACGATTGTGAAGTCTGTGAAGTTAGGCATGAATGTATAGACAACTGTGGTGAGCGAGTATGTATAATGATACTTTGCAGCATCAGCATAGAGGTCCATGATCTTCTCGCTGCCTGGGCATGTCTCGAAAAGAAGAGCCGGTCCCATCGGTCCGCGAGCTTCGATGTTGATCATGAGTCCGACGTTATCGAACACTTCCCTATTGTTCTCCCACTGAGCTGTCATTCCATACATGCCGACTTCCTCTGCATCGGTGAAGAGCACCTTCACTCCCTGCTTCCAGTCTGCGCGCTGCTTAAGGAGATGAGACACTGTCTCAAGGGTCACACCTACTCCATAGCCATCATCGGCAGCACCATACGACCACACGGTATCCTGCTTAGGCATAGGCTGAGAATAACGTGAGTCATAGTGAGCGACAAACATCAGATATGCAGTACTGTCTGACGCATTCTCCGGAGCAAACTCAGCTAGAATATTGTCCGCATCAAATGTATATACTACATGTCTGTTCTTTGGTCCGACGAGAGAGTCGTAGCCATAGATCTTCACGGTGTCGGCACCGAGTCCCTGGAGTCTCTCTACGAGGTACTCGCGCACCTTGGCTCTTTCCTCCGGATGGGCCACCGAATGGTGCTCCTTTGAGATTACAGCAATATCCTCAACCACGCGGGCTGAAGAGAAGCCTTCATAGTCTGCCGCCTTAGGAGAAGGCAGAGTCCACAATCCATAGGCAAGAAGTCCTGCCACCGCCACAACAAGGGCGAGAATGATTGGTCTGATCTTATTCATAATTATTTGGTTTTGGTAGTACGTTTCAATGTTTCGTTTGTCTGTTTGATGAGTGCTACAGTGGATTCATCTGTGACATACACAGAAAACAATCCCTGTGGTTCCTGTGCCGGATCGCCGCAATAGTCGTCACCAGGACGCCAGAACTCGTTGACCTGTGACTGGGTAGCATATCCGCCCCATCCCCAAAAGTTGACTCCTGCAAGAGACTCTCCATTTTCACGCGCCCTCACAAGTCTGTCAAAGACATATCCATAGTAGGCATCTCTTGCTGCTGTCGAAGATTCCTTGGAAAGGCATACACCGTCCCAGAACTTCTCGGCCTCGCCCTCGAACGTCTTTGCTCCGTCGCGCGGATATCCGAACTCTTCCAGCACGATAGGTTTTCCAAGTCTCTCAGCCACAGGAAAATGCGCAGTAAGATACTTCTCCGTCATGCGGTTTGCCACGCACACGCTGTCGGCGAATGTGTCCTTGGTCACCCATCTCCACACCAGAGGCCAGATATGCACGTTGAGATAATCGAAGTCCTCATGAGCGTGGATCTTCTCGAAAAGGTCCATGTCTACCTCGCAGCCATAAAGTCCCTCACTACCTGACGATACCATGTGGTTAGGGTCAAGAGACTTGATCAGCGACGCAGATGTGCACATCCAGTCGGCAAACGCCGCCTTCGTCACGCTGTCGCGCGCAAAAGCCCTCGGCTCATTGCCGATCTGCCATGAGAAGATGGTCGGATCCTCTGTATAAGGCTTGCCTGTAACTGTATTTGGGCGGGTTACGATGTTCTTTACATGATTGTAGTAAAGTTCCTTGGCCTTCTCGTCCTTCACAAAACGGCTTACATGGTCCACATAATTCTCATAGCCATCTACACTCGGGAGCAGCGCTCTGCCGTTGCCGGCCCACTCAAGATACTGGCCGTATCCGCCTGACCACTCCCATGAATTGTTGAAATAAAGGACTGCATGCATGTCACGCTCGGCCATCTGCGCGAGGAGGTAGTCGAGTCCTCTGAGTACTGTGTCATTATATACTCCCGGCTCCAGCTGGAGTACTGGCTCTACCTTATACGCAACGCCTTCAGGTCCGTCCGAACCGACCAGGATACGGAGATTGGTCACTCCAATGGACTTCAGGGCATCAAGTTCCTTATGCAGTCTATCCTTGTTTCCACCACGTCCCTCTGACGCGATCAAGGGGCCGTACCAGAAGTTCGTTCCCACGAAAGAGAGGGTATCTTCTCCACGAACGAACTGTCCGTTCTCGACCCTTACGAACTCCGAGGATTTATCGCCGCACACCGAGCATGCGCACACGGTCGCCGCTACTGCGATTACTGAAAAAATGAGTTTCTTCATCGTTTCGAAAAGTCAATAATTTGTCAAAAGTAGTGATTTTTAACGAGATTCGTGACTATATTTGCAGTAATATGGAAGAGAATGAAAAATACATGAGAGAAGCACTGCGTGAAGCAGGCTTCGCTGCAGCTGAAGACGAGGTCCCTATCGGGGCAGTCATCGTATGCCGTGGAAGGATCATAGGTAAGGGCCATAACATGACCGAGAAGCTGTGCGACCCCACAGCCCACGCCGAGATGATTGCAATAACTGCAGCGACAGAAGCGATGGGGGGCAAATACTTGAACTACTGCACATTATACGTAACAGTGGAGCCATGTCCGATGTGCGCGGGAGCGCTTGCATGGTCCCAGATCGGCAAGGTAGTCTATGGTGCGTCCGACCCTAAACGAGGCTTCAGCATGTTCTCCCCTTCCCTCATGCACCCGAAGACACAAGTGGTTTCCGGAGTACTCGCCGACGAGTGCAGCAGCCTCGTCACTGAATTCTTCCGCAATAAGAGATCATAACCATGGAATGGCTTGAAGGACTCGGCCTGTTCGGACTCTTTATAGGAACATTCCTGGCAGCTACAATATTCCCTTTCAGTTCTGATGCACTCTACCTGGCTATCCTCGCTGCGACAGCCAATCCCGTCGGCTGCCTCTTCGTAGGCACCCTCGGCAACTGGCTCGGCAGCGTAGTCACCTATTGGATCGGATGGATAGGTAAATGGGAATGGATTGAGAAATGGTTCAAGGTAAAGCCTGAGACTCTCCAGAAACAGAAAGAGAAGATAGACAAATGGGGCGTATGGCTTGCCCTGACCGCATGGGTGCCGTTCATCGGCGACGTGATAGCCATAGCGCTCGGCTTCTACAAGACCCGCCCGGGGTGGACTATGGTCCTGCTCCTGGTCGGTAAATTCGCAAGATTCCTCGTCTGGAACCTGATTTATGGGCTATTCTAAACAGATCCAGATTACACTCCGGAAAGTATCGGAGAATGGCCCGGATATGTCTTCGTGTTCAGTGGTGACACCTGCAAGAGCTTCACGACCTTCGAGAAGTTCGCCGACTGCAGGAACATATAATGTAAAATACTACGGGAAAGGTGAGCATAACGCCGGTACAATATACCTGACCTCCGGACAGACCCTGTACATTGACCAGGGCGCAAAGGTCTACGCCAACGTCAAGACTATCGGCAGCAACTTCACCATCAACGGAACAAAACTGACGAGCTCATCAAGCCAGTTAAGCATTGATAAGCCCGCCAATGTGAGTATTTCTTTCGAATAAAAAGTAGCTACTTTTTATTCGAAAGAACAGGGAATGTTGTAAGTCTGAGTGTTGTACTTCCATACGGCACGAGGTCGATGTACTCGACCTCTTCCGACTCAGGAACCACGTTCTCTGGCAATGCCGGAGTATATTGGTTCTGGTCAAGAACCCATCCCTGCACGCCGACAACAGGAACTGAAATTTTAACCGGTACTGTTTCAAGGTCGAATGGGAAGCCTTCTGCGCCTGTGTACTCTACCTTGATTCCATCGAGCATATTCTCGACAAGAGCATAGTTCCACTTTCCGTCAGGAGTGATGTTCCAGCACTTGAAGTCAGGGTTGCCGGATACCTTTCCTGCGAGGTAGTCATATACCTGGGTATCCTCCTCCCATGCAGACGGGATCGGATATGAATACACTACTGGTCCGTGCTGGATGCACAGTCCCTCTACAGGGTTAGGAACCAGCTCGACCTCCATAGGCAGTGTCACGGTGAATGTCTCGCCGCTCACCCACTCCTTAGATACGGTCTGGAAGCCTCTGATGTCAGATGACTTGCACCACTGCGGAACTCTGTATGTGAAGTCCATCATATGAGCCTCGTCCGACTTCCTGCCATCCTTATAGAACTCGAACTCGAATTCGATCTTCTCCTCAAACGGATAGTTGGTCTTCTCCTTGATCTTTACGGCTAGTCCGTCACCGAGGTCATACACCACTGTCGAAGGGCCATACAATGCCGCTACTGGCTGACCGTTCTTGTCCTTCATCCACATTCTTGCAACATAGTTCGGCATATATCTGTGGAGGTTACCGATACAGCACTCTGTCTCATGCACCGGACGGTAAGCCATCCATGTGCGACCCTTCATGAACTCATTATGATTTGACGAGCCGGTTGCGATGAACTGGTTAGGGCATGAGAAGTACTGCATGGTACGGAAATCCTTTGTGATCGCGCCGAAACCGGCATTGAAGATCGCCTTCTCGATGCGGTCAGCCCACTGGGCGTCACCTGTCGCCATGAGGTAATAACCGATGGTCCATGTGTAGTCGGAGATATCACATGTCTCATGGCTTGCGAGTGGGTCATTTCCTGCCAAGGCCTCCGTACTTGAGTTCACGCCGTCGATGAGCATGTTAGGGGTCTCCATCTTATAGTCAGCATGGAGGGCTGCACGGAGATATTTCTCCTGGCCTGTATGCATATAGAGGATCATAGGAATCTTCATGAGCTCATTCATGGTCACGCCATGGAGCTGGAACGGAGTATCATCGAGACAGTTGTCCTGAGTCACAGCTGAAACGCCCTCTTCCCATGCATCGATCGCACGCTGGAGCAGTTCCTTGTTTCCAGTAATGGAATATGTCCATAGGAGACCCTCCACATTTACGACAAAGCGGTCCATTGCAAGCGCTCTTGCTGTGTAAGACAGGAAGTGCTTCTCCAAAGCTACAGGAATTCTCGGATCACCTGTCGCCTCGTAATATGCCTGGACAGCTCTGAAGAATACCGCAAAAGGCCATGCACCGAACTCGGTCTCGGAGCCCAGACGTCCTTCTGGACGCTCTGCCGCCGCTGCCTCTGCTCTTCTTCTGATCTGTTCCATCAGGTTCAGGACAACGGCACGAGCCTTAGGATCAGCCGAAACCTGGTCATTGAAATCGACCCACTTGCTGTAATCCTCTACAAGTCCGTCGATCTCCTTCTGGAGGTCGCCCTGCGGTCTGTATGGCTGAGGATGTGCAAGTACATATTCTATGTTCTCCTGCCATACGTCCAGAAGTTTCTGGTCATCGATAAGGTGGCCCAGACGCACAAGACCGTCAAGGTAATATGCAGTCTGCTCATATCTCCACCAATCAGAACCTCTTGACTCCGAATCACGGCTAAGCTCGCCTGCCCACAGGCATGAGTCGTATGGATATGCCATTGCCTCAGGATGGCCTGTAAGGCCCTCATTCTGGCGGTTGAGGATCTCTGCGAGCCATCCTTCCGGAGTGATGTTTCCTATCATTCCCTCAGAGAAGACAGCATAAGGAGCTGCGGGCACATACTCCGGCACAGGCTGCTGGGAAAGCTTGTTTCCGGCACAGCCTGAAGCCAGGGCTATGATGCATGAAAATAGTAATATTCTGATTTTCATAACTTTATTTAAGTCCGTTGATAACCATTGTATTGATCTCATTGAGACGGTCGATGTCGAGCTTCACAACCTTTCTGTCGTATGTCATGAGTCCGTTCACCTCGCCCTCAACGTCTGTAAGCTGAGTATATACGGCTGCCGAGAAGCCCCAATCCACAAGATAAGTAAGCATGATCGCATACTTCTCATAAGTTGCAAGGACTTCCTCCTCGCTCTTATACTGGATATATCCCCAGTTCTGATCCGGCTGCCAGAGGTGTCCCTCTACAGGCCAACCGATTCCACCGTACTCTCCTAGAACATTGATTCGGGTTGGATCGTAGAGATACATGACAGGATCAGGATAGTTGTGAAGGTCATGGATCTCGCCACCACAATCAGTATAGAAGTTTCCGCCTGAAGAATAAGTGACCAGACGTGTGTTATCCAAAGACTTGGTAAGCTCTACAATCTCCTTTGTCTGGAACTGCCCCCATGCCTCATTGAAAGGTACCCATACCACGATACAAGGGAAGGTACGATTAGCCTTGACGATTTCGCTCCACTCATTACGGAAGTTTTCCTGACCCTCAGGATCAGTCATCGCATCCACTGTCACCTTGTCGAAATCATGGTAATTCCACTGTGTCTTCGCATTGTCATATGTATTAGGCATATCCTGCCATACGAGCATTCCGAGGCGGTCGCAATGCCAGTACCAGCGTGCAGGCTCCACCTTGACATGCTTGCGGATCATGTTGAATCCCATCTCCTTTGCCTTCACGATGTCGAACATGAGCGCCTCATCGCACGGAGCCGTATAAAGTCCGTCAGGCCACCATCCCTGGTCAAGCGGTCCGAAATGATAAAGAGGGACATTGTTAAGAAGCATCTGGTAGTGTTTTCCGTCAGCACCTTTCGCATAAGAAATCTTTCTCATTGCAGTATATCCCTTGACTGAATCCACGGTCTTGCCGTCACGTACAACCGATATCTGAAGGTCATAAAGGAACGGACTGTCAGGCGACCAGAGCTTCATCTCAGGGACACCAAGAACAACAGATGTTCCTTCTGCCTCAGCAACAACATTACCCTCGTCCAGGAGAACCACCTTGCAGATGTCTCCCTCCTGGAGTTCCGCCTCGACCTCAATATTCAGCTTCTTAGCATCTATATCCGATACAGAATTGTATGAAACCACATGAGCCTGTGAAACCGGCTCCATCCATACTGTCTGCCAGATACCTGTCACTGCAGTGTACCATACTCCATAAGGATTGCGGATCTGCTTTCCGCGTGGTTGCCAAGAGGCGTCTGTAGTATCAAGAACCTTTACTCTGACAGTATGCTTCCTTCCGTTCTTCAAGAAGTCTGTAATATCAAAGCTGAAAGGAGCATAACCACCCTTGTGTTCTCCTACAAATTCGCCATCTACAAATACCTGAGCATGCCAGTCAACAGCTCCGAAGTTGAGCATGACTCTCCTGCCTTTCCAGCTTCCTGGTACTGTAAACTCGCGTTCATACCAGAGGGCATCATTTTCTGTCACCTTTCGGCCTACTCCTGAAAGAGCAGACTCTACTGCAAAAGGAACAAGAATCTGTCCGTCATTGCACTCAACATCTGTAGTATCTGCAGGTGTGATTGCATAATTCCAGAATCCGTTGAGATTTACCCATTCATCACGCACCAGCTGCGGACGTGGGTACTCCTGATGGACATTCTTCGGATCGAGGTTCTCTCCCCATTCTGTCATAATGTGGTCGCCTACAGGCTGCCACTGGGTTGTGTTACACGACACCAGTGCTACAGCAAAGGCAATCGTTGCGAAAAATTTCATTGACTTCATATATACTTGTATTATTACTTATTCCACCTTTATCTCATCCAGGAAGAGATATGCCGGCTTGCCGGTGCGCTCGCTCCAGGCAGGGAGCGCCGGTACGGTCTCAACTACTACCTTGAGGTATCTTGATGATGTTTCCTCAAATTCAAGATCATACATCTTTATTCCGTCAGGCACAGTTTCTTCTTCAATCTGATAGTCTTCACTTGCCAGAAGTTCAAAGTTCTTTCCATCCTCGGAAACATATGCGGAGAGACCTAAAGGAGCATACATATCCTCCCATTTTGATACGAAAGTACGTATCGAAATGCGATTGTATGACTCGCCCTTCATGTCGATCACCACATCCACAGGATTTCCTCTCCATGCCATCCACTCACCTGCTGCCGCATCCTGGTCCTCATTAAGGACTCCATTCACAAGACTCTGCGGCAGACCTGCCGAATAGAGAGATGACGGTTCTGTGTTCATCGTGATGGCCTTGCCCATAGCCTTATGTCTGGTGAATGACTGCGAATAAACTTTTGTAGGTATATCATCCCTTACTACTATTGCCTTGAAGACCTCACCATCCTTCACACAGACTGGCTCTGTGTACAACGTAGAAGAAGCAGTAGGGTCAGAACCGTCCAAAGTATAATACATCGGTGCATCTCCCTGAGTAAAGAGACTCACTTCAGGGCAGGCATTCTCCACATTCACGCCGATGACTGGCTGCACCTCAAAGATATGTCTGGCAAAATTATATCCTAATCTCTCATATAGCTTGACCATGCCGGTCATCTTGTCCAGGAATCTGTCATAATTCCTCTTGTCCGGAGCACACCACTGCACCTCACTCAATGCGCTCATTCTCGGGAGAAGCATATATTCCAGATGTTCTGGAGTCTTGATATATTCTGTCCACAGGTTAGCCTGAACTCCCAATATATGGTTGCGCTGCTCCTGAGTCATCTCCGGAGTATACGGATCGAATGAATATACCTTCTCGACATTGACAAACCCACCGATGGCAAATGGTTCATCCTGTATGCGTCTTGACTGATAATAATCAAGGTAACAATGGGTATTAGGAGTCATGATGACATCATGTCCTGCCTTTGCAGCAGCAATACCGCCGTCTGTACCCCTCCATGACATTATAGTTGCACTTGGGGATATATTTCCATCTAGAATCTCATCCCAACCGATTATCCTCTTGCCATGCTGGGCAAGAAATGCCTCCACCCTGTTGGTGACATAGGCCTGAAGATTCACAAGAGCCTTCTCGTCGTCTTCTATGCCGAGTTCCGTCATCCTTGCCTGACAGAGAGGACAGTCTGCCCATCTGGTCTTCGGGCACTCATCTCCTCCTATATGGATGTACTCCGAAGGGAACATATCAATAATCTCAAGAAGTACATTTTCAAGGAATTCAAAAGACTCTTCCTTTCCGGCACAGAGAATTTCAGGGGACACTCCCCATCTTCCCCATACATCGTGCTGCTCACCTGTACAGCATAACTCCGGATATGAAGCCACCGCTGCAAGCATGTGCGCAGGGACATCTATTTCCGGTATCACGGTTATTCCTTTTGAAGCTGCATAGGCCACAATCTCCCTGATCTCCTCCTGCGTATAATAGCCTCCATGCGGGATGCCGTCATATTTCACATCATACCATCCTTTTCCGATAGCCGTTTCATTTCTCATGGAACCGAATTCGGTCAGCTTGGGGTATCGCTGGATCTCCACCCTCCATCCCTGGTCATCGGTAAGATGCCAGTGGAAGGTATTCATCTTGTGGATTGCCATGATGTCAAGGTACTTCTTGACCTGCTCAACACTAAAGAAATGTCTCGCAACATCCAGGTGCATACCTCTGTAAACAAAACGTGGAGCATCATATATTTTCACGCATGGGAGTGTCATAGAGTCAGACATCAGCTGCCTGATAGTCTGAATGGCATAAAGGAAGCCATTAAATGATGACGCTTTGACTATAACTTTCCTACGGGCAACCTTTATTTCATATGTTTCGGGAGGCAGTTTTCTCTTGAAGTCAAAACGTACGGATGCTGTCCTTTTCGACTGAGTAAACTGAAATATCGGAAGCTCACGTTCAATAGCATCAGATACATCTTGCGGGACTTTCTTATCCAGCCATATTGATGCATCTGTCAAATCAATATTACCTTCCTGGCACTTTAGTGTCAGAGGTTCAGGTATAACAGAAACTTCTGGGCTTGAAGGAGCTGTAGCGCTACCTAAACGCATTTTCTCATACTCCTGAATACCCTGCACCAATCTTTCAAGACGTATCGAGCTCCTACCTCCCGGATACGCGATGAATATATCACCAGAAGTAAATGCACGGAATCGCGAATCCACCATTGGTTCTTCAGGCCAACTGTTATATGCCCACCTGAGATATCCGTCAGACTTTCTTCTCGCCATCTCAAGACCAAGATAAAGTCCATCCTGCGGATCAGACACTGTAAAAAGATTTGGAGCAATCTCTGTGCAACATGTATAGTATGTGCTTATCTTACCCTCTTCCCTTCTTTTCTCAATGACTCCTTCCGGATATTCGCCATAGTATGCAATACAATAGTCATATATCTCATGTTCAATTTCAGGATGATAATTTCCAGCCAGAGAAATCTTGAATTCAGGAGCAACATTCCTGATCAGACGAATAACCTCAGTCATCACTTCCAAAGGCCTCTCATCCATAGCTATTGTTGTCTTTTCAAACCAGCCTTTTTCTTTCAGATGAGCTGAGAAATCAACAAGCATCGGTGTCCAGAAAGCCTCATATTCAGCTGTTCCGACATCAGCATTAACAAACTGATAGGTTCCTGAAGCCTGATCAAAATATCTGAAAGATGAGCTCCAAGGTGCAATTGAGAAACAGTTTATCTGCTCATTCACACCACATTCCATCATGAAGGCTACCCATTTATCAAACACATCATATCTGTATTCCCATGTACCATCAACCTTTCTGATTGCTTCTATCATACTTTCAAAATGATCGTATGTCTGTCCTCCCCATGGCTTATGGATCATGGTTGTTGTAATGACCTTCTGACCTGCATCTGCAAGAAGAGTCATAAGCGGTCTCATGGCTTCGAAGTGTTCCTCACTCCAAAGTTCTACATCATGATATCTGGCTACAGCATATGGATTCTGCCACAGGTCTAGGTGGAAATGCCAATCTTCAGGATCTGGCAGGATCTCCTGCTGGACATTTATATCCAGTTCCAGTTTCTTAAGAACTTTCCTACCACTTCTAACAATGAGTTTTCCTGAATATTCACCAGGTTCCACATCAGAAGGGATCCAACAGGTAAGCCATATACCCTGTGTCTGGCATGGCTCCATCTGCATATGGGTCATATAATGATCTATGCAATCTGCAACGACCACCGAATCACGGTGCGGTTCATTTGCCCATTCGCCACAACCGGTTCCATTGCTGAAGTATCCGTCACCGATGACATAATTTGCAAATCCGGCTCTGATTCTCCCAGAATCTATGACATTTCTTCCAGGTCCTTTAAGATCAGTAACTTCAAAGCAGAGATTCTCAATTGGGACTCCTGTCCAGACTACAGCCTGTGCAAAAACTCTCTCGCCTCTCCAACCTGTCAGGCATGTTTGTTCAGAGATGGAATACATAGGCACAGAATGTCGGGAATATCTCATGTCTATATCACCCCATGATATATTGACCTCGTTGACATTCTCCCATTGGCTCATATCACCACCCTCCTTTGCCTGAAGTGCAAAGGAGGTGGCGAACATAGCCAGAAGAATTATAAATTTCTTCATATACGATATACGATGTTTATTTTACCCAGAATGAATCCGTAATAAGGTCTGCATCTGCTGATGAAGGGCCTACCATCAGTATAAATTCTCCAGCCTCTACTATCGGCTTCATGTTCTTGTCCAAGAACATAAGTTTGTCTGGAGTGATTGTGAATTCAACCATCTTACTCTCACCTGGTTCCAGATGGATTCTTGCAAAATCCTTAAGTTCCTTTACAGGGCGGGTAACCTGTGACACCTTATCCCTGAGATAAAGCTGGACAATCTCATCTCCTGCCATCTTACCAGTGTTTGTAACATTCACTGAAACCTTAAGAGAACCATCATCCTGCATTTCTTTAGAAGACAAGGTAAGGTCTGAGTACTCATACTCTGTGTAGCTGAGACCATATCCGAAAGGATATAGAGGTGTGCTCGGTGTTACAACATATGGATGGAAATACTGAGATGGCTTATGGTTATAGATCATCTGAGTCTGTCCTACTGATCTAGGCATTGTCATAGGGAGCTTTGCAGAAGGATTCACTTTACCATAAAGAATTTCTGCCACGGCCTGGCCACCATACATTCCCGGCTCCCATGCATTAAGAAGAGCTGGAACATTGTCCGCAATCCACTCGACACTCAGAGGACGTCCTGTCACGAGAACAACTACTGTCGGAACACCTGTTGCATGGATTCTTTCGATCATTTCCTGCTGAAGTCCGACAAGGTTCAGATCTGAGCGGTCAGTATCCTCTCCGCATGTTCTTTGCATCCAGTTTCCACGGAACATATGCTCTCCGGCAACAACGATATTAAGATCGCATTGTGCTGCAAGTCTCACTGCTTTATCAACCTGTGTCCTTGACATTGTCTGAGGGTCCCATCCCTGATCTACAAATATGAAATCGGTATCAGGCGCAACCATCTTCAGACCTTCGAGGATAGTAACTACGTTCTCCTCTTTCTGAGCTGCAGTCCAATCACCTAGGATATTATGATCATCAGCATTAATTCCGGTAACAAGTACTTTCTTATATTTATTTTCTGCAAGAGGAAGCAGACCATCATTCTTAAGAAGAACCACACCCTGACGTGCAGCATCAAGAGCAGTCTGTCTATGTTCATCGCACAAGCGGACTTCCATTGTCTTAGCCTCATCAGCAAATGGTTGTTCGAAGAGTCCCAGACGGAACTTGATGCCAAGAATCTTCCTTACAGACTCATCGATTCTTGACTCAGGAATACGGCCTTCCCTTACAAGTTCGCAGACCATCTCATTCCAATATACTCCATGCATATGCAGATCCATACCTGCCATTATAGACTGATAAAACGCTTCCTTTATATTCTCTGCTGTGGCATGAAGGTCATACACATGTTCGATATCCATCCAATCGCTGACAACAAATCCTTCAAACCCCCACTCTCCACGAAGCACGTCAGTCATAAGCCACTCATTTGTATGGCATGGAATTCCGTTGAGTTCATTATGAGCGGTCATGAGTGATAGTGCACCAGCATCGACTCCAGCCTTGAAAGGAGGGAAGAAAACCTCACGGATAGTGCGCTCAGAGATATCTGTTGGTGCTCCGTTAGTTCCATTTATAGGCTGGCTACCTCCAACAAAATGTTTGATACATGCAAGCACATCATCAGAATCCATATCTCCTTGATATCCTCTTACTGATTCAACACCCATCATTGCAACCAGGTATGGGTCCTCACCAAATGTCTCGCCGCATCTACCCCAACGGGCATCTCTTGCAACCTCGACATTTGGATTGAATGTCCAATGCATATTCATGGCGCGCATCTCCTTGGCTGTCTGGCGGGCAATCTTATATGCCATAGGCAGATTGAATGAAGATGCAAGACCTATGCTTGTAGGATAAGCAGTATTGTCAGGGCAATTACAGTTTCCGTGGATAGCATCGATTCCGAACATGATAGGAATCTGCAAACGGCTCTGCATAGCCAGGCCCTGAAGGTAATTTGCTTCCTGAACAGTAAGAACATGGAGGAACGAGCCTATCAGACCGTCCTTAGTATATTGTTCAATGACTGGAGCCGGAAAACCCGGATAATAGGCCTGTGCTGTATTGGTCTTAAGATCTTCAGCTGTAAGGTGAGCCTCATTAGCCTTAATATGCTCAATTCCTACAAACTGGTTCATCTGTCCGACTTTTTCCTCAAGAGTCATTCTTGAGAGCAGGTCTTCGACTCTCTTTTCAACCGGAGCATCCGGATTTTTGTACAGACATGACTTGTCTGTATCATTACATGCAACAAGACCTAATGTCATAGCAATTGCAAAAGTTATTGTTCCTGTTATCTTCATGATTCACATATATTATTCTGATAATGCCTTGAGAAGTTCGCGTCTTGAACCACGATACAATGAAGGGCTTCCAGCATATACCCACCAGTTGGTTATCATGCTGTTGGTTATAGCATCAGCTGCTTCAGGATTCTTATCTGAAAGCATCTGAAGCAATGTCAGATCCTCAATGCCGTCTCTATGCTGTTCAAAACGAATAGAACGGAGCATCTTTCTATATCCCGGATATATTATCCATGCATCTCCACCTGGCAGAGAAGTTCCTGTACCTGGCATAGAGGCCTCTGCAAACGGATCATCAACCCAGTAGTTAAAGCCCCAATGGAGATATCCATCCGCTTTATATTTATGAGCCATCCAGAACAGCATCCTACCTTTAAGCAACGGTTGCTCGATGAATCGATTAGGATATTCTCCATGAGGATAACAGCAGGTATAGAACCACATCTCATCACCTTCTGCCTGGCGTTTCCTGTAGAAATCATAGTTGTTATGCCAATAATCCATCTGAGGGCACCATGCGTTTACCGCTCCGGTAATCTTTGTTGTCTGACAAGCTTCCAAGACCTTCATGTCTGGCCAGAACTCCCTTATCAGGTCGACAGCCTTACAATAACTTCCAGCGTTATCATCTATAGGTTCATCACAAACCTTGATATAACATCTATCCTTCCAACCTAACATCTCCACTCTTTCCTTGAGTGCTGGTATGAAACTTCTATAGAAGTCCCTCACCCTTGGATCATCAGGCGAAAACGTATCCTTCTCCTGCTTACCCTCAATCATAACCGGCACAAAAAGCCCCATAGTGGAAGTCCATGAAGGCACAAGTCTATGACCGAGTTCCTCAATCTGCATGGTCTTGAGAACACCTGCCTCATCAGCCAGTCTGACATATTCATCAAATCTGGTAAAATCAAACTCCCAGCTTCCGTCAGCGCGTTTTTCCATCTTGACAGTATTCCAGACAGGAAGCATTACCATACTCTGATAACATTGAGCCATAATGTCATAGAGCTGCTTCAGATATTCCACATGCTCGGTAGAATATCGCTCTACTGGCTGGCCACCATTCCATAGTTTCATGCAATGGTCAAAATCAAATGCCCAGTTGACATTAGGGAAATCCGGTTCACGCATTGTAATCGGCCAAACCTTGACATATATATCCTTCTTGAAGCTGAAATGTCTTCTGCCAGATTTACCCTTCATCATAACTGTACCATGGTAGACTCCTGGTTCTGTTCCTGACGGAACATAGACTGTAATCCATGGACAGAAGGTTACGAACGGATCTACAGAATATGAATCTTGCTCAAGAATCGGATCTGGGAAAAGTCCTGTATTACTTGTCAGAACATCATGCGCTGGTTCATTCATGACATCACTGACACCGACATAACTTACCAGGCCACATCTTGGCGATGGGATAGTACACCCTCCGGGACCTTCAAGCGGGCCACACTCTATCGTAAAATCTTTGACTGCTGCATTAGCATGAAGAGCATACTGAAACTCTACATGAGTAGCTCCTGCTGCATCCAGAGTGTCTGGCGCCTGCATGAAAGCCACATCTTCAGGAAACACCTTAATAAGAGGATCTACTGAACTACATGTTACAGCAACATCACTGCTGCAGGCATACATAACCGACAGCAGTGACATATAAATAGCGAATAATTTACTGAATTTCATTGAGTTACTATTTTCTTCCGTATCTCTGTACTCTTTCATCGTCTATTACTCCAGACCAATTCAATCCAAAAGCGAAATCATATACATTTCCTTCTGTATCAATATGACAGCGCATATCGTGAGGCATATCCTCAAACTGTTCCTCCACTGTTCTCATATCTGCAGGCATCTGCATCGGCAACAGACCAGAAGGTTCACCATCACCTGTCATAAACTCCATTATAATCTGATGCTGAGAGTAGAATGTGAGGAAAATCGCATCAGCATAAGGCTCGATTTCTGACATGACAAACGGATTTACCATTGTAGCGACAACAATGACAGGCTTATCTCCCATTTTCTGTCGTGCCTCTTGAACTGCATACATGTCAGTAATATTTCTGGTCTTTACTGAGCGTCCCTTATATCCTCGGTCTGTAAAGTCCTCATACGGGTCACCTCCTGCTATACTATGTTCCCTTGCATATTCTGCAGTGTAGTCGCTATACTGTAGGCTGATAGGCTCATATGGAGTCATCTCACTGCCAACCATCTGTCTTCCATATCCGAAACCGCCATCAGGTGAGTCTATGAACACAATGGCAATGTCTGCATCCTCAATTGATGAAACTCTTGACCCGAAATATTCTTCGATAAGAGAATCTTCAATAGGATTAGTATTTTCCTCTGGATACTTGGTTTCCCAGAAATCAACATATTCTGGCCTATACTGATTAGGGACATATACTTTCAAGTCCTTATACTCCTTCAGAGGAAGTATATTACTCTTGTTCTTCAACATGATTACACTCTTCTTCTGAGCCTCATATCCCTTATCCATATAGTCAGGACATCCGACAACAGACTTCGAATGTTGAATATCAAGGTATGGATTCTCAAACAGTCCTACTCTGAAAATATTCAGCAACAATCTTCTTGCTGATTGTTCCATTCTGTTTCTCATCCATTCCTCTCCGTGCTCAGCAACTCCGATCTCATATGCCTCAAGAACAGGAAGTTTATCATTATTACCACCGAATTGGTCGCAACCTGCCATAATCACCTTGTAGTGACGTTCAGCCTCAGTCAGATGTTCAACTCCCCAAGGTTTTCCCCAGTGCTTTCCAGTCTGCTCATATTGCTGCGTAATAGCCCAGTCCGTACAAACCACGCCATCATAACCTGCATCCTCTCGGAGCATATCAGTAATTATTTCCTTATTATATGAATTACCGACATTCTCGCTGGTCTGGTCAAAGCTGATTGTATAATAAGGCATTACTGCGGATGCCATCATAGTTCCTTCGTTAAGCTTGAACGCTCCCTCAAGGAACGGAATCTTATGCATCTCAAAGTTATCTCCAGGATATACGGCATATTTTCCAAAACCCATATGAGCATCCCTGCCACCTTCTCCTGAACCACCACCTGGCCAATGCTTGACCATAGCATTCACACTACCCTTACCCCAGCCAGACTTAGGACGGCCCCACAAATTGCGTTTTTCCAGAACATCGTCATCATAAGATGTCTGGAAGCCATCGCAGTAAGCTCTTGCCATGTCTGCTGCGAGTACCGGATCCTCACTCATGGTTGCATGGAAACGGTTCCACCTAGGCTCAGTTGCAAGATCAACTTGTGGAGAAAGAGCTGTTGCTATACCAAGAGCCCTGTACTCCTTGGCAGCTATCTTACCGAACTCAAACATGAGTTCTGGATCAAAAGTAGCAGCCATACCCATTGAAGTCGGCCAAAGCGAAATTTCTCCACCAGCTCCTGCATTATACTCTGCATTTGCATCTGCACCATTATGCCTTGGGTCCGTTGAATTATTACATGGAACGCCATGACCTAGGCCTTCTACAAAAGCCTGTACATTATTATTCCATCTTACTGCAACTGCAGTACTGTCAAACCTTGTCAAAAGTACATGGCGAAGATGGTCATCCTTCAAGAATTTCTTCTGCTCGTCTGTAAGGTCCCACGGCTGAGCTCCACTTTCCTCGAACCATTTTCCATCATATGTACCCCACCATGCCGGCATAGGAAGTGCCTGATGACCGCTATACAGCATCAGTCCGGCAATCTCTTCAATGCTTAATTGAGATGCAAGGTCAAGTGCTCTATCATGAAAACTGTTTCTCCAGTCCTCATAAACATCCAATGAACCGTTTCTATTAAGGTCCTTAAACGCATAACCATCATCAGTTAGGATACTGATTCCTGATTCTTTTGAATAACCGATATCCGGTCCTCCTTTCTGTGTGATCAAGGTATAACCTTCCATATCCGTCTGAGTCCATCGGACAGACGGTGAACAGGAAGAGAAGCATACAATCAGGCTACATACTGCCCAAAACGCGATTCTCATCATAGTATTATTTGTGGTTGTAAGATGACGGTTGGCTAAAACCAACCGTCATTCTGAATCAGATTAGGGTTATTGTAACCCTCTGAATTTGAGATAGGATACCTATACTGTCTGTCATGCCAGAAACGGGTCTGAACAAGCACCTTTTCTGCAGAAACTGTCTCATCAATATTCTTGGTGATCTTGAGACCATAAATTTCTTTTGTCTGCTCACCGATCTTCCATCTTCTGAGATCCCAGAATCGATGTCCCTCAAAGCAAAGTTCTACTCGTCTCTCGTTGCGGAGTCTAGTACGGAAATCTGATTCGCTGATTCCTGACGGAATCTCTGGCATCTTATATATTTCCCTAACCTTATTTACAGCCTCTCTAGGTGACATTGTATATGAAACACCTCCAAGTGAGCCTTTGAAATCTGGAGAACCAGTAGCTTCAAACAAGGCCTCTGCATAGTTAAGGTATACTTCCTGAATTCTGAAAAGAGGATAAAGGTGAAGCATGTTAGAGGTATTTCCAACAGTTAATCTTGTGGCCTCCTGGACAAATTTGCGCAGATAGAAAGATGTAGGGCTGGCATTATCCTTAGGCATGCCGTTTCGTCCTCCAACGAAGGTTTCTACCACCTCATTCTTGAAGATATCGCCATTAGATATGATTGCATTGGCAAAACGTGGATCTCTCTGAGATGGATCGAGCAGAGCCGCACTATGCTTTGAATAATCGAAAGGAGTACCATCGATCATATCAAAAGCCTCAACAAGATTCAAGGATGGACAGGTTCCTGAATTTCCCCCCTCATAACCTACAGGGAAATTGAGAGTCTCAAAGGTATTATCCGCATCCTCACGTATACCGAAAATCAAATCACTGTTCTCAACATTGTAGTTCTGCTTTGCCAGACGGTATGCTTTTGTAACATCATTATCCTTTATAAAGTCCAAAGCAGCAGCTGCTGCACGCTCATAACGTGACTTCTCTGCCTGTGGGTTATTAAGAGGACTGGCTGCATAAAGAAGCAATCTTGCCCTTGCTGCAAGTGCAAAACCTCTTGTAACACGACCTACTTCAGAGTAATATGTTCCTGAATAAGTTGATGGAAGCTTTTCAGCAGCTGCTTTAAGTTCCTTGTCTATCCAGTTGACAGTCTGATCGTAAGTTGAAGGCATAAGGTCATTGACCTCTTTAACTGTGAAAGTCTGCTCTGCAATGATGATGGTCTTATACCTCTTAAGGAGCTCCATATGGAAGAATGCTCTAAGAGCCTTTGCCTCCCAAGGATAATTCTTCAATTGATCGAGATAATCCTTATAATGCTCATCCCAACGAGCAATCTCGAAATCTTCAGGACAATTCTCAAGCAAGAAATTAGCCGCTCTGATCGCTGAATAATAGTGATTCCACTGATCATCTACAAGATTATTTACAGACCAGCTTCCATCATAGTATGCCTTAGCAACATCCGGTGTATTGGCATACACAGCATCGTCTGTAGCACACTCCTGGAAATCATAAAAGCCAGATTGCAGATATGTATAGACATTAGTCATCACGCTCTTAACTTCACCGAAGTTTCCGAAAAGGTATTCCTTTGTATGGTACTCCGACTCATCAAGTGTCAGGTCATTACACGACACAGCTAGACTGAGCGTCGTAATAATTATAAAAAAACGCGAAATAAATTTGTTCATGACTGCTTTCTCCTGATTAGAATGACACATTGACACCAATTGTATAAGATTTCATTGTAGGATAGTCAAGACTTACCCATTCCGGATCCAAAATTCCTACACTATCAACAGAGAATAGATTATGTCCTCTGAGATGCAGTCTCAATCCTGACATCTTAAGTTTGCTTACTACACTCTTTGGGAAATCATAGTAGACTTCAAGTTCACGAAGCTTAAGGTATGCTCCATTTACTGTCCAAAGGTCACTTGGAAGATAATTATTCTTATTCTCCAGGGTAGTCAGACGTGGATATCTTGCATTGGCATTATCCGGTGTCCAATAATCTTTAAGATAATGGACTGAGATATTCTTGTCATTTCCGTAAAGCGGCTGATATACACTTGCCAGGTCTGTCACTATTGTAGAACCTGACGTTCCCTGAAGATAGGCATTGAAACCAAGGCCCTTCCATGAGAGTCCCAATTGAACTCCATAATACAATTCTGGCAGATCTGTATCAAGATGATATGTGTAATCATAGTTATCAATCTTATTATCTCCAGTAAGGTCCTTATATTTCACGTCACCAGGCTGAGCCTGTACAAAAGTACTCGACACAACATCTGGATAAAGTTTACCATTCTGGTCAAAATCCTCTTCCTGGTAGTAACCGTCAAACTCAAGGCCATAGAAACTACCGATAGATTGTCCTTTCTGGTACATATGCGGATATGGCTGATATACCTCATCCATATGGATTATAGTATTCTTGGCAAAAGATAGTGTACCTCTTAAATTAAATGCAAAATCACCGACTCTCTGATTCCAGCCAAGAGATGCCTCAAAACCTTTATTGAGAACTTCACCGTTGAAAGTATCTGACATTCCGATTCCAAGGACTCCTGAAACCTGTGTTGAAGCTACAGTACGAATGTTTGTTCTACGATTGTTGAAGACATCAACAGAACCTGTGAGATGCTTGAACAAAGTGAAGTCGAGACCGATATTCATCTTATGGTCTTTCTCAGGCTCCACTCCTACAGAAGGAAGTGCTCCCTCAATAAGTGATCCCATCCAGTTAGGCGAAATGAACATATACGAGTTACCTGACCAGTTGAACTGTATATCCATATCTGGCGAAAGGTTTGCGTCCATACCTACGATACCGTACGAAGCTCTTAACTTAAGGAAATTCACTGCATTAGAATTCTTGAGGAAGTCTTCATTAGATATCACCCAAGCTGCCGACACTGCCGGATAGAAGCGGAACTTATCTCCACGTGGCATTCTACTGCTGCCAGAGTATGACGCTGTTACACCCAGCAGATATTTACCGGCATAGTCATAATTAGCATTGACTACATAATCATGATGCACATATGAATTGTTTGCTCCTGCAAGAACACGGCCCTCACGATTAAAGATCAAGGCAGCATTTACATTATGTTTGCCGAATGTCCTCTCCCAATCAACCTTGGCCCAGATATTCATATGCATGAACTGCGACTCAAGATAGCTGGAGTATGCCATTTCAGTATTATTACCGAACAACTGAAGAGTATAATCCTCTATTGTTCCGTCTGCACCATAATATGGATCGAGTACGTAATATGAACTGTTGAAACTCTTGGAGTCTACGATATACGCTGCATTATCATATGCAATACGTACCTCAGCTGAAAGTCCTTCAGTAATACTGCTGAAATCCTGAAGGATTGTCATGTCAGCAGAAAGTCTTCTTGAGAAAGTAAGCTGATTACCAGCACCAAGAATAGTCTGGACAGGATTCGCTATCTTTGAAGTACGGCACCATATACCGTTGTACTGGGGTGGAAAACCAAGAGATGGTGCTGCATACATTGTCTCAAGAGAAGTACCACCGAAAGGTTGTGTTCTCTGCTGGATTCTTGCAGCCAGATTTACTCGCACATCAGTTGTCGGAGTAATCTCGAAGTCCAGATTTGATCTCAGTTTGAGAGCATCTGACACATTCTGAGTTCCTATACCATTGATTATCTCAGTATTCTTGAATACTCCTCTGTTTCCGGTATAGTCTGCATATACATAGTATCTTACCTTCTTTGATGAACCATCAAGAGTGAAATGAACATCATTATCATAACCGAAATTCTTGATAATATGATGTTTCCAATCAACAGAAGCAAAAGCAGGATCTGTTCCGTTGGCTATATTGGCAATATCCTCTGCTGAATACGCAGGCTGTAAACCATCATTCATGAGTGCCTCATTGTATGCAGTTGCATACTGAACTGCGTTAGCCATCTCAGGGATTCTGAAAGGAGTTTCGAGACCGAACGAATATCCAGCCTTGATCTTAAGGTTCTGATTGCCACCTCTTCTGGTAGTGATAAGTACTGCACCATCTGCACCCCTTATACCATAAAGTGCAAGAGACGCTGCGTCCTTAAGGAGTGTTATACTCTCTACCTCTTCGACATCAATGGAAGACGCATCTCTTCTCACTCCATCAATAAGTACCAGAACTGAGTTGCCACTATACGAGCCACGACCTCTGACATTGATTTCTGGAGTAACATCTTCTGGCCATGCACCTGATCCATTCTGATAGATTGCAAGTCCAGGTATAAGACCGTAAAGAGCGTCCAATATCTGTTTGTTGGTATTAACCTTTATATCATCACGTCCAATGCCGTCGATTGCTGCAGAAGAGTTTTCTTTTGTAACAAACAGATCATATCCAAGGCCATAACTCCTGCTGTTCTGTCCCATGACCACAGTCATTTCTTCCGAATCAGCATATACCTGCTTGCTATACATATTGAACATAGACAGGTATAAAGGAGTTCCTTTTTCAACTGTAAGCACAACCTGGCCTTCAGCATCAGTATAAAGAGGTGTAACCGCACCTGGATATTCAACAGCAACATCCTTCAATGCTCCACCAAGGCCATCAACTACCTTAAGCGTCATCTCCATGGACTGGGCTGATGCAAGGTGAGCTGATACTGCTATGAGTAATGTAAAGATAAATCTTTTCATAACTTTCTTTCTTTTATATTACCATCCAGGATTCTGTATGAGACCATATCCCTTATTGATTTCATTGGTCGGGAATGCACTCAGATACCATTTTGTATCCCAGTTCTTTTTCCAATAACGCTCCGCCTCCTTGGCTGGATCCCAATAACGGAATGTCGACTCATATGGATTAATTGCATCAACATCAGTAATTACACCATCATTATTGGTATCCTCAGTTCTTACTGCTTTCTCCAAAGTAATGTTGATTCCATACAGATCCTTCTGGAAAATATCTTCTCTCTTCCAACGTACGATATCGTACCATCTGCACTCTTCAAAGAAAAGCTCACGTGCTCTCTCATCAAGGATCTCTTCTCTGAGCTTAGGATCACCCTGAAGTCCTGGATAAGAAGGTAGGGTCTTGTATGAGTGGTTTGCTTCCAAAAGTGCGTCGTTCATGTCTGCAATGCCGACTCTCTGACGTACAAGATTAAGCCACTGCAGAGCTTCCTCCTTTCTTCCAAGCTCATTAAGAGCCTCAGCATAAGTCAGATAGATCTCAGGCATACGGAGATATGAATAGTTAAGAGGTCTATTCATAAAGGTCTCATCGTTGTAATCCCAGATATATTTTCTTGAGCAGAATCCGGTGATCGCTCTATTTCCTGCTGCACTTCCTCTTTCGAGGCCATCAACCCACATCTCTGCTGCGCGTCCTCTGAAATGATCACCATTGATCATTACCGACTCATACAATCTTGGGTCTCTTCCTCTGAACGGATCATCAGCAATCTTTGACACATTACCGTTCTTCTCAATCCAGTCTGCATACAAGGCAGGAGTTCCATCGACATTCTGGAACATATCCACGAAATTCAGGGTCACACAACCACCGCCATAACCTCGACCAGTATTTCCATTATCGTCAGAAACACCGAAATAGCAACGATGATAAGTATTTGCAAATGTATCGTAGTGACGACCTGTCTGAATCAGGATTTCAAAGTTGTATCTATCAACGTAGCAGGTGTTCCAGTTATTTCTGTAATCATCCTCTGTAGTACCTGTAGGCTGAACAAGGCCGTATGCATTACCGTTTGCCTTATTCTCCCTTATAAACTCCTCGCAAGCATCAGCTACATCCTGCCAACGCTGAGGGTCATATTTTCCAAACCAATACATAAGAGGAATATCCTCAGACTTGACCAGATCACCATTTCCACCTTGAATTGTCGGAGTGTGTGAACTGTAAGGCTCTGCTGAATTAAACAGAGGGCTGGCAGCAAATAGAGCAGCTCGACATTTCAAGCCCAAAGCAGATGCTTTAGTAAGATGACCGTCCATATCTGGTGTCACAGTCCATGGCAAAACAGCAGCGGCCTTATCACACAATTCGATAATGTAATCATAGACCTCTTCAGCTGTCTTTCTTGAAAAATCATATTCCATTACGTTATCAGCAGCTACTGAACTCTTGAGAAGTGGAATACCGCCATAATGTCTGAACATATCAAGATAATGTGTAGCAATGATCAGATATGCCTCACCCTTGCCGACAGCCTTTTCCTGCTCTGTCATATCAGGAACCTTGTCCACATTCTCAATATAAAGGAATGATCTTCTGATACCAGACCAGTTCAGTTCCTTATCTGGAGTAAAACCAAGTTTTGTCCATGATGTACCATTCTCTGCTTCTGCACTATAGTTTCCTGCAGCATATGACTGTCCGCCACTATCCCAGTCATTGTGGGACTCCATCAGGTCAGTAATAGCATCAAGGTTGTCATTATCGAGCTGGCTACATGCTCTGTTATCACGTTTACCCGGATCATAAGGGCCGTTAACAATAGGCCATGCAGTATTGTGAATCGGGAATCCGACTCTCAATGTAGAATACGCAGCAACCAAGGCTCTATCAGCATAAAGCTTTGATGAAAAAATAGTGTCTACCGTAACGTCAACTCCTGGGGCTTTCTCAAGGAAAGCATCACCAAATTTGAGATCGCTACATCCGTAGGCAGACAACGCCAAAATTGAAATTATAAGAGTATATATTCTGTTCTTCATATGCATGCCCTCCTTAGAATGTTATGTTGAATCCAGCGTTGTAGATACGCACGTTTGGATAACTATAAACATAGTCACCATTCAGGTTGGCACTACCGGTAGATCCCTCTGGATCAATATCGATCTTTGCCAATTCCGAGAAGAGAGTCAAAAGGTTATATCCACTGACATAGCATTTGAGTGAACTTATACCCATCTTCTTCATCAGACGTCCCTGAGGAATTGTATATGAAAACTCCACGTTCTTAAGTCTCAAGTAAGAAGCATCCATAAGCCAGATATCTGACGACTGTGTATACCACTGCTTGTTCATGAAAGTGATACGAGGGAATCTTGAGTTCGGGTTTTCAGGCGTCCATCTGCCATCAGCAAGGAACTTAAGAAGGCTTCGGTCATTAGTATCACCATATGGCTCATTATAGTCGAGACCAAGTACACGTGAGGCATCCCATGCACCTGTCCACTGCATAGAGAAACCAAAGTTCTTCCAATTGAAACCAGCCATGAGACCAGCTACAGACTCAGGTCTCTGACCAGAACCAAACCATGTGTTGTCATCACCATCAATCTTGCCATCATCGTTCAGATCCTTGAAGATAGGATCACCAGGACGTGGATTACCCAATGTGATTTCAGGAACTGTACCACCCTTCTTGATAGTAAGAAGCTCTTTTGTAACAGGATCAAAGTCTTCCTCTGTAAGATATCTGTCGAAAAGAAGTCCATATGTCATACCTGTTCTTCTTCCTGTCTGTGCCTTGTATGGTTCGTTAGGAACCACCTCGTCCATATAGATAATCTTGTTTCTCGAGAAAGAGTAGTTTCCGGTAATATAGTAGTTAAAGTCATCACTTACCTTAGACCTCCATGTTGCAGAAACCTCATATCCGTAGTTATCTACGATACCAAGGTTAAGCATAGGAAGCTCGATATCAGCAATTCCCGGAAGAGTATTTCTCTTTGAAAGGATATCATAACGATGCTCACGGAAGTAGTCGAGATTGATAGAGAGCTGCTGCTTGAAGAGAACTACGTCTATACCATAATTCTGCTTAAGACACTTCTCCCATGACACAACCGGGTTACCTACTGCATTCTCAATGGCATCTACAAGCATGTTGGAACTATACATTGCACCGAACTGCCAGCTACCCCATTTATCAAAATGAGCGACGCTATGTGACGGATCCCATGATCCGTTAAGATAGAGGAATCGTGCTCCGCTGTACTTATCGTTTCCGACAAGACCATAGGATGCTCTTACCTTCAGGAAGTCGAGCCATCCCTTAGTTCCTTGCATCCATGGTTCCTCAGAAATTACCCAACCGATCGAACCTGCTGGGAAAAGACCATAACGATGACCTGGAGCAAAATTCTCAGAACCATTATAACCTACGTTGAAGTCGGCCAGATATTTTCTCTTATAGCCATAAGTCACACGTCCGACATAACCTACGTACGCAGTAGGAATCTCAGGGAACTGAGATGGATAATAAGTCTTTGATTGATTATAGAGAAGGAGTGCACCAATCTCATGATTACCGATTTCTCGATGATAATTGAGGCTTCCCTCGAGGTACCAGTCCCTTCCCTTGCTTGTTGAAGAACCATACGACATAGGCTCATCAAGATGATCAGGACCAGAAGTGATGAATACGTGAGTATTGTCAAACATAGGATTAGACATATCCATACCCTTCTGAGTATAATATCCCTGGTAGTTGACACTCTGCCAACGGTCAGTCGCAGCTGTAGGTACACGGCTCACAAAGAGGTTATATACTGAGTTATATGAGCCCTTAAGATTGAGGCTGAGGCCTTTGGTAATGAAATCCAGATTCTGCTCGATGGCAATATCAAGATTCATTGTATTGGCCGTATTTTCATTATAACCATATCCGTAATAAAGACCTAGACCACTCATACCACCTCCGATTGGAATATACTTACCAAGATTAGGAGTAGTATAATGTCCATTGACGAAACCTGGGCTTGAATATGGAGTACACCATGTTATGTACTGCCATATGTTGCTACCATAACCATTAGGCTCATGTCTCTTTCCCACTCTACCTCCGATATTGATCTTCAGCTTTGTAGTATTAGTCAGGTCAATATCAACATTAGCCCTGTAGTTATATCTATTATATGTATAATTGGAATTGTAATTTTCGAAACTTTTAAGCATTCCGTCCTGGTAAAGATAACCGAGGGAAACGAAATATCTCACTCTATCTGCACCACCAGATACAGTAATATTATGCTGTGTCTGCCATGACAAGTCATTGAAAAGGTACTCATCCCAGTTCGTGTTAGGGAACATGATAGGGTCAGAGTTTCTCTTGAACATGTCTACAACTGCAGGTGAGAATGTCAGAGGTGTACTTGGATCATTCCAATTATCCGACAACTGAGTCTCAGAGTAAATCAATGCATGTTCATAACTATCACAAGCAGTAAGATGCCTAAGCGGCTGAGTAAGACCGAATGAAGAGCTGAGAGCGATCTTTGCCTTACCTTCCTCTCCACGCTTTGTTGTAACGAGGATCACACCATTTGCACCTCGTACACCGAATACGGCAGTTGAGGCCGCATCCTTAAGTACTGTAATGTTGTCGATTTCGTTCGGGTCCATCTGGAAGAAAGACCTCTCGACACCATCCACAAGAATAAGAGGTTTTGAGGCCTCATTTGTAAGAGAGCCCGAACCACGGACATATATATCCGGATCTTCTGCTCCAGGCTGTCCGGACATCTGAATCGTAGACACACCTGTCAATGCTCCAGCAAGTGAATTCGCCGCACTTCCTGAAGGAGACTTAAGGAGTTCTTCTGATCCGATAGATGTGATGGCACCAGTAATGGAAGTCTTCTTCTGCTTTCCATATGCCACCACCTGGACTGCTTCAAGGAAATTATTGTCTTCTGCCAGACCGATGATGATTCCAGTTGTTTTATTTGGAATAATAACCTGAGTCTGATAACTGAGGAACGATACTTCCAACTCTGGAGTTACGTCACTTGGCAAATAGATAGTAAAATTACCATCTAAATCCGTAGATGCTCCATATAAGGTACTGCCTTTCAGGATAACCGAAGCGCCAACAAGTGGCTCACCAGTCTTGGCATCCTTGACAACACCTGTATATGGTATATGATTCTGCTGCGAATAAAGGCTTGCACCATTTTCAACCGCCATGGTTGATACGAAAGGGCATAACAATAATACAGCAGCAATTACTATCCTTGCTGTGTTGTTCATAAGGGTTACTAGTTTAGAAATTAGAATAATGTCTGCAGGCCAGTACATCTGACCTGCTGACATTAGATGTGAGTTTTAATTATTTCGCTGAAAGAGAGATATAATATGCAGCAACCTTATCTGCACTCTCATTAGCATAAAGTTCAGGGTTGTAAGTTGCCTCCTGCTGAGAGATGACAGCCTTACCATTGATACGTACGTTTGGCTCAACAGATGTTTCAGTCTCGTCATCAGATGTTGCGATGAGTGCAACATCTCTCCAGCCAAGCTGATGTGCTACCCACGCCATCTGCGCAGTATTACATCCGAAATAGTATCCCCAAGTCTCTCTATATGCCTGGTAAACGTTATCATAAACATCATAACCAGAATCCCAGCAGTCCTGTCCACCAGCACTGATCATGAGAGCGATCTTGTTATCATATGTTCTACCGATAAGAACTCTCTTCATGTAGAAGCTGTTCCATCCCATACCAAGAACACCCTGGTCTGAAACGTAGTTTGTAGCATCGTTCTTAGCGATATCAGTAATCTTAAGTGCCTTACCGTCACGGATAAGCCAACCGAATGCCCATGCAGCATCGCTTACCTCCCACTTATCAGTTGCAGCATCAGCAACTTCCTGAGCAGCAGATGCAGAAGCCATATCTCCGTCAAGAGCAAGCCAATCTGTCTGGAATGGAACCTGATAAAGCTCAGAACCCTTAACAGTAGCAACTGCAAATGAGAGCTTACCGTCAGCAGAGAAACCTACAGAGTTTCTCCACAAACTCTGCTTTTCAGCAGCTGGCTCATGAGCGATTGCATTGTCATTGTAAACCATATAGTCGATTGAACCACCCTGCTTGCAGCCCATAACTGTAACGAGTCCTTCAACCTCACCAAACTTCTTGCTGTAGTCAGCATTAGGAAGGATTTCACCCTTAACCTTATCCTGATCGATTGTTACGATAGCAAGTGTACCGAAATAAGTCATAGTAGGACGATCCTCTGTCCAGTCACCTACCATTGAGAATGCGTCATTAAGATATGGATATGGCTCACCCTGTACATAATCTGCTGTAAAATCCCACCATCTTGGGTTAGACTGAGCCCATGGGCTACCAATCATCCAAACAGGAATATTCTGGATCATATTAGCCTTGTAGACATTGAGGTAAGGATGATCTGTTGGTGAAACGAAGTTTGCAGTAACATCAACGAAACCAAGCTCTGAAACAGACTTCTTAGTGTATGCAGATACGTCGAGTGTGAGTGTGTAAGGACGTGGTCCGTTAAGATCAAATACGATTGGCTGTGAAATACCATCGGTAAAGTCGAAAGCAAGATCCTCTGGAAGAACTACACCATTCTGAAGAGCGCCTTCGTTGAAGATGAGTTCAACATTGTTGTAGTTGATCTTAGTCTGGTCATATACAACAGAGATAACCTTTGTTGTATTGTTCACAGAAAGATTCTCACCAGCGTTAAGGCCCTTGATCTGGATCTTTGTAGCGTCAACGATAGGGAATGCGTTAGAAGAGAACTCTACTGTATATCTCACTCTCTGACCTGCAGGGTCCTCGAAGTTGAATACTGGAGTATCCTGAAGGTTTACACCTGTAAGTGTAGTTGGGAAAGTAAGTGTCCAACCCTCGTTGAGTTCAACCTGAATATCAACGCTTGAGAAAGTCTCGCTCTCGTCAAAAACGAAGATAATCTTCTTTTCAACGTCATTGATAACTCCCTGTGAAGTCTCGTCACCATTCACAATAGTGATCGACTTTAGAGGGTTCTCAGCTAACTTTTCTTCTTCCTTCTCACAAGAAGAGAAAACTAAACCGGCCGCCAAGGCGATACCAAGTAAAGAAATAATTTTTTTCATTAGTGTAATAATTTTAAAAATGGTTATTTGGTTGTTAAATCCATGCGTCAAAAGGCCTATTAATAATAGGTCACGTAAAAATGGCCATTCCCTCATCGAAAAAGGGAGAATATTTATCGGATTACTTCTCCATCAAGAAAAAATAAGACAAAACACTAGGGCCAAACCATTCGTTTCACGCACGAGTAGAATATTCCGTTAAATTTTACTCCATATATATATGTACAAAAAGTTTAATTTGTTATAGTAAATAGAATAACCTCAAACTAAATAGCTAATAACCATGCACTTACGTCTTACAACCGTACTACTGACTGCATTGCTGATACAATCCTGCAATGTTGAAACAGAGTTAACCCCAAGCGCAGCTGAGGCGAAATCAATTGTGATTTCTCCAAAAGAAATCACAATGAAGACTGGGCAGACGACAAATCTCACGGCAGTTTTAAAGCCATGGAACTCTGCCGGAAAGGCATTTATCTGGGAATCATCTGATGAGACTGTTGCGTCAGTAAGCGATGGCGGTGTAGTAACTGCAATTGAACCAGGAAGCGTGAAAGTGAGCGTTTCTTACGAAAACCTTTCAGACGCATGTTCGATTACAGTTGTAAGCAGCAATATCCCGACACAATCGCTAAGAATCGATCGCTCCGCACTTTCCATCAAAACCGGAACATCAGAAAATCTCTCTGCAGTATTATCACCGGAAAATTCGACTGAAAGCATTCAATGGAGTTCTTCGGATGAGGGAATTGTCAAGATTGACCAGAATGGTAAAGCAACTGCAGTAAAGAATGGAATCGCATACATCACTGCCGAATCCGGCATCTGCTCGCAGACTATTCCTGTTCTCGCACATGGAAATCTGAGACTGGAACAGACTGACGCTCTGGTCAAGCCTGTAGCATTTGAGAGTTTTGAGTGGGATCCGGATACAGTGAGAGTAGCAAGGGGAGAAACTGCGACACTGCAATTCATTGTCTACGCAGACGAAGCTCAAGGTAATATTATTCCTGCAGTGGAATATTTTGCTGAGAAAGGCCAGACAAGCGGGCTTGCCATCACACCACAGCTTTACTGGCTGCCTGACATCAAATGCTCGAGCAAGTGGGACCAGTGGGCCGGAGGTAAAGCGCCGGACAGATATCCAGATAAAGAACTATATTTCCCTGATCCTCAGATGCCTGCAGACGAATATGCCGTCAATCTCAAGAAAGGAGCAAAAATGCCTCTCTGGGTAGAGTTTGACATTCCGAGAGATATTGCTGCCGGCATATACGAAGGCGTAGTCAGCGTAACAGGTTCCGATAAAGGCGAACTTCCTTTTGTCGTGCAGATCTATGATGTTACACTTCCGGAGAAGCAGACAATGACCGCTTTACAGTGGATCAATTACGCAGAGCTGAATGCAATGGCATCAGATCCTGGCTCTGTACACATGCATGCTAATTATGACAGACTTGAAAATATCATAATACCATTCGTTTCGCGATATGGAACCAATGGCTTCCGCACTTTCTACACCAAGAGTTGGGATACAGACATTCACTTCGTACAGACCTCAGATGGCGTATTTGAACCAAGGGGAAGTTTCAGTTCTCTACAGAAGGATATTGAAGTCATGCTCAGGGGATGTCCTGAACTGCACTACGTACAAGGACAGAACCTTATAGCCAGCGTCAAGGATAAGACCACCACGGGCGAGCTTGTCATCTGCGGCTATGCACTGAATGATGATGGAAGTATCAAACTTACAGATAATGGAAACGGCAGGTTTGTACCTGAAACCATTTATGTGACACAAGGAAGTCAGCATAGTCCGGAAGCTGAAGCATATATCGGAACGTATTGCTACCTGCTGCAGGAATTCCTTCGTTCAAGAAGTCTGCCTGATGGGCGTTCATGGCTGGATATATTCCTGCAGACAATATGCGACGAGCCAGTTGATGTCACAGCACCAGCATACGAAAGAATCGCCTCATATGTCAGAAAAGGGGCTCCTGACTTGAAGATAATGGATCCGCTCACAACAGGACTGATAGGTCATGAATACATTGACGTTCCATGTCCTGTGACATCAATGCTTGACAATAACCCGAACAACATATTCTGCCAGGGACCGTTTGAATATGGCCCGGAACAGACCAGATGGTCCTACACATGCGTACAGCCTCAGGGCAATGGTCTGAACAGATTTATCAGAGTTCCACTTTTTAAGACAAGGTACATACACTGGCTCGGCTTCCTATACGACAATGTAGGCTATCTTCACTGGGGTCTGAACTACTGGGTTGGATCTCCTGATGGTGATCCATGGAAAGATGCTGCCGGAAACTATATCGGAGGTGATATGTTCATCATCTGGCCAGGCCCGGAAACAGTATACGCATCAATCAGACTCAGTGCGATGAGAGATGGTCTTAGAGATTATGATTTGTTGAAGATGGTTGCTCAGATCAGCGAAAATGACGCCAAGGCCTTCTGCCGAAGAGTAGTATGGAACAGCGACCAATACGAGACAGATGTAGACGAATTCAGAAAAATAAGAAAGGAAATTCTAGAATATTTAAGCAGATAACATAAAAAGATAAACTGATGAAAACAAAGTTTCACTTACTGCTCTCAGCAATTACATGCATTCTGGCAATCGGATGTACCCAAGAAATCACAGAGTTGGATTACGCAGACAGAGAAGGTTCTGAAGAGACAGCCTTTAAAATCGAGCTATCACAGACCAGTGTCACACTAAGAGAAAGTTTCTCAGCAACAATCTCTGCAACTGTAAGGCCTTGGAGTGCAAATACAGGGGCAATCAACTGGACATCGTCTAATCCTGATGTCGCATCTGTTGATGACAAAGGAGTCATCAATGCTTTATCTGTCGGCGAGGCTGTAGTGACAGCTGAAGTTCGTGGACAGAAGGCAGAATGCAACGTAACAGTAATTGATTGGAGGATTCCTGCAGAAAATGTTGAGTTCAACTTCACATCCATATCCTTCAAGATCGGTGAGAGTGTGACATTGAATGCTGCAATCACTCCTGAAACAACCACTGACCAGATGGAAATGACATCATCAGACGAAGATGTCGTAAGTATTGATGCTGCTGGAAACATTATTGCCAAGAAGAACGGCACAGCAAGAATCAATGTAATTGTAGGAGACCTCAGTTATTCAATACCGGTACTTGTACATGGAGATCTTTGGTTAGAGCAGACTGATGCCCTGGTAAGACCAGTCAACTTCGAGACATTTGCCTGGGCACCTGACACAATCAGAGTGGCTCGAGGAGAGACCGCTACTGTACAGGCGATCGCATATGCCTCAACATCCCAAGGCAATATCACCCCATCGGTGAAGTACTTCGCACTACAGGGTCAGGAAACAGGATTTGCAGCGCAGCCAAAGATTTATTGGCTCCCTGATATCAAATGTACATCTCACTGGGATCCATGGTTCGGCGGAGCTGCGCCAGACAGATATCCTGATGAGGAAAAATATATACCAGACCCTATGATGCCTGTTGATGAATACACAGTAAGTCTTTCTGCCGGTCAGAAACATGGACTTTGGGTTGAATTCGACATTCCTAGAGATCTGCCTGCAGGACTTTACGAGGGATGCCTTGCTGTTCAGGGAACTGACTCTGGTGAACTCCCATTTGTCGTCAAGGTATATGATGTCACACTGCCTGAGAGACAATCTTTGGCTATTCACCAGTGGGTAAGCAATGAGCTGCAGGCAATGAACAATGGAACTCAGCCTAACAAGAACACAACTCTGCAACTCCTTGAGAATAAAGTTATTCCATTGCTGGTAGAATATGGCCAGAATAGTTTCAGAGCAATGTATTATGACAGGCCTAACCAGAAATACGCCATCAAGAATGATGACGGAAGCTACAAAGTGCTCTATGACTTCAGCGAACTTGACAGAGAAATCGACATGTTGCTGAGAGTCTGTCCAGATTTGAGATACTATCAGGGAAAAACAGGTTCTATGCTTGTCAGCGTAGCACAGAAAGGTGAAGGAATCCTAGGATTAAGAGCCTATGCCTTAGATGAAAATGGTAATCTGAAAGTTTCTGACAGAGGTGATGGAACATATGAACCGGAAATCATTTATGTCGATCAGATGGACCAGCCTGTTCCTGAAGCTAAGATGTATGCAAAGCAGTACTTCTCTGCATTGAAGGAGTTCCTCGAGTCTAAAAAGCTACCTGACGGAAGAACAGGACTTGATATCTTCCTTCAGTCAATCTGTGATGAGCCTAATGACAAGGCTGTACCTCCATATATGAGAGTTGCAGAATACATCAGAGAGGCTGCCCCTGGCCTTAAGATCATGGAGCCTCTCGGAACTCATGATATCCGCCCTGAGCTGATAGACATACCTTGTCCATGTATCGATGTACTTAGAGGCGAAGAGGGCTATCCATGGGACGACAACCTCCAGTCACGCTGGATCTACAGCGCTGTAGGACCACAGGGAAATGCAATCAACAGATTCATACGCATTCCTCTCATAAAGACACGTCTTATGCACTGGCTCAATTACAGATATAGTGCTGTAGGATATTTGCATTGGGGACCTAACTACTGGGAAAGTGCACCAAATGGAGATCCTTGGCAGGATGCATATGGTGGATATATCGGAGGTGACTCATGGATCATATGGCCTGGAGACCAGACAGTATATCCTTCCGTCAGACTTGCTGCCATGAGAGATGGTATCCGTGACTACGAACTCTTGAGCATGCTTGGTGAGATCAACTCAGCGGAAGCGATGGAAATCTGCCGCAGCAGAGCAACAAATTATGTGACTCACAATACTGATGTTGAAGAATTTAGAGAAATCAGAAAATATATTCTCGAGAAACTCAGCATGAACTAAAACACAACGATAACATGTACTTATCAAAGATAACATCTACATTATTTGCTGCAATAATTCTGTTTTCATGCAGTTGCAGCTACGATTCAGTCGTAAAATTCAGTCACATATCTTCTCCGGAATACACTCCGGAGAACATTGATGACTGGTCAACTCAAGTCTTCGTATACTCAAACGACAAGTGTACCTCCGTGCAGAAATATGAGAAGCTGAGTGACTTGAAATATCTGAATGCCACTGAAGGAGACAAGGTTGCTGTCGTAGCAATGGAGACGACTGGGAATGCAGATTTTTCTTCAGCAGGAAAGGATTCGCCGGCAGACACATATGTACTTGCAACAAATGACATGTCACCAATAATGCCTAGAACATGGGCAGCTGTATTCGACATGCCTGAGGGGAAGCCACAGGTCAGAGCGATAATGAAGCCTGTAAATTCTGAAATAGAACTTGCTGTCATAGGAGCACCGGAAGCTTTTCACAAGGCGACTCTCACCCTTGAGGGGCTAAACAATTCATGGTGCATGTACAATGAGACTTTCGGAATCGTAGGAAAATCTTCTTCCATTGAAGTCGTAACCAAAGGAGAGGAGCAGAAATTGTCGACATTTGCAATGGATGAAGAAAATGGTATATGGCCACCAAAGCTCCAGATAGAGTTGAAGGATGAGACTCTGATTCCTGAACTTGACTTCGAAAACACATTGACACGAGGCATGAAGATACGAATCGAAATCGATTTCAGCCAGTATCTTACGAAGGGAACATATGATGTAGTATGCACATATGGAGATATGCTTAACCCATACTCAACAAAGGTCGGTCGTCAGACATACGAAACCTCGATGGCGATAGGTACTACCCCTAACATCCACTACTTTGTACAGACTCTTAGAGAGGATATATGGAGATCTGAGCAGGTTCACGATGCCTTATGCTCAGATGCGGACAAACATCCCGGCCTGTGGAACGACTGGACAAACAGCAAGCAGCTGCGCGACACCATGTCTTACTGTCTCGTTGACTGTGACTTCCCTGCCAAGGTAAGAGTACGCAAACTGACTGGACCATTCTCAAAGGTTGTGGTAAGACCTAGCGTTTACAATATTCAGGTAACCGACTGTGGAGACAACACCATTGAGTTTACGTTACCTTCAGAAGCGAAAGGCAAGGTAAGTGTAGAGTTTGATGACGACCGCATGCACAATCTCTTCATATATGCCCGTACCCCTGATATAGAGAAGCCTTCAAAATCAGACCCTAATGTCAGATATTTCGAGAAAGGAGAGCACAACCCTGGAACAATTCTCCTGAATGATGGCCAGACATTGTACATTGAACATGGAGCAAAAGTATATGCTAACGTAAAGACAAGAGGAAGTAACATCACAATTGCCGGCCATGGTATCTTATCTGGTGAAAAGATGGTACATAAGGGTGACAATCAGTATAGCTGGGGTGATTTCCTTGTAAGCTGCAACATTGGAAGCCAGAACGCCAAGAATCTGAAGATCAAGGATATTACTATGATCGACAGTCCAGGTTGGAATATGATTATTCCTAAGACCAACGGAGTTGTCATCGATGGCGTCAATATGATCAGCTGGGAGCTCAACGGTGATGGTATAGATATCGTCAGCAGCCAGGATATAGAAATAAAGAACTGCTTTATCAGAACATACGATGACTGCTTGACATTGAAGTGCCGATTCATAGTGAAGCCGATAATTGACGTAACAAATGTAAGAATACATGATTGTCTGATTTGGGCGGATTATGCGCGAGGTATTGTTATCGGACCAGAAGCAGGTAACACGGAGTATTCCGGCCGTATCCATGGCATAGATGTAAGAGATTGTATATTCCTGCAACACAAGCGTGGTCTGAATGACGACCAGAGGTCAGCATTTGCCATTGGTCAGGGCTCAGACGGAAGTACTGATCTCTGGAACGGAACTACGCCTCCTACCACAATGTCAGACATTACTGCCACAAATCTGATTTTTGACAACATAGATGAAAGCGGCCGTAACATATCAATCTGGCAATATGGTAAAACTCCTGTATTGATGGAAAATGTCACCTTGAAAGATTTCAAGGTAATTGACAGTTACGGAAACAAGTACCCTGCTCTTTATATAAAGACCAATGGTAGTCAGATTGATAATCTGACTATTCAGAACTTCACTGTCAATGGGCAGAAAGTTACTGCTAAGGGCGATCAGTTTGATATTGACAAGCCAAGGAACGTTAATTATACAATACAATAAAACGACATGAATCTTCTCGCGCTTTTAACGATAGTGCTCAGTCCGTCCTTCTACATGGTAACATCAGAAGGTACAAAGGATACAGAATGGAGTAACAATGATGATCAATCATCTAAGGTTGCTGTTATTGACGAGGTCCAATGCAGACTGAATGAAACAACATTCAGAGGCGAGAAGGCTTATGAAATATCGCTGACCAACATAGGAAACGAGGTATTTAAACCAATCAAGGCTGGTATCCGTCTGGGAATTGACACCTGGATGGATACCTATCCTCAATGGTTGGAGAAGTGGGTACCTACTTTTCTGGATTGTCAAGCGGACAACTTCAGCGGATATATGCAAACCCCTAAAGGGCAGATACTAGGTCTGTTTTCACCAGATCCCATTGCCTCATGGAGTCTTGACTATAACTTAGGCTATCCTGATCCATTCTGGTTCTATGGCCACCGTATATCCTCTGTAAATCTGGATATCATAAACATGCTGCCTCTTCCAGACCATCATCCTAAACAGATGTGGAAACTGGAACCAGGAGAAACGATAACTGTCACTCTCATAGTCAAAGGACTTGACTCTTTAGATAGCTTTGACAAAGAGAAAGTCCGCCTGACTGATGCTCCATCAATCATAATGGAGAAGACAGCTTTCTCGTCTGGTCAGGTAGTAAAATTTGATGTTGCAGGCAGGAATTCTCGCGTCAAGGTCATATCTCCTTCCGGCAAGATTGTAAGGGCATCTGAAACTGTACGCGAAGGTGACATATCCACATACACTCTCCGTTCAAAAGAGGAAGGAGAATTTCACATTACTGCATATTCTGAGTCTGGTAAGACAGCAACCGGTGTAATTACAGTATTACGACCATGGGAATATACAATAAGAAGTGCTCGTAGAGCAGCTATTGATTGTCCTCAGAAACCTACTTCTCACGTTGAAAGCTGGTATGGTTTCAATTCAGCATTCATAGCAGCATCAGTCTTCCCGTCGGAAACAGAAGACCGATTCTTGGACGAAAGATTTGACTATATCATGAACCTTATATATGATGACAACTGCGTCCCATATCATTATGGTTCACGAATCCAGAACACATCCTGCACCATAGGAATGTATGTAGATAGGTTTCAGACTTATTCTAGACTGGAAGACCTTGAGAAAGCTGCAACTATGGCTGATTGGCTGATAGATTACTCACAGGCCGAGGATGGCGCATATATGAACGGACACACAAAATACACTAGCGTGATATATGTTGCCAAGAGTATCCTGGAACTTAGCATTGCGGAAATGGAGTATGGCATCTCAAGCGGAGATCCTGCATGGAAGGAAGCTTCGAACAGACATTTCAACTCAGCAAAATGGGCAATAGACCAGCTAGTAAATGCAGACGGTGATTTCCAGACAGAAGGAGAAATGACATTTGAGGATGGAATGATATCATGTTCTGCTCTTCAGATCGGAATGCTTGCTATGATGTATCCGGGCGGTTCTGCTGAAAGGGAACTCTATAAAAATGCTATGTTGAAACTGCTTGCCTCACATGATTGTCTGACATGCTTGAAAGCCCCAGACGGCAGGCGTAGAGGTGGTACAATCAGGTTCTGGGAAGCACAATATGACGTCATGATGCTGCCGAACATGATAACAACCCCACACGGATGGAGCGGATGGAGAGCATACGCAACATTCTACGCATACCTGCTTACAGGTGATGAAAGATGGATTACAGAATCATGGAATGCAGCAGGAAGTTTCGCCGCACTCGTAGATGGACCTGAAAAGAAGAAAGAAGATACTGGAAAAGTCAGGTGGGCATTTGTAGCAGACCCATTTGTACTGGCTCGTCAGGTAGACGAATGCGCACCAGGTTCTTCACCTGACAGTGTATCATTTGGCAATCCTCATCCAGACCTCTACAAGACGAAAGAGCTGATTGTGGGAGAGCAATACATAGATATGATCTCTTCATGGCAAGGCATAAACACCCAAGACAATGATGTACATGAAGTCTTCCGTTTTATAGGTGAATCTTTCCTGAGGAATGCCTTTGTCATAGAAAAGGAGGACGGTAGTCTGTCATGTTATAATTGTACTGCTGAATTTAAAAAAGGTTACTTGGATGTCACACCTGATGAGGACTGTATCACAAGGCTGCACCTGAATCTCCAAACTGACAAAAAAGTAAGATTCCAGTCGAAAGTCAAAACTACTACGGCCGGAATCTCATGGTTCGATGGAAATGATATAGATATATTTAATTGTCAGTCTGCTTCATCATCTTATTAGGAGATATTCCATATCTTTCCTTGAATTTTTTACTGAAGTATTTTGCGTCGTTGAACCCAACCGAATAGGCAAGGTCAGCGACGTGAATATTTCCTGACATCTCCTGAATCATAGTATATGCCATCTTCAATCTGGCATTTGTGAGAAATGCCATCGGTGTAACGCCAGTCATAGCTTTGATCTTTTCAGTCAGGATAGTCTGCGAAACAGCCATTGCCTTTGCAAAATCAGCCTGTTTGAAGTCTGAATCAGCAAGATGCTCATTGACCACAATCAGAACCTTCTGAATAAACAATTGATTAGGCGGAGTCAGATCTATCTTCTTCATATCAAATGCCATTGTTACGACATCTGACTCTGATATATCCTCTACGACTTTCAGCAGACCTTTATCATCGCCAGGGACTCCCTCATCTTCAATCTTCTCCTTAACATCCTCTTTAATAACCTTGGCACTTATAAGCAATCTCTTTACAAAAAGCACCACTATTCCTCCCATACAGACATAGAGAAGAATCATCCACCAGGAAATCCATATATTACTTCTGATCTTGAACTCCATACTCGCTACAGGCGAGAATGTCTTTGATGTGGCATTTTTACCACAGACCTCAAAATGATATCGTCCCGGCTTCAAGTCTTCGAAAGATGTAAAATTATCTTTTCCACAAAGCAGACTCCACGCACCACTGTTCTTTTCTCCATCTTTCACCAACCTATACTTGAATATAGTATTATACGAATCCTTGAATTCAAAAATTGAAAAATATATATCAATATCAGGATTATTACATGTCAAAGTAATTGGCTTGTATAATGCACATGGATATGACTTTCCATCACAATAAAACTCCGAAATTGCAATTTTATGGAGATTGGAATCTGACACTTGAATATCTGCCGGTATCAAAGCAATACCCCTGTTATAGCCAAAGACCATATTCCCTTCTTCTGGCATGAACATGTCTGTATTTCTATTAAATGTAGAAAATGCACGTTCTCCAGAGAGGTTATGAAAGAACAGAATATCCTCGTCGTTAAACGAAAATACCGATTCTTCTGTTGTCACCCACATCTGTCCAAGAGGTCCCTCAGCAATATTCAAGATACTCTTATCACCTAGAAAGGCGAACTCATCGACCTTATTGAAGGCATCTTCTTCCTCGTCATATTTGAAAAGTCCATTAAGCAAGGAACCGACCCATACATTACCACGTGAGTCAACCTTTACAGAAACGAACTGGGAGACTCCATCGACCTCATATGACTTGATTTTAGTTCTGCCCCCTATAAATTCTACTTTAAGCACACTATTATACTCGGAAGCCATCCACAGAATATTATCTCTCGATTGGTCTGGAGAAATATCCAGGATCTTGATAGGAACAGACATACGGTCCTGCGGCATGACTGAATGTACAACATTCATAGTGTCCATGACACAAAATCCTTTATCTGTGCCGATCCATATATTACCGTTACTATCTTCGGCCAGCGTATGGATACAATCATCAATCATATTCACACAAGTAGTATTGTTTATTACAGTCAGTGTATCCATCTCAGAATCCAGAATCCATAGACCGTTATTATATGTACCGAAACAATACTCACCGTTCTTACGACGAATTATACAATCCGTCGTGCTTATTGATGGAAGCCCATCAAAGGACTTCATTTCTGAGTAGTTCTTGAATGACTCATAGCGGACATCATATAAAATCATTCCTCTTCCGTATAATCCGAACCAATAAACATTTGGATTGACCTGACATATACTTCTAACAGACGATGTCTTGTACTTGTCCTTTACGCTGTTTATATCAAGAAATATTATTCCTGATTCCTTCGGTTTCTGTTTATAGGCTTTGCACACTCCACCTCCCATCATACCAACCCACATGGTACCATCTAAAGTCTTGAGGATAGAGTTCACTTCGTTATATGGAAGACTGCCATAAGCATCATTGGGGAATTCATTGATAAATACATCCTTATCAGGATCGACAAGAATACTCAATCCGCTTCTGCTACCTACCCAGATATTTCCATCTTCGTCTTCCTCTATATCATATATGATATCATCCAGGATAGAATTTGAGCGTCTCGAATCATGCACATACTTCTTATATGTGAGATTAGCTTCTGAGACATCGTCAAGTCTGACTTTAATGAGACCCTGGCCCCACGTACCTACCCACAGATTACCTGTCGTATCACTATGAAGCACATAGGAAACAGAAAGGGATTCATCCGAGTAATGGAAGATCTTACCTGTATTAAGATTATAACGATATAGACCATTATTCCACGACGTCACCCACAAGTTGTCATATTCGTCAATATGCATATCGACAACATCTGTCAGAGGTTCTTCAGATATATTCCTCCGCAGTTCCTGTCGTACAAAAACGCCATCGCTGTCCTGACGGAAAACACCCTTATCTCCTGAGACCCAGACTCTGCCGGACTTATCTGTAATGATATCCGTAACATCCAGATCAAGAATATCCTGCTGGCATATCTTGATTGGCCGGTCACTTATCCTGTCCAACACCAGAAGTCCCTTCTCTGTACCAAAGTAAAGGTTGCCGTCATGGTCCTCGCTACAGATATGGAAGCCACCTTTCAGAACTTCTTCATAATCTGAATAGATTGAATAAGGTATGCTCCTATATCCATCATATCTTACGATACCACAATATGTGGAAATCCACAGAAAACCATCAGAATCCTGATATAGGTTAGAAACTTCACTCGATGGCAGTATATCCTGATTCAGAGGTTCAAAAAGGATAGCATCCACATCAGCAAATGCCTGACATGAAATTAAAATCGCAATGACAGATGTATATATTCTATTTTGAATTCCATTCATGGTAACGAGACGTATATATCTAATTTCTTGTAACTCCCTCAAAAGTCATCTTGACAGGCAGAATGTAACCATTCTCATCGAAGAACATCTCATCGGCACAGACTTCACGATGATTGCCGTCGGTGCTGCCCAGAGGATGTCTATGATAGAAGATGAACCACTTGTCGGCCTTGTCATCGTAAACCACTGAGTGGTGTCCGGCTCCGGTACCGACCTCAAGATCCTGCTGAAGCACAGTTTCTATCCTCTCGAACGGACCGAGCGGGCTGTCTGATATGGCATAGGCTACGCGATAATCATCTCTGGTCCAAGTACCTTCCGACCACATGAAATAATATTTTCCGTCCTTCTTGAACATGAATGGTCCTTCAACATATCCTTCCGGAGTCACCTCCTTGAACAGCTCACCGTCTTCAAAAGGTATGAAACCGGTAAAATCATCATTAAGGATGCAGACATTGCAATGCTCCCAACCTCCGTAATACATGTAATAAGTACCGTCATCATTGAAGATGTATTGGTCTATAGGCTGTGCACCATTGATGATCTTGTCCAGGAGCGGTCTGCCAAGAATATCCTTATATGGGCCTTCAGGACGGTCTGCACGCACATATCCTATTCCTCCATCTCCGTCAGCATACATATCGTTGCCGCAGATGAACAGATAGTAGTAGCCATCCTTTTCGATCACTGCCGGAGACCACATGGCCTGCCATATCCACTTAACTTCTGTAGTATCTACTATATGCTCATGCTTGGTCCAGTTTATAAGGTCCTTGGACGAGAAGGCATCCATATATGTCTGTTCCTCAAAAGGGAGAGACGCTGTAGGGAACACCCAATACTCCCCTTCCCATATCACAGCCTCAGGATCGGAATACCATCCGGGGAAAAGAGGATTTCCGGATGTAGGCCTTGAACAGCTCGAAAACAGCAGAATCAGAGCAAGGAATATGGAAGAAAACAATCTCATATATCTACGAATTAATCAGAGGGTATTTTTATAAATATAAATTTTACATACCTTTGCAGCCGGAATTGAGATATGGTGTAACGGTAGCACTACAGATTTTGGTTCTGTCTGTCCAGGTTCGAATCCTGGTATCTCAACCGCAGTTTCAGGCCGTCTTATTGACGGCCTTTTTCTTTTTCAAGGATAGAATCAAGTCTCAACAGCGCCTTTGCGGACCACCAAGAGCAGTTGAGCCAGAAATCCTCTGGAGACAACTCCTTTCCACCTGTATACTGAAGCGATGTAGGCATCTGACCGGTTACTGCATTCTGGGCACGTGTAAGGGCATTCAGAAGCGCTGTAGCCTTTGCCAGTGCAAGAGGGTCCTTAGTATATTCATATAAGGCAAGATAGCCGTCACAGACATCAGCTGTACTTGCATCGACAGGAACCTCAAACATATATTGCTCGTTCACACACGGAGTCACTCTGTCCTTGAATCCGAGAGAATCAACCGGATAATCCCAGTGTACGAACTGATCCTCACTGAGGCGGATGAGGTCTTTTGCATTACGTACATCTTCCTCTGTAGGTTGTGCCTTTGTAAGAAGATAATCCGCATATGGAGAGGCCGTAAAGTTTGTCAGGTTGGAATATGGTTCAAGAACGTCATACAAGCTATCCTCAAACTGTCCTGTAAGGTCAAAGTCCTTCATCGCAACCTCCCTGATATATTCCTCCGCCTTATCAATTGTATGCTGGGCATCAGTCATCTGATACTGCTCCACACATCTTCTGAGGAATCTGAGAATATGTCCCGGATAAGCCTTTGTCTGTCCGATCTGCTGACCGGTATATCTATCGATTCTTGTCGGCCATGAGCCGTCTTCGCCCTGAATTTCAGCAAATGTGCAAGCGATCCTATGTGCCCTTTCCTTCCAGATTTCCTCTCCTGTGGCGTCATATAGGTCAAGATAGGCCTCACCAGGTACGGAAGCCTCCAGTACCATCATCTTTCCGGCATTCAGTCTTGCGACCTTGGCAGGGTGGCTCTTTGTATCATCCGGTGCCACACCATATGTCGGAGGCCAACCCTCGAGGACGGTCTTCTCCGCCTGCGCCATCATCACCAGGTACTCGGCAGCATTAAGAGCAATTGCCATAGCCTCATCTTTCAGATGGGGCAGTTCTCTGGCCAAAAGGCATTCAGTCCTGATTGTGGCACCTATTATCTTACACACGTACGCGTTATAAGGATAGGACATGTCAGGAGTGACCGAATTCTTCCAATGCTGCACTGCCGGCATGTTATGGACATAAAGACATGCCTTGAGGGCAGCCTCCCTGTACGGTCTTGCAGGAGCTTCTTCTCTGGCAACGAAAGGATAAGCCCTTGTGAGCTTCCTTTCACCGGCAATGGCTGTAGTTTCGCCTGTCGGGCCTACAGCCTCAACAGTCAGGACGACATTGCCTGGAAGTATATCATTCCATACAGGAGCCAGGGACTCTCTTGGTGAATCTGCCTGGAAAACAAGATTCTCACCATGCTCCTGACGAATAGTATAACGATATGAACATGCACCTTCGACATCGTTGAAACCGAATGCCGGAGCATAAGTGAAACGTGATGAATGAATGTTCCAGAAAGGACTTCCATCTACTCCTCCCTGCTTAAGAGGAATCAGGTATTCAGATTCTGCCTGGGCTGTCAGAGACTCAAATTCTGAAGAGTCCGAAGCTTGTGAACAAGCGGCTACGGCAAATATTATGGCCGCAAAGGCTAAGGATCTTGCGATATTCATATAGGTCAGATATAGATTATGCTTGTTATTCTACAAAGATACTGAAATATTCGTAATTTTGTGAGAGATTAATAAACGCAATACATGAAATCAATTCGCATCCTGACCCTGATGACAATCATTATTCTTGCAGTTTCATGCAAGGACTCATCACTTCCGAGAGCCGATAAGGCCACATGTGAAAAATTCACGGCTGCCGGTGACAAACTGTACACTGACGTCTTTGCCGGTCCAGGTAACGTCCTGCACAGCCTTATGATCGTTGACGAGGGTGAGGTCGTATATGAATCATGGAACATCGGCTTCACTCCCGAACTTCCACACGTGATGTGGTCTGTCAGCAAGACATTCACAGCGACTGCCATAGGTTTTGCGGAACAGGAAGGACTGCTATCAACTTCCGATAAGGTCATCAGCTTCTTCGACGAGTCAGAACTGCCTGCCCAGATGCATCCATGGCTCGCAGAGATGACAGTCCACGACCTGCTTACAATGTCTTCAGGATGGCCTGATATTGTCGGAGATGCAATACAAGGCAAGGTAGACGACTGGGCCAAAGCTACCTTGGCCCTGGACTTCCAGTTCGAACCTGGAACTCAGTTCCAGTATAACAGTATGGATTCTTATATTCTTTCCGTCATCGCAAGCAGGGCTACCGGCAGAAAGGTAAACGACTACCTTGAAGAGAAATTGTTCAAGCCTCTCAAGATTAAAGAGCACATCTGGAGCGAATCTCCTCAAGGATACAATGCAGGTGGCTGGGGACTTTACCTAAACACTGAGTCACTTGCCAAGGTAGGACAATTCTTCCTGCAGAAAGGGACATGGGACGGAGCCGAGCTGCTCGATGCCGGATGGTTCGACAAGGCGACTTATCCTCATATCATGCAATATCAGAACGTTGTCACAGATCCTGTAGAGCTGGAGAACTTGAGAAACTGCCGCGATCACTGGTGTCAGGGATATGCCTACCAGATGTGGAACTGCAACGACGGAGCTGTACGCATGCACGGAGCAGGATGCCAGCTATGCATCATATTCCCTGAACAGAATGCTGTAGTTGTGACTACAGCTGAAATCTCAGATGAAAAGAGGATCCTGGATGCCATCTGGGAGAATATCTTCCCGCTTCTATAAGGGCCATCATTTTATCATTATAGAAATATCACATACCAGATCAATATGAAGACTGCAATCACCAAGATTTTTCTGAGTACATTGGCACTGATGTTTACCGGAATCATGTCCGCGCAGACCAACGTCGCCTATCAGGACAACCATGTAAGGTTCACTGTAATTACAGACGGCGTGATACGTCTGGAGTGGGAACCAGAAGGCAGGTTTACGGACGAACCGTCATTCGTCGCTTCTGAAAGAGACTATCCGGAGGTTGACTATAAGGTCAGGAACAGCAGGAGCAAAGTACGTATAGAGACGTCTAAAATGATCCTCGAGTATACAAAAGGCGAAGGCAAGCTGACAGCCGAGAACCTCAAGATCAGTTCTACCGAGGCAATCAGCCCGGCATTCACATGGCATCCTGGAGACGAACAGGAGCATAATCTGAACGGTACCATCCGCACACTTGACTGGATGGAGGCTGACTATGTGGTAGAAGTCATGACTCCGGAAGTCAAGCTCGGCGAAAAGCGTCCCCTTGAAAAAGGCATCATCGCAAAAGACGGATGGACACTCATCGACGAGTCATCCAACCTGCTCTTCGACGATTCAGAATGGGCTTGGGTCAAGGAAAGAGAACACAAGGAGTGCCAGGACTGGTATTTCATGGCATATGGACATGATTATAAGTCAGCCCTCAAGGACTTCACTGTCTTTGCAGGCAGGATGCCTCTTCCACCACGCTTCACATTCGGATATTGGTGGTCAAGATACTGGGCATATTCGGACAAAGAGCTCCGCTCGCTTGTGGACATGTTCGACACATATGACATTCCCCTTGACGTGCTGGTCGTAGATATGGACTGGCACTATACTGACGAAGGTCGAGGAGGATGGACCGGATGGACATGGAACAGATCACTTTTCCCTAATCCGGAAGGATTCATGAAGGACATGAAGGACAAAGATCTCAAGATCACCCTCAACCTGCACCCTGCAGACGGCTTCCAGCCGTACGAGGAGGCTTATCCTGCTCTGGCAGAAGGCCTTGGACTTGACCCGCAGGAGAAGAAGCACATCGAGTGGACAAACTCCGACAAGCACTTCATGGAGAACTTCTTCAAGCACGTGATGCACCCGATGCAGGAGCAAGGAGTCGACTTCTGGTGGCTTGACTGGCAGCAGCATCTGTGCGACAAGGCGATGCCTGCCCTCAGCAACACATGGTGGATCAACTACTGCTACTTCTCTGATATGGAGCGTAACGGCGAGAACAGACCTCTCCTCTACCACAGATGGGGAGGACTCGGAAACCACAGATACCAGATCGGATTCTCCGGAGACGCTACGATTTCATGGGCATCACTGGACTTCCAGCCATACTTCACATCTACCGCTTCCAATGTGCTCTACGGCTATTGGAGCCACGACATCGGAGGCCATATGGGCAACAACGGAATCGATCCGGAGATGTATATAAGGTGGATCCAGTTCGGCGGCTTCAGCCCTGTAATGCGTACCCACAGCACCAAATGGGGCAACCTCAACAAGGAGCCATGGGTATTCGACCAGTGGACCACTGAGATCATCCGTCAGACCGTACGCCAGCGCTACGACATGGTACCTTATATATATACTATGGCAAGAAAGGCCTACGAAGAAGGACTCGCGATCTGCCGTCCGCTTTACTACGAATGGCCGGAGTGCCAGGAGGCGTACGACTTCAAGAATGAGTACATGTTCGGAGACGACATCCTTATCGCTCCTATCACAAAGCCGGCCGTAGATAACTTCACCGAGATAGACGTATGGCTTCCGGAAGGAAACTGGTACGAAATGCACACAGGAACAATGCTGCATGGCGGCCAGACCCACAAGCGTTACTTCGCCCTTGAGGAATATGGCGTTTATGTCAAAGCCGGAGCCGCGCTTCCATTCTATGGCGACGAGGTGGACAACCTCAGCAGCAACTCCGAGGACATCTATGTGACTGTCTTCCCTGGCGGAGAGTCTTCTTTTACAATGTATGAAGATGCAGGAAACGACAAGCAATATGCAGAGGAATACGCATTGACGGAAATCTCAAACACTTGGAACTCAAGCATCCAGACCATCAGGATTGCTCCTCGTACCGGCTCATATAAAGACATGCCGGCAGAGCGCAGCTTCAAGGTCAAGATCGTAGCAAGCCTCGCTCCGAAATCAGTCACTATAAACGGAGAAGAAGCACCATACAAGTATCTGACAGAGGATTTTGCATTCGTAATTGACATTCCTCAGACAGACTGCGCTGCAGAGAAGATCGTTTACATCGACTACGGCACAGACAATCCGTTCATCACAGACGGCATCATCGGCAAGGCAGGCAGGGTTTCCAGAGCGATCGAGGCCATGAAACTCCGCTTCGGCAACGACGCGATCGACCCTCTCGCCAAGCTCCAGACTATCAACGAAGCCGTGTATTACAATCCTGAGAAAGCAGCTGAGCTGATTGAAGAGTTCAGAACCATCTACTCCGAACTCCCTGACCATATCACAAAGCAGTGGTGGCTCCAGGAAGCGGATTGGTACTGGTTCCTTAAGCGTTGCGGTTGGGACAAGCTATAAAACAATAAGACTCGGTCGATGACCGAGTCTTATTGTTTTTAGAGGCCAAGCTTCTTGAAGAAGTCGTTGCCCTTGTCGTCAACGAGGATGAATGCAGGGAAGTCCTCAACGTGGATCTTCCAGATAGCCTCCATTCCTAGCTCCGGATACTCAACGCACTCGATGCTCTTGATGTTGTTCTGGGCGAGGATCGCTGCAGGACCTCCGATTGAGCCGAGGTAGAATCCGCCGTACTTCTGGCAAGCGTCTGTCACGCACTGTGCGCGGTTACCCTTTGCGAGCATGATCATGCTGCCGCCGTGGCTCTGGAAGAGGTCAACGTATGAGTCCATACGGCCTGCTGTTGTAGGTCCCATAGAACCACATGCCATACCTGCAGGAGTTTTAGCAGGACCAGCATAGTAGATTGGGTGATCCTTGAGATACTGTGGCATCTCCTCTCCCCTGTCAAGGCGCTCCTTGATCTTAGCGTGAGCGATGTCTCGGCCTACGATGATTGTACCGTTGAGGCTCAGACGAGTTGATACAGGATACTTTGTGAGTTCCTTAAGGATGTCTGCCATTGGCTGGTCGAGGTTGATCTTCACTGCCTCGCCCTCGCCTGCCTGGCGGAGTTCCTCTGGGATAAGACGTGCCGGATTGTCATCGAGCTTCTCGATCCAGATACCGTCCTTATTGATCTTAGCCTTGATGTTTCTGTCTGCAGAGCAGCTTACTCCGAGTCCTACAGGGCAGCTTGCGCCGTGGCGTGGGAGACGGATGATGCGTACGTCGTGTGCGAAGTACTTGCCGCCGAACTGAGCGCCGAGACCGATCTTGTGAGCCTCCTCGAGAACCACTTTCTCAAGCTCTACATCGCGGAATGCGCGACCTGTCTCATCACCTGTTGTAGGGAGCTCATCGTAGAACTTAGTCGAAGCGAGCTTCACTGTAAGGAGGTTCTTCTCTGCTGAAGTACCGCCGATTACGAATGCAACGTGATATGGAGGACATGCAGCTGTTCCGAGAGTCTTCATCTTTGCAACGAGGAACGGAACGAGAGTCTGCGGGTTAAGGATAGCCTTGGTCTCCTGGTAGAGGTAAGTCTTGTTTGCAGATCCACCACCCTTGGTCACGCAAAGGAAGTGATACTCAGCACCGTGAGTTGCCTCAATATCGATCTGTGCCGGGAGGTTGCACTTTGTGTTTACCTCATCATACATATTGAGAGGAGCATTCTGCGAGTAGCGAAGATTCTCCTCAGTATAAGTCTTGTAAACTCCGAGTGAAAGAGCCTCTTCATCGCAGTAGCCTGTCCATACCTGCTGACCCTTCTCGCCGTGGATGATTGCTGTACCTGTATCCTGGCAGAAAGGAAGCTTACCCTTGCAAGCCACCTCAGCGTTGCGGAGGAATGTGAGAGCCACATACTTGTCGTTCTCTGAAGCCTCAGGATCATGCAGGATCTTAGCCACCATCTCATTGTGCTCAGGACGAAGCATGAATGAAACATCACGGAAAGCCGTATTAGCCATCACTGTAAGACCCTCCTTAGCAATCTTGAGGATCTCATGTCCCTCGAACTCACCAGTACTTACATACTGCTCCGAACCCGGAATCTTGTAGTATTCAGTCTTGTCCTCGCCAAGCTGAAACATCGGTGCGTATTTAAATTCAGCCATTTTGTATTGTGTTAGTTTATATTTTCATTATAAAGATCCTTCGCTACCGCTCAGGATGACAGGGTCACGCTCAGGATGACACCTAAATCATGCAAATATAACAAATATCCCGGACCATCGGCCAAGAAAAGGGGTCTATTTATGGCCAACGAGCTTACTTTTGACACCTCGGCCAAGAAAACGGGCCTATTTCTGGCCGCCATTCATCATCCAAAGTGGCCATATCAGGGGACTCAGCTAAATCAAGATGTTAGATAAATGGGAATTTAAGTTACAGGACGTCGTGCTTGATATCTGAACTAGAGGATGTACTCCCGGTTAATATTATCTCAGCATTTCCTGTATAGTGCAGGTCGCTGGCGCCCGAGAGTTTAACTATTCTAATGGTGCCATCGCAATGTATATACGCATCACTCGCATCTTCCATAGAAACTTCGCATTCATCGCACGAAAATCCATAACGGCTATTGATTATGTTTTTCTTGATACCGCTAGCGTCTTTTAGATTGAGTGTCAACTTTTTGACGTATCCTTTGAGTTTTGCATCAGACGCATTTCTCAGATTTATGGTAAGTTCTTGTGCGTTGACATCTCCCTCAATATCAGAAGCATCAGATAAGGTTAATTCAGTCAGGTTGGGATTGACCGGCAACTCGATATTGACAGTTGAATTAAAGAAGTATGTACCGTCCTTGAGTCGTATATCAAGGATATCGTCTTTTTCTTCAATTATCACATTCGGCAGGAGATTCTCACCAGCTGTCACTTTAACTTCTTCAGCTGTATCGCTTATGACTACATTGATGGCATTGGAGACATAAAGTTCGCTATATGTGTTTTCAATGTTGAAGGTCTCTGTAACTGTAACTCCGGCAAATTTATCACATCCGAAAAGAGCGGATAGTAAAAAAATCAATGTTATGTTTCTATAATTCATAATTAAATTTCGATTTGTTTGTGTAAATATACGAAACATTTCACAGAAGATAATCAGTACGCAAAAGCATCTCAAACGAGATGCTTAACTTTTGCCCCTTATGCGTGGCGAAGGTTTACGCCCTGAGGTGTGATGCAGTTTTTCTCTATTTGCAAAACCTGTACTTATCAACTTCAAAAAGGTGTATCAAAATGGGTATTCCATCTTTAAATTCAGCCATTTTGTATTGTGTTAGTTTATACTTTCATTATAAAGATCCTTCGCTGCCGCTCAGGATGACAGGGTCACGCTCAGGATGACAGGGTCACGCTCAGGATGACACCTAAATCATGCAAATATAACAAATATCCCGAACCTCATCAAGCATACGAACAGCTGCCATTTTAATTGGATACTTTGATTCTTTCATGTTTGAATTTATTGTGTCCAACTTTTGGGACGCACATCATTTTCCCGTTCCCGTCCACGAAAATCGTCATTTTCATGGACAGAAAAAGACAGCCCAAAGCTGTCTTATCAGGGAGGAGGGAGATAAACTACGTTAAGGCTGTCAAATAAATTGGAATTTGTACAACAACTACAACCCTCAGCATCCGTGTCGGGGATATTTCGTATTAAGTTCTCATGTGTTTGAAAAAAGTTGATTTTTCCCAACCTTTTGTAGCTTTGCTTCGTCTAACGAATGAAACCGCTCAGAAGCGGGGAAATTAAGTTAAACATTAATATTGATAAGTTATGGAATTAGAATTAGTTGGTCTCTTAGTCCCACTTGGAGTCTGTGTGGTACTGCCGGTGTTGATCGTATGGCTTGTAACAAGAACACGCCAGAATGAAACAAACAAAAAGACAGAAATTATGCTCAAGGCCATTGAGTCGGGAGCCACAATCGATGCCGATTTCTTTATGGATACTCAAAAAAAGCAGAGAAGCACAAAGGAGCGCCTTCTGAATCGTCTCATCTGGGGTTGTGCGACATCTATTCTCGGAGTTGGATTGGCAGTTCTTGGCATTGTCCAGTGGGTTAACTGGAACGGAACATCATCAAACGATTCATTCGTCGAGCTACTGGTTTTTGCCGGGATTTTCCTTGCAATCGGTGTTGCTCTTTTCATAGGCTTCTTTGTCGGTCGCAAGATGCTGGCCAAGGAAATGGAAGCAGAAGCAAAGGCACTGGAGCAGAAATAATCATATATGACCCGGGAGCGTTTCATAGACCTTGTCAGAGTTGAGCAGGAATCACTGAGGAGATTTCTGCTCGCCCTGTGTGGAGGTGACGCGTCACTGGCTGATGACATTGCCCAGGACGCGCTGGTACGTGCCTACGTTGCCTCCGGATCGTTCTTGGGGTTGTCAAAGTTCAGTACATGGCTCTTCCGGATCGCATATAACTGTTATGTGGACCACCACCGGAAGCCGAGGCTGGAAACGGTCTCTTCAGACACCAAGCAGGCCTTGTCTGTTCCGGCAACTGATGAGACAGACTCCGGATTCAGGCATCAGAGGCTCTATCAAGCGCTGGAATCTTTACCTGAAAAGGAAAAGGCCTCGATTGTCCTTCATTACTTCGAGGACCGCAGCATTAAGGAAATATCCTCCATACTTCAGATTCCTCAAGGCACAGTAAAATACTATCTATCCACAGGACGCAACCATCTTAAATCCATACTGCAATGAATAACAACGATATAGAATCAATCCTCAGGGACAGTAAACCTCAGGTAAATGACAATCCTGCATTTCAGCTAGAGCTTCAGCAGAAGATGCGTGCTGTGGAAGGAATCAAGAACGAGGTTGACAGGCAAAGACGATATGGAAGATCATCTGTCATAGCAGCATTGGTACTAGGACTGATTGTTGGCGCTATGTCAATGTCTCTTGCGTATTTATATCCAATAGATCCATCTGCAATCAATGATAGCATCATTTCAGACATCAGAGTCTTTATGGAATCCTACAAACAGTACTTGCTGCTACCTGTTGCTGGATGTGCTATTGCCCTGGGCATGATTTTAGGACGACAGAAAGCATTTATGTAAAATACCAATTCCCCAGTGAGAAAGATGAGGCTGACTAAAAAGTATTCTACACTGTCATGTCGAGCGACAGACGGGAGTCGAGACATCTTTATACATATCGTATTGAAGATTTCTCCATTCGCTTCGCTCAGTCGAAATGACAATGGCGGACTTTTTAGTCAGCCTCATCTTATCTCTAGGATAAATTGGAATTCTGCTACTAGAGCTAATTTAAATATGATGGGCGATTCCTGCCTTGTATGTTATCTCATTCGTTACACCATGTCTTTCTCACCAGCAGGAGGGCACAGATGAATACTGCCAGATTGGTCAGAAGTAGTGGTAAGGAGTATATGATGCCGACCAGCTGTGGGTAATTACTTGCAAGTGGCATAACTGCGTATGACAAGACACTGTAAATTATCTACACTGCGAACGGAGCACATTTCACAAACACTTTCAAATGTCTGTCGGCTGGACTGGCATTGATGAACATGAAGACTCCTACAACGAAAGCTATTGTCAACACTATCGACAGAATTGATCCGGATGTCATGACCCTGTAGCTTTCGTTTACCAAATGACCGTTCTCGGAAACGTTCTTTATAATGTCTTTAATTATAGATGCTCCCGGACCTCCTGCAATCGTCATTGCCAGACCTATACTGTAATTCTTCCCGTTACCATACTCCTTTCCCATGTAAAGCTTTATCAGGATACCGAGTGACAGGAGGGAAAGGGCAATGGAGATGATGCCTGCATTTGAATTCAGGAAATTCTGAAAATAAGGAAACCAGTACAGGCCGCCCAGCACTGCCAAAATGCTCTGAATCAACATTATTCCAAAATACGCTAGCAGCAATGTCAGGAACTGCTTCCTTGGTGAAAGGTCTTTGAAATCAGGTGTCATATAAATGTGTGTTAAAGTGTTTGCAAATGGGAATTTACCGACTATTCGTATCTTAGTGCCTCAAGAGTTATAGATATCTCTTTGTCAATCTCATACCAAGTCAATGTCGCGTGATGAAAGTCTATAATCTTTCCACGGTATATTTCCCTTGAGTCATAATCACCTTAATTCACCGCTATTTTATGGACGAGGAATGACCACCTTGGATGAGAGCTGTGACAGTTTTGGGACAAAAAGTGACACAGCTCAAGGCAAAATCCCGAAAAAAAGGATAAAATCAACGGAGCCGTGTCACAAAAACACGAAAAACTGTCACAGCTCCATAAATATTGACTGTCAGATGAATTGCGACTAGGCTGTCAGTAAATTTGGAATTTAAATTATTCACATTAACTTTGTAATATCAAAATGATATCATTTTAAACCAACAGTCATATGACACAGAATCAAAATTTCGAGTACAAAGGTTGCAAGGTAAACGGCTTTGTCATGTTTTTTCTTTCACTGGCTCTGATTGGAGCTGGCGTATGGGGAATTGTTAATGCTGTCAATGTAGACTATGGCCTTACTGCTATATTGGGCATGATTGCCATTCTGGTGGCATTCGTCATGTTCTTTGGCTTGATGGTCATTGAGCCGAACCAGGCAAGAGTTCTTGTATTCTTCGGAAAATATCGTGGTAATTTTCTTAAGGAAGGATTCTGGTGGGTAAATCCTTTCATGAGCGTAAAGAAGATTTCCCTTCGTGCCAGAAATCTGAATGCTGAACCTATCAAGGTCAATGACAAGATGGGTAATCCTATCATGATCGGTCTGGTGCTTGTATGGAAAGTGAAGTCGGAGGAAATATATAAGGCAGTCTTCAATATCGACGCCCCTAAGCCCGCTACAACGACCCAGACACAAAACGGACAGACTTCTGTGTCAGTGAAGAGTGCGAGCGAGATGCGTATGGATGCCCTTGCAAACTTTGTTGCCGTACAGAGTGATGCCGCTCTTCGCCAGGTAGCGGGATATTATGCATACGACAATAATTCAGCAGTCGAAGGTGAGCTTAGTCTTCGCTCAAATGCTGATGAGATCAACGATCAGCTTGAGCAGAAGCTTGCAGAGCGTCTCGATATGGCCGGAATCGAAGTAATAGAGGCACGTATCAATTATCTGGCATATGCTCCTGAAATTGCGGCAGTAATGCTTCGTCGCCAGCAGGCGGATGCAATCATTTCCGCTCGTGAGAAGATTGTAGAAGGTGCAGTATCTATGGTCAAGATGGCTATAGACCAGCTTGCAGATAATAATGTCGTAGAGCTTGACGAGGAACGCAAGGCCGCTATGGTCAGCAACCTGCTCGTGGTCCTTTGCTCAGACGAGTCGGCACAGCCTGTGGTAAATGCCGGAACCCTTCACCATTAATAGAGAGATATGCCTAAGGAGCAGACTAAAAGTTTCGTCTTGCGAGTAGATGCACGGACCATGGAAGCAATCGAGAAATGGGCTGCAGATGAGTTCCGCTCAATAAACGGCCAGCTTCAATGGATAATATCCGAAGCTCTTAGAAAAAGCGGACGCATGAAGAAATCAAAACAATAATTTAAAAGATGATAGCCTCTATTCGAATCAGTGACTAGAGGCTAAATATTATTAGATATACAGTATGAAGAAGATACTGATTACCGGAGCAAGCGGTTTTGTGGGAAGCCGCACGGTTGCAGCGCTGCATGACACATACGAACTCATCACGCCATGCCACAGCGAACTGGATATCACTTCAGAAGAAGCGGTCGAGAGTTTCATCAGCCGCACACAGCCTGATGCGATCCTGCATCTCGCTGCGCTCTCCAACACAGGATACTGCGAGGAGCACCCGCATGAAAGCTATCTTGTGAACGTAATCAGTGTCGAAAATCTGGCCAAGACCGCCAGTAAACATGGAATAAAGCTGGTCTGGTTCTCTTCAGACCAGGTATACAACGGATGCTGCGAGCTTGGTCTCCTGTCAGAAGATACTGCACTCTCGCCTGAAAACCACTACGGCAGACATAAGCTTCTGGCTGAGAAGCTCGCTATGGAGATTTGTCCTGACAGCGTGGCATTGCGTGCAACATGGATGTACGATTCCGAACGCCCAGGAATGAAGACCCACAGAAACTTCGTCATTAATTTCCAGGAAGCAATAGAAAACAGAACTCTCCTGCGATTTGCGACAAGAGAGTTCCGTGGTATCACTTGGATTGAAGATGTGGTGCGCAATATTCCGCACACTTTCGACCTGCCGGGAGGAGTATATAATTTCGGAGCCGAAAACCACCTCAACTCGTATGAGACCGCTGCAGAATATGCCCGAATCCTAGGCATAGACCCAGATGCAATTGCAATCCCGGACACAGAACGCTTCCCAGACCACATCCGCAACCTCAGCATGTCCATGCAGAAAGCCTATGAGGCATCACAAGGCAAGATACGCTTCATGACCACCCTCGAAGGTCTCTCCGCCTACATATCGTAATCATCCGGATCGGAGACGTTCCACATGTCCAACGTGGCAAGGATGGCTGCCTTTTGAGCTACGATGGCAGTCTGGTCCGTGATATTTCTTCTGCCTCCCTTGCTTTCATCCAGGTTAGTCAATCTAAAAGTGTTGCCCCAAATGCTTACACCATAACGTGGAGCAAGCAAAGACTCGAAATAGCAGCATCCGGCCACATAGTCTCCAAGACCTGCTCCCATATGGGTTCCATCCTCGGAAAACTCATAAGTGTCATTCAGGGAACTTGCACGAAGATTCTGCACTGCAGTTCCATAAGGAATGATGAAATCTATGCCATATTCCTGCTTAAGCTGCTTTGTTGCCTCGGCTGTATTCCTCCATCTAAGCAGCGAACTACCTTCGGTATTGGCCCAATACGATCCTCTGTAACTATGAGTCAGAAGGTATCCGATTGTGGCCTGAGGATTCGTAACCCTTATGATCCTGATCAGTTCCTGAAGATACCCGCCAGCACCGCCACCTTCCCACAAGGAGTAGTCATTGGAATAAGTACTGACCTGATGAATCAGGATTATATCCCACTTCACCGACTGCAATGCCTTTCTGAACAAAGCACCATCAGAAGCACTGCCTGAACCGGAAATACCATCTAGCGAAGTTCCTGCACAGAAGTCTATACTATAATACTCATTGTCGGAATCATTCCAGCAGTCAACCCATGTCTTGAATGACGCACTTGGTCTGAATGCTCTGTACAAAGAGAAATCCGTATCAATTCCAGAAGCCGCGATTATCTGAAGCAGATATGTCTGGGCATCCTGCGTATAGCTGTTGCCGATATCCAGCACCTTCAGATCCGCTTTATGAAAATTCACAGGCGGATTATACATCTTCGAAACCGCACCTGAAGTTTCAGCAATCCTCATTTCAAGTTCCCCCACACTAGCCTGTAGTCTGGAAATATCCTCATTCATCTGCTTGAGAAGCGCGTCGATTTCCTCGTCGGTATAATAACCCTCCATCATGGTATCCAAAAGCGAAGTCAACTTCTCTATCTCAGCCTCCAACGCCGCCAAAGACTTCTTCAAGGCAGCAACATCCGCCTGGCCGGCAGTCTTTTCCAAAGAGGCAATCTCATTACGCAGTTCCTGGCATTCCGAATAAAGATCAAATATCGAAGACTGCATGAACACAACTGTGGTCTTCTCCAACACTTCGACACGTTCTGCGAGATCATCGTTACACGACACAAGCAGTCCGACACACAACATTAAATATATTATAAACTTCTTCATGTCTGCAAATATAAAGAAAAAATCCACCGCCGAAGCGATGGATCATATAAGTTAATGGCCGTTACTCCTTCCACCAGTTCTTACGGTGGTGGAAAATGTTGCTCTTGCCTTCTGAACGGTTCCCCTTCTTAAGGAACGGTATCTGATATCCGAGGCCGAACTCGATGAACTCCGCAATATGCAGGTGACACTTCATCGTCATCTGGGCATATAGATTGTCCCACACCCGGCACTTTGCACCCAGCCTTATATAGTGGAATGCCTCTTCCGATCCCGCACCCCAAGGAGAGATATATGTAAGCTCTCGCTTAGGCACAACCTTTCCATAATTATCTTTATGATAATCAAGGTAAATATGACGCGAAGGATTATAGAAGTACATACCCCAGTCAACTATTGCTGTCACGACTCCGAACTTGAACTCATTATTCAGCGCAATACCTGAACGCACTTTCTGTGCAAAGGTGTAATCGACGTCCTTTGAATCGCCACAGGTTGTACAGTCCACAATCACTCCATCTATATCATACTCTCCCTTGCAATATAGTGACCGGTCAGTGAACTTCGTGACAGCATCATTGTAGAACACATCCAGACCAAGGCCGACTCCATACCAGTTGGTCACATGGTATACCGCTCCCGCATGAAAGCTCGAAATGAGAAACCTGTTTTTGTCAGCGATTGCAGACTTATGAGCTCCCGCCGCTCCGGTAATGTTAATGGCCCAACCGTATGGCTGGTCAGGGAACTGCACAGGTTTCTTCTCCACATCCGAGTTAAGCGTCGCCGTAACTCCAACGGATCCATAAAGAGAGTTAATACCGATGTTAGGCATACAGGTACGGCCGTTACTCATATGGATGTATCCGAATTCTCCACCTAAGGCGAGATATCTGGTAATAGGAAAGTTAAGATTGATGCCGGCGTTAAGATATGCGTTAAGGGTACAGCCAAAAATCGTATTTACACTAGGCTCATAATAATTATCAGGATTCTGATCCTCCTGAGTATACCAATGCTCGGTCACGAAGCCGGGACCTCCTGCAATCTTGAACCTCATCTGAAAATACTCGGTATCAATGGCATCAAGGAGTATATACGGATACACGGCCACTCCCATTCCAAGCTTTGCAACATCCGGATAAGTCGGATTTCCGAAATCTAACCAAGATACGCCCAGACCGACTGTAGGATTGCCAAGGTACTGCTGCCATGGACGCTGCGTGGTAGAAGGAAATTCAAAGCCCATATGGACACCCGCCGGATATATTGCACCGAACTTCTCAAAATGAGTATTCTTATCCAGATACATACCTCTGAACGGATATGCCTTTATAGCGAAAGGGAACTTATTGCTTTCGGAATTCTGATTGCTGGAATCCTGCGCAAGAAGAGCGGCCGACGAGACCAGGACTGCAAATATTGATATAAAAATACGTTTCATTATATTATTGATTAAACTACACTGCCGGCATAGATGCAGCGATGCCGGCAAATGTTGCAGGCATCGATAAAAAAGTATGTAAAAAAACTTATTTATTGTTCTCCATCAAGAAAACCTTCATGAAATCATTGAGATCGCCGTCAAGTACGCCCTGGGTATCCGATGTCTCATGACCTGTACGAAGGTCCTTGACCATCTTGTAAGGGTGAAGCACATAGCTTCGGATCTGAGAGCCCCACTCGATCTTCTTTTTCTGGCCCTCAAGCTCTGCCTGCTTCTCCTGACGCTTCTTCAACTCAATATCGTAGAGACGCGATTTCAGAATTCGGAGAGCATTCTGTCTGTTGTCCAACTGCGAACGTGTCTCAGTATTCTCCACTACAATTCCTGAAGGAATATGCCTTACTCGCACACCGGTCTCCACCTTATTGACATTCTGTCCTCCGGCTCCGCTGGAACGGTATGTATCCCATTCCAGGTCACCCGGATTGATTTCAATTTCAATGGTATCATCCACAAGAGGATAGACAAATACAGACGAGAATGTAGTCTGACGCTTACCCTGCGCATTGAACGGAGATATACGTACAAGACGATGTACACCGCTTTCCGCCTTCAGATATCCGAAGGCATAATCACCCTCAACCTGCATGGTCACTGACTTGATGCCGGCATCCTCTCCTTCAAGTTCATCTGTGATGGTAACCTTATATCCATTACGCTCAGCCCAACGCACATACATACGCATAAGCATCGCAGACCAATCGTTCGCCTCCGTTCCTCCAGCTCCCGAATTGATGGTCAGCACCGCACCAAGGTTATCTCCCTCCTCGCCAAGCATATTCCTCAGCTCCAGAGCCTCAAGTCCCTCGACCGCAGCAGCATACGCCTGATCTATATCATCATCTTCAAGCTCAAGGAGCACATTAAGATCCTCCACATCAGCCGCAACCTTATCGTATCCTGTCACCCAGAACTTCACGCCAGAGAGCTCCTTAAGGAATTTCTCAGCAGCCTTAGGGTCATCCCAGAAATCTGCCGCAAGAGTCTTTTGTGTCTTGATCTCAACATCAGCACGTTTTCCCTGAATATCAACACAACGCCCCAGCATCTCCAGACGCTGTTGCAAATCCTTTATTTGTTCTGAACCTATCATTCCGTTATATAAAATCATGCGAAGATAGTGAAAAGATTCCTATATTTGTAACATGATAGGTATTTTCGACTCAGGTATAGGCGGCCTGTCCGTATTCAGGGAGATACGCAAAGTTCTTCCTGAACAGAGTTATGTATACTACTCTGACAACGCCCATTGCCCATATGGAGAGAAAAGCCGTGAATATATCATTGACCGCGCACGCGCCATCACACGTTTCCTTTTGGAAAAAGGCTGCGAGATCATTGTCGTAGCATGCAATACAGCTACTGCAGCGGCAATATCTACACTCCGAGAAGAATTCCCAATCAAATTCATAGGCATGGAACCGGCAATCAAGCCGGCGGCACAGGCGACAAAGACGGGAGTCGTAGGAGTCCTGGCAACAGCCGGTACCCTGAAAGCCACAAAGTACATCGATACCAGAGCCAGATGGGCCCAGAATGTCAGCATTGTGGAACACATAGGACAGGGATTCGTAGAATTAGTTGAAAAAGGTATCACGACTGGCCCGGAAGCCGAAACGACAGTTCGTACGAGTCTTACCCCGCTGCTTGACGCCGGAGCTGACATGATCGTTCTGGGATGTACCCACTACCCTTTCCTGTCAGACACAATTAAAAAAATAGCCTCTGAAGTATACCCAGATAGAGATATAGACATCATAGACCCTGCCCCTGCAGTAGCCAGACACCTTATAGAAGTGATGGCGGAAGAAGGTATCTCCTCAGGAGATGGTTTCAGCATAGAGCTCCACGCATCTGGAGATCCTACCACACTGAAAGAAACATACGACAGATTATAAAACAAAGCAGGCTGGATTTCTCCAGCCTGTCTTGCATTTATTATGTATCCTTATACGTAGAGTTGTCCGAGGACCTCGAAATAAGGCTTGCCTTCCAATACTACTACTCTGTATACGGTATCATCCACTTTGTAATAATCATTTCCATCAGCGAGAGTCACCATATCGAAGTCTTCTGAAAGAGTCTCCACTAGTGCTCCTGCAGGTGGAACGATTACCTTATATTCTCCTTTGGCATCCATCACGTAGAACACTCCGTCCTGATAGTAATACTCACTGCCTGCTGCTGCATAACTCTGTACAAGTCCGAGCTGAGTTGCAAGGCTGTAGGCCTGCTGTGCCTGCTGCTGGTTTGCAGCAATCTGAGCGTTCTGTGCTGCGATAGTCGCGTTGTTCTGAGCTATGATCGCGTTCTGTTCTGCAATATACTGGTTGTTCTCGTTTATCTGGCTATATGTGTTTGCCACTGTATAGTAGTATGAAAGTCGAACTGCTGCCCATGTCATGTCTGCTATCAGGTTAGCAGCGAGGACTGTTCCGAAAGGAGGCCTGCAGACTACATAATATCCGCCGTATGGACGATACCAGATATCGTTATAACAGTAATATGTCACTCCGTAATGTACATGTCTGTATGCGTGTGTCGGAAGAACTCTTACTCTGTGTCCGTAACAGTGGTTGTGGCCAGTCCAGAAGTATGACGGCTTGCTGAAGTGCATGAAATCACGGTCACGAGGGTGTACTCTTGGCTCGTCTGGACGACGATCAGGTCTTACCTGCACTGGCTTATCTGGGCGCATATCCGGTCTCATTGCCTCGCCTCCTGGTTTTCTGTCTCCCGGACGTGTTATAGGACGTGTTACAGGAGTACTTGATGATGGTCTTCCACCTGCTGGTCTTGCTTCAGTTCCTGTAGAGGGTCTGGTCACCGTGCCGGTTGCCGGTCTGGTCGGTGTACCTGCCGATGGTCGTGTTGCTGTTCCTGCCGATGGTCGTGTTGCCGAAGGTCTTGTAGCGCCTGTAGAAGGTCTTGTAACAGTTGTTGACGGCTGTGTTGCCGCTCCTGGTCTTCTGTCTGAAGACTGTCCTGCAGCTGGACGTGTAACTGTTCCTGAAGCAGGTCTGGTAGTCTGAGCTGATGGCCTTGTCGTCTGTGTAGAAGGTCGTGTTGCTGTCGGCCTGGTTGTCTGAGTAGACGGCCTGGTTGTTGTTGACGGTCTAGTTGTTGTTGACGGCCTGGTTGCTGACGACGATGACCTTGATGTCGACGGTGCAGCTACAGCAGACTGTCTTCTACTTGTCGATGATGAAGAAGACGGTCTTGCTTCTGTGCGTGACGACGAACTTGATGAACCTGAACTTCTTCTGGTCTGTGCCTGTACATCAGGCATGAATGCTGCCAAAGACATTGTCACTAATGTTGCAGCCAACATTGTTCTGATCGATCTCATGATAAAGAAGTTTTAAGGTTAATAGATGTGGTACTTCTGCGCCAAAATACGGAAGGAATCTTCATCTTTCCGCCAATAATCGATTATTTCACTCACTTTGTACCCTTTGCTGAATTCTTTCCTAACATAATCCGTGCCACAAACCTTGTCTAAGAGTCCGTATCCGTTGATGACTTCAAATGCCTTCTTATCAGGATAAAGTTCTGCAACTGCCTGTATCACATAGAATTGAATCTCTGTTATCCTTGCCTTTTCATAGTCAGTAAAAAAGAATTGAAGACCGCCTACAAGTTCTCCTTTCTGACTTCCCGAAAATGGTTTGAACCATATCGTACGGAAAGACACACCCTCAAGACCATAACTTTCCAGCTCTGTCTTCAGCTTCACAGGATCCAGCCAGGTCGCTCCGAAAACCTGGAATGGGAGTGTGTAGCCGACACCTATGTTCATGAATCCATACAACTCGCCACAGATTCCGGAAGCAGCATAATACATAGGAGAATCCTTGAACGGGATGTTAGGTGACGGGAGCACCCATGGAAGGCCGGTAGCCTCATAAAGCATATCTCGTTTCCAGCCTTCCATAGGAACCACAGAAAGCTTACATTTCACTGGTTCCTGATCACCCTTCTGTCCACGGTTCAGTCCCTCCTCATTGATAAGGACTGCAAGTTCTCCTACTGTAAGGCCATAGACATATGGTATCTTGTACTGGCTAACGAACGAATTGAACGGCTGCTCGACATAGCATCCCTCAATCTTGTTTCCTCCAAGAGGGTTGGGACGGTCCAGGACCATCACTTCGATGCCCCATGGAGCACAAGCCTCCATGACAAGTCCCAATGTACTGATGAATGTATACGAGCGCACTCCGACATCCTGTATGTCATAAACCATGACATCTATACCTTTCAGCATTTCCTGAGTAGGTTTTCTTGTCGTACCGTACAGCGAATATACTGGAAGACCTGTCACCTCGTCTATGCTGTCACTTATCTTTCCCCCAGCATACACATCTCCCCTGACGCCATGCTCCGGTCCATACAGTGCCACCAGGTTGACCTCGGGAGCATTGAAAAGTATATCAATGGTTGAGCAAAGCTGGCTGTCAACTCCACTTGGATTGGTAACAAGACCTACACGCTTTCCAGTCAATCCCTCGAAGCCTCTGTCGCGAAGAACCTCAATGCCGGTCTTCACCTTTACATCAGCTGCAGATGCCTGGTTTATAAACGCGAATAACGGCGCCGCTACAAGCAGCGCCAGTAAAAATTTCCTCATATATATTACAATTCAACTATCTTTCCAAGGAACAGAACATTTCCGGTCTGCGTATTCTGAATAAAGAACAGGAATGGTCTGTCAACTGTCATTCTTGCAACAGGATCCCTATTCACAGATGTCATCCGTACCTGAACGCTTGTCACTGCAGCTGCCTCAGTTCCCTGCTCATTGACATCTATATAGCACTTCTGCTTGACCTGAGAAAGGGCGAGGCTTCCAGTTGCAGCAATTCCCCTGAAGTCAGCAGCTCCTGTAAACGCTGTTTCAACTCCAAGCTTATCGAGAGTCTCATTGAGCAGGATAGAAGTCTCAAGTGTGAACTTAGGCATCCTGAACACTACCTCCTTCATGGAAAGCATCGACATTGCTGTCTCATACATGGATTCACCGATATACGGGATCATGCTGTTTATATCCATATCTGCCGGAGGAAGCACTACATACATGGCATAATCACCTGCAGCATACGGCAACTGAATCATCTGACAGCCCTCATATTCAGCATAATTATACTTTGCCCTCCTTGACATCATCGATACTTCATTCTCTTTCGCGATGCCATGGAATACATCCTTATAAGTCAACGACGCATCGAACGAATCCTGCCAAGGAGCCTTGAAGTAAAGGGCGTTCAAGAGGACCATGACATCATTTGATGTAAGACGGTCAATAATCTCTGTTATCTTTCCTTCTGTATTTTCCGAACACCAGTTATTGATAGCCTTTACTGTAGCTGGATCCCTGAAGTTCTGGGTTGTACAAAATGCGTCATAATCCCTCTGCAGCACATCCACATAATGGTTCCTTACACTGAAGTTGTCACCTACCCACAGCGAATTGGCTGATGCAACCTTAAGGATGTCGTTCTGTCCGAGATCTTCTGCCATGAATACACATCCGTTGAGTGCATCAGTCAACTCTACTTTTGTCTGACCTTCCGCTCCCTCATTCAGCATCGAAAGAGCAACTCCTGCACTATATGGAGAAAGTATGAGATTCTGGTCGTAAGGCACCGTCTGGTTTGCCTTCTGAAAAAATGAAAGTGCAAATCCTACCACAGAGCCTTCTGAAGGCTCAGGGTTCTTCTGTGCACAGCCGGCAACAGCCAGCAAGGCTGCCATTGAAAGCATTGCCATTATTTTCTTCATAAATTTATTGTTTTAATTGTTTCTTACCATATTCCGGATCCACCTTTACCAGGAATGTTACCAATACCGTTACAAAACAGCACACCATCACAAAGATAAAGAAAGACGTATAACCCAATAATTCCTGCACGTAACCGGCTACGAGTCCGGGTATCATCATACTTAAAGCCATGAAAGCAGTACACAAAGAGTAGTGTGCAGTCTTGAACTCTCCTTCCGAGAAGTAGATAAGATACAACATGTATGCCGTAAATCCGAATCCATATCCGAACTGGTCCAAAGCCACGCACGAGCCGATCACCCAGATATTCTCAGGTTGGAAGGCTGCAAGGAAGACGAAGGACAGGCACGGAAGAGTAAGGCTTAGAGCCATCGGCCAGAGGGCCTTCTTAAGGCCCCAGCGCGATGCGGCAATGCCTCCCAGGATTCCTCCGGCTGTGAGTGCTGCAACTCCTACTGTTCCATAGACAAGTCCGACTGCTTCAGTAGAAAGTCCCAGACCTCCTGCCTGATGGGAATCCAGAAGGAAAGGATTCATCATCTTTACCAGGAAAGCTTCTGGAAGACGGTACAGCAGCATGAATATCATGGCGATCATGACACCTTTCTTCTGGAAGAATGTAATGAATGTGCGTCCGAATTCCCTGATTATGTCCATTGCTGTCGAAGTCTGCGTAGGAGTATCCGAAGCAGGACGCGGAAGGCCCCAGGTATGATACAACGTAACAGCGGCAAAGATGACAGCTGATACTATCAGGGTTATCTTCCATGCAAGGTGTACATCACTGGTATAGTTATCCAAGAAGCCGGCCAGAGCGACAAGGACGCCTTGTCCGAAGATAGAGGACAGGCGGTAGAATGTGCTGCGGATACCGACAAACTCCGCCTGCGTACCGGAATCAAGTCCATGCATATAGAATCCGTCAGCTGCAATATCGTGGGTTGCTGAAGCAAATGCAGTTACCCAGAACAGAGCCAAGGTGACAAAGAACAGAGGGGAGGATGCGAGGGCTTCTCCGTTTGCCTGCGGGAGCAGGAAAGGGAGGAGAAGCATAGCTGCAGACATCACAGCCTGCATGGTGATGATCCACCATCTCTTGGTCCTGATTATGTCCACGAACGGACTCCATAGGGGTTTTATCACCCATGGAAGATAGAGCATGCTGGTATAGAGTGCAAGCTGACCGTTAGGCATGCCCATATTCTTGAACATCACCACAGATATGTTGTTGACTATGAAATATGGTATTCCCTCAGCAAAATATAAGGTAGGTACCCATAGCCATGGATTGCGTATATTGTTCTTCATCTTATTCAATTACTGACTGAGGATAATAGTGTTCAAGGATCTCCTTATATGTGTATCCCTTGGATGCCATGACTGCGGCGCCTATCTGGCAGAGGCCTACGCCATGGCCCCATCCTGCTCCATGCAATATGATGCTGTCACCTTCATAGCAGACATCAAAAGCAGAAGACTTCAGATGCGACTCAGATAGGATCCTTCTGATTTCCAGCTCTTTACCTACAACCAGAACTCCTTCTTCGCCCTCTATCTTCAATTTCCATATTCTGCCAGACGGGCCCCTTTCTATCGGAGACAGCTTGTTTATGGCGCCCAACTCCACGCCACTTCTACGGGCTATGAGTTCTCCTAGTTGTTTCCTATCGTATTCTACAGTCCACCTGTAAAAGTCTGTAGTCTCAAGGTCATATCCGTTGAGTACCTGTCCCAGAATCTCCTTATCATCGGTACTGCAGAAGCAGTTCCCATCCTCAGAATGGCCAGGCGTATCAGGCAGCGGCTGGAGATATGGGTGTTCCTTGTCTTCCCAACATGTACTGAAGACTTCCATGCGTCCTCCGCAGCATTTTGAAAATCTTGCATCGCATAGAACACCATCATGCATCAGGACCTGTCCCCAAGTGGAATCTATGGCCCTGCGGACTGCTGCCCCTGTAGCTCTCGTCAGGCCCTGGTATCTCTGACAATGATCGTCTGCACAGACATCGAATGAATGATGGTCCTCATGGTCATACCACTTCACATATTCATGATGCTTTCCCTCCTTCGACGACGGTCTGCAGTTGAATCTGATATCAAGGTCAGTCATCAGCGACGTCACGTCGCTGACTCCTTCTGGAACGACTCCGCCTTTATGCTGACGCGAGGCCGCTATCTGAGCCATGACCCATGAACGTGAAATTACTGCATGAGCCTTCAGGAACTCTTCCGAGGCTGATGCGCTCATCTCTGAAGATATGACGCTGAGCAAGTAGTCCTCCACTCCTACTACATTCACAGCTGTAAGGTGGCCTCTATCTACAATGATCTTCAAGGCACCTGCAAACTTCTGATTCTCCTTACGTTCCCAATGGAAATCGACTCCTATGGTGACATCCTGGAGAATGAATGACGGCTGGGCGAACATTGTAGAAAGTGTTGCCGCATCGAAATACAGCTCATCATACAGTGCACCGCCATATTCTATCTTACCCTCTCTAAGAGATGCCGTCCTTGGTCCTGCACCGTCAGAAAGAATCTCAAATACCAATTCCCTTCCTGACATTATTCCCACCTCCAGCATCGGCTGGGTGCGCGTCAGACGCCATATTATACGGTCCTGTTCTTCTATCGGAACAGACACTTCCTGCAACATCTCGCCGAGCAGTTCTGGAGTGATCTTCTCATACTCTTCTTCAACAGGAACTATTAACACGCCTGCCATGTCGGCACATCCCGGACTCATGGTCAGATGGTCCGGACCATCACTGAAATAATGATGGGAGCGGTGGCTTCTACGGAATATTATGATGGAGCGGAACTCCCCGTCGCGATAGTAAGTGAAGAGGTTTATCAACGGCTCATTCTCCCCTTCCGGGATGTCTGCACTGTCAAGAAGACGATAAAACATCTTGGCTGCAGACTTGGAAGTCCTGGCACGAAGCACGAAGACTCCGGTTGTGAACTTGTCGTAGTGGTAGAGGTCTGCATCCTGAACTGATGAGACATATTTCAACACATCATTCTGTTCTGCAATCAGAGCGTCAACATCGTTCTCCAAAGGCATGAATCCGCATGGAGCTCCCTGGAAATGGTGATGATCCGGAGCAGATGCTCCACTTCTCGGACCGTTATAGAAGAATATAAAATCATTATATTTCCTGGCCAGGTCAAGCATATCGACATATCTATGCCATATTGACTGGTCCACATGCTTGTTCATGGCTATCACCAGATGATCAGGGAATATCGGATATGGATTTACAAGAATATGATATTTCTTGCCCTTTCTGCCTTCAAACTTGATGAAGCTCTGGACTTCTGGACGGTTGTCACGACATAGGAAACATTTCCTTTTGGAGATATCCTCCTTATTAAGTTTTGCAGCCGATGATACTATTCTTGCAGGGTTGAACTGCAGCTTCACCTTTAAGCCTCCCACTTCAATTTCCCTCACACGGACATTCTTCAAGGCCCTGAAGTTATCACAAGCCAGAGGCCAGCGTGACAGCTGGTCTCCTACGAATTTATGTATTCTGCTTTCTTTCATAAATGGTTATATATCTCTCGACTTCGCTCGAGATGACATGCGGGCTTCAAGTTCCCATGTGCGGATGCGGTCCTTGTAGAGATTGTTTGCATTGACTCTTTCGATATCGAGTGCTGCATCAGAGTTGCCTTCCCACCTGCGACAGCAGTAAAGGACATCATATATGCGCCCTATTCGATATTCACGGCTGATCCTCAGGCCGAGAGCATAATCCTCTCCATAGCTTGTATTTGGAAGATTGATCTTGCGAAGAAGTGGAGTCCAGAACGCTCTCGGAGCTCCAAGTCCGTTGATTCTCAACGCATTGTTACGGCCGTTCTCTTCTGTCCATTCCCTATGGTCAATGATTCCGGGAAGGATAGGATTCATATCGAAATCCGTCATCTGATATGTACCTACTACCATTGCGCATTTCTGTTCATGGAAGGCGTCTACAATCTTCTGTAGTGTGTCAGGTCCGCTATATACATCATCGCTGTCAAGCTGTACCGCATATTCTCCGCACTTTTCATGATGCACGGCAAGGTTCCAGCATCCACCGATTCCGAGGTCATGCCTGACAGGAACCACATGGACAAGTCTGTCATCCTGCTGGGCGAGTTCTTCCAGAAGGGCAGACGTGCCGTCTGATGAATGGTTATCAACTACTATCACATTGAATGGAAAGTCACACTCCTGTGCCAATGCACTCTGAACTGCATCCTTCACGGTCCTCACCCTGTTGAAGACAGGAATCACCACAGTCGCCGTCACCGGAAACTCACCACCAGTATTTCTGCCAACTTCACCATTGTCATTTCGGCCAAGCTCCCCATTGTCATTTCGACCGAGTTCATCACCGTCATTTCGACCGAGTTCATCACTGTCATTTCGACCGAGCGGAGCGAGTGGAGAAATCTCCTTAAAGACCGGCGGCAGCCAGGCCCCGATCCTCTTCAGATGCTCAGTGCATATCTTCTCCATCTCGATCTGTACAGCCCTGTTCTTCGGATCCACATAGTCGAACTGTTTCTCGCCCGATTTACGTGAATCAGTCTCTATCTCCGTGTATAAGTATTCATTGATATGAATGATACGTTTCATGCGGAGTCTCAGGTCATAGAGGGCGCCCCACTGATAGTCCTCTGTCATAGAACGAACCGCGCGTCTGAATGACGAAGTCCTGAACACAAGAACGCTTCCGAAATCGAAGTCATCCCTCAATGACCCCTTCTGACAGTCAATAAGCGGATGCCTGAACTTACGTTCTACTGTGTCCTCACCAACTGAAGAAGTATAATGGTCTGCATACAGCATATCCGCCTTGGTATCCTCTGCTATGCTCAGGATACGGTCAAGTGCAAACATGCCCATCTCAAGAGGTTTGTCTTTAGTATATATCAAGATAAACTTATGAGATACTGCCTCAGCAATGCTTTTCAGGGTCTCAGTAGACCTCAAAGACACTCCAGAAAGGACTGTAACACCAGTAAAAGACTCACTTCGGCTGAACGACTCAACCGTTACGGAAATATCCTCGCCCGTCATGGACGGAACAAAACACTCGATGCTTGACATGAATTATTGGTTTTAGCCTATCAAAGACAAATATAACCATTTTAGACAGCAAATCCACAAAAACATACGTTCTTGTGGATTGAATTTATAGCAGTGCAAGAAGCTGCTTTCTTATCATCCGGAATTCCGACTCGAAGTTAGGTGTGAAGACATCTTTACCTATGTTGGCATCAATCTCCTCGATAGGCCACCAGCGACCTTCCTCCACTTCTTCCGGATCAGGGGTCAGTTCAAATGAACCTACGGCCGCGAATACATTCACCATTTCCCTTTCTACTGAAGACTCGAACTCATAAGTCTCTATATGGATCGGATTGAATTCCGAAAAACGGAGTTCCTCATATGCTTCGCGATATACCGCCTCTATGATCCTTTCTCCATATGAAACATGACCACCAACTGCAGTATCCCACTTTCCTGGCTGTATTTGCTTACTCATAGGCCTCTTCTGCAGATATATACGGCTGAATCTGTCTATTATATGTATATGAATAACAGGATGCAGAGGCTTTGCACCCGAATGGCAATATTCTCTGACGGCTCTACCTATCACAAGCCCGCTTGGCTCGACAACAGGAAGATACTCCACTGTACCGGCAGCAGGAGCTACAGTATCAGCAGTAGGCGCCGGAACCAGAGGCGCTATATCATATGGATATACAAGATCAATCATTAAAAAAGAATCTCCACTGTAAACGCAGACACTTCAGCAACCTTACCCTCAACGAACACATGCAGACCATCTTCCTTCTGGACAGATGTCCTGTATATTGCTACAGAGTCTCCCGCCTTTGTCTCGTGGTTGAAGTTGATGGTAACGGATCTCACCGGCTTGGTGGATGCTGTTTCATATTCAACCGCATCCATTGCCCACTGCATATACATGGCGTTATTTGTATGGGCATTCATGTCTACATCAGAATATGCCACGAGGTGATCCATAACATATTCCATCTCTACATCTCTTGGAATTACGACCTTGTCTGCAGGAGTCTCTATTACGTTCTCGGTGCAGACTGTACCGTCTTCCATAAGGTTCGGGTCACGTACCAGTCTTCTTGTCTCGAGATTAAGCACTAGCCATGAAGTTGTAGCCTTCACTCTTTCTCTTCCTTCCTTATCGGTCAGGATAAAATCTCTGAGAAAGAACAGACGGTTAAGACCTTTGTGCCATGTTGTCAAGGTTATATCTTCCCTCCACTTCGGTGTATCGATGAATTCGATGTATACTCTAGAAAGAATCCATGCTGTATTGGTCTTGATAAGGTCATCATAACCGAAACCAAGATGGACGGCGTGCTGACCGGCTGCCTCCTGGGCCAGATTCATGAATGATGCCGGCTTAAGGCGCCATGAGGCATCTGTATCATAGCATGGGATCGTATGATGCTGTACTAACTTTTTCATACTCTAGAATTGATAATTCAAGATTTCAAGTTCCTCCTTTGTATAGAGGATATTATCAAGCCACTGCGGGGCAAAATGTGCGACTGCAAGGTATGCACCCAAGAGAAGGCCTATGGCGAGAACTATAATCAGCAATGCTATCAGGAACTTCACAAAAGGCTTTCTTACCTTTGGGGCAGGCTGCTCTTCCTGCTGTGGTTCCTGAGCTTGTTCAGTTTCCGGAGTTGGTTCTGGCTTCTGGATCGGCTCTGGTTCGGGTGCCACAACTTCAGGAGTTTCTTCTAATTCAACCGGTTCTTCCGCTATCGGCTCTGATTCAGGCTGAGGCTCAGGTTCAAGTTGAGGCTCAGATTCAATCTCTGGTTGAACCTCTGGCTGCGGCTTAGGCTGCTGATCCAGTTGCTCCTGCTGAGGTGCCAGGATCTGTTCTTCAAGGATATTCCTGAGTCCCTCTACAGCTGCTGTCACTTCTTCTGCTGACTCCTGGTGAGTCTTTAAGGAAATCGGTTCGAGACCAAATCCGGCTGGATAGATATCAAGATCCTCATCTGCCACAAAGAAAACAGCATTCTCCTTGGTGGCCCTAAGCCTTCCAAGTCCTGGGAATATGACTGTCTTCTTGGTAAAGAGTATTGTCTTGAGCTCAGTGACAAAGTCCTTGATTATTCTGTCTGCAATCTCCATCTCGATGCTGTTGGCCTTTGCATACAACTTGGTGAGTTCATCACCCTGATCAGGGCGTGAGCGGAAATACAGCCTTCTGTATGGCGGATTGATGGTATAACCTTTATCTGAAAATGTGGATGGAACTATCTCAGCGACAAAAGAGCCAAGACCAGGAAGCACCACCCGGTCATTGTCAAGAATAAGTTCCTTGACCATTTTTGACAGAAGATCGATATCCATAAGAAGCTGTTTTAGGGTCGAAACCGTGTTTTTGATTTAGATCGATACAAAGGTACAAAAAAATCAAAAAATCTTATGAAAAAATTTGCCAGTTCAAAAAATGTTCGTACATTTGCGTTCCCAAACGATAAAAACAACGTTTGAGACACAATATTCCCGAATAGCTCAGTTGGTTAGAGCATCTGACTGTTAATCAGAGGGTCCTTGGTTCAAGTCCAAGTTCGGGAGCAACAAAAACGACATAAAATTTAAATTCCCGAATAGCTCAGTTGGTTAGAGCATCTGACTGTTAATCAGAGGGTCCTTGGTTCAAGTCCAAGTTCGGGAGCACAAAAAAAGCACTGAAGAAATTCAGTGCTTTTTTCGTTTATATACCCTACCTATTGAAGCCGAATTTATTGAAATAAAGAAAATGACTTCGATATAACCTCTAGAGCCTTTGATGATACCCTTTCTGCATGGAACTGATATTTATCTGCATTCCAATCTGTCGCATACGGAGTCACAGACAATATCTCATCAAAACTTTCATATGGATTTTGTGAGTTTAACGCCAAAGAAAGAGAGGCCCTTAGTTTGGACTCCTTCTTTGGAATACATTGAATTACTGTCTTCAAGAAAGCAATATATTGTTTCTTCGTCGGAGGATTTAATCTGACACAATATGGTCCCATATTCTTAAACTTATTTGTCTGGCAGATATTATTCTGATAGTCAACATAACACACAGATCCAGACATAAGTATTTCAGCCGCATTATCAACGAGTTTCTGTATATTATCCTCCCCAGCATCTTCATCATCCGATTGTGAATGGTAATCCATCATATCCCAGTTTGAAACAGCAAATTTCGCTTCATCCAAATCAAAATATTCAGGATCAAAACAATCATAATCAAAACCATACCACTCAAACAATTCTTCATCTTCAGGTGAAATACAATCAACTTTCGCAAGTTCTTTTAGCCTTTCATATCCGTAAATTCCGCCACAATTTTCAGGAGGGCACAATCCTTTACCACTTATACATTCCGGATCACTCTTGCCATCATTTTCCACACCTTCCAATACAACATCATGCTCCCAACCATCACCAAAGTCATAGGTATAAACACACTTATCACCAACTGACTTAAAATAGCCAGATATAATAGTCTCATCTGCATTTTGCACATCATCTTCGTCACAAAATTCAAAATGCGAACTTTCGGCAATTCTACATTTAGGTCTGAATAGACTATCTACAAATTCATACAGGTGACAATTCCCCCAACCAAAAGCGGCCTGAATGATTAGATGGAATTCCGCGAAAGTAAAATTATCTGGCACAGAAACTCTTCTCCATACAGATGGCTTAGTTAGACCTCTAAGTTTAATTTTGAATATATAAGACATAGTCACAAGTGTTAACTATACAAATATCGCAATATTTTATCAGACCTACTTTGTTAAAGGTGCGGAAAATTTGCAGATTGTATTGCAGGATTGAGAAATCTTCATACCTTTGCACTAGAAACATGGTTGATTTTGCAGCAACCCTTATAGATTAGACATCACCCCAATGATGTCTTTTCTTTTTCTTATACCGAACAGAGGGATGGCATACTGTAACACCTCGACTATCCCAAGAACCTCTTTCTAATCGTTCTTTACGCTGCAAAAATATCAATCATGTTTAAGAGAACGCATTACACTGAGGTCAGGGTAACTGTCAAGATCGTTTACCCTGTGCTTATCAAAGTGAGAGCGTACACACGTATTCGTTTTGGTAAGATAGAAAAAGTCCGCAGTCACTATAGAAGATATTGGGGTATCGAGAAGTAGCGACAACGGATGAGTCGAAAGACTGACTATCTCATTCCTCTGTTTTTATCTTTCACAATTCGTTCCAACAACTGCTTGGCCCAAGGATTCTCATCAATAATTCGACACCTGCGGGAGCACGAAATCGTCTACCAGCCCTTACGGATATTGTCAGCCATAATGCCGACAAGACGCTCACGTGCTTCAACGCTGGCCCATGCCACGTGTGGAGCCAGTCTCATGCGCTCAGGATGTTTCATCTTCAGATATGGATGATCTTCCGGAATCGGTTCAGTCACAAAGACATCTATACCTGCACCAGCAATCACACCGTTATCCACTGCTGCTGCCAGATCCTCCTCAACCACTATGGCACCACGGCCCATGTTCACAAGGTATGCTGAAGGCTTCATCATAGCCAGTTCCTTTGCACCTACAAGTCTGTTGGTACGTTCATTCAAAGGCGCGTGGATCGACACGATATCTGACTGAGCAAGCAGCTGATCCAAAGGAAGGCAAGGATAATCCTTGCAATGCCCGGTACCGGAAGTCGAGAAATAGCATACCTTCATGCCGAAGGCTTCAGCTATATGCGCCACCTTCTTACCGATGTTTCCAAGACCTATGATTCCTATTGTCTTGCCAGCAAGCTCCCACCAGTTCCAATTCGGGTCAGTGAACATACCGCTACGTGAATAAGAACCGGACTTCACGCTATCATCAAAATACTGGCTTCCTCCAACAAGAGATAATATATGCATATATGTAGACTGAACTACAGAATCAGTAGAATACCCAACAGCATTACGGACAGGTATACCTTTCGAAGAAGCATACTCCACATCTATATTATTGACACCTGTAGCTGCAATGCAGATCAGCTTGAGATTTGGTGCCGAATCAATAAGTTCCTTATTTACAAGCACTTTATTAATAAGAAGGACATCAATATCCTTAACTCTCTCTTTTGCCTCTTCAGGAGTGGAAGTCTCATATCTGACAAAGTCACCAAGGCGCTCAAACGGCTCAAAGGAAACATTGCCCATGGTAGCCGCATCAAGGAACACTATCTTCATAATATCTATTCTTACAATATCATGTAAATATAGTAAGAATTTCTAAAAGGAGACCACTGGAAGCATGAGGTATATAAAGAAAAAAGTCCAGCATCTGCTGGACTCTGGTGCCCGAGATAGGAGTCGAACCTACACGCCGTGAAGCACTCGCACCTGAAACGAGCGTGTCTACCATTTCACCACTCGGGCTTGGAAAAGCGGGACAAAGATATAAAATGTTTTTGAATTACGAACTATATATCAGATGAAATATCAAAAAAGCATAGTCATCATATAGATATATCGAAATGATATTCTTCGTCCCATTCTCCAACTGATATGGTTATACAGGTCAGTGAATAATCGAGAGTAAGGGTTATATCCTCCAGATCATCTGAAGCCCAATCATATCCTACAGCTGCAATATATTCACCCAGGGCAAAGACTTTCAAGACCTCTGCCCCACTGCAGACCTCAAGTTTAAGAGATGTGTCCATCTGTCTGGGAAGAGAAACCATTCCTGTCCTATCACCGTCAAGCTCAAACTCATACATGAAATCACCCACTGCCGGACGGCTGTCCACTCCATACCCCATCACATTACCATGTAAAGACAATCTATATGGAAACTCATCCTCCGTAGCCACACAGATAGTGGCATTACAGTAATTCTTCCTCAACACGACATCTGCTCCTACTTCCTCCTGCGCCGCCTCAACTGAAAGAAAATGCATATAAACCTCAGGGCAATCCTCGCCATACGGTATGACAAGTCCCTCTTTCCCGCTCACATATCCGTCATCACAACTATACGCCAGCACATCCACTTTCCCTCGAGGGACGAGCACAACGCATTCCTCATCAAACTCTCCGGCCTCAACCACATCTGAGTACACAAAGTCTTCAGAAGCATTTACCAGCAGTACTGCCGAACCTACCGAAGTCGTATCATTAGCACTCAGGTCAAGTACAAGCCTGCATGGACAATCCATTCTGTCTTCCTTCACAGAGCATGACAGGCACAATATCAGGCAGACTGCCGAAATCACTCCTAAAGACTTCATGACATCTCCTCCTAGATTACAGTATCCGTGGTTGTTCTATCCCAGTCAAGAATAGATACATTAAATGTATATGATCCGTCAGTAAGCGGCACATCCGGCGAGTCAGATCCAAGACGCTTGAGGGTAACGTTATATGAGTACATCTTGTTGGATACCACGCTATCAAGTGTAATCGGATAATAATAGGTACCTGAACCTATCTTCGCCTGGATGACAAGACGGGTCTTGGTATCAGAGAGGTTAGGATAACAATAGAACGAGTGTGGAGTCGAATATTTTGGAGTCGTAGTGCTCAATGCACCTCCTGTCACCTCATCGTGAAGAAAGACAAGACTATTGGACTGATCATATCCTTTGAAATTAAACCACTTGGCAGAGACATTATCTGTCATATACGCCTTCTCTCCTACTACGTTTATAAGATAGACCGACTGGATCTCGAAAGACAGGTCCTTGTGCAGTTCTTCTTCGAAATTCAAGGTAACGGAATTGAGACAGATCTTGGCTGCAAGACGTTTCACCTCGATCGTAATAGGTGTATCCGCAGCAAGAGTCACATCTTTTGATCCTACCATGACAAGATTATCAGCACCGGAATTCTCAAGGCTTACTACCCTCTGAGAGAGTTCCTGAAAAGTACCCACTCCTTCTTCCTTCGGCGCATTGACAAGAGCGACAATCTTCTTGTCACCTGTAGTACAAGTAAGGGTAACCTCGTCAGATGTGGCATAATCTGAAGCCTGATAGATGCCATGACGGTTGAACACAAAGACCTGAAGACTGTTCACCTTCCTGTCATTGATCGCCTCTGGATCACCAGAAATCTTAGTAACTGCGCCTGACACGCTTACAGTCAGACTTACAGGATCACCGGATTCCTGCACATCAGCCGGATCAGTAAATGAATTTTCACAGCCCACCAGGGCTACAGCGGCAGCAAATGCCGCAACATAAAGTTTTGTTTTCATATATAAATTAGTTTAAAGTGTGTTTTCGTCTTTGTACCAGCACATGCATCTCAGGATCAAGATTAGCCCTATACTCCATGTATGGATCATATGCTATACATAGTTCAAAGTATTTCATAGCCTCATCATGCTGTTCCATTCTGGAAAGCACCAGGGCCATCAGATAACAGACCTTCGGATCGGTATCATCCAGGCGTCCGAGCACATCCAGAGCAGAATGGTTGTAATCTGCCGACATGAACGCAAGCGCAGCATTATAGTCGTCGTAGGGTCTCAATATCGCCACTGCTTTCTTATAATCCAGATCCTTCAATGCCTGAAGACCAGCCATGTAAACGGTATCGATCTCAGTTGTATGAACAGTATCCTTCTGCATACCCACCCTATGGAGATAAAAGTTGAAACTCACGCTCCTTAACTGTGGATAAAGACGCTCACGTAGATATCTGTATTCCGGCATTCTTGACAATCGGCGTTCTGCTGCATCGGGGTCTGTCATCGTCTCAATCAAGGAAAGCATCTGCTTCCTTGAAGTGGCTGCAATCAATGTATCATGTTCTATAAGGCGTGTCAGCTGAAGCCAATTCTCAGGCAGTTCCGATGCCCTCAGGCTATCCTTCCACTCCTGAGGGACAAATTCCTCTATAAGTTTCAGGACCGACTCTGACCTTGCCTTGGACAGTCTTCGATTAGAGGCGTATGAGCCTTCAGGAGAACATGATGCAACAATGACCAATGAATCCAGTGCAAACTCATCTCGAGATACAACATCCTCAATACACGCCCTTACTCTCCTCATTTCTGAAGCATTATCTCCGAGCATAGTGTCCACATCAGCCTTGCCGACTGCAAAATCTATTAGTGCCTTCGTATTGTCATAAACCCTTCTCTCCAATACTATCATCCTGTATTTCGTAGCAAGGTCTGCCAAGGTTGAGAGAGAACTTATATAAAAGGTCAATTCATCCGGAAAAGGCAGTTCTGCCCTGCACACTCCCCTCTCGTACAGATCGCCATGCATGTAGACCATGACTTTCTTGAGCCCTGGCCTGCTTCGGAAGCCATGCACGTACCTGTAGATGAAATCTCCATCAGAGCTTATCAGAACTGTATCCAGACGTATCCCCTCCATAGGTATTGGATCTTTTACATATCTGCGGTACATCTTTCCTTTACGGCTCTTCTTCTTTTCATTCCTGCTCCATTTCATATGCTTCTTATAATGTTCGAGAGCATCACGCTGAGTGACTCCAAAAAGGTTTTCAGCCATCGGCTCCGGAATCAGAGTGGAATCAGTTTTCATCGCATAGATTTCGGGGAAATGCCTCTGGAGGAAGATTTCAAGCTGATGAACCCTGATAAAATCAGACGTATCAGTTATGATAGAGGCTAGAAAGGCGCGATACCTCTCATATCCTCGCAACTGCCCGTTACGATAATTGGCTCCTGTGATATAGACCGGCTCCAAAGCCAAAGTATCTTCCTGAATCCTCATGAACGGTCTGATCTTGAGCTGCCACTGCGAATCAGACATACCGGCCGGCACGGTAATATCAAAACTGATGGTAACAAAACCGGCTCGTTCTGCCACGTTTCTGAATCTGGCGGTTACCTTTGAGGCACTGATCACATCTGTCGCAACCATCTCCCCTGTCTCAGAATCCCTGATCGCATTCATGATTATGGGACCGTCGGAAAGGGTACTTCGGATACTATCTACCTCCACCGGCTTATCTTCCTCTGCAGGTTTGTCCTCTGGAACCGAAAGTCCCATCATGACCTCACCGGAGCGTATCCTCTGTATCTTGCGATACGGCGTACATGACAAGCCGGCAAGCAAAAGCATCATCAGCAGAATCCTACATCTAGAACACATAGGCAACCGATATCATCAGATCATCAGGCAACAGAAAATACTTCCTTCCATGACCTATGGTCCTACCACATTTCTGACATGAATACCTCCTATAGAAGGATATGCCCGACCACAGTCCGGCGCCGAACTCCAGATTAAGATGCCTTGTGAGCATGTATGTATATCCTGAATACAGACCGGCTCCAAACCTGTCTCCCTCTTCCGATTCCGAAGAGAATATCCCACCATAATTGTACTCCTGATAGCGGAGTTTTCCTGCAAACCACCATCCTGACATGGTATGCCACGGCCAGAGCCGGACACCTGCAGCATAAGACTGCTGACGTAGCTGGAACTGATCCTGAGGCTTGTCTTCCCTGAATGTGAAAGGATTATATCTGACTCCTGCCATAATACTCCATCGTCTTGATACAGAATAGGAGACATCAGCGTTCAAGGTACCCAGGCAAGCATAATCCAGAAGGTTTGTCGAAAGGCTCAGCTTCTGTGCATATGATGGAAGCGAAGCTATCGATATCAGCACGACAATCAAACACTTCTTCATGGCACTAATATCTGCTGAATACTTGTTCTATAACTGTTCTCTTGGTCGGATATGCAGCCAGCAGAGCTGATTTCAGAGCGGCTTTTGACACCACATCTCCAGTAAGTACTGAAAATATCTTGTCAGGACCCAGACCCCTTTCATCCAGATACCTGAATATCTGAGGATAGAACCAGAACGAGGTTCCGAACGTAGGGAATGCCCCGCCATATCGATCCTTGAAGACACGGCTCTCCAGATAATATGCCCACATCTCTCCGATCTCACAATAACCCGCTTTGGAACCAGTTCCATCCCCATATGCATCACCTCCGGTCTTCACAAACGATTCAATGATATATAAGATATATGGATTCCAGAATTCACTTCCAACCTTGGCATAGTGACTGGCATGAGCCAGTTCATGGCAGGTAGTAGAATAGATTTCGCGATATTCATCCTTGTCTGAGGTTCCTATAGTTATATCCGGCAGGAAGACTCCAAGCAGCTTTGCATAGGGGCCGAGGTACTCTGTCATGATCTTGCTCTCGACCATGGCCCCGTGATGCAGCATCACCGCACTGCTGGACTTCATTCCCTGCATTATCCATAAACGGAGATCAGCCGGCGGAGTCGCGATACCCAGATCTGACGAAGCGCATCTTGAGATATAATCATATACTGCATTATTGACCACACACCTTCTGAAAAGCTTATCTTCGGAGTCCTTTGTGACAGTTATATTCACTCCTTCCGGGCTTGTCTTGCCCAAAGTCGAGACAGATGCAGGGACCAGGACCATATTGAAGCCTATCGAGAAGTCTTTCTCATTGGTAAATATGAGCCTATATCTCAATTCTGACGAAAACTCCTTGGACATCGAATAATATCCGTCGCGATCAGTGTAGGCCATATCATATTTCACGAAGGAATTGCACGACACTCGCACTCCTGCAACACCGAAGGGTTTTCCACCGTTAGCATGTTCATCAACAATGGTTATCCTTCCTGAAGGCTTGACTTTGGTGGAAGCCTTTGTTTGCGGAACACCCAACATATCCTCATTTCCGGTAAGGATATAAGCCTCTCGTTCGACTGCCTGCCAATCTATTCCTGTTTCGGAAGAGCGAGTTACCGGATCATGTTCTGAGATATAACACTCGTCGATTACCTCATATCTGATATCCGGGAAATCAAAATCAGGAGACACAACCGCATACTGCCATGTCATCTTATCTTCCGGCACTTCCGGATCATGATACCAGTCACCCTCAACGGCAATGACATAATCCATCGGATGGTCGACCAGTTCGATATCCATCTCCATAAGGATATCATACTCCCGCTCATCAGCCGGAAGGAAACGGACATACAGATCTGTTGTCCTAAGGTCTACCCTATCGGCCTTAGTCGGATATAGAGACTCCAGGGCTCTTGTCATGTTTTCCGTTGTATACGGATTCTCAAGACGCTTGCCCAGAACTATCATTTCATGCTTAAGGTCTGCCCCATACTGATAATCAATAGATGCGGGCCTGGTCGGATGCGGCGACTCCTCCTTATTGCATGACAGGGCAACGAATGCCATAACCGCAAGAATCAAACTACCTCTCATAATCGTATCTTTTAATTACGGAGGCAAAGTTCCCCAGTATTATCCGTGTAAAGAAAAAGTATGCGGATAATTACAGAAATCGCCCTCTGAGTTATCTCAGCGGGCGATTCCGTTATTAAATTTTAGCTTATTTTTTCAAAAAGCAAGCTAAATCATTGTATAGGTCTACACTAGAAGAATGTAACTGTCTTCTGCTCTACTGCAGCAAGGAGGCTATTTGCCACACGGCTCACACCAAAACGGAAAAGCTCCTTGTTAAGCCACTCTTTTCCAAGAACAGATGAAACGATAGAGTAGTAGCAAAGCGCATCGGCTGCTGAAGATATTCCGCCAGCAGGCTTGAAACCGATCTTCTTTCCTGTAGCCTGATAGTACTTTGCGATACACTCACACATTACATAAGCTGCAGCTGGAGTCGCATTCACATCCACCTTACCTGTTGATGTCTTGATAAAGTCAGCACCTGCCTCCATAGCGAGGAATGATGCATTTGCGATTGCCTCTGATGTACGGAGAAGTCCTGTTTCAAGGATCACCTTAAGATGTACATTTCTTCCCTGCTTTGCAGCAACTGCATCAATGCAGGCACGAACCTGACGGATCTCCTGAGCTGCTGTCTCATAGTCACCATCAAGGAATGCGTTAAGAGCAAGAACGATATCAACCTCGTCAGCACCCTGCTCAACAGCAAGTTCACACTCTCTGAGCTTAACCTCGAGGAAGCTCTGTGATGATGGGAAGCATGCAGACACTACAGTGATGTTGAAATCACACTTTCTTGTCTGATCTACAGTAGCTGCAAAATTAGGATAAACGCAAACTGATGCAGGAAGCGGCCACTCAGGATATGCCTGTCCGAAAGAATTAACCTTCTCCACGAACTTCTTTACTGAAGCAGGAGTATCATTGGTCCTCAGCGTAGTGAGGTCCATCATTGAAAAACACTCCTTGTATACATGCTCTGAAGCGACATTTTCCAGGTTTGCGGCAATAAGTTCAAGCGCTCTGCCCATTGCCTCCTGATCAGGAGCATAACCATACTTTGTAAGAAAATCTGCCATATATTTAAAATTTTAATTTTGAATCAACTATAATTGTCACAGGCCCGTCATTGACCAATTCAACCTTCATATCTGCCCCGAATATACCTCGTCCCACGCTCTTTCCAGACTGTTCTTCAACCAGTTCCATGAACTTCTCATAAAGAGGGACAGCCACGTCCGGCTTTGCCGCCTTAATATATGAAGGTCTGTTTCCCTTGACTGTGGAGGCATATAGCGTAAACTGGCTCACCACAAGAATCTCACCATCCACATCCTTCACTGAAAGGTTCATCACCCCGTCCTCGTCATCAAATATCCTCATGGCGGCTAGCTTTCTTGCGCACCATTCCAGATCTTCCTCAGTATCTTCATCGATAAAGGCAGCAAGGACCAGAAGTCCCTTGCCTATCTTCGACTCATACGCTTCTGCAGGCACTGAAACACTGGCACCCGTAACCCTCTGTATAACCAATCTCATACCTAACCTCTTATCTGTACATCAAATCCCTCATCTGTCAATGGCTTCACGAAAGCAGCCATCTCATCAACCGTATACTTCTCCAATGACTTATCTGGAGTCTCCCGGTCAATAGTATAAACCATTACCTGGCGCGGCTTCAGGTCCCGTACAATCTCTATCCATGCGCTCAGGGCCTCAGGCGACGCCGTATCAAAATCCGGAGACTTGAGGAACATTGTCTGGAGGATAAAATTACCTCTGAACTGACGAAGATTCTCAAGAATCTCATGCAGTTTATATGTTCCGCAAGGCTTATTGATACTCCTTATCAGGGAATCTGACGATGCATCAATCTTCAATATCGGATTATCCACCCTCATCAATGCCTCAGCAACAGGTTTACGGCCTATCAGGGTTGCATTAGACAACACTGAAACCTTTGCTGAAGGGAAATACCTATCACGCAGTCTGAGAGTCACATCTATAATATCCGGAAAATCAGGATTCATAGTCGGCTCTCCATTGCCTGAAAAGGTTATGGAATCAATCGGTGTTCCTTCCTCTGCTGCACGGGAGATCTTCTCGGTCAATGCCTCCTCTACCTCCTGCAACCTTGGGAAACGTCTTTCCGCAATCCCATCCTTATTCCAGCCACATTCGCAATACACACAATCGAAATTACATAGCTTGCCCTTGGACGGAAGTATATTCACTCCAAGAGACGACCCCAGCCTGCGGCTGAAAATCGGGCCAAAAACTATGTCATCGAAATGCAGCATTATATTATTCTCTTTGAACGGCTGTCAGCTGTCACAAAGCCATTCTCGTCTATTTCGTTTATTCTTACCAGTCCCGGTCTCTTTCCCGGAGTCAAAGTACCCAATACAGAGTCCTTTGACAAGAAACGTGCTCCATTCAATGATGCCCAGGTAAGGATCTCCGCCATTGGTACCTCAGGGAAATTGGAATGGAGACAGTACATCTCCTTAACCATATCCAAGTCGTCATTACTTGAGAGCGAGTCTGTTCCCAATGCTATTGCCAGGCCGTTCTTCCTCATAAGTGGAATAGGAGGCAATGCATTATGTATAAATATATTAGACAATGGACATATTGCCCAATATACATTTTTCATCACCTTTCCGGCAGCATCGATATCCTCCTGTTCCAGGCAGACATTGTGCACCAGAAGTACATGCTGCTCATATGGCGCAGGCGCAGCATCAGCAAGCCTGTCAAGGAAATATTTCAGAGATGACTCTCCGGTTACAGGCGGAGTACTCATTCCGGAACGCTTGCGGTTGTCATACATGGCTCCTGAGCCGTACCTCAACAGTTCCTCTTCCTCCTGACTCTCCTGAGAATGATATGAAAGATAGCCTTTCTCCAATCCTGCTGCGGCAGAGGCACTGAGAAGCTGAGGACTCATCGTATAGCACGAATGAGGAGTCGGAGCAGCATCAATACCAGCCTCGTCGGCAATCTCTGAAAGTTTCGTGACATCCTGCATCACTCCCTCACACATGTGTGGCTCACTGCCAAAGACCTCAAGGAAGGTTCTTGTATACATCTTATGATCCTTCTTCACCTCAAATGAAGAATCATCATTGCTGATATCTGCCATTGCAGACACGCCATCCTCCCACATCTTGTCCATCCACTCACGTACGAGCTTAATCTTTGCCTCTCTTCCAGCCCAGTCTCTAAGCTCGTTGATCTGGTCGATGAAGCCTGCCATACCTGTTCCCTTACGGAACTTCTTATGCAGATGAGAAAGTTCGACATGACAATGCGCATTCACAAAACCAGGGACAATTGCTCCCGGAGCCACTTCTTCATCATCAGCACAAAGACCGGTGCTGATAATGCTTCCGTCAGCATCATCATACTCGACATATCCCCTTTTGAGCGGCTCATGCGACTCAAGGGTATATACATACTCTGCGTTTACTCTTACCTTTGCCATATCTTTACTTTACTCTTGGAGCAGCCAGCTGCCTGTTCTTCTGGAAATCACGACGAAGGACTGAATCCCTGACCATCTTGGTCGACCTGGTATCCATCACTGTCGGCTTAAGTTCAGACGGTTTAAGAAGCGGAGCCGAAGAGGCCTTTTCTGTAACGACTGCAGTATCAGCAACAACCAATGTATCTGCAATAGCCAGGGTATCAGATGCAGGTACTGTATCATTCACAGACAAGGTGTCAGCTTGTACAATCATGCGTACTCCTTCATATATGGTATCTGTCCTGGCAATACGCCTGATGCTATACAGATTCATTATGGTATCCCATGCTACATCAATGCTGTCAGAGTGATTCCAGAGTCCATCCTCCGGAGTATCTTCAAGAAACAGCTGCATCTCAGGGAACACAAAATCTGCTATGTTTTTCAACTTCTCCAATCTGGCAAGCTCAGCCTGCTTCAACTGAAGTTCCTTTATGCGGTCATCCAGAATCTCACCTGTAGCCCTCAAGATTCTGGAGAATCTTTCAGGATCATTCATATAATGATCCACGCTGTACTGATAATCCTCCGATGTGTATCCATATGCTTCCAGAATCGGCTCATATACGAGAGACGTGTCAGCTATTGTACGGAGCTTCGGGGTAGCCTGGATCCACTGGTCAGTCATGAACATCTCAGCATATATCTTTGCCAGTTTGGCACGCGGAATCACTCTCACACGATCCCTTCTGCAGGACGGTGCAAGAACAATCAGTGCTGCAAACAGCAGAAATATATGACACAGACGCCTTTTCATAATTATCTCAATGTTGCTCCAAATTCATTCTGGAATGTCGACAGGAGCTTGTTCATTACCTTCTCCACATCGTTATCAGTCAAGGTCTTATCAAGATCCTGGAGCACAAAGCTAAGTGCATACTGCTTCTTGCCCTCAGCGATCTTGTCGCCTCTATATACGTCAAACAGGCCTACCTGCTTGAGAAGTTTCTTACCTACGCGGAATGCGCTCTTGCGAAGGTCTGCATAGCTTACTGACTCGTCGAGAAGGAGAGCAAGGTCACGTCTTACCTCAGGGAACTTAGGAAGCTCCTTGTACTTGATCTTATTTCTCTTCACAAGCTCGAAGAGTGCAGGCCAGTTGATCTCAGCTGCGAATACAGGCTGCTTGATACCAAACTGCTTCAGTCTTGCTGGAGCAATTGTACCCATCACTGCAAGAGGCTGATGTGAACCTGGAAGATTGTATGCAAGTCCCTCAGAGAAGAGGTCCGCAGGAGCAGCCTCAGTCTCGAGTGAATAGATATCACATCCGAAACGCTTGAGAAGAAGTTCGAGGTAGCCCTTGAGCTGGAAGTAGTTGCCCTTGCCAGGATCTACTCTCCATGACTTCTCAGGCTGGCCGCTGATGAAGAGTGCATAGCATGTATGTTCCTCATAAGACTCGAGAGTCTTGCCGTCTGTCTCAGGGTTGAATGAATATACTGAACCGTACTCAAATGTCTTGATATTGTTGATCTGACGGTTGATGTTGTATGCTATGACCTCAAGACCGTTAAGGAGAAGTGTCTGTCTCATGACATTGAGATCGGAACTGAGAGGATTGAGGATCCTCACGCACTTTTCCTCAGGGAAGGTCTTAAGCTTTGCGTAGTAATCTGACTTGGTGAGCGAGTTGTTCATTGTCTCTACAAAGCCGTTGGCAGCAAGGAAGTCAGCTATAGACTTGCGTACCTGCTCAGGCTCAGGCTTCTGCGGCGCATTGACAGACATTCTCATAGCCTGCGGAAGCTCAATGTTGTTGTATCCGTATACACGGAGGATTTCCTCTACAACGTCACACTCACGGTAGACGTCGATCATGTATGAAGGTACAGCAACCTTTGCACCTGTCTCTGTCTTCTCAAGGAACTCATATACAAGACCCTCAAGAATGCCCTCGATCACCTCATGACCGATCTTCTTTCCTACGAAGTTCTCGATACGGTTATAATCAAGATCAACTACCTTCTTCTCAATCTTCTCAGGATAGAACTCCTGCATTCTTCCTACAATCTGGCCACCTGCGAGCTCCTGGATAAGAAGGGCTGCACGCTTAGCTGCATACTCCACTACGAGAGGGTCAGCGCCACGCTCATAACGGAACGATGCATCAGTCTTGAGACCATGTCTCTTGGAGCTCTTTCTGATTGATACCGGATTGAAATATGCGCTCTCAAGGAAAACGTCAGTTGTAGACTCTGTCACTCCTGATTCCTCGCCACCGAACACACCTGCAAGGCACATAGGCTTCTTTGTGTCTGCAATCATAAGGTCAGCTGCACTCAAAGTACGCTCCACACCGTCGAGAGTGACGAACTTCTCGCCCTCTTCCGCTCTGCGTACTACAACCTTTCCACCCTCTATCTTTGCGAGGTCAAATGCATGAAGAGGCTGTCCGATCTCATGGAGAACAAAGTTTGTGATATCTACGATATTATTGATCGGGCGAAGACCGATAGCAAGAAGTTTCTTCTGAAGCCACTCTGGCGATGTTGCGACCTTTACACCCTTGATTGTTGTACCTGTGTATCTTGGAGCACCGTCAGCAGCAAGAACTTCTACTGGAACTGCACCCTCTGCGTCATTGTCTGCCCATGCAGAAACGTCTGGCATATTGAAAGAGCATGGAACTCCGTTATGCTTGAGATATGCATAAAGGTCCCTTGCTACACCGATATGCGAAGCAGCATCGACACGGTTTGCAGTAAGTCCGATCTCGATAAGAGCATCAGTTGCAAGTCCGAGATAATCCTTTGCCGGAGTTCCTACGACTGCCTCTGGATCGAGAACCATGATTCCGTCGTGAGACTCTCCAATTCCGAGCTCATCCTCTGCGCAGATCATACCGAACGACTCTACGCCACGGATCTTTGACTTCTTGATCTTGAAATCCTCGCCAAGTACTGTACCTACAGTCGCAAGAAGGACTTTCTGTCCTGCTGCCACATTAGGAGCGCCACATACCACCTGAAGAAGCTCAGGCTCACCTGTATTGAGCTTTGTGATATGGAGATGGTCAGAATCCGGATGTTCTACACACTCAATAACTTCTGCTACGATCACACCTGCAAGACCGCCCGGTATTTCCTCTACCTGCTCGAGAGAGTCAACCTCAAGTCCTATTGAAGTCAACGCCTCTGCCACCGCCTCTGGAGAGAGGTCACACTCAAGATACTCCTTGAGCCAATTGTACGAAATCTTCATATATGTAATTTTTTATTTTATTCTTAAAAGTTCCTTCACTTCGTTCAGGATGACAATTATTCGATATCTTCTTTTGAGAAGAGAGATCCTACGAATTCTCTCTTGTTGAAGACCTTCAAGTCATCAATACCTTCACCAATACCGACAAACTTGATAGGAATACGGAACTGATCCACTATGCCGACAACGACACCGCCTTTTGCTGTTCCGTCAAGCTTCGTTACAGCCAAGGCTGTAATGTCAGTCGCACGCATGAACTCCTTTGCCTGCTGGAATGCATTCTGACCAGTCGAGCCGTCAAGAACCAGAAGGACCTCGTGCGGTGCATCAGGAACCACCTTTCTCATGACATTCCTGATCTTGGTAAGTTCATTCATCAGGTCAATCCTGTTATGCAGACGACCGGCTGTATCGATGATGACCACATCAGCATCCTTGGCAACAGCTGACTTTACTGTATCAAATGCTACAGATGCAGGATCCGAGCCCATAGCCTGCTTGACAATGTCAACACCGGCACGCTCTGACCAGATTGTAAGCTGGTCTACTGCTGCTGCACGGAAGGTATCCGCAGCTCCGAGAACAACCTTCTTTCCCTGAGCTCTGAGTCCGCTGGCGAGCTTTCCGATAGTAGTCGTCTTGCCGACACCATTCACACCTACTACCATGATCACATAAGGCTTCTTGCTGAAATCGAAAGGCACAACGACGTCGTCCGATGTTTCGCCCTCCTTTACATTGAGAAGTTCAGCGATTTCATCTCTAAGGATATCTACAAGTTCTTCCAAGGAAACATACTTATCCTTGCGCACTCTTTCCTCAAGATTCTCGATGATCTTCATCGTGGTATCTACACCCATATCTGTTGCGAGCAGAGCTTCCTCAATAGCATCAAGCAGATCGTCATCAACCTCTGTCTTACCCACAATCGCTCTTGAGAGCCTCTCAAAAAAGCCCCTGTTCGTCTTCTTTACTCCTTTATCAAAAATACCCATAACAATACAAACGCGTACATTTATAGTAACCTACAAATATACGCGTTTTTATGATAATAAAAAAGAGGCATAAACCGCGTTCATGCCTCTTTTCTCATATATCTCAGAATTATTTCTTTGCGAAGAAATCCTTAGCTTCTGACTCCTCAACGAGCTGCTCTGTGAATACATAAGCACCTGTCTTAGGAGACTTGTCCATACGGATACACTTAACCATCTTCTTGAGTGTACCGGCCTTGAAGGTTGCGACTGCTTTCTTTGCCATTTGTTAATCCTCCTTAATTATTTAATCTCGCGATGAAGAGTTACCTTCTTAAGGAACGGATTGTACTTCATACGCTCCAGACGCTGAGTTGTGTTCTTCTTGTTCTTAGTAGTAATGTATCTTGAGATACCTGGTACACCGCTCTCTCTCTGCTCAGTGCACTCAAGGATGACCTGCACCCTGTTACCTTTTGCTTTCTTTGCCATAATTCGTAAAATTAAACAAGGTTAATAAATCCTTTGTTCTGAGCGTCCTTGATAGTAGCGTCGAGACCGTTCTTCTCGATTGTTCTCATACCCTTGCAAGACACCTTAAGAGTGATGAATCTCTGCTCTGCCTCAGACCAGAACTTCTTAGTCTTGAGGTTCAGGGCGAAGACGCGCTTTGTGCGTCTCTTAGAATGTGAAACGTTGTTTCCAACCATTCTCTTTCTTCCTGTAACTTGACAAACCTTTGCCATTGTATATAACTTTTTTAATTAATTCATAATTAGCGGGCTGCAAATATCGCATAAAAAAATTGCAATTGCAAAATTTCTATACAAATTTGAAGAACCTGCGCCATCTTACATTTTTAGGGAAGCTTTTGTTCCCATCGATTGAGAGCCAGATCAATGCGGGTTTTCCAACTATATGATCTTCAGGTACGAAGCCCCAATATCTTGAGTCCAGGGAATTGTGCCTGTTGTCTCCCATCATAAAGTAATAATCCTGCGAAAAAGTATAGCTCTGAGCCTTTTCACCATTGATGAAGATCTCATCATTCCTCACCTCAAGGTCATTACCTTCGTAAGCTGTAATTATCCTCTCATAGAGCGGGAGATTTTCCAGCGTGAGTCCTACTGTAGCACCTTTCTCAGGTATCCAGAGAGGGCCGAAGTTATCCCTTGTCCATCTATAGTCAGGATCGAACGGAAAGATGGTAAGCCACGAATCCGGATAATCGGCCGGGTACTCATCTATGTTCTGAGTCACAGATACAACATTAGGAAGCTTGCTTACTGACTCCAGCATCTTGGCTGTGAGCGGCATGTATGGATAACCCGGCAGTGCCTGACTGAAACCCAGTTCCCTTACATTGATTCCGAGATCATCAAGTATCACCTGATTGATTCTCTGTCCATTAGTCACAACTTTGTATGAATTCTGGACTCCTGGCCAAACTTCCTGAGGTTCACCATTGACATACACACGTCCATTGATGATCTCAAGTGTATCTCCTGCTACTGCGACACATCTCTTGACATAATGGTCCTTCTTATCTGAAGGCCTTACCTTTACAGGTCCATATGCCTTGATTACATTTTCCTTTCCAATTGTCCTGCACAGCATGTAGTAATCATCTGCCGGTGCCTTGGTCAGGACTGTGTCTCCATGTGGGAATCCGAAAACCACATAATCGCCTTCTTCAACTTCACCGAAGCCCTTGAGCCTTCTGTAGTCATTCTGGATCAGTGTCGAATAAGACTCTTTTCCTCCTATGACATTGTGAGTGAAAGGAATAGTCAGCGGTGTCTGCGGCAGTTTCGGGCCATATGCAAGCTTACTTACAAACAGGTGGTCACCTGTATAAAGCGAGCTCTCCATCGATGAGGAAGGAATCTTAAATGCCTGAAAAAAGAACGTATTGATGAACGTTACAACAACTACTGCGAAGATTATGGCATCAAGCCAGTCAAGCAGCGCATTGCGCTTTTCTCCTTCTTTGTATTCCTTCTTCCAGAACAGCCACTTTACCTTGCGGGTGATGTGGTAGTCGAAGATCGGAACGAGTCCGAAGAGCCACCAATAGTTTCCGAGCCAGATAACCCACAAGACATATAGGAGAGACCAGAATATGAATCTCACCCACTTATTGTGGTAGATGTCCTTCAAGCTCATCAGCTAAAGACTATTTTACAGAATTGATGATAGCCTCAAATGCCTGAGGATTGTTCATAGCAAGGTCTGCAAGCACCTTACGGTTCAAACCGATGTTCTGCTTTGCGATGCGACCCATAAGCTGAGAATAAGTCATACCGTACTGACGTGCGGCTGCGTTGATTCTCTGGATCCAAAGTGCGCGGAATGAGCGCTTCTTGTTCTTACGGTCACGGTAAGCATAAGTAAGACCCTTCTCATAGGTGTTCTTTGCTACCGTCCAAACGTTCTTTCTTGAAAGAAAATAACCGCGGGTTCTCTTAAGAATTTTCTTGCGGCGTGCCCTTGAGGCAACTGAATTTACCGATCTTGGCATAAATTTAACTGTTTTATGGAGGCAGTGTCCTCTTCTTCAGGAGCTTTTCGACTGCGTTCCAAGTTTAACTTAAAATAACTTTTTGTAATTAATTAAAATTACATACCCAACAAAGCTTTGACTCTCTTCTCGTCTACGTTAGCTACGAGTGCAATGTGAGTCAAATTTCTCTTCTGCTTCTTGGTCTTCTTTGTGAGAATGTGGCTCTTGAGAGCGTGCTTTCTCTTAACTTTTCCCGTTCCGGTAAGCGTAAAACGCTTTTTTGAACCGGAGTTGGTCTTAATCTTTGGCATAGTTAAATTTGATTTAGTTAATAATTATTAAGTTCCAATCTCTTGGATTACTTTTTCTTAAGCGGTGCGATCATCATGATCATCCTCTTACCTTCAAGCTTCGGCATCTGCTCTGCTCTACCGAACTCTTCGAGCTCTACTGCAAAACGAAGAAGAAGTTTCTCTCCCTGGTCAGCATAGATGATTGAACGTCCCTTGAAAAAGACTGATGCCTTCACCTTTGAGCCCTCCTGCAGGAATTCCTGCGCGTGCTTGAGCTTGAACTGGAAATCGTGTTCGTCTGTGTTAGGACCGAATCTGATCTCCTTTATGACTATCTTGGCTGCGTTAGCCTTCATCTCCTTAGCTTTCTTCTTCTGCTGGTAGAGATATTTCTGATAGTCAATGATCTTACATACGGGAGGATCGGCTTTCGCGCTTATCTCCACCAGATCAAGATCCTGCTCATCAGCCATCTTCAATGCATCTCTGAGCGAGTATACTCCCTGTTCCGGGATGTTCTCTCCTACGAGACGTACCTGAGATGCTGTGATCTCTTCGTTGATTCTCAATCCGTCCTCGTCCTTCTTTACCTGATTAGGCCTCTGGCCTGGACGAGCGCTAGGTCTTGGACCCATCGGGCGTGGACCTGGTTTAAATGGTGCTGCGATAAATAATTCCTCCTATAAGTTAAGTTAATAATATATATGGCTATGACAGCTGATCCTTGATCTCATTGCTTACCAACGCAACGAAATCATCAACTGGCATAGAACCTGCATCAATTCCTCCCTGTCTTCTGACAGAAACCGTACCCTCGGTCATCTCCTTCTCACCTACAATCACAAGGAAAGGAATCCTCTTGAGTTCGCTCTCACGGATTCGCTTGCCAAGTGTCTCATTTCGATCGTCTACGGCGGCGCGAATATCGCAATTATTCAGCAAATTACAAACTTTTTTTGCATATTCCTCGTATTTTTCGCTGACTGGTACGATGTTGACCTGATCTGGTGTCAACCAGAGCGGAAGTCTTCCTCCAGTGTGCTCGAGAAGTACTGCAACAAAACGCTCAAGTGAGCCGAAAGGTGCACGGTGGATCATGACCGGACGGTGCTTCTGGTTGTCGTTTCCTATGTACTCGAGCTCGAAACGCTCAGGAAGATTATAGTCAACCTGGATAGTACCAAGCTGCCATTTTCTTCCGATAGCATCCTTCACCATGAAGTCGAGCTTAGGGCCGTAGAATGCAGCCTCACCGTACTCAACTACAGTATTGAGGCCCTTCTCTTCAGCTGCTTCAATGATAGCAGCCTCTGACTTTGCCCAGTTCTCATCAGAACCGATATACTTAGACTTGTTATTAGGGTCACGAAGTGATATCTGCGCTACATAATCCTTGAAATCAAGGGTCTTGAACACATAAAGGATGATGTCGATAACCTTGCAGAACTCATCCTTGATCTGGTCAGGACGTACGAAAAGGTGGGCATCGTCCTGTGTGAAGCTACGTACACGGGTAAGTCCGTGGAGCTCACCGCTCTGCTCATAACGGTATACTGTACCGAACTCAGCAAGTCTGAGCGGAAGGTCCTTGTATGAACGTGGCTTAGCTCTATAGATCTCACAGTGGTGAGGACAGTTCATCGGCTTGAGCAGATACTCTTCACCCTCCTGTGGAGTATGAATAGGCTGGAAAGAGTCCTTACCGTATTTTGCATAGTGACCTGAAGTCACATAAAGATCCTTGTTTCCGATGTGCGGAGTAACTACAGGAAGGTAGCCATATGACTTCTGGAGCTTCTTGAGGAAGTTCTCGAGACGCTCGCGAAGTGCAGCACCCTTAGGGAGCCACAATGGAAGACCCTGTCCTACTCTCTGGGAGAATGTGAAGAGTTCCATTTCCTTTCCGATCTTTCTGTGGTCACGCTTCTTAGCTTCCTCCATCATCAGTATGTACTCGTCAAGAAGTGACTTCTTAGGGAATGTCACACCATATACACGAGTAAGCATCTGACGCTCCTGATCTCCTCTCCAGTAAGCACCTGCGATTGCAGTAAGCTTTACTGCCTTGATCACTGAAGTATCCTTTAGGTGCGGTCCGCGGCAGAGGTCAGTAAAGTCACCGTTCGAGTAGAATGTGATTGTACCATCCTCAAGCTCGCTGATGAGCTCGCACTTGTACTCGTCACCCTTCTCAGTGAAAGTCTTGAGCGCCTCTTCCTTAGAAACCTCTGTTCTTACGAAAGGATTCTTCTGACGGGCAAGCTCGATCATCTTGTCCTCGATAGCCTTAAGGTCAGCCTCCACGAGAGTTCTGTCACCGAAGTCCACGTCATAGTAGAATCCAGTCTCGATAGCTGGTCCGATACCGAACTTCACTCCTGGATAGAGAGCCTCGAGAGCAGCAGCAAGAAGGTGTGATGATGAGTGCCAGAAGACATGTTTAGCCTCTGCATCTTCCCACTTGTGGAGACGGATAGCTGCATCCTCAGTGATAGGACGTGTCACATCATATACTTGTCCTTTTCCTGTCGTGTCAGCTGCCGTGATTACAGTTGCAGCCAATACATCTGCTGCCAATCTTGGGCTAATGCTGTTTGCAATGTCAAAGGCAGAAACACCACTCTCGTACTGTCTCACGCTGCCGTCAGGAAATGTAATATTGATCATATCGTAAAATTATATTATGTATAAAACAAGTCTTGTCAATCCAAGAATGCAAAGGTATGAATTTTTTTCTATCTTTGTACCACAAAGACTTTAATATGGAACAAAATATCATCAGAAAAGATATGTGGAACATAGCTGCCAAGGCAGGTCTGGCTCTTGGTCTGACATCAACAGTCTATATGTTTGCCACACAGCTGATATCCGGAGCCTCAGGCTTCATGATTTCTATATTCGGTTTTATACTGTGGGCAGCAAAGTTCAGCGGATGCATCATGCTCATGAAATTCTTCATGGGAAAATTTGCTGAATCGCACCCGGAAGTCACAAACAGGGATACATTCAATTTCGGCAAGGCTGCAGCCATTCTTTCTGCATTAGTATATGCTGCCGCATCATTTGCAAATGTGGCCTTCATCAGTGGAGATGCCATGGTAGAGCAGATGCACCTGGTAATGCAGCAGATGGGATCCATGATGGACTCCAATACAATGGCAATGATGGAGAAGTATATCGACTATCTCCCTCAGTACACATTCTTCTCGACACTTCTGTACAGCTTTATCTTCGGAGTTGTACTTTCATTCATACTGTCGCGCAACATCCCGAGCAGGGATCCGTTTGCAGATTATAAACCTGATCAGCAGTAATTCATCATGGAATACACAAAGGACCTTTCTATAGTAATATCTCTCTTCAACGAGGAAGAGTCGCTTCTTGAACTTGTGAAGTGGATAGAGGATGTAATGACGAAGGAAGGATATGTCTATGAAATAATAATGGTAGACGACGGTAGCAAGGACGCATCATGGAAGGTTGTAAAGGAACTTTCTGCAAAGAATCCTTGTATCAGAGGTATATCATTCCGCCGCAACTATGGCAAGTCAGCTGCCCTTTATCACGGTTTCAAGGCTGCAGAAGGACGAGTTGTAGTCACTATGGATGCTGACCTTCAGGACTCTCCTGAGGAGATTCCGGAAATGTACAGAATGGTAGTTGAAGAGGGCTATGACATCGTATCTGGATGGAAGAAGCAGAGATTCGACAACAAACTGACCAAGAACATCCCTTCAAAACTCTACAATGCTACAGCACGCTGGGTGACAGGCATCAAGCTTCACGACATGAACTGTGGGCTTAAGGCATACCGCAACGAGGTTGTCAAGAATATAGAGGTATATGGAGAGATGCACAGGTACATCCCATACCTGGCCAAGAATGCCGGCTTCGACAAAATCACAGAAAAGCCTGTTCATCACCAGAAGAGGAAGTATGGTGTCAGCAAATTCGGTCTGGAAAGATTCGTTAACGGATTCCTTGACCTGATCTCACTTTGGTTCCTTAGCAGATTCGGTAAAAAGCCGATGCATTTCTTCGGATTCACTGGAATACTGATGTTCCTTACCGGAGCAATATTGGCGATCTGGGTAATTGCAGAAAAACTCATCCAGCAGGGTCACGGACTCGCATTCAGACCAGTAACAGAGCAGCCGCTCTTCTACCTTGCCCTCGTTGCAGTACTTCTTGGCTTCCAGCTCTTCCTCGCAGGCTTCATCTGCGAAATGGTATCACGCAACAGCACCGAGCGCAACAACTACAAAATCAAAGAAGAGATCTAAAGCTCACAAACGAAAAAGGATTCCAAATATGGAATCTTTTTTTTGCATCTAGTGCATTATTCTCTTGACGCCAGACATACGAGGATCACTGGAACCGGCATTTACGCCAGCCAGCTCCTCAAAGCATGTTCAGCAGCTCATCCCTAGGGCTGTTCCGCACGTTTTGTCCTTATAGTTTAGGAAACATACGTTGAAACCACTTAACGGACTCAAAATTCAAGAATCTGCGCTCAAACTTATAATGGAGATCACGAATGGACACAAAAACGACGATTTTGTGCCCGAATGCTGCTCACAACTTGCTGAGAACAGTTGACTGGAGTATATGTCAACACATATCCCCAGAAACTCAGCAAGTTACCACACTCTCCGTGCCGTCAAAAGGGAGCACGGAGAACATCGTAACTAACTATGAGACAACGGGTTAGTTGACTACGCATTTTGTTATGAGTTACGACAGTCACATTGTGACAGAGGATTGACTGCTACCACGAACAAACAAAAAGCCCTCAGGACGTCAGTCCTAAGGGCTTTGTAAAAGAAAGTGGCAGCTACCTACTCTCCCACCTGGTGGGGCAGTACCATCGGCGATGGTGAGCTTAACTTCTCTGTTCGGAATGGGAAGAGGTGGATCCTCACCGCTATAACCGCCACAATATGTTTCTGAGAAAAGATAACAACG
>JBGVNX010000004.1:0-130647 GCA_045126075.1 Candidatus Cryptobacteroides sp.
AGAGAGGAAGATTTCACTTTCTATGAAGAATATGATCAACTTCGCCCGCAAGCGCTCTGGCCGCTCTATGGCAGAAAAGCTCTGTGCTGAGATCATCGCAGCATATAACTGCGAGGGTGCAGCATTCAAGAGAAAGGAAGACATGCACAGAATGGCAGAGGCCAACAAGGCATTTGCACACTTCAGATTCTAATCCCCAACCATTCAGATTAATCAGAAAATGGCTAGAGATCTTAAATTCACCAGAAACATCGGTATCATGGCTCACATCGATGCCGGTAAGACCACTACGTCTGAGCGTATCCTGTACTACACTGGTAAGACTCACAAGCTTGGTGAGGTACACGAGGGTGGTGCGACTATGGACTGGATGGTTCAGGAGCAGGAGCGTGGTATCACCATCACTTCTGCAGCTACTACTGCATTCTGGAATTACAACGGAAATCAGTATCAGATCAACCTGATCGATACTCCGGGCCACGTTGACTTCACTGTAGAGGTGGAGCGTTCACTCCGTGTGCTCGACGGTACAGTCGCTACCTTCTGTGCGGTAGGACGTGTACAGCCACAGTCTGAGACCGTATGGCGCCAGGCTGACAAGTACGGCGTTCCAAAGATCGCGTACGTAAACAAGATGGACCGTGTTGGTGCAGACTTCTTCGCAGTAATCGACGAGATGAAGGAGAAGCTCGGAGCTCGTGCAGTTCCAATCTGTATTCCAATCGGTGCTGAGGACAAGTTCGACGGTATCATCGACCTCGTAGCTATGAAGGCTATGATCTACGACCACAACTCTGAGGCACTCGTGAACTATCAGGTAACTGATATTCCTGAGAAGCTCGTTGACGAGGCTAACGCTTGGAGAGAGAAGCTCGTTGAGGCTGCTGCCGAGTATGACGAGACTCTCATGGAGAAGTTCTTCGAGGATCCGGACTCAATCACTGAGGAGGAGCTCATCGCTGCACTTCGCGCCGCTACAATCGACATGGCTATCGTTCCGGCATGCTGCGGTTCGTCATTCAAGAACAAGGGAGTTCAGTTCCTTCTTAACGCTGTAATGCGTTACCTCCCATCACCACTCGACAAGGGTGCTGTAAAGGGTACAAACGCAAACGGTGACGAGGAGGTTCGCGAGCCTTCAGTCAAGGAGCCATTCGCAGCTCTCGTGTTCAAGATCGCAACTGACCCATTCGTAGGCCGTCTCGCCTTCATGAGAGCATACTCTGGAAAGCTCGACGCTGGTTCATACGTGCTCAACACACGTACTGGCAAGAAGGAGCGTGTATCACGTCTCTTCCAGATGCACTCAAACAAGCAGAACCCTATCGAGTTCGTAGAGGCAGGTGATATCTGCGCAGCAGTAGGTTTCAAGGATCTCCGCACAGGAGATACAATCTGCTTCGAGCAGGCTCCTATCACTCTCGAGTCAATGGAGTTCCCAGATCCGGTTATCGGTCTCGCAGTTGAGCCTAAGACTCAGAAGGACCTCGATAAGCTCGGTATCGCTCTTGCTAAGCTCGCTGAGGAGGACCCTACATTCACTGTTAAGACAGACCATGAGACAGGTCAGACTGTTATCAGCGGTATGGGTGAGCTTCACCTCGATATCATCGTTGACCGTCTCCGCCGTGAGTTCGGTGTAGATATCAACCAGGGTGCACCTCAGGTTAACTACAAAGAGGCTATCACTCAGACTGTTCAGCACCGTGAGGTGTTCAAGAAGCAGACCGGTGGTCGTGGTAAGTTCGCTGATATCATCGTTGAGATCGGACCAGCAGATGAGGGCGTAACAGGACTTCAGTTCGTTGACGAGGTGAAGGGTGGTAACGTTCCTAAGGAGTTCATCCCATCTGTTGAGAAGGGATTCAAGTCAGCAATGGCAAACGGTGTACTCGCAGGTTACGAGGTTCCATCACTCAAGGTTACTCTTAAGGATGGTTCATTCCACCCAGTGGACTCAGACCAGCTTTCATTCGAGCTTGCTGCACGTCTCGCATTCCGTCACGCTTGTCCTAAGGCTAGACCAGTTCTCCTCGAGCCTATCATGAGCCTTGAGGTTGTAACTCCAGAGGACTACATGGGAGACATCGTAGGTGACCTTAACCGTCGTCGCGGTCAGATCAACGCAATGGACTCAACTCTTGGTGCACGTATCGTTAAGGCATACGTTCCACTCGCCGAGCAGTTCGGTTACGTTACTATCCTTCGTACAATCTCTTCAGGACGTGCTACCAGCACAATGTCATTCGACCACTACGCAGAGGTTCCAGCAGGACTTGCTAAGGAGGTTATCGAGAAGAGTGGTTACAAGGCTGACGATGACGAATAATTGTTTAACAGAATTCAACGAAATTTGATATGAGCCAGATAATCAGAATTAAACTCAAATCATTCGATCACATGCTTGTTGACAAGTCAGCAAAGAAGATCGTTGATACAGTGACAGCTACTGGTGCTCGCGTAAACGGACCTATTCCGCTTCCGACTAACAAGAAGATCTTCACTGTAAACCGCTCGACTTTCGTAAACAAGAAGTCACGCGAGCAGTTCGAGCTCAACTCATTCCGCCGTCTTCTCGACATCTACGAGGCAACTCCTAAGACTGTAGATGCTCTCATGAAGCTTGAGCTTTCAAGCGGCGTTGAGGTTGAGATTAAGCTCAACTAATTCGATAAAATCGAAAAAAGTATTATATTTGCATAGTGGTTCGGAGCCACTCCGAACCACTTGTAAATTTAGTTCTTTAATAAGTTTGGTCCCTTAGCTCAGTTGGTTAGTAGCACCTGACTCATAATCAGGGGGTCGCAGGATCATGCCCTGCAGGGACCACAAAGCCGTCCTACGATTGTAGGACGGCTTTTCTTATATACTTAGCTAGACTATGCTTTCTTTCTTCTCATTGCGGCGTATTTGCGTTTCTTGAACCTCTTTCTTGTATATTTGAGGATTACCGCAGCAATCAGGGCTATGAAGAACAGGATGATCAGTATGTAGGTCCATAGTGAAGCACTGTCACCTTTGATGCGTGACCACATCTTCAGCAGTTCCTCTGTTCCTTCGTCATGCATCATGCCACATCTTTCGATTGTGGCGCGGTCTGGATACATTATAGGATTGATGCATACGCTGTCTGCTTCAGGGCCGAAGAAGTAACTTGCGTCAATGGCCTCGAAGCTTGTGCTGTCTGTCATATTTTCAAGGATATGATTGCCTCCGATGGTGCTGACATAACCTGTTACATCCATATTGCGCAGGGCATTTTCAGGCATGCACATGAAGTTGATGAAATATCTTGCAGCCTTGATGTTCTGGGCATATTTGGGAATCACCCAGCCGTCGAACCATACGGCACTACCAGTCTTAGGAATGGAATAATCAAGCTCTACGCCCATTTCTGCAGCCTCTTCTATAGCCCACTGAGCATCTCCGCTCCATGACAGGTTAAGCCAGGCAAGTTCTTTTGTCATCTGTTCCTTTCCAAAGTCAGCTTCCCATCCGCATACAGACTCCTTGAACGACTCCAGATAGTCCTCTACCATCTTGATGGATTCTGCAGAGGTGTCGAATGTCAGTGAGTCAAGATTCTTCTGGCCAGAGTCGATGGCATCCTTATTAAGTGAGATAAGGAGTGCTGAATATACGTCTCTGAAGGCATCCTTCATCAGAACCTTGTTTCTGTATGCAGGATTCTTAAGGACGTCCCAGCTTCTGGTTTCCTCTTCAGGGACATATTTTGTATTATAGATGAGACCTACTGTTCCCCACATATAGGCAACGCAGTAGTCGTTGGCATTCTTGCCTCTGCCATCAATCTGATTCAGTTTTCCAAGAATATATGGAGCCATGTTTCCGGTATAATCCGGAACGTCTCCAAAATCCCTTTCCAAGGGCAGCAGAAGGTCCCGGCGGAGCATTCTCTCTATGATGTAGTCTGAAGGGCATACTACGTCATAATCCTCGTGACCAAGCTCGATCTTGGAGAGCATGGTCTCGTTGATGTCAAATGTCTGGTAGATGATCTTTACTGGTTCTCCAGTCTGTTCTTCGTACCACTCTTCGAATTCCACGATGAGATCCTCGTCGATGTAGTCAGCCCAGTTGTAGACCTTCAGTATGTTGTCTCGCTCTTCCGAGCAGCCGGCCAGCATCAATGCTGCGGCAACAATATAGAGTATCTTTTTCATGTTATTCGGCAGCGTTGTTTGAGTTGCGGATGTTCCTTATGTTTATTACGATCAGCAGGATAAGGATTCCAACAAACATCAGGGTTATAAGAGGACGAAGTTCTGGGGTAAGACCTCCTTTTCTTGCATCTGTATAGATGTATGTTGAAAGTGTATCAAGTCCTATGGTTCCTCTTGTGAAGAACGTAACGGCGAAGTCATCAAGAGACATGGTGAAGGCCAGGATGAATCCTGAGATCATACCTGGTTTGAGCATAGGAATAAGCACTTTCCTAAGGGCTATGAATGGCGTAGCTCCAAGGTCAAGGGCCGCTTCATATATGTTAGGGTTCATCTGGGTCAGCTTAGGCAGCACGTTCAGTACGACATAAGGCGTGCAGAATGTGATATGGGCCAATATGACCGTCATGTATCCCTGGCTTATATGAAGGAATACAAAGAGCAGGAAGAGGGAAACACCGGTAATGATGTCCGGATTCAACATAGGGATGTTGTTCATGAAGGTTATGGCCTGCTTTGATTTTCCCCTCATGTTATGGATGCCTATTGCAGCAATGGTTCCCAATATTGTAGACACGGTAGCTGCAATAAGGGCGATAATAATAGTATTCTTTATCGCCATCATAAGCCCGCTTCCGCCCTGAACATCACTGGTGAAAAGGTTCGTATAGAGTTTCGTCGAGAAACCGGTCCAGTTTCCGAGAACCTTGCTCTCGGTGAACGAGAAGATTGCAATGAACACGATAGGCGCATAGAGCACTATGAGCAGCAACCATATATAACACTGTGCAAAAAATCTTTTCATGGCTATACAGTCCCTCCTACGTCTTCCTTCTTATTGTCCTGCAATAAGGATGTTATACCTATGATTACCAGCATTACAAGCGACAGCGCAGCTCCGTAATTCCACATTGAGGAATTGATGTTTTCCTGGATGATGGTACCGAAGAGCTTTATCTTGTTGTTGGTAAGGAATTCCGAGATGGCGAAAGTGCTGACTGTCGGCATGAATACCATCATGACTCCGCTTATTATACCCGGCATTGAAAGAGGAACCTGCACTTTCCAGAATACTTGCCAAGGTGTAGCTCCGAGGTCGGCAGCGGCCTCTGCATATGATTTATCCATCTTGTTGAGGATGTTGTAGATCGGATAGATCATGAACGGAAGATAGTCGTAGACCATACCTATAAGGAGTGTCCCCTTTCCGAGCTGCATTCCCAGCATGTGGAAGAGTTCGGCAGTGGCGAGAGTCCTCATCAGTGCATTGATCCACATCGGCATTATGAACAGCACTATAGTAACAGCGCTGCGGTTCAGCTTCTTGTTGGCAAGAATCCATGCTGCAGGATATCCCAGCAGGATGCATATGGCTGTGTTCTCTATCGCAACCTCGAGGGATAATGCGAACGTACCGATCGCGTCAGCGTCGGTAAAGAACTTGGTGAAATTGTCAAATGTGAAGTTGCCTGCTCCATCCTGAAATGCGTAGTAGATGATCAGAAGAAGAGGCAGAGCGACAAAGAGCACCAGAAATATCAGGTAGGGCATAGCCCATGAGCTTCTTTTAGTCATCTCACTTTACAATCTTGATGTCCTGAGGGGCAATGTTAATACCTACAAGGTCGCCCTTGTCCCAAATATCGTTAGTGTCGACCCAGATGTGGTCTCCGTCGTCTGTCATGATTGTCAGGTGGTAGTGGTCTCCCTTGTAGAGAAGGAAGTATACATCTCCTGACAACATACCCTCCTCCGGATGGTCGATGAGGTCAACCTTGGAGAATGCTACCTGAACCTTCACCTTTTCTCCACCTTCTGTTCCTGGCTGAGGCATGCACTCGAATGTCTCTCCAAGGAACTTCACGTGGGTCTCGTCTACCATTTCTGCATCGAAGGTGTTGCATGTCCTTTCCTTGTGCATTACCTGGATATCTGCAGGTCTGATGATAAGTCCTACTTCAGAATCCGGCTCGAATGCATTGTAGTCCTGGATCATGAGCTCGTATCCTTTGTCGGTCTCGACAAACATCTCGTAATGCACACCCTTGAATGTGCAGGACTTCACTCTTGCGCTGAACTGTGCCCCTTCAAGGCGGTTCATGATATAGATGTCCTCCGGACGAATCACTACGTCTACGTCCACGTTCTCACCGAATCCCTCATCCACACATTCGAATTCATGACCTGCGAACTCGACCTGCTTGTCCTTTATCATCTTTCCGTTGAGGATGTTGGACTCACCGATAAAGTCAGCAACGAATGAGTTCTGAGGCTCATTGTAGATATCTGTAGGGGTTCCGATCTGCTGTATCTTTCCCTCGTTCATCACGATGATGGTGTCGGAAAGGGTAAGAGCCTCTTCCTGATCATGGGTGACGTAGATGAAGGTGATGCCGAGCTGCTTATGCATCTCCTTGAGCTCGATCTGCATGTCCTTTCTCATCTTCAGGTCGAGGGCTGCAAGCGGTTCGTCAAGGAGAAGAACCTTAGGCTGGTTGGCAATTGCCCTGGCAATAGCTACACGCTGCTGCTGTCCTCCAGAGAGTGATTCGACATCTCTGTCCTCATAGTCGGTCATGCTCACCATCTTGAGAACCTTCATCACGCGTCTGTTGATCTCGTCAGACGGTATGTTCTGCAGTTTAAGGCCGAAGGCTATGTTTTCGTAGACATCAAGATGTGGGAAAAGGGCATAGCGCTGGAATACGGTGTTTACCGGACGCATATGCGGCGGCACATTGGTGATGTCCTTTCCGTTTATGCATACCTCTCCTTTGTCAGCCTGTGCGAAGCCTGCCAATATACGCAGCAGGGTTGTCTTTCCGCAACCCGACGGTCCGAGTATGGTCACGAACTCTCCTCTTCTGACATTTGTGCTTACATTGTCGAGGATGCACTTGTCTCCAAAGCTCTTGGAGATATTCTTGATCTCAATTATATAGTCGTTGTTGTTCATTTCAGGTCAGTCTGGTTTTATTTGCTTAACAGGTGTCTGGCGGCGTCGGTCAGACGCATTCTCAATTTCAGTCCGACATTCAGGTAATTGTCTCCTAAATTGTTGGAAGACCAGGCTGCATGCAGTCGAAGGTCTTTGTTTTCCTTAAGCGGGAAGTATTCGATACCGGCTCCGTAGAAGAGATAATTTGTTCCGAGACAATCCTCGTAAGCCAGTTCGTAAGGCAGGTCCGTTGCCGTTCGTTCAAGTCCGAACTTTCCGAAGATGCGGAGGAATTCTCCTACTTCGTATGACGGTGCTGCTATGAAGGTGAAATCATTCCTGAAGAGGGTGCTGATATCAGCTGCTCTTGTCAGGTATTCAATATCCAGAGTGAAATCTCCAAGATAGAACCTGTTTGCCAGATTCAGGGCCTTGACATATCTGTTCTGGTCGAATTGCCACATGTTGACAGTCCAATAAGACTCGTAGAAATCCCATTCGCCCCACCAGGCAGCATTGTATGAGAACATCTGTCTTTCTGCACTGAAAGGTGAAGTTGCGAACTGAAGGCTGAATGACTGTCCTTCTGCCGGATACCACGAACCAGTTACTCCCCACTGCCAGCAGTCGATCATGTTGTAGAACATGGAGTTCATGTCGTAATATGAATCAAGGTCATCTGCGTCGTATTCGAAACTACCCACAAGAAGGGCGTCCTTACCTGCAGTAATGTCGAAATCTCCGAACTCATAGGTCAGGGTAAGCCAGTTTGTGCCGTTGAAGCCTGAATTGTCCGCGTAGAATGTCGAAGCTATTCTATGATTCAGGCGATAAGATAAATTTGAACTGATCTTTCCGTCAATGTCAAGATAAAGGCCGTCGCCACCAAAATGGCCACTTCCGTCAGTGAAATAATGATCATATCCGAAACGTGCATCCAATGATACATTAGGAATGTAATCGATTACTTCCTCTGTTTTTGCATCCCCCCAGGATGACATCTGCAATGGCGCCATACTATCAACTTCCTGCGCTCTGACTGCAGAGCCGATTGTCGTTAAGACAACCCCCAAAAAGACAAAAAATCTCCTCATCTATTTAATCTACGGTAAGGTACATAAAAAGGACAATAAGTTATACTTGGTTTTTTGAACTAAAAACTCTCAAAGATAATTAAAACTTTCAATATTTTACAAGAATTGACGGTGTTCAAAGTGTAAACATGCAGATGATTTATGAAATATGCATCAAATTTGTTTATATTTGTCTTCGGTATGCTTAAGATCCTGAAATATCTGTCTGTTATCATCGTTGCCGCTGCAGTATGGAGCGGTGCGGACAGTGCAGCGGAAGATATCCCTCAGGAACTTCTTAATGAACTCTCTATGGAGTATGTGGACTGCCAGACCGTAGTCTCGGAACAAGGTTCCGAGCCTTGTCTTCCCCGTCAGGTCACCACGACAAGCGTTCATCATGCGCAGGCGGGATTGAGAAAGTCCAACAATGTCCAGAAAAACAAATTCGAGTTCATCAAGTCCGGCAAAGTCATGAATGCCGGCGTACGATTTATCATCCAGAACAGATCCATTATCCTGAATTCTTCCAGATGCGAGCCAGGTCACATACTGCTCAGTCAGGGAAGACTCATCATTTAGCCTCCTGTATATAATTTATTATGCGACATTTTCCATGGGTGGAAAGTGCCGCTGCTTGTGTATACAGATAATTGACTAAATGATAAAAATATGGAAAAAGAATTCATCAGAGTACGCTCTATAAAAGATATACTTACATTCGTCACCCTTATTCTGGCCGGTTCGGTGCTGATCTTATTGCCTACAGGCGCCGGCGTCAATCTTGCCGGATTCTTCCTCATCCTTACTGGTCTTATCCTTGCATTTGTCCTCAGGTCTGCTTACCTGGATCCCGAGACAGGAGTCAGGTACTGCAAGGCAGAACATTATTTCCAGCAGGCAATGCATACAGAAGTGTCATCTGCGATTGCGTCAAGGCCGGAGTCGGTGGATCTTGGCCAGGCAGATAAAGGCAATACCCTGAAGCTGGATGTCTATTTCAACAGGACTGCAGGAAAGGCATATCTGCAGTTGTTCGAATATGTTCCGCATAGCTATGAACCTTGTTCCAAGGTATATGAATATGAGGTCAATAGGGTTGAGAAACTGATCAGATAACTATGGAATACGTAATTCTTGTAATAGCATTGGCGGGTATTGTCTTCGGTGCCGACTATCTTGTCGCCGGAGCTGTGTCCATAGCCAGAAAGTTCAAGGTGTCCGACTTTGTCATTGGAGCGGCAATAGTCGGTGTGGGAACATCGATGCCCGAACTCGTAGTGAGTTTCATCGGAGCCCTGAACGGAAACTCTGACGTTGCCATAGGCAATGTGGTCGGATCCAACATCTTCAATGTGCTGGGAATACTTGGACTTACAGCCGTGTTCTTTCCCGTGGCAATAGACAAGAAGAATATGAAGTTTGAGATACCTCTTTGTATTGGTATATCTGTGCTTCTGATGCTTCTTGCACTTAATTTTTTCAATGGTACCCCTTCAAGCATCGGAAGATTTGACGGTATTCTGCTGCTTGTATTGTTTGCAGGATTTATGTGGTATTCCTTCTATCGCGACAGAAACAGTCTCGATATGGATCCTGTTGTAGAAACTCAGGAAGAGAGGACACCTCTGTGGCTGGCTGCAGTCAAGGTAATAGGTGGTCTTGCGCTGCTGATCATAAGCTGTGACGTGTTTGTGGATAATGCAGTGTCTATAGCAAAGTCTTTCGGAGTGAACGATGCGTTCATCTCGCTTACGCTCATAGCCTGCGGCACTTCGCTTCCGGAGCTTGCTGCATCCATTGCTGCTGCTGTAAAGAAAAACACTCAGATGGCCCTTGGCAATATCGTAGGTTCAAACATATTCAATATAACTCTTATACTCGGACTCAGTGCGCAGGTCATGCCTTTGACTTCATCTGGCATTACATATGTTGACTATGTCGTGATGATAGCGGCGGCTTTCGTTCCTCTTGTCTTCGGTCTCAAGGGCAAGATCGGAAGGGCAGCAGGTGCATTGATGGTGCTCTGCTTTGTCGCCTATACCTGGTATCTTATTACTAACCAAATTTCATAAATTCATGGGAATACTTCAAGTTTTCACCCTTTTAGGAGCTCTGGGTATGTTCCTCTACGGAATGAACCTCATGAGCTCCGGACTTCAGAAGGCGGCCGGCGACAGGCTGCGCGGACTGCTTTCTGCAATGACATCAAATCCGTTTAAAGGTGTACTGACCGGTCTGGGAATCACCTCGGTGATCCAGTCTTCTTCCGCTACGACCGTGATGGTCGTCAGCTTCGTGAATGCTGGCCTTCTTACCCTGGCGCAGGCGATCGGAGTGATCATGGGAGCCAACATCGGTACTACAGTGACTGCATGGCTCGTATCGTGGCTCGGATTCAAGGCCGACATCTCGATCCTTGCCATTCCTTTGATGCTTCTGGGCTTCCTCTTCTCCAATTCGAAGAATAACCAGAGACAGAACATCGGCGAACTCATCGTGGGCTTCTGCCTCCTGTTCCTTGGTCTCTCGTTCATGAAGGAGTCCGTTCCGGACCTCAATGAGACGCCGCAGGTGCTTGAGTTCGTGAAGGCATGGTCGGGTCATGGCTTCGGTTCGGTGATCATCTTCCTCGTGTTTGGTACGCTCCTGACGCTCGTGCTTCAGTCCTCGTCTGCCACAATGGCGATCACCCTCATCATGCTCAGCATGGGCTGGATTCCGTTCAATATGGCATGCGCGATGGTGCTTGGCGAGAACATAGGTACCACAATCACTGCTAACATCGCCGCCGCGGTAGGAAACACCCAGGCCAAGAGGGCGGCCATGTCTCATACCATATTCAATGTTACCGGAGTGATCTGGGCGCTTATCCTCTTCAAGCCGTTCCTTGCACTTGTGGGTAAGATAACAGAAGTCGTGTTCGGTATTCCGAACCCTGCAGCCGAAGGCTTCGCTGTAGTAAGCCCGACAGATCCTACTGCGACATCTGCTCTTTATGGACTCTCGATGCTCCATACTCTCTTCAATACGATCAACACACTGATACTCATATGGTTCGTGAAGTTCATAGAGAAGGCAGTCATGTGGATCATCAAGGCTCCGAAGAACCAGGAGAAGGAAGTCTTCAGACTCAAGTACATCTCTGCAGGCCCTCTTGCAACGCCAGAACTCGCTACCGAGCAGGCATTCGACGAGATCATCCACTTCGCACAGATCTCCAGAAACGGCCTCGGATATGCTCGTGAAGCAATTGCAGAAACGGATGATGCTAAGTTTGAGGAACTTCGTGGAAAGCTTGTCAAATATGAGGAGATTTCTGACCGCATAGAGTACGAGATCGCATCGTTCCTGAATGCCGTTTCGGAGGGTGACATCAGCGAGGAGACTTCAAGGAAGATCAAGGCCATGTACAAGATCATCGGTGAGCTTGAGTCGCTCGGTGACTCCGGCGAGACCATCAGCCGTGTCCTCGCAAGAAGAAACATCCACAAGAAGATCTTCGACCAGGAGACAGTCAGGAAGATTGAGGGAATGGTAACTGCCGTCGACCATGCTTACGAGGCGATGCTCGCTAACCTTGAGGCTGCGCATAAGGGAGAGCTTGTGGAGATTTCGAATGCGTATAATGCTGAGGACCGCGTCAATAACCTCCGCAACAACCTCCGCGAGGCCGAGATCGAGGAACTCGAGAGCAACCGCAAGAACTACCACGCCAGTGTCTACTATATGGACATAGTCAGCGAACTGGAGAAGATGGGAGACTTCATAATCAACATCTCGCAGACGCTCGAGAAGTCTTTTGTGAGGAAATAGTGCTATATTTACACGTTCAACAGCACTATCGAGATATGATGAAAAGGTTTATTGTGATGGCAGGGCTGTTGATGCTCTGCCATTTTGCTTCTGCTTATAGACAAAAAGAAGTTCTTGTCTATAGCGAATCCATGAACAAGGACATTCCTCATGATTTCTATGTGAGACCTGGACAGCATAATTGGAAGTACTGGTACAACGCTGTGAAGTACCAGTTCCAGTTCTTCAACGATCGTTTCAAAAAATAGCAGATATGAGAAAGATATGTGTATTCATCATCGGAATCATTATTCCGATGCTTGCGGCGGCTCAGAACGACTGGGCCAATTATAATCGTTACGCAGAAGCTAACGCACAGGTTACAGCGTCTCCTAAGGCAGTCTTGATGGGAGACAGCATCACTGCAGGATGGCCTTCTGCCGATCCTGAGTTCTTTTCGGATAATAATTTTGTGGGACGCGGCATCAGCGGCCAGGTCACAAGCCAGATGCTTCTGCGTTTCAGGCAGGATGTGATCGATCTGCATCCGAAGTATGTCGTGATCCTCGCCGGAACCAATGACATTGCTGAGAATTCAGGAAAGATCGATATGGAAAAGACTTTCGGAAATATCGTGTCCATGTGCGACCTTGCCAAGGCGAACGGTATAAAGCCGATCATCTGCTCGGTGATTCCGGCAAGCTCGTTCAAATGGCGTCCAAGCGTAACAGGAGCAGCCGAAAAGATCGTGAAGCTCAATGCGATGCTCGAGAAGTACGCTAAGGAGAACAGGATCAAGTATGTGGACTACCACTCATCCATGAAGGATGAGCGCGGAGGTCTGCCTGAGAGTCTGGCAAAGGATGGTGTACATCCTACACGTGAGGGCTATGATATTATGAAGAACCTTCTTCTTAAGGCCCTGTAAGCTAGTTCAGGATGCCGCTATAACTGGTCGGATAGTTTTCCTGTTTCTTGGTATTGAAGAAGCCGAGGGAGAACTCGATGGACTCCCCTGATATCGTGCCGCGTAGGTCATCTACGCGGTACGTTTCGTATGGGCCACCCATAGCCCACGGTGTGAGGCCGTCTGCCTCGAAAGTCCATGAACCATCGTCTGTCGGAACGACAGGGACGTTCATGATGGTGACGTCTATTCTGATCGGCATGGCAGGCACGAATTTAACCTTCTGGAGCTTGATGTCTATTGTGGTCTTGGTCTCGTCGAATTCTCCAAGCACCTTTATGCCTGTCTGCTCGAAGTCTTTGCCTTCGTAGGCTACAATCATTGTTCCGGTATACTCCGGAGAATCGTCTGTAATGATTGTAGGTGCCTTTTCACATGAGGCGAAAGCCCATACAAGGGCGAGTATAGTAATGAATCTTTTCATCATAGCGATATGTTTATGCCGATATTCCATCGGAGCGGCTTTCCTCTCTGGAAGAAGTTGTTTCCGACGGACTTGAAGTAAAATACATTATAGTCTTCGTTCAGGATATTGTCCATCCTGAATCTCACGTCAAACCAGTGGAACGCTACTGAAACGTCTGCTCCTACCTGCGCGATGAAAGGCTCCACGAACTGGTTTGCCTCGTCCCACCATATGCGTCCGATGCCGCTGCAGTCTGCATTTACGGAGATGTTACGCACAATAGGACTGTTTGTCAGAGGGAACAGGTATCCCACTCTGAAGTTCAGCGTATGCTCCGGAGAATACGGGATGCGGTTGCCGCTGTAGTCGTTGTTTCCGTCGTCATACGATGTGAAACGGGCGTCGGTATATCCGTAAGCGGCAGTGAGGGACAGACCTTTGTATCCATATGACAGGGTAGCTTCAGCTCCTATGCTTCTCGAGCGGCCTACGTTGGCCATCATTCGTCCTGTGGACATGCCCGGAGGGAAGATGGTGATCTGCTGGTCGCGGCAGAGGATGTAGAAGGCCGATGCAGAACCGGAAAGATGTCCGCCGCCTATCCACTTGTCGAAATGTCCGCCGGCCTCGAAGTTCCATGACTTCTCGGGACGGTATGCCGTGCTCTCTGCGTCCATCTCGGCAGGCGCATTGTCCAGATACACTCCCAGGTCGCCCATCAGGCCGTTCATCATCTTGTTCTGGAGGATGTCCGAGAATATCTGGGTGTTGTATCCGCCGCTTCTGTAACCCTTTGATATCGTTGCGAATACGTTATTTGCTCCACCTCCGAAATCGTATAAGGCAGACACTTTAGGGAGAAGTTCCAGATATTGCACTCCGTCCAATCGACCCTTGTAAAGGATGTCATATTTTCTCCAGTCCTTCATGGTAGGCTGGAACATGTAGTGGACGGTCGCGTCGCTGCAATAATCCATCACCGCACCCTCGAAATCAAGTCTCAGGCCTGCTGTAACCAGCCAATTGCCAAAGCTGAAGTATGATTCATGATATAGTGCTGCGCCATAGGTATGCGTACCGAACTCGCTGCCGATAGGAAATCCGCTTTCCTTGAAGAGCAGGGGCTTGTCATAACTTCCGGCAACGTCCTCAGGGATATTGCTGTTGGCATTTCCGAGTATAAGGTCATCGATTCCGTCCTGCTTGAAGTTCACTGGAGCCGACATGCGGTTGAACTTCCAGAAGGAGAACACTCCGCTCTGCCAGTTCCACCAGTCCTTCTTCCAGCCTGCCTTCGGCTTGAGGATAATCTCCTGGGTCAGCGCGCCTTCCCTCTGGATCTGCGACATGGTGAACATCGAACGCGTGGTGAAGTCCTGGTCCAGGTCCATCCTGTCCAGCAGCACCTGCAGCGAGGATATGCTGTTGAGGGTATAGTTCTCGGCTTCCAGACGCAGCTTCACAGCCTCGGTAAGGCTGAAGCGCTTGTATGCACATTTGTCGTTGTATGATGTCTCAAGCAGTTCTCCGGTCTGCGGCAGATATTGCCTGTAGGGCCATCCGCCCTGGGTCAGCGCCCCGGCTGATATGATGTTTTCGAAATGCAGGTCGGGTCTGAGGTTTTTCTCTATGCGGAATCTCAGTGAAAGACCGTCATACGGGTCACACTTTTCTCCAGAGAAGGCATTTGTATAGAACCCGTCTGAATGTCGGAAACTTACGCCTCCTCCAATCGCCATATCCTTTGTGGTTTTGCCGTAGTATGATGCCCTGGCAAGGAAGGTGTTTGCCGAACCATATTCTACCCCGGCTCTCAATCCATGATATGAGGAAGGGGAAAGGGTGCTGAGGGAGAGGACTCCGCACATGGAGTTGCGGCCGTAGAGCGTGCCCTGGGGACCGCGGAAGACGGTCGCACGGCGGATGTCCAGCATGTCTATGTCGTACGCATTCTTGTTCAGGATAGGAACGTCGTCGATATAGAATCCCAGCACAGGATTCTCCATTCTTGAACCGAATCCACGCAGGTAAATCGACGAGGTCATCGCCGATCCGTAATCCGGAATGTGGAGGTTGGGAACGATTGCTGACAGCTTCTTAGGCGAGTCTACTCCTCTTTCCGTCATGTCCAGCATGTAAACTTCCGTCACAGGAGAAGACATCCGCTCGACCGGAATGACCGATTTAGCGGATGTCTCTATGATGGAGCTGTCCAATGTGTCTGCAGGTCCTTTTTCTACAAAGGGAACTGCCAGAAGGACTGATATGATGGTTTCAAGAATCATTGGCCCGCAAAGATACTACTTTATTTTATCAGTCCGATACCTGGTCTGTCGGAAAGCGTGACCTTTCCGTCCATTACCTCCATTCCCTTGAACGGGTCGTTTGAGATCAGGAGGTTGCCGTCAAGGTCTGCGAAGTCTGCAAGAGGAGAGAGTTGGGCTGCAGCAGATACAGCACATGATGTTTCTGTCATGCATCCTATCATCACCCTCATGTCCTCTGCATGCGCATAATTGGCCATTTTCCATGCCTCACGCATACCGGTTGATTTCATTAGCTTTATGTTTATGCCGTGGTAGGCTCCCTTGATGGAAGGGATGTCTGCGAGTCTTTGGATGGCTTCATCCGCAAAGATCGGTAGCGGGCTTCTTTCGGTGATCCATGCGTTATCATCCAGACGTTCCTTCGCCATTGGCTGCTCGACCATCACGATGCCGTTCTCCTTCAGCCAGAATATCTCGTCAAGGGCCTGTTCGCGGTCCTTCCATCCCTGGTTTGCATCCACGGCAAGCGGCAGATCGGTGACTTCCCTTATAGTCCGGATCATCTCCTTGTCATTGTCCAACCCTACCTTGACCTTAAGAATCTTGAAACGGTCTGCGCATTCTTTTGTCTTCTCGCGCACGACATCAGGAGTGTCGATTCCTATTGTGAATGTAGTGTAAGGAGTCTTGTCCGGGTCAAGTCCCCAGAGCCTCCACCAAGGCTGTCCGAGCAGCTTGCCGACAAGGTCGTGAAGGGCTATGTCTATGGCTGCCTTTGCCGCTCCGTCGCCCGGAGACAGGCTGTCCACGTAAGCCAGGATCGTCTCCAGCTGGAACGGGTCCTTGAACTGACTCAGCTCGGTTCTGGACAGGAAGTTTGTGACGGACTCCACTGTCTGTCCCAGATAAGGCGGCATGGATGCTTCGCCATATCCTGTAAATCCTTCGTAATCAATCCTTACCTGTACTCCTGGAGTTGTCTTTCTGGAGTATGAAGACACGGTGAATGTGTGCCTCAGCTGCAGTTCATACGGCTCGAAGCTCAGCTTCAGGCCCGCTCCCGTGCCAAGTTTGTTGAAGTTGAAGCCTTCTGTGGACGGTGCGCAGCTGATAAGGCCGCTTCCGGCGGCAAGTGCTCCAGCTGCTCCCAGTGCCGTGGTCTTTATGAAGTCTCTTCTTTTCATGTGGTCAAAGTTAGATGTGTAAAGTTAGCCATTCTCCTGAAATAATCCTATGTCAAAAATATTGTGCAACGTGTCAATAATTCTGTAAATTTGTGGACTCAGACAGAATAAGATATGAGAAAGACCATTCTTTTGATCCTTTTGCTGATGGGATCAGCTATAGCGTCCCTCGCTCAAACACTTCCGGTGACAGGAACATTCATCAACCTGCCGTATCAGGATGTGCGTAATAAGTACACCAATCCGGAGGGTATAGATGGCACAGACCCGCAGATGTGGGCGGCGAAAGTTTCTGAGATGAAGGAGATGGGTATGGAATACCTCGTATTCATGTCTGTGGCAAATGAGTGTAAAGCATACTACCCGTCTAAACTGATGAACTGGCACTATCCGGAAGATAGGCAGAGTCCGGTGGATGCTATCATGGAGGAGGCTGCCAGACATGGCATGAAGGTGTTCATGAGCACGGGTTGGGCAAAGGACCAGGATGACAATCTGCGTGACCCGGCAATCAAAGGCCGACAGATCGAGATGATGGAGGAACTGGCAGGTCTTTATGGCGACCATCCTGCATTCTATGGATGGTATCTCCCAGTTGAGGACTGCTTCGGTCCTGTTCTGACAGACTATGCTGTCGAGGCCGTTAATGCGCTTACAGCTCGCGCCAGAGAACTGACTCCGCATGCTAAGATCATGATCTCTCCATATGGCATATTCAATTCTGACTTCAACGATCCTCGTTATGAGCAGCAGATAGCCCGTCTGACAGTGGACATCATAGCTTATCAGGACGAAATCGGATGTGTTCGCGAGAAATACCCGCTTCCAAGACTCCGTGAGAACTGGAAGAAACTCCGTGCTATCCATGACAAGACCGGCATCCAGATGTGGGCGAACTGTGAGTCGTTCGCATGGGAGCGTGGCACAAATGACCGCCAGTCGGCATTGATTCCGGCTCCGTTCCCACGCTTTCTTTCGCAGATGGCGGCAGCAACGGAAGGCGGTGCAGAAAAGATAATCTCATTCATCATCTGCGGAATGTTCGACAAGCCGGGCTCGCAATACACTCTGGGCCAGCCATATTGGTCAGAGAAGGCATATGAGGACTACATGGCATGGCTTAGTGGCGATGCATATTGGAAGGCTGCAGAGGAATATTTCTTGTCAGCAGAAGTGCCAATGGAGAAAGTCACAGATGCAGCATGGCTAAAGTACAAGGCAGGAAAGCACGAGATGGAAGTTGAACCATGCGATGGCCAGCTGACAGTAGCGATGCTGAACTGTAACAAAAGGGGCATAGTGCCGCCTGTTAAGGTCTCGCTTTATGGTAAGGCCAAAGGCAGGTGGACATTGGTGGAGACAGTAGAGCCTCAGAAGTGGGCGAACACCAACCATGACGCTTTCGTTGACCAGGCGATATTCAGAGGCATTCCTGCAGGTCTTAAGAAGATGAAGGTGACCTTCACTGTCGAGAAGGAAAGTTATATTTATATAATTGGAAAATAAGTCAAAAAGATATGTTCAATTCAGAAGTTTATGTAAACAGACGCCGCGGTCTGCTCGAGCAGATGGCGTCAAGAGGTGCGCACGGCGTAGCTGTGTTCCTCGGTAATGTTGACGCTGCGACAAACTACCGAGGCAATGACTACAAGTTCCGTCAGGACAGCAACTTCCTGTATTATTGGGGCATCGATGAGCCTTGGTTTGCAGCTGTACTCGATCTTGATACGGCACAGGAGTGTCTCTATGGAAACGATGTAGACATAGACGACATCATATGGATGGGTCCTCAGCCTACAGTGGCATCAAAAGGCGCTGCAATCGGTTGTACAGCTACCGCTCCATTGGCGGACTTCTACAAGGCAGTGACTGCAGCTGTTGCAGCAGGACGTCCTGTACATTTCCTCCCACCAGCAAGATATTATAACCAGATGAAGCTTTCTCAGCTTACAGGTATTGACACAGAGGCCGTCCGCAAGGTCGGACCAGTCGCTGCTGGCGGTGCTTCTGAAGAACTTGTGAAGTCTGTAGTAGCTATGCGCCTTATCAAGGAAGAGTGCGAGATCGAGGAACTTGACAAGGCTGCTGAGATCGGTTACTGGATGCATACAGAGGCGCGTCGCGGCTGCAAGCCGGGAGTACTCGAGCAGGAGATCGTAGGTCGCATGGAAGGTGTCACATACTCAAAGGGATGGGGCCCGTCATTCACTACAATCCTTTCTCAGAACGGTGAGACTCTTCACAATCACAGCCATCATCAGATCATTACTCCTGGCCGTCTGCTCGTAGTTGATGCCGGTGCCGAGAGCAATACTCATTATGCTTCGGACTTCACCCGTACATATCCATGCAGCGGAAAGTTCACTACAAAGCAGCGTGAGATCTATGATATCGTTCAGCAGGCAAACGACTATGCATATAGTCTGACTCAACCTGGAACCACATACTGGGATGTGCATTATTCTACAGCAAGATTCCTTCTTGAAGGTCTGAAGGCGCTGGATCTTGTTCGCGGTGATGTGGATGAGATGCTTCCGCTCGGAATCTCAGGTCTGTTCATGCCGCACGGACTCGGACACAACATGGGAATGGATGTGCATGATATGGAGGATCTCGGCGAGAACTATGTAGGATATGCAGAGGACCAGAAGCGCCATCCGCTCCTTGGTCTTGGTAATCTCAGAATGGCCCGTCGTCTTGAGCCTGGTCATGTGATTACTGATGAGCCAGGTATTTACTTTATCCCTGCACTTATCGAGCAGTGGAAGAGAGAGGGTACAGACAAGGGATTCGTAAACTATGAGAAGTTGGAGGGTTACTCTGACTTCGGAGGCATCCGTCTCGAGGACGATATTCTCGTGACTGCAGACGGCGCCCGTCGCCTTGGCCCTCACCGCCTCCCTATCCTTTCGTCTGACATCGAAGATATCATGTCCAAAGAATAATCTCCTTGTAAACGAAATGATTATATGGAAACAACAATGATAATTCTGGCAATACTGGCGGGAGTGCTTGGTATTGCAGGCAGCATCCTTCCAGGACTGCCGGGAACACCGATCAGCTGGGTGGGACTTCTGCTTCTCTATATCTGGGGTCCGGAAGAAATGCCGATGAAGACCTTGATCATATGGGGAGTCGTGACGATTCTGGTATCAGTTATCGATTATGTGGTCCCGATGTACTTTACCAAAATGACAGGAGGCAGCAAGTATGCTGAACGAGGTGCTGTCATGGGAATGATAATAGGTATTGTCTTCACTCCTATAGGAATGATTCTGGGATCCTTCCTCGGTGCCTTCCTCATGGAACTTCATAAAGGAAACAAGACTCCTGCAGAGGCCCTGAAAATAGCATTCGGTTCATTTCTCGGATTCATCACAGGTACAGGCCTGAAGACTATCGTTTCAGTCCTCATCCTCTGGCGCATCTTCGTCTTCGCATTTTAATTTGTAGACATCGTCCACGAAAACATATGAAAACCGTGGCAGATACCCACTTTGACGACGGGATCTGCCACGGTTTTATAATGATATCGTGGATGGTCTTTGCGGAAATCAGATGCTTCTGATTATCTCGCACATCTGCTCATACTGGCGCTCCATGCTCTGGAGAAGTTTGTACTGGGCGTGTGTGCGGACAAGATTGTGTTCAGGGTAAGCTGTCTTGTAATACTTATCTCCGTCAATGTAGTCCATAAGGAAACGGAGAACCTGCTCGAAGGTGATGTATCTTGCGGAGAAGGCCAGATAGTCGAGTTCGCTCTGTACCATGGACTCCTTCTGCTCGTGGAGATAACCCTCTGCGTAAGCCTTGAACATATTGATGTCCATCTCGACATTATCAAGGTTTTTGTCATCCTCGGCACCAGTGTTTGTGTATGATCTGATGGCATCACCGAAGTCATTCAACGAAGTGGATGACATGACTGTATCAAGGTCGATCATGCAGAGCATGCTACCGTCAGACTTGTTGAAAAGGATGTTGCTGATCTTTGTGTCATTGTGAGTCACATGCATAGGTATGGTGCCGTTTTCAACCAGTGACCAGAAATCAAGCATCTCCTTCCTGCGAGTCTCGATCCATGAGATTTCCTCCTGAAGCTGGGCAACTCGTCCTACAGGGTCAGCTGCAATGGTATCGTCCCACTGCTGAAATCTCCAGCGGATATTGTGGAATCCTTTGATTGTCTCATTAAGAGGCTGAGTGAAGTCTGAAAGCAGAGCCTGGAAACGTCCTGTTCCCAGACCACCCTGATAAGCAAGTTCTGGAGTATCTGCTCTTACCGGTGAAGTCGTGTCAGGTATGAACAGGCATACAGCCCAGAAGTTTTCTCCCTCCTTGACATAAAGTTTGCCGTCCTTTGCAGGAATGACCGTGAGGGTCTCGCGCATAGGATCAGCTACCTTGGCCTTTATATGCTCGGTTACAGCCTTGATGTTATCCATCATGCCGGGAACGTCAGGGAAGATGATATGATTCTTGCGCTGGAGGATATAGTCTGGTGCATCTCCTTCTGTATGAATCACGAATGTATCGTTGATGAAACCTTCGCCAAGGGGCTTTATCTCGGCGATTGTGCCTTCCAGGTCGAACTGGAGGGCGATGTTAAGAAGTCTTGTTTCCATTTTTTAATGTTATTAGATTCCTCCATTCACTTCGTTCAGTCGGAATGACAGTAGCATTCACTTCGTTCAGTCGGAATGACAGGAGTGTATTAAAATGTGATTTCTTCGAAAAATTCAGGGCAGTGGAAGTTAGGCTGAGGTAGGTCGATCGGCGCCCAGCTGAGGAAGTGCATCGGCTCGCAGCAGTCTCCACACTTATAGAAGTTGCCCTTCAACATTGCTGGTTTCTCTGAAAGCCCGAGCAGGGAGAATGGAATGATCTTCAGCATGCTCCACTCCTGGCCCTCTCCCTTGCGGTCGATGACCTCATGAGGAAGCGAAGCGACCGTTCCGATCTGCTCCATCTGTTCCGGGCCAAACATGTCCGCATCGGTCCTTGAACGTCTGTAAGCGGCCAGCGATGTGCCTATGCAGTTGGTCTCGAAATTGAAATATCCTTCAGAACCGGGCACAGAGAGGAAGATCTCCACGCAACTGTCTTCCCATACAGGTCCGTTTGCCTCAAGGCTCACGGCGCGCACATGGTCTTCCTTCACGTTGAAGAGGACTGCCATGGCTTTGTCTGTATGCGCCACATGAAAGCTGACCTGAGGAGCATAAGGGTATTCCTTCCAGTTTACGCATGACAATGGAAATTCCGGACTGCTTTCTATGGCGGTCAGAATATCTTCAAAAGTCATTTTGCCCGTGTCGGGCAAGTAAGTTGATCGTATCATGATTATTTTAGATGTAGTTTCAGTCCATTGATCTTGTCCCAGTCTCCTCGTGTGAAGTCTGGCATTACGACAGGGATGCAGCCGTTCTCTATAGATACTCTTGTGAGCTCGCCAAGGCATGACCACTCAGCTGCATCGTAAACGTCCTGATCAAGAGGAAGACCGTTACGGAGGCAGTAGATGAGACGGTAGTCCATGATGAAGTCCATGCCGCCATGTCCTCCTACTCTCTTAGCTGTCTCCACGAGCGAGCCTTCGCGGGTGATAGGGTGATGGTATTCTCTTTCAAGGTCCTCCATGATGTGTCTGTTGACAAAGGATTCCCCATCAAGACCTTCAAGGAAGTCTACGGAAATGTCTTCTCTGCCCTTGGTGCGGATAGCATAGCCTGGGTATGGGTATTTTGAGGCGAAGCCCTCGGTTCCCTCCACCATATACATTCTGTTGTAAGGCCGTGGAGTCACGACGTTGTGCTGGATCTCGATTGTCTTTCCCTTCTCTGTGCGGATTAAGGTGATGGTGTGGTCGCCGTTAACATATTCCTCATCCCCATGAGCGGCGGCCAGTCTCTTGCCGTTGAATGCATCGGTATCCATTGCGACAAGAGTTGTCATTCTGTCTCCTCGGTGGATGTCAAGTGCCCAGCATGCAGGTCCGAGCCCGTGTGTAGGATATATGTCGCCACGGTTCTTCTTGTTGAACTCATATCTCCAGTCGTCCTGATACTCGTTCCAAAACGGGTCAAGATTGTGGATGTATGCTCCTTCGGTATGGATGACCTCTCCGAAGACGCCTTGCTGAGCCATGTTGAGAGTGGTCAGCTCGAAGAAGTCGTATACGCAGTTCTCCAGCATCATGCAGTGCCTGCGTGTCTTCTCTGCGGTGTTCACAAGATGCCAGCATTCATCTATGGTTGTTGCTGCAGGAACCTCTATGGCAACATGCTTTCCCTTTTCCATTGCATACACTGCAATAGGGGTGTGTGAATCCCATGGGGTAACAATGTAGACAAGGTCAAGGTCATCCCTGTCGCAGAGCTGCCTCCATCCTTCCGGTCCACTGTATTCTGCAGCACGTGCCCTGCCGTTTCTTTCAAGAATCTGTTGAGTCCTTTCAAGTTTCTCCGGATACAGATCGCAGATAGCGAGGATATCTGTACCGTCAATGTTTGCAAATCTGTTCACGGCATCAGGTCCACGCATTCCAAGTCCTATGACTCCGATACGGACTGTTTCAAGTGGCTCTACCGCGAATCCGATCATTGAGATCTGGTCTGCCGGACGGTCAGGAGTATTGTAGATGGCAACTCCATCTTTTATTTCATAACCATATCCGGAGTTATTGCAGCATGAAGTAGAAGCTACGAGTCCTGAAATGATTGCTACTGTGATTAGAATGATTCGTTTCATGTTAACTGAATTGTATATCACATCAAATATAGGAATAATAATTTTAAGACAGAGGAAAGGTTTCAGAGATTGATTCTGAACACACCTGTATCATACTTCTCAAAACCTTCAGAACTATATAGAGCCCTGGCAGGTACTCTCGATGGGTTCGATGTCAGGTATATTACGGCGTTTTCTTCGGTTTCCCTTACATGAGATACTGCAGCTCGGACCAATGAGCGTCCGACTCCTTTTCCTCTGGAAGCAGGGTCAACCACTACGTCTTCAATCCAATATTTACTTCTTCCCAGAGTGTGACATCGTGTCAGAGTCAGCATTCCTTCTATGTCTCCTTTGACGCTTTCAGAGATAAACAGATTGAATGAGTCTTCGCTTATGATCTGGTTCAGCCTTTCATGGGTTATTGCCGGCATATCTGGATTCAGAGCATGCAGGAGGGAATTTATCTGAGACAAGGTGTCTGCGTCGATATATCGTAATATATGAACATTCATGTCAAGTGACTTAGGTATGCAAAATTACATTTAAAATTGTAAAAAATATTCGGAATCAGTACCTTTGAGGGAAATATTTCAAATACAGGTTTATGACACTTATAAAATCAATCTCTGGTATTCGTGGAACCATCGGAGGTGCTCCTGGAGAAGGATTGTCTCCACTGGATATCGTAAAATTCACATATGCATATAGCGAAAAGATGCGAGAGCGTAGGCAAAAGCCTGCAGGAGAGCGCTATAAGGTGGTAGTCGGTAAGGATGCGCGTCTTTCCGGTGATATGGTCGAGCATCTTGTATGCGGTACGCTCATAGCTTGTGGCATTGATGTGGTCAAGGCCGGATTCTGTTCTACTCCGACAACGGAGATGGCGGTAGTGTTCGAACAGGCTGATGGAGGTATTATCCTCACGGCATCGCATAACCCGAAGCAGTGGAACGCCCTCAAGCTTCTCAATGAGAAGGGTGAATTCCTGAACGCGGAAGAGGGTGCAGCAGTTCTTGCATGTGCAGAGGCTGAGGATTTTACATTCGCTCAGGTGGATGATCTCGGAGTCATTGAGGAAAAGGACTTTACTGATGCGCATCTTGACGCTGTCCTGGAACTTCCGACAGTGGATGTCGAGGCTGTCCGCAAGGCGGGATTCAAGGTGGTGCTTGATGCAGTGAATTCTGTCGGAGGAATAATCATGCCGCGACTTCTGGAACGTATGGGTGTCGAGTGCATCTGTGTCAACTGTGATCCTACAGGGGAGTTCGCTCACAATCCGGAACCTCTTCCTTCAAACCTTATAGAGCTTAGCGAAGCAGTGGTTGCCAATGGAGCAGATTTCGGTATATCAGTGGATCCGGATGTTGACCGTCTCGCTCTGATATGTGAGGACGGAAAGCCGTTCGGCGAGGAATACACTCTTGTGAGCATAGCGGACTATCTTATGTCACGTGTTTACAACGAGGCTCTGAATACCGGAAGATCTATGGAGGAAATCGCAGCTCCATATCTTATGACAGCGTCTTCAAACCTTTCATCTTCACGTGCCTTGCGCGATGTGACCGAGCAGTATGGTGGAGAGTACTTTGCTGCTGCAGTAGGTGAGGTCAATGTGACCACAAAGATGAAGGAATGCGGAGCCATCATAGGCGGTGAGGGTAATGGAGGTGTTATCTATCCCGCTCTTCATTATGGTCGTGACGCTATGGTAGGAGTAGCTCTTTTCTTGACAAACCTGGCATACAGGAAGATGCATGTGTCAGAACTACTTGCGACCTACCCTAAGTATGTCATCGCAAAGAACAAGATAGAACTTTCTGACAGCGCTCTGATTGACAGGATTCTTGAGCATGTGAAGATGGAGTATTCGGCAGAGGATATAAACACTATAGATGGAGTGAAGATCTCATTTGAGGCCCGAAAGGAATGGGTGCACCTGCGCCGCTCCAATACGGAGCCTATCATCCGTATTTATGCAGAGGCAGCTACAGCAGAGGCCGCAGATGCTCTGGCACAGCAGATTATTGACATAGCAAATAAAATTATAGGATAATGAAACCTACTTTATTAGTATTGGCAGCCGGTATGGGAAGCAGATACGGCGGCCTCAAGCAGATGGACGGACTTGGTCCTAATGGTGAAACCATCATCGATTATTCAATCTATGATGCAGTTCAGGCAGGATTCGGTAAGGTCGTGTATATTGTACGCGAATACTTCAAGGAGCAGATGGAGGAACTGGTAAAACAGAAATACAGCAATGTGAAGTGTCTTGACGGAGAGCCTCTTCAGTTCCAGTTCGTGACACAGGAACTCCACAAGATTCCTTCAGAGTTCGCGCTCAATCCTGAGCGTGTGAAGCCATGGGGAACAGCTCATGCTGTGCTTATGGGTGCTGAGGTAGTAAAGGAGCCGTTTGCTGTCATTAATGGAGATGACTACTATGGCAAGGAGTCGTTCCAGATTCTCGGAGACTGGCTCAGAGCGCATGAAGGAAAGACTGGCGAGTATGCTCTTGTAGGCTTTGAACTTGATAATACCCTTTCGGAGTCAGGTGGCGTATCTCGCGGTATCGGAGCTTCCGGTGCTGACGGTTTCCTTACAGATGTTGTGGAACATCACAAGATCGCGATGACAGAAGATGGAAAGATCTATGGAGAGAACAGTGTGACGGGAGAGGCTGTTGAACTGGCTCCGAAGGCGCTTTGCTCTATGAATATGTGGGGCTTCACTCCTGACTATTTTGAGAGGAGCGGAAAGATTTTCACAGAATTCCTTAAGGCTAATATAAATGAACTCAAGGCTGAGTTTTATATTCCTTATGCAATTGATAATATCATCAAGTGCGGCGAGGGTAAGTGTGAACTTCTTCAGACTCCATCACGCTGGTTCGGTGTGACTTTCCAGGAGGACCGTCCGGGAGTGGTAGCAAAGTTCCAGGAATTTGCAGATAATGGTGTATACCCTTCACCATTATATAAATAATTACACTGTCATTTCGAGCGGTTTCTCCGCTGTCATGTCGAGCGGTTCTCCCGTTGTCATGTCGAGCGGTTCTTCCGCTGTCATGTCGAGCGGTTTTTCCCGTTGTCATGTCGAGCGTAGTCGAGACATCTGTAAAATATAAATTCAAATTATGACAAAGAAAGTTTTGGTTTCAGGTGGTGCAGGCTACATAGGTAGCCATGTGACCGTTGAGCTTATAGCCGCAGGCTATGATGTCGTAGTGGCGGACAATATGTCAAATTGTGATATGACCTGCTTCGAGGGAGTGAAGAAGATCACAGGTAGAGATGATATCCCGTTTTATCAGATCGATTGCTGTGATTATGCTTCAGTCGAGACACTCTTTACCGAGCACAAGATCGATGCAGTGATTCATTTTGCAGCCTTCAAGGCTGTGGGCGAGTCTGTTGCTCAGCCTATTATGTACTATCGCAACAACCTTGTGTCTTTCCTCAATATTCTTGAAGCGGCAAAGAATCATGGCGGTTGTAATGTACTCTTCTCTTCTTCAGCAACTGTTTATGGAGAAGCGGAAGTGCTTCCTGTGACAGAGCAGACCCCACGTCTTCCGGCAACGTCTCCTTACGGAAACACAAAACAGATGTGCGAGGATATTCTTCGTGACGTGGTCTTTGCCACTGCTTCATCAGAAGGAGTTGTAAAGGGAATAGCTCTCCGTTATTTCAACCCTATAGGTGCACATCCTTCAGCGCTTATCGGAGAACTTCCACGTGGCGTTCCTAACAACCTCGTTCCTTTCATCACTCAGACAGCTATCGGCAAGCGCGAGTGCTTGAGTATTTTCGGAAACGACTATCCTACAGAGGATGGAACATGTCTGAGAGACTATATTGATATAGTAGACCTTGCAAAGGCACATGTCGCCGCTGTATCAAGAATGGTTGAGGGCAGGATGAAGGAGTCTTATGAGATTTTCAATGTGGGTACAGGTCGTCCTGTTTCGGTTTACGAACTTGTTACTGCATTCGAGAAGGTAAATGGAGTGAAACTGAACTATAAGTTCGTTGACCGCCGTCCTGGAGATGTAATGGCCATTTGGGCAGATACCACCCTGGCAAACGAGGAACTGGGATGGAAAGCTGAACGTACAGTAGAGGAGACTCTCGCATCAGCTTGGGCTTGGGAGAAGTATATAGCTGCTCTTAATTCCGGATGCGTCAAATAATGAAGAAGATAGCGTTGATATTCATTGCTGCGCTGTCTGCAGCATGTTGCCTGGCTCCTTTCGGTGTCAGGCAATTTACTGATAGGGTCAATCCTTTTTTAGGAACAGAGACACTGTGGGACAGCGTAGAGCTTGGTTTTCATCCGACACGTCGTACATGGGGAGCAGAGGTGTTTCCAGGATCCTCACTTCCGAATGCAATGGTGCAGGTCAGTCCTGTGACTACATTTCGTTCAGGCGCAGGTTATCAATATGAAGATACTCTGATCTATGGATTCAGTCACACCAACAAGGGTCATTGGGACCTGAACCATATTCCTGTCCTGCCGGTGAGAGGACATGTCACCATAGATGACTACGGCTCAAAGTTCACCCACGACCGTGAATCAGCCCGCCCGGCATATTACAGAGTATATCTTGAGCGATATGGTGTCGATGTCGAACTTACTTCCACCCTTCGCGCAGCCTATCACAGATATACGTGGGATAAGGCGGGGGAAAGGAGTGTCCTTTTCAATCTGCCGCGTTCCAATGAACGGGTCAATGACTATGCGATAAAGCAGGAGTCGGAGACTGTCTGCTCCGGTTATCAGCGCACAGGAAGGCAAACGGTGTATTTTTATGCCGTGGCAAATGCCAAGGTCGTATCTATTGAAGAAATCATAGAAAATAAGGGCGGAGTAATCAGGGACTGTCCGGATGCGGCAGGAGCTGAGCATTATTACCACAGAAGATATACCGCGCCGATTCCTGTCGTACGATTTGAAGATTCATCAAAACCATTGGAACTCAAGATAGGATTCTCATTCGTGAGTGTCGATGGAGCGAAGAAAAACCTTGAGGCGGAGATGATCGACAAAACTTTCGAGCAGGTTAAGAAAGAAGGTAATGCCATCTGGAACGGAATGCTGGCAAAAATCAATGTGGAAGGAGGAAGCCAGAAGCAGAAGAATCTCTTTTATACGACAATGTACCGTTCATTGCTCTGGCCAGCCCTCCGTAGTGATGTTGACAGTTGCTTCACAGACCCGAAAGGTAATATACGAAAGCAGGATTTCCATTATTACACAGGACCTTCATTTTGGGATGACTATCGCAACAAGCTAGTCCTGCTCGGCATGCTTTCACCGGAGGTCGCTAATGATGTCATCAGTTCATGCCTGGTCAATGGAGAAGCATATGGCGGATTCATGCCGACTTTCTTCCATGGAGATCATGCGTCGGTGTTTGTGACAGGAAGCTATCTCAGAGGCCTTCGTGACTATGATGTGCAAAAGGCATATGCCATGATGCTCAAGAATGCGACAGTTGAAGGTCCGTCGCGTCCTTACCTTCAGGAATACATTGACAACGGTTATGTAAGCGAGGTAGATCTCCAGGGTGAAATTCTTTTCTGGTCAGATGCCAAGTCAGGTGTGACAAAGACACAGGAATATAGCTATGACGACTATGCAGTAGCGCTTCTGGCTCGTGAGCTTGGTGATACCGTAAGCCACGATATGCTGATGAAGCGTATCCATAATTATAAGAACGTTTTTGATCCTTCGACATTGTTTGCCCGAGGACGCTTGGCGGACGGCAGTTGGGTGGATAATTTTGACCCTTGCTTCCCATACTACTACTACCAATATCGTGAAGCTACCGGTTGGATGTCCTCCTTCTTTGCTCCACATGATACAGAAGGGCTCATTGAGCTTTTCGGCGGCCCTGAGGTATTCGAAAAACAGTTGGATAAATTCTACACTCTGCCATGGGGTGGTTATGAGGCTCACAATCTCTCTGGTTTTATTGGACAGTATTGTCATGGCAACCAGCCGGCACATACTGCTCCTTTCCTATATTATTTTATAGGCAAACCTCATAAGTCTCAAGCTCTGATCGACCATCTTCTGAACAACTTCTATTCAATGGGTGATCATGGCCTGGCATATTCTGGAATGGATGACGCTGGTGAGATGTCCTCATGGTTCGTTTTGAGTGCGATAGGACTTTATACGTATTCTCCTGCGGATCCGGAATATCTGGTTACTGTTCCGCTTTTCGATAAGATTACTTTCGAATTGGGTGAAAAACCGTTCACGATAGTACGTGAAGGAGAGTCTCGGGTATTGAAGACGATTGAATGTGATGGAAAGCCTCTTGATGGCCTTTTCGTGGATCATGCATCTCTTGTTGCAGGAGCAAAATTAAAGATTGTGACAGAATAGGCATTCTGTCACAATCTTCAATAGCTTTTATCTATAATGTTCCGGCTACTCTTTCGGTAGTAAACCTTTCTCGATGAGTTTCTCTGCGATCTGGACAGCATTTGTGGCAGCTCCCTTGCGGAGGTTGTCGGCCACGCACCAGAAGTTGAGGCCGTACTTTACAGATGGGTCACGACGGAAACGTCCCACGAACACGTCGTTCTTACCCCATGCATAGAGAGGCATCGGGTATACGCAGTTTGCAGGATCATCCTGGAGAGTTACGCCAGGAGTCTCCTCCATCATCCTACGAACGTCAGCGAGGTCAAAGTCGTTCTCGAACTCGAGGTTTATTGATTCTGAGTGGCCGCCCTGTACAGGCACGCGCACTGTTGTAGGAGATACTCCGATGCTGTCGTCTGCGAAGATCTTATGAGTCTCGTTGACCATCTTCATCTCCTCCTTGGTGTATCCAGTCTCGAGGAATGAGTCGATGTGTGGAAGGATGTTCTGGTCGATAGGATGCGGGTATACTGCAGGGTACTCACCCCATACTCCGCCTTCGCGTTCTGCTGTCATCTGGTCCATAGCTTTGTAGCCTGTACCTGTAACAGACTGATATGTCGATACTACAATTCTCTTGATCTTGTATGCCTTATGAAGCGGCCAAAGAGGGAGAAGCATCTGGATTGTCGAACAGTTAGGGTTTGCTATGATGTAGTCGGACTCCTCGATCACGTCTCCGTTCACCTCCGGAACCACGAGCTTCTTGGTCGGGTCCATTCTCCACTGTGAAGAGTTGTCCACAACGCGTGTGCCTACCTCTGCGAACTTAGGTGCGAGCTCTGCTGATGTGCTTCCGCCTGCAGAGAACAATGCGAGATCTGGGCGAGCTGCGATTGCATCTTCTGCACTCACTACTGTCCACTCCTTGCCCTGGAATGTAATCTTACGTCCAACCGACTTTGCCGAAGCTACTGGGATGAGCTCCGTTACCGGGAAGTTTCTCTCAGCGAGAACTTCCAGCATTCTTGTGCCAACTAGTCCTGTGGCACCTACTACTGCTACTTTCATATAAAAATCGCGATTTTTATATGAAAGTAAATTCCTTTAATGCCTAGGGGCTCTGCCCCTATTATACCCCGCGGCCTTTGGCCTTTCGTTCGTTCCGAACACGGCGTCGGCCGTCGCTCTGAAGAGCGAGGGAAGCATATTAAAGAAACTTACTTCATATAATGATTAAACACAAATTATTCTTTTCCGGTAGCGTTTTTGGCTGATTTTGCTCCTGATTACCTGTTTTTTCGGGGGATCAGGAGCGTTTCTGGCGTTTTTTGCTACCGTGCCGTTATCTTGGTTCTAGCCTAGTGCGGCGGCGAGATCTGCTATCAAGTCATCGACGTTCTCGATGCCGACGCTGAGGCGGAGCATGTTAGGGTACACTCCTGCTGCGACCTGCTCCTCAGGGCTGAGCTGCGAGTGAGTTGTCGATGCCGGGTGCACGATAAGTGATTTGGCATCTCCCACGCTGCCCACATGCAGAATGAGCTCGAGACGAGTCACCAGCGCTGCCGCTGCCTCGAAACCGCCCTTCACGCGGAATGTGAGCACGCCGCCGAAGCCGTTCTTGAGGTACTTGCATGCCAAGTCATGATACTGATTGCTCTTCAGACCAGGATAGTTCACGCTCTCCACAGCCGGGTGCTTCTCCAAGAACTCTGCCACTGCGAGAGTGTTCGCGCAGCAGCGCTCTGCTCTCAGCGACAATGTTTCAAGACCCTGGAGCATCAGGAATGAGTTGAACGGAGAAGGTGCAGGGCCGATGTTGCGGAGACCGTCTACGCGGACACGTCCGGCGAAAGCTGCATCACCGAACACTTCCTTATATACAAGTCCATGATAGCTCTCTGACGGTGCAGCCAGAAGCGGATACTTCTCCGGAGTCCAGTCGAAGTTTCCTCCGTCCACAACCACTCCTCCGAGTGCTGTTCCGTGTCCGCAGATCCACTTTGTCGCAGAGTGCACGGATACGTTACATCCCCACTCGAACGGACGGAAGAGATAACCTCCCATTCCGAAAGTGTTGTCCACCATCACGCATACTCCCTTGCGACGGGCCATCTCTACGATTGGCTCATAGTCAGGAATGTTGAACGCCGGATTTCCGATGTTCTCAAGGAAGATCGCCTTGGTGCGGTCGTCAACCAGTGCCTCAAGATCGGAAACATGGTCGCTTGCCGCAAAGCGCACCTCGATTCCCATGTCGCGAAGGGTGATTGCAAACATCGTGAACGTACCTCCATAGAGATATGGCTGAGCTACGATGTTGTCTCCAGGACCGCAGATGTTGGTGATGGTGAGGAATACGGCTGACTGGCCGGAAGCAGTGGCACATGCTGCCACACCGCCCTCCAGGGCCGCCATCCTTTTCTCAAACACCTCTGTAGTAGTGTTGGTGATACGTGTATATATGTTGCCCGGACGCTTCAACTCAAAAAGCTCGGCGCCGTACTCCATGCTGTCGAATGTATATGCAGTGCTCTGGTAGATAGGTACAGCAGTACCTTTCGAAACAGGATCGATCTCCTGTCCCGCCCTTACCTGCAATGTCTCAAATTTATAATTCTTATTTTCCATTTTCATTTGTCATTATATTGTTGTTTTTACTGTCATTTCGAGCGTTCCTCTTTGTCATTTCGAGCGAGCGAAGCGAGTCGAGAAATCTATGGAACTAAATCTCCGCTAAGTCCTTTAGCTCAGGATTTTTAGTCCTAATTAACCAATCCTTTTTCTCTCTTCTCCATTTCTTTAGTTTCTTTTCTCTTTCAATTGCTTGATCAATGTCAGAATATTCTTCAAAATAGACTAATTTACAACATTTATATTTTTGTGTAAAACCTGGTAACTCTCCACTTTTATGCTCCTTTACTCTCCGTTCAAGGTCGTTTGTAACACCGATGTATAATGTAGTGCCATTTTGACTTGACATTATGTATGTGAAGTATGTCTTATACATATTGGTGTGTTTAGATTTCTCGACGCCCTACGGGCGCTCGAAATGACACTTTTAGTTACTCGAAATGACAGTAAATGACAAGTATTACATAATAATATCGTTCAACACACCGGATGCTGTCTGGTATGCACCGGCGCCGGCTCCCTGGATCACCAGCGGTGACGGGTAGAAGTCGGTCTGGATCAGGGCGGCATTGTCTGTGCCGCAGAGGTTGAACAGCGGATGTGTGCTGTCGATGGACTCCAGTCCGATCTTAGCCTTATATCCGAATGGCGCGGAAGAATCCTTCACGAGTGATGCCACGAATCTCTGACGAAGACCCTTTGATGCAGCCTCTGCATATCGTGCGGCAAATATAGCCTCATTCTCGACAAGTTTCGTATAGAAGGCATCCACATCGCCCTCGAAGAACTCTGCAGGAAGCAGTGGACATATCTCCACATCCTTCTCGTCAATGCCCACTCCTGCCTCACGGGAGAGGATCAGCAGTTTGCGGAGCACGTCGCGACCGCTGAGGTCGAGGCGTGGATCCGGCTCGGTATAGCCTGCGTCCTGTGCCCTCTTGACTACCTCTGCGAATGTGCCTCCCTCGCCACCGGCATAGTTGCTGAAGATGTAGTTCAATGTGCCGCTCAAAACAGCCTCGATGCGCACGATCTCGTCGCCGCTGTGGACGCTGCGTGAGATGGACTCAAGGATAGGGAGCGCAGCTCCTACTGTGGTCTCATATCGGAGTGTCGCACCGATCTCGATTGCGGCCTCCTTAAGGGCAGAGTAGTGCTTGTATGGTGCTGAGAATGTGATCTTGTTACATGCCACCACTGAGTAACCTCTCTTGAAGAGGTTCATGTACTTGAACGCGATGTCAGCGGAAGCGGTACAGTCCACGAACACTGAGTTTTCAAGGGTCAGTGTGGCGAGCTGTGTGAAGTATGCCTCATCAGCTGCATTGTCTCCGGCTGCAAGCTGTTCTGCAATGTTTTCGAGTGAGAGCCCGTTCTTGTCGAGGATGAACCTGCGGCTGTTAGCAAGTCCACAGACATGCAGACGACGTCCGGTACGAGCCTCGATCTTCTCCCTGTTCTTTCCGATGATGTCCACGAGAGCCTTTCCAACGACACCGTATCCTGCAATGAAAAGGTGGATGTCCTTTCCGCTGCGACGGTCGAAGAACTCGTTGTGGATTGTCCTGATGGCAGCGTCAGCGTCGGACGATGATATGATCACGGAGATGTTACGCTCCGATGAACCCTGAGCTGTCGCTCTGACCGGAATGCTGTTGCGTCCGAGGGCCGCAAGCATCTTTCCTGTCGCTCCGCTCTGGTTGAGCACGTCATCACCGACCAGACATACGATCGAATATCCCTTCTCCACCTTGAGCGGATTGAGCTTTCCAAGAGAGATTTCATATGCAAAGCATCTGTCTGCAGCCTCGCGTGCCTTCTCGGCGTCCTTCTCTGCAACAGCGATACACATCGTGTGCACTGAAGATGCCTGTGTGATCAGGATAATGTTGATGTCGTTCTGGCTGAGGGTCTCGAAGAGACGGCTTGAGAAGCCCGGTATGCCTACCATTCCGCTTCCTTCCAATGACAGCAGTGCGATGTTGTCGGAATTGGAGATTCCGATGACCGAATCCTTGCTGCGTGGCGGATGCTTCTCGATGAGTGTTCCGGACGCCTGAGGGGCGAATGTGTTCTTGATGTAGATAGGGATACCCTCTGCCACAACCGGCTGGATAGTAGGAGGATAGATCACTTTCGCTCCGAAGTGTGAGAGCTCCAGCGCAGCCTTGTATGAGATGTTGCTGATGGTGCGTGCTGTAGGGACAACCTTAGGGTTCGAGGTCATCATGCCCGGCACGTCAGTCCAGATCTCAAGCACACGGGCCTTGCAGCCGACTGCATAGAGCGCAGCGGTGTAGTCGGAGCCGCCGCGGCCGAGGGTCGTGGTGCGGCCCTGCTTGTCGGACGCGATGAATCCCGGAAGCACGAAGAGCTGCGTGATCGGATTGCTGTCGACCATTTCATTCACGCGTGAATATGTCTTCTGCACATCCACGATGTTTTTGTCGCCCTTTGCCACTGTGCGGATGATGTTGCGTGAGTCGATCCACTTGGTCGCGATGCCGATCGAAGCGAGCTTGGTGGCAAGGATCTTTGTCGACCACAGTTCGCCGAATCCCTGGATCGCGTCAAGGCTGGCAGGGGAGAGCTCGCCGAGGAGGAACACTCCCTGTGCGATGCTCCTGAGCGAATCGAAGAGCGAATCGCATACCTCCTGTGACTCCGCCTGCTTTTCAAGCGGAAGGAAGTCGCGGATGATGACATGGTGCTTCTGCTGCAGCTCGTCGATGAGGGTCTTGTAGCTCTCGTCGCGCTGTGAGGCAAGTGTACCTATCTTGATGAGGGTGTCGGTGCATCCGCTGATGGCAGAAGATACCAGAATGGTCCTGTCGCGGTCCACGGCTTTGACAACGATGTCAACAACCTTGGCCATATTCTCAGCATTGGCTACCGATGAGCCTCCGAATTTCAATACCTGCATATAGTGTAATGTTTATATTTTCTTTTTCATGTGGTGCTGGTCTTGCACCATGGTTTTGTGGACATCGTCCACGGTTTTCCTGTAAAAGTGTGGAAGATCCAGCCTTTGAGGTGGGTATCTGCCACGGTTTCATGCCATTTTCGTGGACGGTATTCCTTTATAACCCTTACCAACACCAACGTTTACGGTAACAACGGCTGTATGATGGCGGTGAGCTGGTCGTTTTCCAACAGAAAGCCGTCATGGCCGAATTTCGATGTGATCTCGTGATATACGGCACCGGGGATGCATGAGGCTATGAGCTTCTGCTCCTCCACAGGGAACAGCCTGTCGCTGTCGATGCCGATGACGGTGCAGTCGGTCTTTATGGTGCCCAGCGCCTTCTCCACTCCGCCGCGTCCGCGTCCCACATTGTTGCTGTTCACTGATCCGCAGAGATAGTAGTATGAGTAGGCGTCAAATCTGTCCGAGAGCTTCTTTCCCTGGTATCTCTGGTATGATCCCGCCCTGTCGGCAAACAGGCAGTCCTCTTCCTTTTCCCACTGCGTCGCATTGTAGCCCTCATAACTCCTGTATGATATCAGGGCAATGCTTCGAGCGCATCTGAGGCCGGTCTCGCCGCCTTTGAGCGAAGCGCATTCACGGAAAGTAGGATCCGTCTCCAGAGCCATCTTCATGGACTCATTATAAGCCGTAAGCCATGGGGTCACCCTTGCTCCGCATGCGATGTACACGGCCTTCCTGATCACCTCCGGCTCCATGATGGACCACTCCACCGACTGGAATCCTCCGATGGATCCTCCGACCATGAAATCGATATGCTCGATTCCTAAATGTCTACGAACCAGATCATTGGCGCGTACGATGTCGCGTACTGTAATGGCAGGGAAGTCAAAGTAATATGGCAGGCCTGTAGCCGGGTTCACTGTCGCCGGTCCCGATGAACCATAAGCCGAACCGAGCATGTTGGCACACACGACGAAATACTTTTCGGTGTCGAAAAGCTTTCCCGGTCCCACGAGTTCCGGCCACCAGTCCTCTGCATCCGAGTTCGCTGTAAGAGCATGGCATATCCATATCACCTTACGGTCGTCGCCGCTGCGCCACTCGCGCTCCGAGCGGTGGTAAACCACCTTCAGAGCGCTGACGCTTCCGCCAGCCTCAAACTCGAACTCTCCCTCGTGTATATATTCACATCTGATCATTTCTCATCTATTTTACAGATTGCCACGCTTCGCTCGCAATGACGTAGTTCAGTTCCCCTCCTGCTTTGTGTTATTCAGAAGTGTCTCCCTCCTACTTTGTGTGATTGGAAAGTGTTCCTCTCCTGCCTTTGTATGATTCGGGAATGTCTCCCTCCTCTTTTGTATGATTGGAAGTTTCTCCCTCCTGCCTTTGTATGGTTAGAAAGTGTTCCTCTCCTGCCTTTGTATAATTCGGGAATGTCTCCCTCCTACTTTGTGTGATTGGAAAGTGTCTTCCTCCTGCTGTTGTGTGTTGCAATCGTTATGTACAAGTTGTTCGGTTCCACGTCATTGCGAGGAGCATAGCGACGTGGCAATCTTTTATACAAAAACGCACAAAGATACGTTAAAATTCTCTGTATCACTGACTGCAAAGATGATATATTGGAATAATATGTGCAACGTTTCGGATAAAATCGGAAAAATATTCTATTTTTGTTGAAAATTTAACTGTATACAGAATATAATTCTGCTAAATATTGTTTTGATAGAATGATGGAAGTTCAATATCTGTCATTTCGACCGAACGGAGTGAGTGGAGAAATCTGTATATATCGAAAATGAAATATGGAAACGTTAGACCGGATAGACATCCTGATTCTGCGAGAGCTGCAGAAGGACGCCAAGCTGACTACTAAAGAGTTGGCAGCCAGAGTAAATCTTTCGCCCTCACCTGTATTCGAGAGGCAGAAACGCCTTGAAAAGGAAGGTTACATCAAACGATATGTGGCAGTTGTGGATCCGATCAAGGCCGGCAACGGGATCATGGTCCTGTGCAACGTCCGTCTCAAGCACCACAGCAAGGAATATAGCCAGCAGTTTACCTCGGTCATTGCGGTGATTGACGAGGTGGTAGAATGTTTTAATACATCGGGCGAATATGACTACATGCTGAAGATCTATGCACGGAATATGCAGGACTACCAGAACTTTGTGCTGGGCACGCTCGGTGACCTGGACTGCATCGGCTCCCTGCACAGCATCTTCGTCATCGGCGAAGTGAAGAACACCCTTACCATCCCTGTGAAACCATAAACGATATGATCGCAACCCTTATAATACTCCTGATTTCGGCCATCCTGTTCGTCAGCGGCAAGGTCCGCTCTGACCTTGTGGCCATATGCGCCCTCCTGGCCCTTCTCCTGTGTCAGATCCTGACTCCGGCAGAAGGTCTTTCGGGATTCTCAAACACGACGGTCATCATGATGATCGGCCTGTTCATCGTCGGGGGCGGCATCTTCCAGACCGGCCTTGCAAAGATGATCGGCAGCAAGGTGATGACCCTCGCAGGCAACAGCGAGCTGAAACTTTTCCTTCTTGTGATGATAGTTACATCAGCAATCGGCATGTTCGTCAGCAACACAGGTACAGTGGCCCTCATGCTCCCGATTGTTGTCAGCATGGCAGCAGCAGCGGGTACGTCCCCACGCCGCCTGCTCATGCCTCTGGCCTTCGCCAGCAGCATGGGAGGCATGATGACCCTCATCGGTACGCCGCCCAACCTTATCGTCAGCGACACCCTTGAGGGAGCCGGTTATGAGCCCCTGGCATTCTTCTCCTTCCTTCCTGTCGGTCTTGTGACTCTCGTGGTAGGTGTGCTTTATCTCCTTCCGGCTACCAAGATGCTGACAGCTAAGGAAAAAGCAAAGGATAAGAAGAATAAGGGTAAGTCGCTCAAGGATCTTGTGAGTGAGTACGGCGTGACTGACAACCTCTTCCGTGTCCATGTAAAGGATGAGGATTCCGAGGCTATCGGAAAGACAGTAGTAGACCTGAATATCTATAGAGAGTACGGCATCAATGTGCTCGAACTTCGCCGCAGTACCGGTCCGAACAGATTTGTGCGCACGGTGAACCAGCAGCTCGCCTCTCCTGATCTGGTAATCAATCAGGGAGACGTGCTTTATCTGTCGGGAGATCCGGAACAGATCGAGAAATTTGCGACCGACTACACCCTCAGGTTGATCGATAAGCACACAGATGAGATCGAGGGCAGCTCTGCCAATGCTACCATGGACTTCTTTGACATCGGAGTAGCGGAGATTCTGATCATGCCGACTTCGTCCATGATCAACAGGACCATCATTGAGGCCGGCTTTCGCAGCAAGTTCAGTGTCAATGTGCTGGGTATCAGAAGAAAGCAGGACTATATCCTTAACGATCTCGGCCAGCAGAAGATGCAGGACGGCGACGTGCTCCTGGTCCAGGGTGCATGGAAGGATATTGCACGAATGAAGAGCGAATCATCGAACTGGGTCGTGCTCGGCGAGCCTCTTGAAGCTGCCGCGAAGGTTACACTGGACTATAAGGCTCCGATTGCGGCCCTGATCATGATTGCGATGATCGTGATGATGGTGGTTGACAGCATCCCTGTGGCTCCGGTGACTGCAGTGCTCCTGGCAGCAGTCATGATGGTGATCACAGGTTGTGTGCGCAGCGTTGAGGCCGCATACAAGACCATCAACTGGCAGACAATTGTCCTTTTTGCGGCGATGCTTCCGATGTCCATAGCCCTTGAGAAGACAGGTGTGTCCGAGATGATTTCCGGCGCCATCGTAACTGGTCTTGGAGGCAGCGGCCCGCGCCTTCTGATGGCAGGAATCTATGCAGCGACATCCGTCATGACCATATTCATCAGCAACACCGTTACGGCAGTCCTCATGGCTCCTATCGCCCTGCAGTGTGCCATGCAGATAGGTGTGAGCCCGGTGCCGTTCATGTTTGCGGTGACCGTCGCGGCGAGCATGTGCTTCGCCTCGCCGTTCTCGACACCGCCTAACGCCCTGGTGATGTCTGCCGGCCAGTACACATTCATGGATTATGTAAAAGTGGGACTCCCGCTCCAGATCCTGATGGGAGTTGTGATGGTGATCGTCCTTCCGCTCCTCTTCCCGTTCTAAAAAATAATGTCCGTCGGATTTCCGATGGACCTTATTTTATTTTGCGCCAGTGTCCGGTTCTATGTGGATGCTGGTCTGGGTTTCGTTTCCGAATCTGCTGCGGAGAGCTTCCTCCACGTTTGTGGCGATGTCATGTGCCTCGACTACGCTCATGTCCGGATCCACGACTACGTGGGCGTCGATGATGAACGACATTCCGTTGCGGCGTGTCTTGAGTTCATGGATGTCGTTGACGCCGGGGACGGAAGCGGCGATTTCAATGATTTCATTTTCGATGTCTTCCGGAAGCGATGTCTCCAGGAGTTCATTAAGGCCTGGCATCGCCATCTTCACTGCCACTACAATGATGGCTATGCTGATGCCGCATGATGTTATCGGGTCCAGTATGGTCCACTTGTCCCCGAGGATGATTGCGCCTCCGATGCCCAGAAGGGCTCCGATGGAGGATAATGCATCGCTTCTGTGATGCCATGCGTTTGCCATGACGGCCGTGCTGCCGGTCTTTCTGCCGACTGCGGCTGTCCATTGATATAGGATTTCTTTCAATACGATCGAGCCGGCGGCAGCGGCGAGCGCTATGAAGCCGGGTCTTGGCAGAACTTCTCCATTGACACATGCGATGATGTCCTTTATACCGCCGCTCATGAGTTTTGCTGCCACAATGACCAGGATCAGGCTTATTATGACGGTCGCCATGGTCTCGAACTTACCGTGTCCGAACCTGTGGTCACGGTCCTTGTCCTTTGAGGATATGTGTGTGAATATCAGGACGACAGCGTCGCTCAACAGATCTGACAGCGAGTGCACGCCATCAGCAATCATGGCGGCACTTCTTCCGAAGATGCCCGCCATGATCTTGCCTGCGGTAAGCAGCAGGTTCACCGCTGCTCCCCACAATGTGACGCTGTTTATCTGTTTCTGCCTGTCGTTCATATTATGCCTGAAGCCAGGTGTGCCTCTCCACGCTATAGATAGGGACGAATGGGAGCAGGATAGGTGTCTTCTTTATATAAGCCTGATACTCAGGGTCTTCTCCGTAGACCTTGTTCTGACGGATCTCGAGCCTGCGTGCTCCGCTGAACATCACATATACGATTCCGATGTATCCGATAGCTGCGATGATCCACTGCCACAGTGTGCAGCATGCGCCGAAGCATACGATGAATGCTCCTGTCCAGATCACCAGCTCGCCGAGATAGTTCGGGCAGCGAACCAGCCTATACACGCCTGTGTCCACGAATCTGTTCTTGTTGATCTTCTTTGCAGCCTTCTTCTGTGCGTCAGCGACTGACTCGAGAACAACTCCGGCTGCCATCATAGCAGCGCCTACCCATGGTAATACCTCGCTTACAGGAGCGCCTGCAGCCTTGTTTGCAAGATAGAATGCTACTGGACTTACCTGGCCGACATAAAGAAGAGCGCAGAAAATCCACACTGTAATGACTACAAACAGAGGTTTCTTCTTGGCTGCATCAGGTCCGTAAAGGATCTTCTTATACTCCGGCGACCTTTTCTCACGAGTCAGAAGGTAGAGTCCGAGACGACATCCGAATACGAACATCACTGCGCAAAGTATTGCTGTCGGAGGTGTAAGGACATCACGGAAGAGTACTGCGATAGTCACTGCAAGGGCGGAAACTCCGAATCCATAACCGATGCTGAAAAAATAGATGAAGTATATCCATCCGAGTCCTGAAACGGCAAGTGAAACTGCCAGAAGAATAAGAAGATAGTTCATAATATTAGAATTTATCAATGTATTTTACCTTGTCCATGGTACGTGGCTTCGCCTCAGGAGACTCGTCAGCGTATCCCAAACCTATGCATAGGCAGAATTCGTACCCTTCGCTGAATCCGAGCTTCTCAACATATGGTCTGCAGACCTCATTGTCTGTCATGAAGCGGACAGGAATGCCAAGGCAGATGGATCCTACGCCCAGTGACCATGCAGACAGCATGATGTTTTCAGAAAGGAGTCCGCAATCGTATGCAGAGAACGGATAAGAAACATCACGTGCGATGAAAAGCATAACTGGAGCATCGCGGAAGCATCCCTTTGCAGCCTCAGCCGGAAAGTCAGGATGTCCCTGTGCTATAGCTTCCTTGAGTTCGTTCATGACTTCCGGATCGTCAATGATACGAACCTCCCATGACTGCTTGTTCTGTCCGTTAGGAGCATTGATTCCACATTTCATGATCAACTCCAGCGTATCTCTTCCGACAGGAGTCTGTTTATATTTACGTATGCTGCGACGAGCCATGATGGTCTCGATAACCTCATTGGTCTGGTCTGTCTCTGTCTGCTGAGTCTTCGAAGTGCAAGCTGTTGCCAATGTGATGATGAGTCCTGCAATGATGAACTTTAAAGTTTTCATATTCTTATTGTTTTATGGTCAACCTTACAAATATACTATTTTGGGGGCACATATCTCTTATTTGCTCTATATTTTTCTTTTAGGGCACAAAATCTTTGCTTTCGTGTCCGTTTAGTAGTCGGAACACCGTTTCGGACACAGATTTGCCAATTTTGTGTCCGTTTCACTGTTTGAACCCGGTTTGGACACAAAATGTTGCTTTTCGTGTCCGTTTTGTCGTTGGAATACCCTTTTGGACACAGATTTGCCAATTTTGTGTCCGTTTTGTTGTTAATACTGGGTTTCGGGCACAGAATGATGATTTTTGTGCCCGTTTGAGTGGGGTGTTCAATGTTTTGGGAACATCTGCCCAGATTTTGTTCTCAAACTTATAGTTTAGAGTTTCCGAACAAGGCTGTCATGATGGCTGCATCTATCTTCAACATCCTTTGAATCTGCTTGCTACCTGCATTGTACTCTTTTATAAGGTGTCTCGCAAGTTTGATCTTATCATCCTTCGGTAGTTGTGACGGAGTCTTGCAATCGTACTCTTTTGCCGATAGGGTACATGCAATTGAAAAAAGGTCATCATCAGTGTAGTATATCTGTTCTCCGATCATTTTGGCAATCTCGTCATAACTCTCAATATGTCTGGACACCTTTGCAAAATAGTGTCTTGCATCGCGGAACATGTGCTCCCCATATTCTACATGACAGAATGATAGAGGGCAAACATAGCCATCTACCAAATATAGGTCTTCGGTTTTGTCGTATTTGCGACTTTGTGTGATTTCTCTCTTCTGCCGCATCTTCATGATGCTTTTCTGCTCTTCATATCTGGTTTTGGATTCTGTGTTGAAAAAGTACCTGTTAGATCCCCATGGATAGGTGAATGGGCACACGTGTCTATCCACAACAGAGCCGTTTCTATTGGCATATGCGATAGCATTTCTAATGTTCTCCAAATTGTTTATCTGGTGAAGTTTCATCGTAAATCCATTCAAGTCTGGCCGAACTCCGTCTGTATGAAGGCATTTATATAACAACCTTTTGAAGCATTCAAAAAACTCTGTTATGTCATATTCTTTACCCTCAATGATGATGTGGATATGGTTGTTCATCAACTCAAAAGTTATTAATCTGACCTTTTTATGATAGATTGCAGCAATTCCTAAAAGAGTCATACCTCTTTTGAAATCTTCAGAATTTCGGAATATGATGGGGTGATTTTCAGGAGTGCACAAGTGGTATACACTTCCTAGTTTGTCGAAGAAATGTTGACATAGTTTCTCGATGTCGTAATAGTTTGCTCTGTTATTCATTTCAATAGCTTTGGTGTCGTATGGTTTCCCGCAGACGTTATACAATATTGGTTATTGAAATGCGATCGTAAGAAAGGGTGTCAGATACCCGGCCAGAGTGGCCTGCAGAGCTTGCTAATACATTGATCTTGACGTATTCCGCATTACCTTGAGCGAATATAGCCAAAGAAGATAGATTCCAGACACAAAATCCCTGTTTTTGTGTCCATTTTGTGGTCGGAACCCGGTTTTGAGCACAAAATGTTGATTTTTGTGTCAGTTTAGTAGTCGGAACACCGTTTCGGACACAGATTTGTCTTTTTTGTGTCCGTTTCACTGTTTGAACCCGGTTTTGGACACAAAATGTCGGTTTTTGTGTCCGTTTAGCGGATGTTTCGTCTTCTAAGGGTGATCAGTGTGATTTCCGGGCGGGCGCCGATGCGGGCAGGGAAGATGGTTTCTCCCAGACCGACGTTTACATACAGATGCTGGTTGCCGTCGTCGGAAGTGTACAGTCCGTCGCTGTGTCTGAACACAAGACTGCTCGGGCTCCAGCCGAAAAGGGACAGCTGCATGGCGTGGGTGTGACCTGATAGCGTGAGAGGGTAGTCCAGGCCGAGTATTTCTGACTCCCAGTGCAGAGGGTCGTGTGTCAGGACTATTCTGAATGCTCCTTCAGTGCCTTCCGAGGCTTTGGTCAGGTCGCCGTTCGAAGGAAAGAAATGTGACGAGGAAGTGTTTTCCACACCGACAACTACAATCGTATCGACATCTCGGCGAAGCACCTTGTGCTCATTGAGCAGCAGGTTCCAGCCAAGAGCAGCCTCCCGGTCTATGAGTCCCTGAAGCAGGACGCCTGAAGTATCGGCATATGTGCCATAGTCATGATTGCCAAGAACAGAAATAACCCCGTCCGAAGCTTCCAGAGCCCCCAATGAAGGGGCAATGCAGTCAATCTCGTCAGGTGTCAGTGTAATCAGGTCGCCGGTGAATGCAATAAGGTCGGATTCGAGGCCATTTATTATTTCTACAGCCTTCTCCAACTGGTCTGTGCGCCTGCTGAATGATCTGGCATGTATATCCGAGATATGTACAATCCGATATCCGTCAAAACTTTCCGGCAGATTGTCAAACTCAATCTCTATCTCCTTGATCTCGAGCCGGTTTCGTTCTACAAGCGTTCCGTAACCGATGACTGCAGGCGGAACCGCCAGTGAAAGCAATCCCCATAGAAAAACCTTCTTGAATGGCACTTTTGCAGTCAGTCTCACGACTCCGCTCACAATAAGGTCTGCCACCAGCAGGATTGCCCAACACAGCAGAATAATCATCAATGTAGCATAGGTTTCCATAGTCCTGTCTATTGTTGTCCAAAGTTACGAAAACCTCTTCAATCCTCGGACCTTCGCTCAATGGTTAAAAGCATCTTCTTCTCTATGTTGTTGATTGCCAGTGTATCTGATTGTCTCTCAGTGGCTTGTGAAGAGTGGCGCAGTTAACCAATCAACGACTTTTGTTTTTACCTCTGTAACTCTTAGTAAGAGCATGGCAATTGGGACATAAGAGAGCTAGATTTTCTAGCCGATTATCTCTGTTGTTGCCATTTATATGGTGTAGTTCCAGAGGAATCGGAGCCCCTTGCCATTCGGATAGTCTGCATCTTTCACAAATATTATCTTTGAGGCCTTCTTGAATTAGTCTTCTTTTGAGCTTGTATGACTGATATCCAAGTCGTATTCCTTTATGGCCTTGTGCATGATTTTATAATTTCCTCCACAAGGTTTTAATCCAAAACACCTACACATTCCAGCTATGCTCTGAGATGTCTTGGCCGCATTCTCATAGTCTGTTTTAGTCCTTTTCGTCGCCACGGTCTCAACTTTTGGAGCAAATATACCTACCTGATGTGCCATTATATTGCTCAGTTGTCGAGATTGGTGTACAAAAATAGCCCTCCTAGTTACCTAGAAGGGCTATTTAAGTGCTCCGGACGGGAATCGAACCCGTACGGACATTTCTGTCCACGGGATTTTCTTGCTACTCTTGCTTTTACACAAGCCGGCTTCATCCATAATGCTAAGCCGTTGTAGTCTGGACTATTTCTTGACCGTGCGCTGGGCGTGTATTACATGCCGTCCTGCGTTTAGGCCCTCCCTGTATAGTCTCTACGCCATTTATCAGCCTGGGCTGAATTTAGTGAGCCGTCGCCAAAGCCTGCATTTCTGCGGGCGAGGTTTCCGTTTGTTAGGGGAGTTCTACTCTCAAAGTTTCCTTTGAGGCACTCTGTAATGGCAACTTTTGAGGGTTGCTCCTTAAAGTCCCGCGTGTCTACCTATTCCACCACCAGAGCGATCCGGGTGCAAAGATAGTCAAATTTCGTGAAATCCGAATTTTTAGTTTTAAAAGAGTAATGAAGGGCATGCGGATGGCAGTCTGCTACCAGAACCAGCCTGAGCCGAAACCGATTACGGCGGTGTTCAGCCATGGCTGGTGTGGGTCGAGGCTCATGGACTCCAAGTCGGCGAATGCCTTTATCTTGAAATTGTTACCGGTAATCAGGCTGAGGCTTATGCCGGCACACAGGTCAGCTCCGCTGCCACCCATACCCCATGCATAGCCAGCCATGACCTTTGCCTGCAGCTCGAGGATCTTTGCAAAATGCAGATTGTAGAATCCTCCCGCCAAAGCAGAGTATACATTCATGGACTCCATAGAGGAATATGTCAACGAACTGGCAGAAGCACGTCCGGTAACTCCCAGACCGGGAGCAAAAGGTATATCTACCGAAACTCCGGCAAGACCTCCGCGAGTGGGGCTTGCTTCTCCTGACGGACCGATGATGAACCTGCGTCCGAATATGAGCTCGGCTACATAATGTCGTTGTGATGAGTCATAGAAGAAGTCCGGTCTGACATATCCGTCGTATACCTGCTTTTCCTTGAAAATCAGGTCTCCAAGAAAATATCCCAGATGTACAGATCCGATACCTATGCCGGCACCTGCGACGACATCGGTGAGCCAATGTCTGTTGTTGAATATGCGTGAGACTCCGGTGATGGCTGCTGCAGTATATCCTCCGATGCTGAACCACGGACTGCGCCATCCATACTCCTGGTGGAGCATCGTCGCAGTCATGAATGCAGTTGCGGTATGACCGGAAGGAAAGGAGTTGTACCGGCTGCCGTCAGGTCTCAATCGTCCGACGGTATACTTGATGCCGTTTACGGCTCCTGCCATGATGGCTGCAGAAAAGGCGTCACAGACAAGCATCCTGCCCCATGAACTCCTGCTCTCATATCCGAAAGCCTTCATTCCTGCCATGACGGCTGCAGGGGCATACTGCAGATAATCATCATAGTGGTATCTGAATCCAGGCATGCAGTTATTGCGGATCTTCCATATGTCTGTGTCAAAATTTGACTTGGGGGGGGCAGACTGTGCATATGCCGCTCCACTGCCGGCAAGAAAAGCCAGCAATGCAACTGCAGCAAGTATGACTGTCTTCAACTTCATGGTGGGATTGATACGAGTGCAAAAATAATTAAATTTGCATTGTAAAGGTCAAGGAAATGAAAAAGTATACTGACAACGAAGGCCGTAGAGTGGTTGAAGTGGGAGACCTCAGCTACCTTAAGGAAAGGGAACATCATTATAACTGGTTCCAGAGACATTATCATCACCATAGTCTTCGCATAGCTTTGAAGAAAGCAGACCTGGTAATAGTCTCAAATCCGGAGACCGCAATCGACGTCGTCCGCTATTATTTCGTACCGAAGGACAAGATCAAGGTTCGCCATTAAACCTGGCCCTCCTGTGAAGGATGGCTTATGGAAACAGTTCTTCCAATATAGCGAGGTCAAGGCGGAGCATTCTCCGGAGCTGCTGGTTGGTGGCGTTGTAGGTGAAATGCATCTGGCGGGCGGTGTCTATTTTTTGCTGGGCACTGAGTTGTGAGGGAGTCTTGACTGAGTACTCTTTGTTAATGTGTGAGCATATCACTGAGTAGAGTTCCTCGTCTGTAAGGAATATCGTGTCTTTGAGTCTTGAAGCTATCTGGCTGAAGGCTTCTGCATTGCGTGTGAGAGAGTTGAAGTAGCTTCGGGCGTCTCTGAACATGCTTTCCCCGAGTTTTATGTCGCAGAAAGATGGGATGAAGGGCATAGAGTCGATTACTTTTAAATCTGCGAGTGGTGCGATTTTCTTCGTGTGGAGCAAAGCCCGTTGTGTCAAGATAGGCAATTCCCCTAATGGTGTTGTAGCCAGGTGCTTCAGCCAAGGGCAGAAATATGTGCAGCCTCCTCCCCATGGGTAAGAATCCGGAGTGTACATCGGGTTGGCTACAAATGCATTGCGGTTGACATATATGATCTCGTTGCGCAGCGCCTGAAGGCTTTCGATAGGCAGAATCTCCATTTTAAGTTTGCTCCAGTCGATGATGCGTTGTCTCTTTGGAAATGCCTGTCTGAGTCTCTCGACAAATAGCCCAAATGCTTTAATGCAATCTTCTTTCTGACCAGCCAATATAATGTGGACATGGTTTCCCATCAGCTCAAACGTGATGGCTCGCACAGATTTGCACAAGTGCAGAGCCACGGCGAGACACCACATCCCAATCTTGAACTCTTCCTCGTTGCAGAAAATGTTCTGCATCATTGTTCCGTCAGTATATATATGCCAATACGGTCCATGGCTGATATATATACTTTCACAAATCCTCTCCTTCTCCGAAAAACTCAGAGCACTAAAATCCTTCTTCATAAATCCTTATATTAAAATTTTGTTGTGCGGCCATAAAAAAGGCCTATTTCCTGGCCGTGAGCCAAAATCTATCTCTGTCGGCCAGAAAATCCCGCCATTTCCTGGCCACTGTTCTGTTTCAGTCTTCAGCGGCCAGAAAAAAGCCCGAATTTCTGGCCATCACTTAGATGCCGTCCTCGGTGGCCAGAAAAACGGCAGATTCCATGGCCAGTTCACGATTATAAGACCGGAAGCTTAGTCTGCAAGGCAACGCGCCTGGCATATACGCCGGCCACCCGCTCAAAGCAAGTTGCGCGAGCTACGCCCTTCCCACAAACGCCAACGTGGCCACACTGATACGTACAGAAGGCGGGAAGACAGATCGCAGGGCAGCATAGCAGGCATATAGCGTCGAGCCGGTAGTGAAAAGATCATCGACAAGAATCAGATGCCTGACCTTCAATGAGCCGTTAAGCATCAGCCAGTCTCCCGGAAGGGTCACCTCAAATGCGCCGGAAACGTTCTGTGCCTTTTCTTCAACGCTCAGCTTTGTCTGTGTTCTGGTCATTCTCTTTCTAAACAGTACATCAGTCCTGACCTCAACTCCCATTTCCTGTCCTATCCCACGAGCTATTATTTCAGCCTGATTGTATCCTCTTGACCATTTCCTTCTCCAATGCAAAGGAACGGGAATTATGGCATCAGCATCCCTGAGCCATGAACATCCGGCCATCCGCATTCCGAGCCGACGGCTGAAGAAGATACCGATGTCAGTGTTTCCATTGTACTTCAGGTCATATAGTATGAGCCTGTACCTTGCATCATTGCTATAGAAGAATAGCGAACATGCAAAGACATAAGGCTCAAATGCCATCCGTCCCAGGTCCATGTTCTTTTGCAGGATGTCGTTGAACTTGTCTGCCATTCTATTGTGTTTCCTGTTCCAGAAGTAGGTAAGGGGCATGTCCGCAAGACAATGCAGGCACAGATACCTCTCTCCAAGCAGAAGCCTCTCTTCGCAAGCAAGGCAGGTCCTGGGAACCAGGATGTCAGATACGGCCTGAGCCCAGCGAATGAATTTCCTCATCACATCTTTCATGGGTGCAACATAGCGAACCTTTCATGAAATCAGTTTAAGAAAAAGAAAAATCTGCATTTAAAAAGAGAAAAAATCTAAAGAAAAAGAAAAAGGTGTGCCCGTTTCAGCAGGCAACACCTTTCGTGTGGTTTAGGTTTTATGAAATGTGTATGTCAGCAGTTCATTCCGCCACAGCAGTTGATCACTTGACCTGTGACATATGATGAGAGATCACTTGCGAGGAAAAGTGCCACATTTGCCACATCCTCTGGAGTGCCGCCCCTTCGTAAAGGAATCTGTTTCTCCCACTCTTTGCGAAGTTCTTCAGGAAGGGAGGCTGTCATATCAGTTGCTATGAATCCCGGAGCAATGCAGTTTGACCTGATTCCTCTTGCTCCCATCTCCTTGGCAATGGACTTGGATAGTCCGATGATTCCAGCCTTCGATGCAGCATAATTGCACTGACCTGCGTTTCCTGCCACTCCCACCACGGATGACATGTTGATGATGCTTCCGCATCTCTGACGTGCCATTATAGGTGTGCATGCGTGGATGTAATTGAAAGCAGACTTAAGGTTGTTGTCAAGCACCATATCCCACTGCGCCTCATCCATCCTCATCATGAGTCCATCCTTTGTCACACCGGCATTGTTGACAAGAATATCGATCCTTCCGAATGTCTCTTTCACGTCATCTGCGACCTTGTGCGCGTCTTCAAAAGATGCCGCATCCGATGCATATGCCTTGGCATGTACGCCCAGAGCTTCCAGCTCTGCAACAAGAGACTCAGCGGCCTCATGCTGCGACCTATAAGTAAAAGCTATGTCAGCACCTTCGCTCGCGAGCTTCAGTGCAACGGCTCTTCCGATACCTCTTGTCGCTCCTGTTACCAGGGCGGTCCTGCCTGTGAGAAGTCCCATGATCAGTAAGAATTTCTTCGGCAAAAATATCGAACTATGCATTAACCTCCAATATTTTCATCCCTCAAGTTGTCAAATGCCTGTTATTGTGGTGAAATATCCTCTCCGGTGGCCAAAAAATATCTATCTTTGCCCCGGATTGATAAAAAACAACAGAATTATATGGCAAGTGAGATAAGGAATCCGCAGCTTTGGCAGGACGGAAGAATGAAAATTGACTGGGTAAGGCACCATATGCCTCTTCTCAACGGACTCGAAGAAGAGTTCAGGACTACACTCCCTTTCAAGGGTCTGAAGGTTGCGCTTTCAGTACACCTCGAGGCGAAGACAGCCTATCTTTGTGAAGTACTGGCAGCAGGCGGAGCAGAGATGTATGTTACCGGAAGTAATCCGCTCTCGACTCAGGATGATGTGGCTGCAGCTCTTGTTGAGGCAGGCCTCAATGTCTTCGCTTGGTATGATGCGACTCCACAGGAGTATGAGGCTCATATCAGAAGAGTCCTCGAGATAGGTCCCAACATCATCATCGATGATGGTGGTGACCTTGTAAACCTCATGCATACAGAGTACACAGACCTCATTCCAAACGTCATTGGAGGTTGCGAGGAGACAACTACAGGTATCCTCAGACTTGTCCAGCTCAATAAGGCAAAGTCTCTGAAGTTTCCTATGATGCTTGTCAACAATGCCGACTGCAAGCACCTCTTCGATAACCGTTATGGTACAGGACAGTCAGTATGGGACGGTATCAACCGCACTACAAACCTCATAGTTGCAGGCAAGAATGTCGTAGTAGCCGGTTATGGCTGGTGCGGTAAGGGTGTAGCTATGCGTGCCAAGGGCCTTGGAGCCGAAGTTATTGTGACAGAGGTGGACCCAATCAAGGCCATGGAGGCAGTGATGGACGGATTCAAGGTAATGAAGATGGAGCAGGCTGCCTGCCTTGGAGATATATTCGTGACTGTAACAGGCTGCGACGGTGTCATTACCAAGGAACACTTCCTCAATATGAAGGACGGAGCTATCTGCTGCAATGCAGGACACTTCGACTGTGAGGTGGATGTTGCCGGACTCAGGGCAATGGCAAAGGAGGTCAAGCCTGCCCGCAAGAATATCCTCGGATATACTCTCGAGAACGGAAACAAGATATATATCATCGCGGAAGGCCGTCTTGTAAATCTGGCAGCCGGAGATGGCCACCCTGCAGAGATCATGGACATGTCATTCGCAATCCAGGCCCTCAGTGCGAAGTATCTTGTTGAAAACAGCGATAAGGTAAGCCGTGAACCTGGCCAGATGGTCAATGACGTTCCGCTTGAGATCGATCAGGAAGTGGCTGCCCGCAAGCTTGCATATTGGGGCTGCGAGATTGATACTCTCACTCCGGAGCAGCACCGCTATCTCTTCGGAGAGTAGAATATGACATATCGCTCGCGTATACCCGCGAGGAATGAAAGGCGATTTTCCTGAAAAGGAGAATCGCCTTTTTTCTTTGATGTGGGAGGGGAATCCATGATTTATTAAAACGATTTAGCTATTTTCTTTGAAATGATTATGTAATGTTGTATTTTTGCCCGAGGGGGGTTTTATTCCTAACTGATAATGAAGAAGATAACTACTTTTATTATTGCACTTGCATTGTGCTTTGGGGCTTACGCTCAAAGTATGTCGGCCAGTGATCCGGAAAAGGTCATTCCTTTTGCGGATCCGTTCATCTTGTATGAAGACGGAATGTATTATCTCTATGGAACAGGCAGCGATGATGGTATTCCGGTGTTGGTTTCAGAAGATATGAAGACATGGAGTTGGCCATATGGGGAGAATTGGCATTTTGCCCTTCACAAGGATGACTCATATGGAGACCGTATGTTCTGGGCACCGGAAGTCTACCATGTAGGCGACAGATATATAATGTTCTATTCTTCTCAGGAACATATCTGTATGGCGGAGGCTACATCCCCTTTAGGACCTTTCATCCAGAAGGTGCAGAGGCCGATGCGCAGGCACAAGGGTATAGATAACCACTTGTTTATTGATGATGATGGTACTCCATATATATTCTGGGTGCACTTCAACAATGGCAATGAGATCTGGATGGCTCGTCTTGAAGAAGACCTTTGTACTATCGTGCCCGGAACAGAGCGTTTCTGTATCAGGATGAGTCAGGAGTGGGAGAAGGTGTGGCCATCTGTAAATGAAGGACCTTTTGTTGTGAAACGAGATGGTGTATATTATATGACCTATTCTGCGAACAGTTATGAAAGTCCTTCCTACGGTGTGGGATTGGCAACGGCTGTCAGCCTGACAGGACAATGGGAGAAAAGTGCGCATAATCCGATACTTCAGTTTGCCGGTTCATTGGAAGGAGTCGGACATCACGCTCTGTTTAAGGACGCGGACGGAAAGGACCGTATAGTCTTCCATTCGCATAACAGTCCAGGAAAAATTCATCCGAGGATAATACACATAGGAAAGATAGATTTCAAGAAGGGTACAATAAAGGTTTCTAAGAAATTCATGACACCTGAAATGTCAATGGCGCAAGAGCAACCTATCTTTCCGGAATTTCCGCATCCGGCAGATACCTTGGATGCCATATATTATGACAGTAAGGATCTTTCTGGAAGTGAGGTCGTTATGCTCGCTACACTTCAGGCACAGGTGAACTCCATTCAACCTCGTATATACCTCATGAAGCACAAGCATGGTGGACGCAAGGAGTGGGCTGACAGAATAGGAATCAATACCAATATTTTACGAACTTCTGAATTTTACTACCTGGTTGGAAAATACAGTAAAGAGGTGAGCGGACTTGTGGTATACAGTACTGAGAAGAGTTTGCATTATAGAAATCTCGCTTGCACGATAGCTGGTCTCAAGGGTGCCATTGCAGTCACCCCGGACGAGGTTCGTAAACTTAAGGAAAACGGAATCAAACTTAAGACGATTTGTGATATAACTGATCTTCCATATACCACACCAGAAGAGATATATAGTCATTTATACAAAAAATATTGGAAGGATTGCACTCGCAAGACTCTTGTGAGCCTTACGCCGCATATTGCAGCTGATATCAGAGATCTCGGAGCAGCAATGAAAGCTGCCTTCATATGGCTGGATCCAAGGAAAGAGGGAGAGAGGGAAGTCCTGAAACAGTTTCTGGCGGATCTGACACCAGGAAAGTCGGTGGTTCTCGGATGGTGGCATGAAGAAAGGGCTGGTATCGGTATCGCCACAAGTTATGGCCTGTCTACAATCCCTTCAGATCTATACAACAATGCCACCGTCTATGCTGGTTTTCCACGAGAAATAAGTCCTGCGCGTATACCGAAGAGAAAACCGTTGGAGAATAAGGTGTATGTGGCTCTTTTTCTGAGTGACGGCGACAATATACAGTATTGCGAACATACAATGTGCCGACTTTGGGATAATCCTAGGCGTGGCACTTTCCCTATCAACTGGACTGTGAGCCCTGGTCTTGCAGAACTTGGCCCTGGTCTGCTCAATTACTACTATGACACGGCATCAGAGCAGGATTGTCTGGTCAGCGGTCCTTCAGGCATGGGCTACTCTCTTATATATGATGAGCTGAATGACATCTGGCATACATCCAAAAGGGAAACTATAGAAGAATACACTAAACTGACAGACAGATATCTCAAGAAGAGCGGTATCAGGATCATTACCATCTGGGACCGCGTGAATCAGGAGCAGATGGAAGCATATGCGGACAACTGCCGCCATCTCATAGGCGTGACCCTGGAGGACTGGAAGAGAGCGCCGAAGATCGAAGCAAGTTCATCTAACGGACGTTTGGCATTCATCGGCAACCGTCCATGCTACACAAGTTATGTCGAGGACATGTTCAGGGAGTGGGAGGATAGCATTAAGGTCTTCGACGGCAAGGGCCCTGCATTCTTTACATCCCAAGGTGAATCATGGAATATGGGCCCAGGGCAGATGGCAAAACTTCAGTCTCTCTTTGACTCCATTGAAGAAGGACGAGTGGAAATCTGTCGCGCAGACCATTTCTTTTCTCTCTATAATGAGGCCAACGGACTGTCATTCAACATACTGATGCTTGACAATGTGAAGATGTCCTCAAGCGCAGGAAATGATTCGATTGAAACTGTCGCGGACGGATCGTTCGCAAGGAAATATACCTGGACAGCAACTCAACATGGCGAGCAGTCTGTTGTGTTTGATTTTGTAAAGGAGTATATGGTTGACAGGTATATGATCTCTCATGCCTCTGCAGGAGGATATGGCAGGGAATACAATATACAGGAGTATACATTCGAGGTAAGCGATGACGGTATCGGGTGGACAAAGGTGGATACCGGCAAGTCAGAAGGTGCGGACTTTTCAGACAGAGATATTCAACCGGTAAAGGCAAGATATGCCCGGGTGACAGTCAACAGATGTGGAATAGACAACCAAGCACGCATTGCAGATATTGAGATTTTTGGAAAGATTATTAAATAAACGATACTGAACATGAAAAAAACACTGATTCTTTTAGCCCTGGCAGTCGTGGCATCCATGACTATGTCAGCTCAGACCAAGGAAACCTGCAACACGGTAACAGAACTTAGAAACCTTTTGGACGTTGATAGACTTCCTGAGTACAGAGATGGAATAGTCGAGCAGATCTCCAGCTACGACCCTACAGGTGGAAATGAAGATGGTTTTGCTGGAAAATATTCCTATATCCGTAAGGAAAACGGTCACCTCGTGCTCGCAGACCTCAAGGGACCGGGAGTCGTAAACCGAATCTGGACTCCTACCCCAACCCGCGATACTCTTCTTTTCTATTTTGATGGTGAAAAGCAACCTCGCCTGAAAGTGTGTTTCGAGGACCTTTTCAGCGGAAAGGTAGAGCCGTTTGTCAGACCTCTTTGTGCAAATGAGGTAGGTGGATTCTACTGCTATTTCCCATTTACCTACAAGAAATCCCTCAAGATCGTATTCACAGGTGAGAGAATCCAGTTCCATCAGATCCAGTACCGCGACCTCTCAGGCAAGAAGGTCGAGACCTTCACACCGGAGATTACTCCAGAGATCAGCGCTCTGGTGGGCGACATCGTGAAGAAATGGTCTAACCTCAGCCCGACAGCAGCTGACTATGCATATGGAAAGTCTGAGGGTTGCACCTCTTCGCAGAAATCATTCACCCTCAACCCGGGTGAGGAGGTATGCTTCTTCAGCACAGACAAGGGTGGCCGCATAGAAGGATTTGAGATCGAGGCTGGTACTGCATTCGAAGGCTTCAACAAGGACATTGTCCTGACAGCAAAATGGGATGATGACGAGGATTATGCAATCAATGCTCCTGTAGCAGACTATTTTGGCTATGCCTATGGTAAGGCAGCAATGCGTGGTATTCTTGTAGGAAGCGCATTAGGACGTAACTACTCTTTCCTCCCGGCACCATTCGACAGCAAGGCTGTAATGACGCTCAAATATGAAAAGAGGGAAGGTGTCCAGCAGACTCCTGTTCAGGTGACAACCAAGGTGTACCATAATGATGAGGCACGAGACAAGTGCAAGGAAGGCAAGCTCTATACAAACTGGCGCAGAGAACTCGATCCTGCAGAGGGCGAGCACTATAAGTTCGTTGATTATAAGGGCAAAGGCCACTATGTCGGAACAGTTCACCTTGCTCAGGGTAAGTCTCCTGAAATGACTCTCTTCTTCGAAGGTGACGACTCTACATATGTTGATGGTAAGATGCGTATGCACGGAACAGGTTCCGAGGACTATTACAACGGAGGCTGGTATGCGCTTCTTGACAGATGGGACAGAGGTGCCAGCATGCCTCTTCATGGAGCCCTCGATTACTCCCTCCAGATGTCACGCACTGGTGGATATCGTTTCTATCTCAACGATAAGATGAGCTTCAATGAAGAACTGTATCTTGGTATCGAGCACGGTCCGGAAGGAAATAAGTTCCCGGTTGATTATACCTCTGTAGCATATTTCTATGGTGAGACTCCGTCACAGGAGCAGATGCAGCCGACTGAGGAACTCCGCGAAGTATATATTCCGGATGTACATCCTTATTTCCCTCAGACCATGATGATCACATTGGGTAATCATGTCAAGACACAGTACATTTCAAGCGGTATCCGCTGCTGGTCTGAAGGAACTGGTATGGTGAGAGTCCTCCTGGATGGACTCCCTGAAGGCAAGTATAAGATCTACCTTGACTACTGTGCAAATCCTGAAGGTGCGGACTTCTCTATCTGGCAGAGACAGAGAATGATCATGGATTGGAGATCATCTTACGCACCAAATAGAACATGGGTGGACAAGATGTACTGTGGCGAGATCGAAGTGACCTCACAGAACAATACCATCACATTCCAGTTCAAGGGTGAGAGATATACTAAGGAACTCGAGTTTGCTGTGACCTACCTCGAGCTTGTAAAATAGTCATCGCTGAATGTTTTATCATGACACTAATGACTTTCCATATGAAAACAAACACACAAACTCCCTCATGGAACTTTCTGGCAATCTTCCTTATAGGGGCGATCATTTCATTGTCCGGCTGTAGCCTTCAATCTACTAATCCGCTGGACGTTCAGTTCGGAGACCCGTATGTCCTGCTGGCTTCTGATGGACATTATTATATGTATGGCACTGGCGGAGTGCAGGATGGGTTCGGATGTTATAGATCAGACAATCTTAAAGACTGGGAATATCAGGGTGTTGTCTATCAGGGCAACACCCCGGACTCCTGGGCAGAGTCCTGCTTCTGGGCACCTGAAGTTTACGAAAGAGACGGTAAATTCTATATGTTCTTCAGCGCAAACTGGAAGGTGAACCCTACAGCAGAACTTGAAAATTTCCTTATCGGCGTTGCAGTATCTGACTCTCCTACAGGACCATTCAAGGAGGTCAGCGACGCTCCCCTGTTCAATCCCGGATATCCTATCATCGACGCAAATGTATTCTTCGATGATGACGGAAAATGTTATCTATATTATTCACGATGCTGCTATAAACATCCGGTTGAAAGCGAGGTTTCTGTATGGGCTCGCGAAAAGGGTTTGTTTGACGAGATTGAAGAAAGCTGGATATATGGTATCGAGATAGCACCGGACTTTTCACATGTCATAGGCGAACCTGTGCTTATTCTTTGCCCTCCGTCAGAAATGAACGACGCGCAGGCAGAATGGGAAAGCCGTTCTGTGACTGCAGGAGAGGCTAACCGCAGATGGACTGAAGGCTCATTCCTTATCAAGCGCGACGGGGTGTATTATATGATGTACTCTGCAAATTTCTTTGGCGGTGAAAACTATGCGGTCGGATATGCTACATCCGATTCACCACTGGGACCATATGTAAAATCTCCTGACAATCCTGTACTTGAAAAGAATACTCCGAAAGGAGGCAAGGTGACCGGTGTAGGTCACAACAGCATCACATGGTCACGAGACGGCAAACAGCTCTTCTGCGTCTATCACGGCCGCACAGCAGCAACGGGCGATGAAAGAGTAGTGTTCATCGACAAGATGAAGATCAAAAATGGAAGACTGACCGTAGAAGGACCGACAACAAAAGAGTAATAACTGACATATGAACATTAGATATATCATACTTGCTACATCCTTCCTTCTGGCATCCTGCACTCCGGTACTTGACAACGATGAAAAACCGGATAACAATCAGCCAGAGCCACCCTCTGTCGGTCAGAATGAAGAATCTAAAAGATGTGTTCCAGTAATTATTGAAGAATTCCGGGAGTTGTACCATCCTTCTGCTGCCGTGGGCATATATATGAACGACCACACTGTGTTCCCGAAAGCAGATGCGAAAGGAACAGACCCGGACAGATGGCATGTCATAGGCATCACAAACCATGAACTGGATGGAAGTACAGGAGAAATACATTTTTCCAACGGCATAGGAAGCAGTCTTGCGGAAGGAAAGTTTCAGGACAATCCTGCCAATGGAGGCATAATCATGGATGCCTTGAGAAAAAGTCCAGATCCCACTCCAAATCCCAACAGGGAAGGAATATTATGCTGGGCTCCACACGTAGTCTATCATCAGGGGACATACCATATGTACTATTTCTCGGTATTGTCTTCTAAATGGAACATGGAGTATGCAACTTCCACCGACCTGGTCAACTGGAAAGACAGGACATCCGAACTCACTCTGAAAGTAGTGGGAAACCATGAAGGACTTCTATACGAAAACGGGAACATCGTCGAGACACGAGATCCTATGGTGATCAAGTACGGCAACAACTGGATCATGTACACGACAGCCATGTGGCTTGACAACGGGGTCAGAAGAGGTGCAGTAGCAGTATACGAATCTCCAGACCTGAAGAACTGGACGTTCAAGGGATATGCACTTAGGAATCTTGAAGGAGCCCCGATAGCAGCATATTCAACATGCGAGTCACCATTCGTAACGTACAAGGACGGCAAGTTCATCCTGTCTGTCACTATCACAGTCAGTGATATAGCAACCTACCACGACACCATCATATTCGTGTCAGACAATCCGTATAATTTCGGAACCTATTCCGGCGCCACGCAGCTCGAATCCAGCATGCATTATGCCGGAAGGATTTCCGCACACTGTCCTGAGTTCATACATGACAAGGATAACGGCAAGTGGTATGTGACAACAGCAGGATGGCCAGACAGATTGAAATATGAAGGATCCTTCGGAGGTGTTGGAATTGCAGAAATGAAATGGATGACCCTCGATGAAGCGGAAGACTACAGGAAACATGCCTGTGACAGCCACAAGTCAGCAGTTCTGAACCACAGTTTTGAGAAAGGTAACATAGACCACTGGACAAGGTCAGGCGACTTCGGAGTGCATATGGTCAATGATGCATTCAAATCGCGTTACGGAACCTACAGGGATATGATCGGCATGAAGACCTTCTGCAGCTATGCAAACAATTATCAAGGAGGAGACTCTCAGACTGGATCGATGCGCTCGAACAGTTTTATCATCGCAACTGGTGCGAAAATGTCTTTCTACATAGCAGGAGGCAAGGATATGGACAAGCTGTATGTAGCGTTGGTCAATGCTGATACAGAGGAGATAATATTCAAGGAAACCGGTCTGGATACCGAGAATTCGAGAAGGATAACGTGGGACCTTTCTGCCTATGCGGGAACCAAGGCTTTTGTCGAGGTTTATGACAATAGTACTGCCCCATGGGGCCACATCGGAGTTGACTGTATTCTTGTGGACGGAGAACCAATCGAAGAATCTAATAACTAAAATTAAACTATATGAAGAAAATATACTTGTTATTGGCCACAGCAGCGGTTCTGTCATGCTCAGCCTCCCAGATACCGGAGGAGGAAGACAATCGCACAAGCGCCTACACCAATCCTGTGGCAAAAATGAGCCTTCCAGACCCGACAGTCATTGAAGATGAAGGTGTATTTTATCTCTATGCAACTGAAGATGTAAGGAACGTCCCTATTATGTGTTCTCCAGACCTTGTGAATTGGAAGAAAGTCGGCACTGTATTCACAGATGGCGGCCGTCCAAGTTTCGTCAGCGGCGGAGGAATCTGGGCTCCTGATGTAAATAGAATAGCTCCAGGCAAATATGTACTCTATTATTCAATGTCTGTTTGGGGAGGTACAAAGACATGCGGAATCGGAGTTGCTGTTGCGGATAACCCAGTAGGTCCATGGGAAGACAAAGGCAAGATGTTCATCAGCAGTGAGATTGGTGTCACAAACTCGATTGACCCTTTCTATATCGAGAAAGACGGCAAGAAGTACTTGTTCTGGGGAAGCTTCCACGGAATCTATGCTGTCGAACTTTCTGATGATGCGCTTTCTGTGAAGGAGGGTGCAGAACTCATCAAAGTCGCAGGAAAGGCTTATGAAGGTACATATATCCATAAAAGGGGTGAGTATTATTATCTGTTCGCATCCATCGGAGGATGCTGTGCCGGCTTCAACAGCACCTATAAGACAGTTGTTGGACGCTCGACCGATCTTTTCGGACCATATGTGAACAAGAGTGGTCAAAAGATGCTTGACAACAAACACGAAGTCATCATCTCAGGCAACTCAGAATACATCGGTACTGGTCACAACGCAGAGATAATCACTGATAAGGAAGGCGTAGACTGGATCCTCTACCACGCCTACTGCCGCAGTCATAGCGATGCTGCCAGAACTCTTATGCTCGACAAGGTTACATGGGATGAAGAAGGATGGCCAGTCGTGAACAACGGCACCCCTGCCAGCTACAATACCTACCCAGCACTATAAACCGCCTTATATAAAAACGAGGCTGACTAAAAAGTCCGCCATTGTCATTTCGACTGAGCGAAGCGAATGGAGAAATCTTCAATACGATATGTATAAAGATGTCTCGACTCCCGTTGGTCGCTCGACATGACAGTGTAGAATACTTTTTAGTCAGCCTCGTTCAAGAAGTTCTTATAGCAAGTTACTTAACTACGATTTCGTTTACTTCGATGTTTCCGTTCTTTACTTCGATGAATGGCTTGCCGTTCTTAAGTCCCACAGTTGCGTAGCCGCTTGCTGTTGAGAGGAATGAACGGAAGTTCTTGCCAACCTTCGAGTCGATGTAGAGAGTCTTGGTCACAGCGTCATATCTTGCTCCGGTGAGAGCCTGAAGGAGGCTGTAGCTTGAAAGTGCTCTTGCGTACCATGAGCCACACTCATACTGGTTGTATGGATTTCTCTTGATACCGTTGTATCTTCCAAGAACTGCATTTACGATGTCAAGTCCTTCTTCAACCTTGCCCTCGAAGATAAGGTGAGATGCCACCTGATACTCGATACCTGTCCACACCTCGTCGCTATATACGAATGGAAGGCTGAGCTTGCCACCCTTAGGCCATGAGCAGAGAAGAAGACCAGCTTCTTCACCCATACCATAACCAGGGCGCTGCGGGTTAGCATGGTCTCTGAGGTCTGTCTTGAGGTTGTATTTGTGTACTGACATAAGATGGCTTGTAACCTTCTCCTTGTCGATAGGCTCTTCAAGACCGCATGCAAGCGACATCCAACATCCGATGATACCATCTGAAAGACATCCTGTACCGTACTGATACTTAGGACCTTCCTTCACGAGAATCTCTCTAGCCTCGTCCGCATAAGAGCTATGGAATGACTGTGCCTTTGTAGGGTCTGGTGCACGAAGTCCTGTCCAGCGGATATCCTGGTCGAAATATTCACCGTTCCAAAGGTTCTCAACCATGTAAGCCTGTGATTTCTTAAGGATCTGCTCGTATCTTGCTACATCTTCGCCGAGGAACTTACCGATCTGGATGATACTGTTTAGAGCTCCGGCATAGAAGCTTGTACACATTCCGTCCGGTCCCCAGAACTCGATGTCGTATGTGTTGTGGTGTGGCTCAACAAGTGCTCCCACTTCGTCAGGGTCCCATGTGCGGATACAGTAATCCATGCTCTTTACGATGAGTGGGTAGAGATCCTTGATCCACTCGTTGTCGCCGCTGATTCTCCAGTCGCGATATACCTTCATGATACCGCCGAGCTGGCCGTCAGACGCTGCATGGAAGTCGTGCTTTACAGGACGGATAGGAATGTTCGCACGGAACACCTGATGTCCTTCTGTATTCTGGTCTACCTCGAACTCAGTCTCGCGGAGAGTTCTTTCCATACGAGGGAAGAGATGAGGAACAGCCTGTGCATAGTTCCATACATGGGTACATGAACCGTGGCAGCTTCCCCAGTTGTCTCCACTTCCTTCCCATACCCAGAAACGTCCATCATGCTGGCGCATTACTGTTGTACTCTTGAGGATAGTGAGGTTGTTGGCAACTGACTCGATTACTTCCTCAGGAAGTGTAGTGTCGTAGAAAGCAGCAGTAAACTTCTCTGTCTCAGCCTTGAGGCTCTTGTAGTTATCCTTCCAGTATTCAGCTACTGCATTTACGTCAGCAAATCTTCTGCTGTACCAAGGCTCATACTTTTCAGGGATATCCTTGTAGAGGTCAGGGTTGTAACGGTCACCGAAATCTGACTCTGAAACAGCGTCAGGACCGATGTTGTGTACAGATCTTGGAACATACCATGCTACATAAAGATTGATGGTCTTTGATTCGCCTGGCTTCAGTTTGAACGGAACATAGATCGAAGCTCCAGTTCCACCCACAACAGGGTCATTCTCAGGCATCTCACCTCTTTCCACATGGTTCCACGCCATTGTAAGAGGGTCGAACCATCCGCCTCTGAACCAGTTGTAGTTCACCTTTGTGTCCTTCTCATCAGTGAAGAATGCACAGTAACCTTCCTGGTCAGGATGACGCTCAGGGCGATTCTGGCTAAGAATGAATCCCTTGTCCATTTTATGGATAGGAGACAGCACTTCATTGGTTCTGTGCATGAAGTTTCTTGTATTGAATGAGAAGATTGCTTCAATTTCCTCCTTTGATGTATTGGTGAATGTATATTCCATACCTCCCACAGGAAGACCGGAATTATCCTCGTCGTTTGGAATGAAAGGGTTCCATCCCACAAGTTTCACCTCTACAGGGACATCTTTGTCGCTAAGGTTGATTTCAGCAAAAGGGAATTTTGCGCTGAATGTACCATTGTCAAATCTTGGAAGTCCCCAAGTTGTACCACCGACTCCCATTCCTCCTTCGTTTCTACCGAAGACCTTATAATCCGGAACCGCAGTCTCAAGAACCTTAGCTCCTTTTTCATATCCTTTTACATGAATTGCTGCGAATGCGCAAGGTTCATGGAAAAGCTGAGGGTAATGGTGGAATGAAACATTTGAGATTGATCCTGTACCGCTAAGACAGAACATACCGGAACCTAAGCCTCCGATAGGGTAGGCGATGTGATCAAGCTCCTTGCCGCTATAGACTTTCTCATACTTGTCTGCAGCAGATAACGCTGTGGTCATCAGAACAGCTAAAGCTGTAATTAAGTGTTTGATTTTCATAATTATTTGGTTTTGATATTCTCAATAAACTCTCCTGCACTTATCGGAGCGATACCGAAGATGAAACGGTCTCCCTGTACGAATGGGGACTTCAGCTCGAAGTTTTCGTAGGCGATACCTTCAGGAATCGGAGACTGACTTGCCCAATATGTGTATCTTCCATTTACGAGACCTTCAGTCTTAGCATTGTCGCATGGTTTTCGCCAATACTGCACTCCCTTCTTTCCCACGTATTTCCATCCCTTGTTGGTGCCCTCATACAGCTCTCTTGCTGCAGGATCCATCTCGTTCGCCTCTGCTACGAAATAGATTTCTCCTGTATCCGAAGTAATCATTTCGGATGATGGCACGTGGAAGTGGGGTGCAAAACCGTCACCTCTGTAATCCGGCCAAAGTTCCAGTGAACTATATGTCTTGTCTTTGCAGAACAGGTTGCGGAGTCTCATCTTGTTGCCCATTGTGGCTGTCAGGATGCAATAGTCCGGCTCTGGTGTCCCATCATTGATTGTGTAGGTCTCAAGTTCTATCTCATATGGCCTGCTCTCCCTGAATCTGAGGCGGACATATGGACTGACTCCGTTGTTGAAACGCTCGCAGAATATATATAAGGTAAGTGTCTGTTCACCGTTGATGGTCTCAATCACTCCCTTTGCCGGAGCTGTCTTGTCATTCTCATCGAGGACATTGTCGTCAGAGCTCCAGAAAATCTTTCCGTTTCTGCCGTCAATGTTGCTTTTTTCCAGTTCTGACAGGCCTCTGAAAGTCCCGCCGTTCGCAGGGATCGGCTCGATGGCAATGAAGTTGGTCACATAGTCATCAGGCTGTTCCAGATAGGGAGTATAGATTCTTAGAAGGCCGCGTGGACCACCTGTAGGAGCGATTCCCACCTGGATGCCGTTCTTGAAGCCCCATTTCGGACGAGCCTTATGAGCGTCAGAAGGACGGACCCAGATACCAGCAGTGGTATCTGGAGGGGCCATATAGAATCTTTTCTCCTGCGGATCCTCCTGCATCGGGCAGATTTTCATTGCAAATCCGCCGCTTCCCTTGATGTTTATCTTCATTTTGGTTGAAGCATCGACTATCCTTGTTCCTGTGGTAAGGTGGTCCGGAGTCTCGTCCGAATCATCCGCATCGAGATATATCTCAGCCTTGTACTTTCCCTCACCGAGGAAATTGAACGGGAATTCGATGGTTCTTTCCTTGCTGTTGTTGATGCATCCCACATACCATGTGTCACCCTTCCTTCGTGCAGTTGCAGCGTATTCAGCAACCTTTGCCGCAACCACCTGAGTCTCGTCCCATGTGGTAGGGAGGTCCTGGATGAAACGGAAGCCAGGCTGTCCCACATACGCCTCCGGATGGTCGCATACCATGCTGAGATAGCCCTCGAGAATGACATACATACCGAGCATGTGACATCTTGTACTTGTCATCAGAGGATTATGGTATTGAACCCTCCATTCGTCATATGCCTTTGAACGGAATCCTCCAAGATGGTAGTCTGTCGGGCCGGCAAGTGCCCTTGTGAAGAACATGTTGATATCGTGGTCAGCACCCATTGTGCGGGCTGCATCCCACTTGTAGACTTCATAATTGAGAGCACCCTCTCTGGTGAACTCGTTAGGCCATGTGCGTGAAAGACCAGATGGCTTGCTTGAACCGTGGAACTGAATGAACAGTTTGTGCTCTGCTGCCTTTCTTAGAATGTCCTCCTGAATGAGAATCATCTGTTGGTCATTTCTGTCCATGAAGTCCACCATCATTCCCTTGACACCCCACTCATTGAATTTGTCGAATACTCTGTCAATATCCTTGTATAGGGCGGCCCAGTTGAGCCATACATGAATATCAACACCGCGACTTTTTGCGTAGCGGCATACAGCAGGGAAGTCGAGACGAGGGTCGTGTCTTGTCAGGTCGGCGTTAGGACCAGCGGCTCCGAAGCCTGGACCGTCGTCAATGTACCAAGGCATGTCAGCATAACCATATACAGAATGGTATTCGAGACCGTGGTCTGCTGCGAAGTCTATGTAGTATTTGTTAGTCTGAAAGTTGTTGCCTGCCTGGAAAGGGAAGTCGTCCGGAACAACTGTGTCATTCCACCATGGGAAGGTTGTCTTTCCTGGTTTCAGCCAACTGGTGTCTTCGATCTTACATGGTTCGCAAAGGCTTGTCAGAGCTGTGCTTTCCATCAGGTCTGCTACCTCGTCTCCAAGCATGAATACTCGCCAAGGTGTCTTTCCTTCATTTTCAAGAAGTACGCTGAATTCAGGGATATCAAGTCGTGGTGAAAGACGGCTGGTGAGCTGTCCGTTCTTCCTTGTGAGGTACATGCCGGCATAGTTGATGATGCTGGCTTCAGTTACAGCCATCTGTGTTCCGTCAGCAAACTCAAAGTGAGTCGGCATATCAATGAGTCTGTTCTGGTCGAGCTGACTCACCGGCTTTCTCGTATAGAGACCTTCGTGGGTGTTGATGAAGTGGTCGAAGAACAGGGCAGTAGCCATAGGATCGCCGGCTACATTGATGTCCATCACCTCGTTCTTGATCCTGATATTGCTATCATCTCCATTCGTCTTGAATACAAGCCTGTATGCAGCGGCATCATTAAACACTCTGACCTGCACAGCTACATCCATTCCGCACCCGTTCCTGTCCTGCAGTGGAATCAAGGCACCGTTCCATGGACTTATTACATGATTGGTCTTTCCTACAGGCAGGTCATACTCTTCGACTCCTGTGTTCTTTTCTGCCTTGCCGAAGCGGACATTATTTCCGACAACTCCCTTGTCGGTTTCAAGTGCAACGGATGAGTATCCGATAACATCCTTGCCATTGAATTCAACCTTGTATTTGAGCTCACCCTTGACCGTTGTGAGGGTCATTGAGATCGCCTTGTCAGGTGAGTTTACAGTAACCGAACTCTGCCCGAACGAGTGTAGTGAGAATGTTAATGCAAGTATTAAAAGAATCTTTTTCATGCTTTATGTTTAGTGTTTACTTTTCCTTGAGTTCAACCCTCATCAGGAATACGTTGTATAGAGGATCGTACTGAGACAGTGAAATGTAGATTTCAGGTTTGTCCAGATTGAGGGGATATATAAAACCTCCGTATGGCATAGGGTACTGCGCACCACTGGCAACAAGCTGCTCATCGCTCCATGGTCCGGTCAGCTCATCTGCACTTCTGAGGACAATTCTGTTCTTGATCTCATTATAGTACACGGTAATCCACTTTTGGAAATAGTCGAGGTATACAAGTGTAGGCTCAGCGTACATCTGGTCCTTCGTGTTACCGAACAGAGGAGTTGCATATACCGCCTTTCCTTCTCCCATTTTCCAGTAGATTCCGAGGTCAGTTCCTCCGATATCGTAATCTCTGGCCGTATTGTTTGGCGAAGGGATATTTTCTCCTGCGACCGGTTTTCCCGTCATCCTTGCGACTTTTGTCACCTTGACGACAGACAATCCGTCTTACTCATCCTTATTCTGCTCCTTAGGAATGTCGATGTCGGCATTCCTGTTGGAGCAGAATGTAAGAGTAATAAGGGATAGTGTAACTGCTAGTAAGTTTCCAAGTCTCGCCATGATGGGAATTCAGGGAATTTAGCATGAGGCTCAGCCTGATACCAGAATGTGGTAGCAGAGATGTCGGAGCACTGCTGGAGGTAACGTCCGTCATGTCTCCATCCAAGATCCTGAATTGTAGCCTTGAAATCTTTCTTGAAGCGGATAGGATCTACGATATGCCATCTGTAAAGACCAAAGCGCTCCTGTGCACGGTAAGTGCCGTCCGGACGGATTACCTGACAAAGTCCTGCATACTGGGTGGTGAACTCTGTATACCTTCCGTTGCGGTCGAAGTTATATGAACCGCAGAAATAGTCCTCTGTTCCAGTTGTGCAGATAGTAGGGAATTTCTTGTCACCGTCAATGAAGAACTTCATTTCGCCTTCGCCCCACCATCCGTTGTTGCGGAGTCCCCAGGCCATGTAGACACCTACATAATGTCCCTGACCCTTGATGCCGTCAACCACAGTGAAGTCAGAGCCTTCGTTATATCTTGTGCGGCGGAACTGTGCGTGGAAGTAGGCTGCGTCCTCAGGAACTTCAGTCAATGTGTAGTTGATCTGGTAATAGAGGTTCATCGAGTGTACGTCGTTCACGTTTGTCATAGTGATCTTACACTTCTTTCTGAACGGCATCTGCCAGTAGCTGTTGAATGCACTTCCTGGATTTACACAGATAGGTGCAGAATTGACGTTAGCATATTCGTTCCATCCCTGGCAGAAGAAGTCTGCGATAGGAACTTCAACAGAAGGTGTTTCCTCGTCATCCCAGTAGATGCGGATGATGCTCCATCTCCAGACACCTGTAGGGGTCATCCAGATTGACTGGATAGCTCCAGGTCCCTCGATTTCAGCAATCGTTACAGTTTCGTTTGCATTGATTGTGATGTACGGATTCACCTTCCATGTCTGACCAAGGTCACGGGCTGCCCATGATGCATTGTTGACATTGCGAGTGTGAGGAAGTTCAGGCACGGCCATTCCGCCCTTGCCTTTTTCACCTGTAAAGTTTTCAGGCGAGATAGAACGCGACTCTGCGTCTGAGAGTCTTGAAAGATTACCAAGATCGGTGTTCAGACCGTCGAACTTAGGGGTCTGCGCAAAAACTGCAACCGACATGAGGCTGCATGCAAGCAAAGAGATAATTTTTTTCATCGTATTGAGGTTTTTAAACAGTGAATTATGATGAAAACCTCAATAGTATTTTATCTAAATATCTGATCTGCTATGTGGGTTATGCACGAGTATACTTCCTTCTGCCTCTATCTGAGTGACGTATCCTTCGTTTGACTGCAACTGGTTGATCAGTACGTCGACTGACTTTTTTGCAATCATTTCCAGAGGCTGAGTCATGAATGTCAAAGGTGCATTATAGAAGTCAAATTCATTACCTCCGTCAAAACCCATTATGTCAATATCTTCAGGGATGTTAAGCTTAAGTTCCTGAATGCAATGCAGACATGCAACAGTAATTGAGTTCGTGGCGCATACGATAGACCTGTACCCTTCAGATATCAGCTTATTCAATGTTTTTGCACAGCTCTTCTCCAACGAATCCATACTGACATGCTGTACTTTCGCATATTCCTTGAGTCCATAATTGTTCATGGCCTCCATATATCCTTCCATGCGCCCCTGCATATTGCTGAGCTTCAAATCGTAGCGTATGAGGCTGATCTTGCTGTGTCCCCTTTTAATCAGGACTTCAGTAGCCTCGTAGGCTGCTTTCTTGTTGTCCAGACACACATAGTTTGTCCGTAAATCCGGTATATATCTGTCCAACAGGACTGTCGGTACCCTTCTTTCCACCAACGCCCTTATTGTGTCTTCTGAACCTTCGCAAGGCACGACAATCACTCCTTCAACCTCCTTGGAGAGCATTCGGTTGAGAAGGTTTGACAACTTGTCTGCATTCTCATCCGAACTGGCAAACAAGGCAAGATAGCCTTTGTCTTCCGCAGTAGTCTCGATGTTCTTGACCATGTTTGCAAAGAACGGATTTGAGATATCGGACACAATCACACCGATAGTATTGTTGGTTCCCTCGCGAAGACTTTTGGCAAAACCGTTAGGCTTATAATCCAGCCTCTTCACGGCATCTCTGATCTTTTCGGCCATCTGGTCACTCACGCGATACTGCTTCTGCTTTCCATTCAGAACAAACGAAACAAGCGCAGGAGAGACTCCTACCTCTTTCGCTATATCCTTGATAGACACCCTTCTTGGTTTGCGTGAACCCATGCTAAATAGTTTTTGCAAATATAAGAAATTTATCCGTAAATTCAAAAGTTTGGACTAAAATAGAATACATATTATGGCGGATTGTTTGGAAATTTCATTCAAAACTTGTTAATTTGCTTCTGAATTATGATGAAAACCAACTTAAATTAAGACAATTTCAGGTCCCGATGATGAATTAAAAAGAACTAATTGATTGAGGGGCTTTTTATTACCTCTTCCGCTAAAACGAATTAGCGCCCCTATTATTAACAAGTTTTAACCACATTATTAACATTAACATGAAACACACGTGCGTAAAATTTCTCGTCGCACTCCTGGTGTTCGTTGTGCCAGCTGTCGCGTTTGCACAAAATGCATTTAAAGTGACAGGTAAGGTTTACGATGCAGAGACAAATGAGCCTATCATTGGTGCAGGAGTCATGATGAAGGCATCCAACATTGGTACAATTACCGATTTGGACGGAAACTATGAGATTACTGTAAACGACGCAAAGGGTATTCTTGTCGTGTCAGCAGTCGGTTATGAATCTATGGAAATGACGATCGGTAAGAAAGCCGTCATCAATTTCCCTCTTGAAGCTGATATGGAATCCCTTGAGGATGCCGTTGTTGTCGGCTATGGTACTCAGAAGAAGGTGACCATCACTGGTTCACTTACAACTGCGAACATGGTTGATATTTCAAAATCAACTGCTCCATCGTTATCAAATTCCATCGGCGGTATGATACCGGGTGTCATCACTCGTCAGAGAAGTGGTGAGCCAGGTAATGATGGTGCCATTCTCCAGATCCGAGGCGTAGGAACATGGGTAAATGCAAATCCACTGGTGCTCGTTGATGGAGTAGAGCGCGACCTTAATCAGGTAAACACTGAAGAAATCGAGTCATTCTCTATCCTTAAGGATGCATCCGCAACAGCAGTTTATGGTATGCGTGGTGCTAACGGTGTAATCCTTATTACAACAAAGAAGGGTAAGGCTGGCCGTGCAAAGGTTACATTTAGAACAGAAGCAACAAATCTTCATGGTCTTCGTTTCCCTGAGTATATTGAAGGATATGAGTTCGCCAATCTCATGAATGAAGCTTGTACAGTTGGTGGAGTCAATCTTCCTTGGACAGATGAGCAGATCGAGAAGTTCAGAGATGGTTCAGATCCTTATAACTATCCTAGCGTGAATTGGACAGATGAGGTTCTCAAGAAGGATGCATTCCAGACAACTAATACTCTCTCTGTTTCAGGTGGTAACGAGACAGTTCGCTATTATGTAAGCGTCGGCTATATGTCAACCAGCGGTCTTTATAAGGAAGACCCTACTTTTGGTTATGACACCAATGCCAACTCCTCTCGTTACAATTTCCGCTCGAATGTGGACATCAATCTCCATAAGAACTTCAGCATCTCTCTCGGACTTGCTGAAATCATCCGCGAAAACCTCTTCCCAGGTTATGGCGTGGGCGATATCTTTGGTGCTTTGAAGAGATTCTCTCCAATAACTATTCCTGTAAGAAACCCAGATGGAACATTTGGTGGTGGAAATACTTCCTACGAGTGGGTGAGCCCTTATGTGATGGTTACGAATTCTGGATTCCAGAAGCATACACATACCTCTACACAGGGTACCTTCGGTGCCAAGTGGGATTTAGGAGATCTTATAACTCCAGGCCTTCAGCTTGAGGGTAATTTCTCTTTTGACCACAACTATTCAAACTATGCAACCCGTGGTAAGACTCCTCTGATTCAGAAATATCTCGGAGATGATCCGGTTACAGGTGAAGGAAGGTATACCTTGATTAAGGAAGAGACTGCAATGGGTTATGGCGTTTCACAGGGTTCTAACAGAGCATACTACTTCGATCTCAGACTCAACTATAATAGAACTTTTGAGAACCACACAGTCGGAGCAATGCTGATGTTTAATCGTCGTGATTATGTAGACCTTTCAGCAGGAAATTCAATAGCTAATCTACCATACCGTCGTCAGGGACTTGCAGGACGTCTTACATACAATTATGCGCAGAGATATCTCTTCGATGTTAACTTCGGTTATAACGGTTCCGAGAACTTTGCAAAGGGACAGCGCTATGGTTTCTTCCCAGCATTTTCTGCCGGTTGGGTTCCTTCAGCTGAAGAGTGGTGGAACATCAAGTGGTTCGATCATTTCAAGATCCGTGGATCTTACGGTCTTGTAGGTAACGATGCTATCGGTGGATCCCGTTTTGGTTATCTCTCTACTGTAAACAAGAATGCTAACGGTTATATGTTCGGAAGCAGCTTCTCAGGATACAACGGTATGGCTGAGGACCAGATCGGAGCAGATAACCTATCTTGGGAGGTGTCGCAGAAGACAGATATCGGTGTTGACATGGAGTTCTTTAATCGTATTCTCCGAATTTCTGCCGATTATTTCTATGAGTACCGTGATAAGATCCTCCTCCAGAGAAGGACAGTTCCAGATATTTTCGGTGCTGCATGGGAGAAAACTCAGTGGGCAAATGTCGGTATAATGACCAACCAGGGTGTTGATGGACAGATTGAGGTGACCAACACTACAAAGAGTGGCTTCTTCTACTCAGTCAGAGGAAACTTTACCTATGCGAAGAATACTATTATTGAAGACGATACAGCTCATCCTGTTTTCGACTATCAGAATTCACGAGGACAAGTATCTGGCCTCCCATTAGGTTATGTTGCATTAGGTTTGTTCCAGAGTCAGGAAGAAATCGATAGTAGCCCTGTTCAGGAACTTGGTGCCTATACCGTCGGTGATATCAAGTATAAGGACCTTAATGAAGATGGTTTTATTAATGCTTATGACCGTGAATATTTAGGCAATCCTCGTACTCCTCTCTTGATGTATGGTCTTGGATTTACATTTGGATATAAGGGATTTGACCTGTCTCTTAATTTCACAGGAGCAGCAAAGACAAGTATTCTTCTCGATGCTGAGTCTATGTGGCCATTCAGCCTTGATTATCCAGGTTACAACGTAATGAGAGAGTATTATGACAACCGCTTTATCCCAGGAGCAGCTGACAATTCTAAAGCAAAGTATCCTGTAGTGCATAACAGTACTTCGTCAAATAACTATCAGATCAGTACACTTTATCTGCATGATGCATCATACCTCAAGCTCAAGACAGCTGAATTCGGATATAACTTCCAGAAGGGTGTTACAGATAAACTTCATATTGAAAGCCTCAGACTTTTCCTCAATGGAAATAACCTCCTCTGTTTTGATGGCATCAAGATAGTTGACCCTGAGTCCGAGCATTTGGGAGCAAGTTCATATCCTACACAAAGAGGTGTTACTGTAGGACTTCAGATCGGTTTCTAAAGAGTTTATACTATGAAGATATATAGAATTTTAGTGTTAATGGCAATTGCTTTGTCTTTTGCCTCATGTGAGGACTTCCTCGACAAACAGCCAGAGGAGACCCTTACTTTGGACGATGTGTTCGCCAATAGGCTTTACACGCGTGACTTCCTGACTCATACTTATTCATGGATTCCGACAGAGGCCAACATGGCTGATGACGGAGGAGCATGGCGTAACCCATATACCGGTGGTTCCGATGAAATGGAAATTGCATTTGGTGGTGCATATTCGCATCAGATCAACTCAGGAGGATGGAACCCTACTGATATTCACAGGACGCAGGTTTGGCAAGAGTCATATATGGCCCTTCGAAAGGTAAACATGATGATCGAACGCGTTGATGAGTGTCCGGCAGCAGAAGATGAGAAACGTCGTTGGAAAGGAGAGGCTTATTTCCTTCGTGCATATTTCCATTTCCTCGCCTTCAGAGCTTACGGTCCTATCATTATAGCAGATCATTCATTCAAGACAGATGAGAATATCCTTGCTCTTCGTAGAGCACCTGCTGATGAAGTAGTCGCATTTATCGTTAAAGATTGTGAGACTGCAGCTGAGCTTCTTCACGATAGAGATGTATGGCCAACAACAGATACTGGTCGTGCAACAAGAATAGCTGCACTTGCACTTAAGTCAAGAGCACTTCTTTATATTGCATCACCTCTCTATAATGGTAATACATTGTTTGCAGACTTGAAAGATCCTATAGATGGTACTTCGCTCTTAAACCCTGTATATTCAGAGGATAAGTGGAAGGATGCCATGGATGCTGCAATTGAAGCAATCACTAATGCAGAGGCAGCTTCGTATAAGCTGTATGCAGAAGATAGTGATCCTGTTGTGAATTACATGAATATTCACAATAAGCCATGGAATAGCGAGATTCTCTGGGCAAAGAACATAGGTACATACGATCATATGCTTAACTGTTCAGACCCAGTGTCATTTGGATGTTTCTCGATTCTCAATCCAACTCAGGAGATGGTCGATGCATACCAGATGGCTGATGGTTCATCTCCAATTACAGGCTATAGAAACAATGGTATGGAACCTATAATTAATGCTGCTTCTGGTTATACAGAAGAAGGATTTGCAGCAGAGGGATATCCAGGTCGTTGGGAAGCAGGTGTGTCAAACATGTACGTAAACAGAGAACCGCGTTTCTATGCTTCAATCAACTTTGCAGGAGGAAGGTGGAAGACTACACGTTCGTCTAACTGGACAGAGCCTCACTATAATGAGTTCTGGTTTACAGGTATGGATGGTAAGAATAACGCAGGATCTGACTATTGTAAGACAGGATATCTGATGAAGAAGCATCATAATCCTGAGCGTATACCATGGCAGTTTACTCCTAACCAGATGTGGTGCTATATCCGTCTGGGTGAGATTTACCTGAATGCAGCTGAGGCTATCAATGAGTACGCAGGTCCTACTGCTGATTGCTACAAGTACATGAATGCAATCAGAACACGTGCTGGCCTTCCTGAACTTGAGTCAGGTCTGTCAAAAGATGAGATGCGTGAGAAGATCCGTCATGAGAGAAGAATCGAGCTTGCATTCGAGCTTCACCGTTTCTTTGATGTAAGAAGATGGATGATTGCTGAAGAAACACAGGGTATTCCAGTTCATTCAATGAATATCTATGCTGGAACACATCTTCAGGATCCTGCATTCTATCAAAGAATCAAGGTAGAGGATCGCGTATTCGAGTCGCCTAAACATTATTTCTTCCCTGTTGAGCAGGATGAGATTGACAAGCATTCAGGTAATGAACTTGTACAGAATCTCGGTTGGACTACATTGGCTGAATAATTAAGGCATTCATCGACCAGTTCATAAATATCATATGGTTATGAATAAATCTATAATTGGCTTTGCAGCCGCAGTTCTCTGCGGCTGTACAGCTTTCAATCAGAACTATCAGATGGGTACATACGGATATGACCTTGCTTTCATAGAGAAGCATGGTGTCGAGGTCGTTGAACTCAAGAGCGAAGACGGCCAGTCAAAGGTTATGGTGATTCCTGCATGGCAGGGACGCGTTTTGACCACAACAACTGGTGGAAACGAGGGAGACAGCTACGGCTGGATCAACTATAAGCTTATCGAGTCTGGTGAGGTTAGCCCGCAGTTCAACCCAGTAGGAGGAGAGGAACGTTTCTGGCTTGGTCCGGAGGGTGGCCCTTTCTCATGGTATTTCAAGAAGGGACAGGAACAGGTACACTCGAATTGGGTAGTTCCTCCTGTAATTGATACAGAGGCTTATGATATTGAGAAGCAGGATGATAAGAGTATCGTCTTTACAAAGAAATTCTCTCTTGTCAATGCTTCTGATATAAAGTTCGATATGGGTCTTACAAGAACAGTAAGTCTTCTCGGCAAGCCTGAGATTGCTGAAGTTCTCGGCGCTGAGGTGCCTGAAGGCGTGAAGGCAATCGCATATTGTTCTGACAACCTTCTTACCAACTGTGGTGAAACAGCTTGGAACAAGGAGACAGGTATGCCATCAGTATGGATGCTTGGTCTCTTCAATCCGACTCCTACAACTACAGTGTTCATTCCTTATAACAAGGAATGCAAGGGCAAGCTCGTAAAGGATGACTATTTCGGTAAGATTCCTTCAGACAGACTTATCCTCGAGGATGGAATGCTCTATTTCAAGATCGACGGTCTCTGCCGCACTAAACTCGGACTTCCTCCTGGAAGCGCGACAGGATTGGCAGCCAGCTACGACACAGAGAAGAGTGTCCTCACAATTCTCAAGTATATCGCTCCGACTCAGGATGCGTTGTATGTAAACAGCCAGTGGGGTGATCAGGAAGATCCATTTGATGGTGACGTGATCAACTCATACAATGACGGCCCTACTGAAGATGGAACTATCATGGGACCATTCTATGAGATCGAAGCTTCGTCGCCTGCAGCAGCTCTTGCGCCAGGTGAGTCGCTTTCACATATTCAGTATACAATTCATATTCAGGGCGATCAGGCTGTTATCGCTGGAATTGTAAAAGATGTTTTCGGTGTAGAGCTGGAAAAGATCACCGGAATGTTTGCAAAATAAGAATTTGAAATATGGATAAAAACGAAAGAATCATCCCAAAAGGAATACTCTGGCCATACATTCTCCTGACTACGCTTTTCTTTGCATGGGCAGTTCCTAACAACTTGACAGATACCATGCTCGCAGCATTCAAGAGAATCATGAGCTTTACGGATTCGCAGACAGCCTGGATTCAGATGGTCTGCTATCTTCTCGGTTATGGCTGCTTTGCTGTTCCCGGTGCAATATTCATCAAGAAGTATACATATAAGGCGGGTGTGATGCTCGGTCTTGCTCTGTATGCTCTTGGTACCTTTATGTTCTACCCTGCATCAGTGGTAGCATTGGAAAGCAATGTCATAGGATATCTGCTCTTCCTCCTTGCCATTCTTGTGCTTTTTGCAGGTCTCTCGATTCTGGAGACTTCTGCAAACTCGTACGTTTGTGCAATAGGTCCGGAGTCTACAGCAACAAGAAGATTGAACTTCTCACAGTCGTTCAATCCTTTTGGAGCGATTACTGGTGTTGTTGTTTCGCAGATCTTCATTCTCTCTAACCTCAACACAAAGACAGCTGCAGAGCGCGCCATGATGACGGATGCAGAACTTGCTGCAATTCAGAATACCGAGCTTTCTGCAGTGACAAACACATACATGATCCTTGGTGCTGTAATGCTCGTGCTCCTTCTTGCATTTGCTTTGACAAAGATGCCGAATCTCAAGGAGGGTGGAGCGCTTGACCTCAAGGGCTCATTCAAGAGACTTGTTTCCAACAAGAACTACGTATGGGGCGTAATCGCCCAGTTCTGTAATATCGGTGCTCAGATCGCAGTATGGTCATTCATCATCAGATATGCGATGAACAATCTTGGCTTCAATGCCATCATCACTGCCCTTGGTGAAAATGCAACTCCAGATGCTATCATTGCTGCATTGAGAGGTGTTGAACCGGTTGCTGCAGGTTTCTATTCGTTCTGTGACGCTGTGGGTCTTGATGCTCTTCTTCCAAGAACAGCTGAGCAGGCAGGAGCTACTTATTACATCATGTCACTTATACTGTTCGTGATCATGCGTTTTGTATGCACATGGCTCATGAAGTATATCGACCATAGAAAAATACTTGCTGTCCTTGCAACTGTAGCGGTACTCTGCTGCCTTGGAACCGTATTTGGCAAAGGCTTCTTTGGAGTATACTGCCTCATGGGCATTTCAGCATGTATGTCAATGATGTTCCCGACCATTTATGGTATGGGTATAGAAGGCCTTGGAGAGGATACCAAACTTGGTGGTTCGGGAATGGTGATGGCTATTGCCGGTGCATCTATCCTTACTCAGATGATGGGCTTGCTCTCGGACAAGGCAGGTAATATTGCAGTTGCATATATTGTTCCGGCAGTTGCATTCGCCGTGATCGTATACTATGCAGTAGTTGTATGCGGTAAACCGAAAAAAGCCTGATATTATGCTGACTATGAGAAATAAGTTGTTCGCCATATTTGTTGGAGTCGCTCTATGTTCTACCCTTTCTCTGTCATGTATTGAAAAGGACCCGATAGAGGATATAGGGAGTGAAGGCGTAGCTGTAGTTACACTTCTTCCTATGGATGGGATCAGTGCAACCAAGACAGAGGTTGTCATGGCTGGACAGACTATCTCCGAACCGGCATATACTCCCAATCAGAAGAGAGGTTACACTTTTGCAGGATGGTGCATTGACGAGGAGGGAACCCAGCTGTTTGACTTTGAATCAACCCCAATCAATGAAGATATTACTCTGTATGCATCTTATTCACGTGATATCATACTTACTGACAGGGGTAAGGTTTCAAGGGTAACAGGCGCCACTCTATCTGGGGAGGGACTGTCGAATCCTAACTCTACCCATACTCGATGGAATCTGGGTGGTACAGACCTTGGTATCATCTGGGAGATGAGCAATGGAGAGTACGGAATTCTTTTCGGAGACTCCTATGGCTCTGATTTCAGACCTGCCGGCGGAGGCCCCGGTCCTGCAAGTGACTGGAGAAGTAACGTTCTGGCATTCTCTGATAATACAGATCTTAAGAATGGTCTGAAGTTCAAGAGTATGCTTGTATCCAATGGCAGACCTAATAAAGCCGCTCCGGTCATTGAGAGGGAGAACTACTATGGGTTTACCTATATCCCTACTGCAGCCATTGAGCTTAATGGGAAGCAGTACATGCATTATATGTATTGGGAAGTAGGAACCACCGTCCGTGCAGATCAGAATTACTCTTCTATCTACTGCTCGGAAGACTATGGACAGACATGGTCAAGTTGCAGAGGAAAGATATCTTTTGATACAGATTCCTATTTTGCAATGGTAGGTTATACCAAAAAGCCTGGAGATGAGTATTGCTATATGCTTGGAGCCCAGTCAGGAAGAGGATATCGAAAGTCTTCTGCCAAGGTGGCAAGATTCAAGTATGATGATATTCTGGATAAAACCAAATACGAATTCTGGAACGGAGGCAAGCGTCAGTGGGTAAAAGGAAAGGAGTCTCAGGCAACTACTGTTCTTGACGGTACTGTTGGAGAACTTTCGGTTATGTATCTCGAAGAATATGACCGTTTCCTTGCTTTGTACTTTGATTCGGATAGATACGCGATCTGCTATAGGTCAGCAGCAAGAATGCAGGGACCTTGGTCAGAGGAACGTATACTTTGCAATGGACGAGATTCAAGATATGCCCAGCTATATGGTTCTTATATCCATCCGTTGTCAGCAAAGAAAGGATCCAACAGGATTTACTGGACAATTTCCCAGTGGCAGCCATACAACGTATTTTTTATGGAAGCTGATGTTAAATATGCTTTATAGTAAACACTAAAACTTTATACACATGAGAACAAAGAGATTTTTTATCGCACTTATGGCTCTTGCCTCACTTGCTGCTTGTCAGGAGCAGGAGGAGGTTATAAAGCCAAACGATCCAGCTCGTTATGATTTGACAGCAACAATTGAGGCTGTTGAAGATCTGACCTGGTCGTGGGAGGCCGAGGAAGCCATCACTGTTTATGATGGCAAGGCAGTCAATGCCTTTGTTACATCTGAAGGTGGTGAGTCTGCAGTTTTCAGCGGCCTTGCAAACAAGAATGCCGATGAATTGATGGCAATATATCCATCGACAACTCAGGGACGTTATTTTGGTAAGGTTGATATGGTACTTCCTGTCGCTCAGGCTGGAGTGAAAGGTGGAGTTGCCAAGTCAAACATTATCCTGGCTGCTTACAAGAAGAATGATGGACAGAATGTCCTGAACTTTACAAACATGGTAAGCTTCGTGAAATTCAATATCAGCGAAGACTTGGATGTCGTCGCAGTTGAACTCAGATCAAACGCAGGAGAACCATTGGCAGGAAAAGTAAAGGTAGGATTGTTTGAAGAACCGACTATTGAACCAGCAGAAGGTGCTTCTGTTGCAGTGACCTTGTCTGATGACCCATGTGCAGGAACATATTACGTTGCTGTAATTCCTCAGACACTCACACAGGGTTATACATTGAATCTTGTCGCTTCTGATGACAGCAGAGCATCTGTTACTGTCTCAGAGGAGGTTGTTTTCGAAAGAGGTAAAATTACAGAACTTACAGCCGACCTCACAGATGTTGATTGGGTGGCTCCAGTTAACCCAAATCCTACAACTGTGCCTTCTGTTGCTGTCATCAAGGCTGGTTTCGAGGAGGCTCCGTTCAATATGGTATCTGAGGGCTCGTTCGAGTACTTCCCTGATCATGATATCAGATACAGGACTCCGTGGATTATAGAGTCTCCGTGGGCTACAACAGTTGCCGGTCATGACGGCACACCTGCTTTGGGTATGGACCTTACACCAGACAAATATGGTTGGAATCGTATTTTGCAGGTGTGTGCGCTCAGACAGAATACCAATTATGTTCACAGTGCCTGGGCTACATGTACGCATGGCAATACCTATTTCTCTTGCTTGACTTGGCCTGCTACCTTCAAAAATCGTGAGATTGCCGGCAGCACCTGGGGACCTACTGAAGAATGGAAGCATATTACACATATAGTGAATCCGGAGAAAGACTTCGGAACAGATGTGATAATCGGTGCATGGTGGGAATCTGTAATGAAGGTACAGTATGATGAAGTAATGATTTACCCTGAAGGATATACCGCGAAATCAACTGCTCCTAAGTCTCAGGAAAAGTTAGGCGGTATCAATAATGCTACATTTGATCAGATTGAGGAACTTGGAAAGGTTGTAGCTTGGAAAAACTCAGAAGGAAAACTCTGCTTTATCCTTTCAGACTTTACTGTGAACGGTATCCATTATGACACAGCTGTAGCATTTACAGAGTGTACTGATATTACTAAGCCAGTGGTACTTTCACGTCTCCTTAAGAAGAGAGGCCAGTTCACACCTATCTCTATTCCAGGTGAAGGTGTAGTATCAATTGTTCCTAACGATGTGTTCATCCTTAATGGAAAGACATACATGCACTATTATGCAAAGAAATGGCAGAATCCTGACAATGTCCATGACTGGACAGTCGATCATGCCGGTTTCCTTGTTTCTGAGGACGATGGTCTGACATGGACTCAGTGCTCTTCAAAATGGAAAGGAGATGGTACATTCTGTTCGGCGTCATTTGCAGAGAAGGATGGCATGCTCTATATGTTGGGAACAAACAGGGGCAGGCAGATCACTCATGGCTTAGGTGATTTCCACCGTTCTAATTTCTATGTTGCAAGAATTTCGACAACCGAAGACTTTACAGATCCTGCTAACTGGGAGTATTTCAACTGTAAGGAATGGCATAAGAATGGTGAGCCGGTATACACAGATGATGCATTTGACACTAACAGACTTGTCATGGGTTCAAGAGGAGAATGTGCTCTGATCTGGAATCCTAAGTTCCAGAGATTCATGATGATCTATCGTGACGGAAGACAGGAGGGTCTCGTTTATCGTGATGCAGCTTCTGTTGATGATGCTTGGTCTGGAGAGAAGCCGCTTGCATACGACGACCTTGCAGCAGGTATCTACGCACCTTCAGTAATCGATATTACTGCTGACGGTGAGGTTATCCTTGTTGCTTCACAGCTTTAATAATATTCACTGCGGTCCGGAATTGTCGTACCGCAGTGAGATCTATAATATCGGTGCGGCCATCAGACCGCACCGATTTAATTAACAATCTTAAATCTTAAACAAATGAAACGTATAACTCTAATTGCTCTCGCTGCTCTATGTCTTTTTTCTCTTGCTTCCTGCAGTGAAAAGGAATCGGAGTTGGTTAAAACAGATCCCGGAAAAGGAATTACAAGATTTGCCCTTCTGATGGCAGATAACCCAACGCTTTCTCAGGATGTAATATGCTCGATTAATGAAGATGGAACTATTACGGGGCAGTTCCCAGACCTGTTGGAAGATTATAAGATGATTCCGACTTTTGAACTTGACTGCGAGTATCTTTCTGTAGATGGTGCCTTGCAGTTGAGTGGCTTTACTATGCAGGATTTTGCCAATAAGATAACTTATGAGGCAAAGATGAAGGATGGTACAGTAAGAAAATATACAGTTCAGATGGCCTTCCAGGTGAAGAAGAATCTGCCTGTCATTACCATCAAGACTAAGGATGGTGCACAAATTAGAGATAAGAAAACCTATATCAAAGGAACAGTAACTATATCTGATCCTGATGGTCTATACTGGGATACACCGGAACTCGTACTTGAGATGACCGAAAACGGTATCCGTGGTCGAGGAAACACGACCTGGGATATGCCGAAAAAACCATATAAACTGAAATTTGACGATAAGGTAAGTATCTTCGGCCTCCCTGCTGACAAGGAATGGGTGCTTCTTGCTAATTATGCAGACAAGACCCTTCTTCGTAATGTTGTAGCAATGAAGCTTTCAGAGATAGTAGGCATGAAATGGACGCCTGCAATGCTCCCTGTTGAAGTCTACCTTAACAACGATTATATAGGATGCTATACATTCTCAGAGCATAAGAAGGTTTCCAAGAACAGGGTAAACCTTAACATAGCAACAGAAACAGATAATACAGGAGATTTAGTGACAGGAGACTATTATCTCGAGATCGAATCAAGACAGGATGAGAAAGTATGCTTCCTCTCTGATATCAATCATATTCCGATGATGTTCAGTGATCCTGAAGAGCCTACACAGGCGCAGCAGGTTTACGTCAAGACTTATTTCCGTGATGCCGAAATCGCTTTAAACGGAAGTGATTTTACTGATCCTCAGAAAGGATGGCAGAAATACATTGATATTGAGTCTTTTGCTAAAGCATTTATCGTTAATGAATTGACTAAGAACATTGACGGAAATATGCGCAAGAGTTCATTTATAACCAAAGAGAGAGGAAAGAAACTTGAGATGTATCATCTCTGGGATTATGACCTTACAATCGGTAACTGCGATTATATGGCCTCAATGAGTAATGGAATTGCTACAAATGGTCCGGAGGGTTGGTTCATCAAGACCACATCTATGGATCAGGGTATAAATTGGTTTATCCGTTTGTCACAGGATCCTGCATTCTGTGCAAAGGTCAAGGAAATCTGGAATAGGTCATACCCTCAATTCGTTGATGTTATCGATTTTATTGATAGACAGGCACGACTTATTGATGATGCTCAGACAAGAAATTTCCAGAGATGGGATATTCTTGGAACTTACGTATGGCCTAATATGGTTGTTACAGGAAAGTATAGCAGTGAAGTTGCCTATATGAAGGACTTTTACGCAAAGAGACTTGAGTGGCTGAATGATGCGTTCAATATCAACGACGGAGAAATATTTAAATAAACAGATATGACAAAATATTTGTTGACATTAGCAGCAGTGCTCCTTTCTGCGTCGGCAATTCATGCTGACAATCCGGATAAGGAGAAATACCCGCCGACGGTGTATATGGTGGCAAATGCGCATTTCGATACTCAGTGGAGATGGGATGCCAAACAGTCCATCGAGGAGTTTATACCTAATACACTTTACCAGAACTTCTATTTGTTCGAGACATATCCGGAATACCTCTTCAACTTTGAAGGTGGTATCAAGTACGCCTGGATGAAGGAGTATTATCCGGATCAGTTCAAGAGAGTAAAGAAGTATGTTGAAGAAGGACGATGGAACATTGCCGGCAGTTCGTGGGATGCAAATGACCCTAACATGCCGTCTCCTGAGTCATTCATAAGGAATATCCTCTATGGACAGGAGTTCTACAAGAGGGAGTTCAACAAGAAGGCAAACGACATCATGCTTCCTGACTGCTTCGGCTTTGGTTATACTCTCCCTACGATTGCTTCTCATTGCGGCGTTGAGTATTTCCACACTCAGAAACTTGAGTGGCGTGCGAAGCCTTTCTATGAGTCCGGATGGAAGATTCCTTTCCATTTCGGATGGTGGGAAGGTGCCGGCGGAGCCAAGCTGCTTGCTGTGATGGATGGAGGAGATTACTCGTGGGATCCTGAGCAATATGACTTCACCGATGACAAGGATTTCAGATATCGTTTGAGCAAGTCCCCTGTCAATGCTGTATTCCGTTATTACGGTACAAAGTCTTCAAGATATGACGGAGACAGAGGTGGTTCCCCTCGTATCCTTACTGTAGAGTCCATCCGTCGTGCTGCAAGTCATCCGAAAGATTATCAGGTACGATTCTCGAAGGTCAACGATATGTTTGATACTTACAGAGACTATCCTGAACTTCCTACTTTCAATGGAGAACTTCTGATGGATATCCATGCAACAGGTTGCTATACATCTGTTGCACAGATGAAATACCTCAACAGAAGGAATGAGCAGATGGCAGGTGCTGCTGAAGGAGCAAGTGTCGTGGCAGACTGGTTTGGTGGCGTGAAGTATCCTCATTATACAATTGATGAGGCTTGGAAAAGAATCATCTGGCATCAGTTCCATGATGACCTCACTGGTACCAGCATCCCTGAAGCATATAGATATTCTTACAACGACGAGTATATCTCTCTCAATCAGTTCGACAATGTCGTACGTACCGGTATGATGTCTGTGGCTTCTGCGATGAACACAGATGTGAAAGGTACCCCAGTGATTGTTTACAACCCGATTTCAACAGTAAACCGTACTCCTGTGGAGGTTGAATATGTTCTACCGTTCGGAATGAATGATGTTACTGTTTATGATAAGGGTGGAAAGAGAATGAAGTCTCAGATTGTGAAGCGTCAGGCTAATGTCGTTACAGTCCTCTTTGAGTCTGAGGCTGCTCCTATGAGCTTGAGCGTATATGAGATCAGACCTGTAAAGAAAGCAGGGGCTCTGGCAACATCTCTCAAGGTCAGCGAGAATACTATCGAGAACAGTATCTATCGTCTTGTTCTTGATGAAAATGGTGATATCGCATCTCTCGTGGATAAACGTTGTGGAAAGGAACTCGTGAAGAAGGGTGAGTCCTTCTCTCTTGCTCTTTTTGGAAACAACAAGTCATATAGTTGGCCTGCGTGGGAAATTATCAAGAAAGTGCTTGATCAGAAGCCGGTGACTGCAACCGAGAATGTTGCTGTAAGCATTTCTGAGAACGGACCGCTTAGAGCTTCCATTAAGGTGGAGAGAAACTTCGGCGGTTCACGCTTCGTTCAGGAGTATACAATGACAGACGGAGCCACAGACGAGCGTATCGATGTGCGCATGTACATTGATTGGAAGTCCAAGGGTACTCTCCTGAAGGTTGCTTTCCCTGTATCGTTTGATGCAAAGAACGCGACATACGACCTCGGTATAGCTAATATCAGTCGTGGAAACAATACGGAGATTGCATATGAGACCTACGGACACCAGTGGGCTGATATCACTGCTGATGACGGTTCATACGGTGTGACTATCATGAACGATTGCAAGTACGGTTGGGATAAGCCGGATGACAATACTCTCCGCCTTACTCTCCTTCACACTCCGGAGACAGGAGAATGGTGTGCAAACCAGGCTACTCAGGACTTCGGTGAACACACTCTTACATATTCTATCGTAGGTCACCAGGGCCCTCTTTCATCTGCGAAGGCTGCAGCAGTATCTGATGCACTCAACCAGAAGAAGATCGCTTATCTTGCGCCTAAGCACAAGGGATCTATCGGCAAGGAGTTCGTCATGGTATCTACAGACAATCCTGCAATCCGCGTTAAGGCTCTCAAGAAGGCTCAGAATGGAGAAGGAATAGTTGTCAGAACATATGAACTTTCAGGAAATGCGGCTTCTGGCAAGATTACTTTCCCTGCAAATATCCTCTCAGCTGTTGAAGTAAACGGTATCGAGGAGACAATTGGCGAGGCTTCGTTCTCAGGAAATACCCTGAATATTGATGTGGCAGGTTTTGAGCCTAAGTCATACAGGGTTCAGCTCGCTGCTCCTGCACACCCTATCGCTCCAGCAGAGTATGAGAACCTTTCACTTCCATATAACGAGAAGGCTATCACATCTGACGCGTTCAGCTCATTTGGCCATATGGATGATGACTGGCATTCATATGCTGGTGAACTCGTTCCTGAAAAGCTTGATTTCAATGGCGTGACATTCCAGCTCGGAAAAGCAGACTATTGGAATGCCCTTACATGCAAGGGCCAGGTGCTTGATCTGCCGGAGGGAACCACCAAGGTTGCAATGCTCGTGGCTTCTTCAGATGGAGATAGAGTTGCTGAGTTTACAACCGGCAAGCATATATGTCTTGACATCCCATATTACAGCGGTTCATACGGATGCTATGGATGGGAGGGTTATTATGACTCATTCCTCAAGACAGGTGATGTCGCATACATTGGAACACATAGACACGACTCTCGCAAGAGAAACGAAGTAATGGTTTATACCTATATGTATTATGTGGAGCTGCCGGTAGAAAAGGGCTGCACAACCCTTAGACTTCCTAACGACAGACATGTCACCGTCTTCGCAGCGACAGCAGTTAAATAGATTATACTTAGATCTTTAGCTTGTAATTCACCGTAGATATTCTTATATTTACGGTGAATGTTTTTTTTAACCAGAATGCTATGAAAAGAGTTCTTCGTCTGACAGCTCTTGTCTCAGCTGTTCTTCTATGTCTTCCGCTGCATGGTCAATACCTTGACCAGTACACTCACACTGCCAATCACACGCCTTCCGTAGAGTCATTCCAGATGACCAGGTATGGAGACCTCACTGGACCTTTCGCCGACGGGGACGGGACTGACCTTCGAATTCACCATTGACACTGAAGACGGCACGTACGAGCACACCAAGAGTTTCCTGTATTCAACCCTGATGAAGCCTATGCTGCCGTAAACACCTACGTCACTGGATGGCGTTTAAGAAAAGTCATAGCCCCTAACGGCAGGGAAATGACATTCACCTATCGCGACAAGGCATCAACGACTACATCACAAGCAACTTCTAAAAATATTACAGAAGCGGCAAATAGTATTTACGAAAATTTTCAAGAATTACTTAAAGTAACGAAGGAGGCTATAAAATGAAAAGAATGAGAGAAATCAGCGCTTACTGGACACAGGAAGATGCACAATTTCTATCAGGACATAGAATAAAGGTCGATGTGGGTTTCACACGATTCAACATCGCAGAGGACGATGTTTATTTTGCAATCAGGGACCACTTTAAGTCAATAAGGAAGGAGAGATTCCAAGATATCTTTCATTATGAATACTCCAAAGAGGATATTGAATCTGCAGATTATTGCATACTAAGAGGGTGTAATTGTTGCGGGTACCCACAACCGGAAACAGATTTCAAATATCTTTCAGTGTCATTTAATGGTGAAGAGATTTGCCCAAAGTGTGGATGTGGCCGCAAACAAACAAATAATCTCCGAGTAAACAAAGTCTCCAAGCACGGATTCTGGGGGTTCTTTGCGTGGCTTTTTGACGAATTGTTTGTCAGCAAGAAGATTTATGATGATGTTTTTGCACCTTTTGGTATCGAAAAACGGGAAGTTATAAAGGGGGGTAAAGTGTTGGAGGATATTTTTCAACTTGTTATACCGGTTATAGATGAATCGATAGATCTATCAGAAAGAGAGCCAGTAAAGTGTCCGGTATGCGGAGAGATTAAATATACTCCACAGCATTTCAGATACCCGTTTTTTCCATTACATGAGCACCCTTTACCAGGTATTTATAAAACGAAAGAATACTTTGGCTCTGGCTGTGAGGCATTTCGTCAGATTGTTATATCCAAGGAAATAGTACAAAAACTCTTAAAAAGCAAAGATTTGAAAATGTACTGGTTAATCCCCTGCCGACGGGAATAAGTCCCGCACATCATCAACTTCGGTGCCCGCATGTACGACCCGCTGACCGGCTCATGGCTCACCCCGGATCCGCTGGCACATAAATACACCTCCCTGAGCCCGTATGCCTACTGTGCCGGAAATCCGGTTAGCTTTGTGGATCCGGATGGAGAGAAACTGTATTATGCTAAAAATGTATCGGATAGATTCAAAAAGCAATTCTCAGAAACTATTAAGTTCATGAATACTAAAGGAACCTCTGGATATATAGCTCGTCTTCATTCCTCTAATATTATTTATTATATAGGAGAGGCACGTATCGGTAAGGGGAGATGGAACCATTTTAATCGTAATACACGTACGATTTTATGGGACCCAAATACTATCTATGAATCTCCAGACAATTTGCTGATATCTCCAGCGACTACACTCGCTCATGAAGCAGCTCATGCTGTTCGATACGATAATGCTGTGAATTCAAATAACCCAGATGTCAAATCAGATTACATTAGGACCTTACAATATGGCCCTACCAACGATTTTGATTCAGATGAGGAAGAGATAGTCATCACTACAACAGAACAATCTGCTGCAAGAAAGCATGGTGAGATAAGAAACGACCAAGTAACTCGGAAAGGTCACAAAATGGGAAACTGATACCGATTTACTCCAGCATATCCCCAGAAGATGTGTCTAAGTCAATATTTGAACACAATAATTTATTCTAAGTATGAAGAAAATATTTACATGTCGAATCCTTATTTTTCTATGTACCCTTATTGTATGTAATGCCTGCAATGGGGTATCGAAATCAGGAAACAAATTAGTTCCAGACAATTACAAGACAGCGATCGTTCTGTACCCTCGTGTTGATGGACCATGGGTGGCTCCGGGTTTCTATAGTGTCCCTCCAGAATCATTTACACAAGATGTTGGTTACAGGAATCATATAAACCAATTGAAAATCACGGACACTACATTTATTAACAGATTGACAGAGAGTATTAACTATAGGAATACTCTAAAAGATAGTAAATCGTTCGACACTTGGTTTATGGTGTTATTAGCAAATCGAAATGATTCTTTGGTTGATACCCTTGCAGTGTGTCACAATATTATGTGGTTCAATCGCGAAATCTATATAGATAGTACTGTGGCAGGCATCATTACTGATGAAATAATTAGACATGACAAAGACTTTGCAATGAGTGTTAATGATTATTATGACAATGGTCAGTGGTATCCTTATTTAGGAAAGGAATTGACAAATATACTATTGAAGAACTCTAATAATTGATATTTAAGTACACCACACCGACCTCATCAACTTCGGTGCCCGCATGTACGACCCGCTGACCGGCTCATGGCTCACCCCGGATCCGCTGGCACATAAATACACCTCCCTGAGCCCGTATGCCTACTGTGCCGGAAATCCGGTGAATTTTGTGGATCCGGATGGAAGATTTGTAGGGGTCCTCGTTGATGCGACAAGTGTAGCGTTAGGAGTCAAAAACCTTATCGAGAATATCCGATTAGGGAATACAAGAGCGGCAATAGGGGACGGAGTAGGAGTTGCGATAGATGTGGCAGCCGCTGCACTTCCTGTAATCCCGGGCGGAGTGGGATTTGTCAGGACGGGGACGAAGAGTGTAGACACTATTGAGGCTGCTAATGATATCTCAAACGGTGTGTTTAAGAATAGAGTTAAATTGAGAAAAATAGTTAAAGAAATTATTAAAGATAACTCTCCAAAAGATTTTCAGGGGCGATTCATTGATCCTAATACTGGACATCCTATTGAAAAAGGCTAAGAGGTATTTGGACATAAAACCGGTCAAGAATGGAGAAAGTACAAAAATAATCCTATAAATCAATCTAAAAGCAGAAAAGGAGTGATAGAAGAACAAAATAATCCACAGATTTATCAAATTGAAGATAAAAAATCTAATGCATCCCATAAATATGAAGAACGGTAAACAATATTTAATTAACAATTCGGAAATAAAATCTTTAGTTGAACATAACGGTTATTGCATAGCATCTGATGAAATAACAGTAGCGGGAAAATCTGTTGGGTATATGTATCGAGAGCTCCCCGATGACTCATACGATAGTGGTTGGCGTTTCTTCTCTGGAGAAGAGTCTCAAGAATATGTTGACAATCCGGATAATTTTGGAGTCTATGACATAAATACTATAGCAAATTATGATTCTACCATCATAGCCTATATATTGAGTCCTGTAGGTAGTGAATATATTCGTATAGGAGATAGATTCGTCTCCACGGAAAAGTAAAGAGCTTAGTATTTTTATAGTAATCTTTCACCCTTGACCAATGTAAGATAATTTCAGATTCGCTCGGAATCATTGGGTATATAAAAAAGCGCCTAACTATGCAAAAAATAAAATCAGATTACATGAAACTCAGACTCTATAGTGTAATGTTTATAATGAGCTTCATAGTGCCTCTTACCGTTTCTGCTCAAGACATTAAAGTGACACTTAAAAATTCGAGGAGTTCAGGGAGACTATTATTTTCGATAGAAAGTAATGAATATAATAACGAAGAGATTATAGAAACGGATGGCATTTTTTCCAAAGTAGTTGTCGGACAGGAAGACAACGCCCAATCTATTATTGCTTCTATCAGTATCGACCGTTATCTGGCGAAGGATATTGACTTCTACAACGACATCTGGATGTGTCTGAATCATGATTTAACCATAAAATTTTATTTTCCAGTCGGGACTTGTAGGGCATACCCGTTTGTTGACGGAATATCACTATTCTCTTCAAGTAAGGCAGATAACTTACTTGGTGCGGTAGATGCAAACGGAAGAACAATATTGCCGCCCCAATATGATCTTATTAGTAAATCAGATACCATTATAAATGGCATAAATGTCTGCCATATAGATAGCAATAACGTCATTTTTCAATGTGATGTATACTCTATCAAGTCTCTACATAAAATCTATGAGTATAAAGTTTACTTTGATGATACGTTGCCGAGAACAGGTCCAATACATAATGAATTCTCTGAAATAATTGACAAGTCACAATTTATCATGATGTTGGAAGATAACGAATACAATATTGATCAAGTACACTATCTGTGGGGAATACATAACATGCTCAATCTGAATTTCAAGAGAGCTATAGAAAACTTCGAACGAATAAGCACAACCTCATCATTGGCTAAACCGAGAAAAAATATTAACGAATGCAAAATAATGATAAGGAAAATAAATTATCAACTTCGGCGTCCGCATGTACGACCCGCTCACCGGTTCCTGGCTCACCCCGGACCCGCTGGCACATAAATACACCTCCCTGAGCCCGTATGCCTACTGTGCCGGAAATCCTGTTAATTTTGTGGATCCGGATGGAAGATTCGTAGGGGTCCTCGTTGATGCGACAAGTGTAGCGTTAGGAGTCAAAAACCTTATCGAGAATATCCGATTAGGGAATACAAGAGCGGCAATAGGGGACGAAGACTGTAGATGTTGTTGATGCTATTAATGATGCTACAAAGAGTAAAACATATGTTACATACACGAAAACAAATCCAATAACAAAAGAAGTATATTCTGGTAGAGCAAGTGGATATGGAACGCCAGAAGAAATTGTTGCCCAAAGAGATAAATGGCATCACATGAATAGTAAAGGCTACGATTCAGCAGTACTCGACAAAAGTTCGAAAAACTTTAACGCAATCAGAGGACAAGAGCAATATCTAATAGAAAAACATGGTGAGCAAAATCATGGGGCGGAACATCGGGTAATATGATAAATGGAATAAGCCCCAAAAACCAAAACAAAGGAAAATATGAAACAGCCAGAAAAAAAGAATTCGAGTAATCAACGCCAACGTCGTGTTTTAGGGGCGGTAATGCAGATACATATAGATAATGAATATTATGTATACGCTCAAAGTTATCCTTATAGTCAAGAAGTCGTATTTGATTATCGTTCACAAGAACCATTAAAAGATTTATCAGTATTGTTATCTGCAAACCAACTGTTTAGAATTGTTGTGTATCGAGACGTCATAGGCAGTGGACAATGGAAAAAAGTAGGTAAACTTCCATTACGTCCTGATTTGATACCCGTACAGATGAAATATATATATAATAAGTACGATGACAGATCACCATTTGAAATTTATAATCCCGAGACGGGAGAAAGTGTCCCTTCCACAAAAGAGGAATGCCGCGGACTCGAAAGAGCCGCAGTTTGGGGTTATGGCGCTATTAAAGAGCGAATACGTGATTATTACAATGATAAACAATGCAAATGGTTAGAAGAAGAATACGATATATTTAACGAATAAACAAGGAATAATGGCATAATGCAGCATCATCCCAAGCATCATCAACTTCGGTGTCCGCATGTACGACCCGCTGACCAGCTCATGGCTCTCTCCTGACCCGCTGGCGCACAAGTACACTTCCTGGAGTCCGTATGCGTATTGTGCCGGAAATCCGGTGAATTTTGTGGATCCGGATGGGAAGCTCCATAAGAAAAAAATAAGGGGAGGTCGATAAAAATTAGTGCTCATTATTACGTACACAGGTATGATAAGGAATCTTAAAGAAAAGACACATACATATCCCCATCAGGAATAAGGTATAGTGTGATGTCTAATTTATCTGTTGAAGTTGTTGATAATTTAGATACCTTTCAAAATCATAATAATACATATCAAGTTGTAAAATCTTTGGATGATAGGCCAAACGCATCAGGCGTATCTAAGCATAAAAGAACTATTTATGTACTAGAATCCTACTCGTTGTTCTTACCGAAAACTAAAAAGATTAGTACGACAGGGGCACACGAGATAGGACATACACTAGGAATGAGTCATGATTATTATGGCATTATGAGTGAAAGCCAAGATCAACACAGAACAAATGAAGTTACCTCAAAGCAAGACATATTGACTTCCATTATTAACATTATATCTAAAGTGTATGAGCAAAAGAAATAAGATAATATGTATTGTCATTTTGCTAGCAATGACAATGTGTGCTATCAATGTTTATGTTGATGATTCACATTTCCTAAGGGGGATATATAAGGGACTGTGCAATCCTCCTACCCATGGCTTGCCCCAATATATCGTGAATAATAGAAATTGCGTCAAAATAGAGGATCCGTTTTTATGTAATGATGGAGGAGAAGAGTGGTTTATACATAGTGGCAAGTTAAGGTATCCGATATCCTCATATATTCACAATACATACTTTGAAGAGAGTCATCAAGTGGACTCTGTGATATATTATAAATTAAAGTCTGATGAGCAGCTCGATTTGCTTGTTCATGAATTTATAAGTGTTGATATATGTGTATTACCAATGGCACCTCAAATAATCTTTGATGAATATTGGTATTGTAGTGGACTTTATAAGGGTAAATTATCTGCTCCATATTCGCACAATATTAATACGAGAATGTTTCCCGATGTACTGGCTTGGTCTATATCAACGACTATCAGGACTTTTTTGGAAAGCAAATTAACGAAACCTCAAACTAATATACTTGATGAGTATGTTACAAATTCTCGAATATATTACAAGAAACCTTTGCTGTATTTACCTTTCCCATTATCAACTCATGGTTACCTGTTCTCGAGTGATGTATTAGAAGATTTTGATAAAAGAACATCTTTTATTCCTGATCAGAATTACTATGCTGTCTTAACTGAAATTCCTTCAGATATAAGAAAAATCGGTAGTGTTGTGTCATACGACGAAGATGGGCTTCTATTGAGTTTGAACATGAGAAAGACTCCGACTTTAAGAGTGGAGTTGCATAGATTAAATAATAACTACTACGCGGCAAAAGTTAATTATAAGGCAACGAAAAGAAGAATTCAAATTGATGAAAATGAATATCGTAGTATTTTGGAATATAGCAATCGTTCTACGTCATTATATGAAATTTATGATAAACAAATATTTATCAATATGAAATCATTATTATCAGAACTTTCTTATGAGAATCCTCAAAAAGCACATGAGTGGAAATAAAAATATAATTATATGAACAAATCTGGAATATTGGTATTTTGTGCGCTGTTTGCTGTGCTTTCCCTTCCCGCTCAGTCAGTCGATGGACTGAGAGTGGCTTGGGACAGGAGTTCTGAGTCGAGGATAGCTCCGCATGGAAATTATGCAAGAGTGATCAGACTGGATGACAATTCCTTTCTTGCTGCGTTTGAGCATGGCGGAAGTGCATGTATTGCTGCAAGTGCCGATTTAATGAATTGGTCAAGCCCGCGCCCGATTGTTTCCAGTCATCATGGAAAATCGGACGGGCTTGATTGGCATGTACATGTGGCAAATCCTGAATTGTGCCTGACCCGTGAAGGAACGTTGCTTATGGCAGTGAATTACCGTCCTTCCGGTCAGGCCCATTATCCTTTTTCTATAGTCATATGCAGAAGTGAGGACGGTGGGGTTTCCTGGTCCTCACCAGATGTCCTGTATTGTGCCGGTCAGGATTTCAGCAATGGCTGTTGGGAGCCGTCGTTCCTTCAGCTGCCGGATGGCAGAATCCATCTGTATTTTGCGAATGAAGGACCATATGTAGATTCAGAAGAACAGGAAATATCCGTGATGATGTCTGATGATGATGGCAGGAGTTGGACTTCTGCACAGACGGTCTCTTTCAGGAAAAACCATCGTGATGGTATGCCGGTCGCCGCGGTTCTTGGCCGGGAAATAGTACTTGCAATTGAGGATAATGCGGATGGTAAGTTCAAGCCATATACTGTCAGGTCATCGGTGGACAATGCATGGGCAGAGACTATAGACGGAAAGTCATCATTCAGGAAGCGTGCTCTTGTAGATCATGTTGACCGGCATGTATACATGGGCGCGCCTTATATCGCTGTGCTTCCTTCAGGGGAGTCGTTATTGAGTTACCAGACGACTGAAGACCGTCGTGATGCCTGGGAACTTTCATGTATGGAGGTTGCAGTTTCCGACTCTGGAGCAATGGATTTTTCCAAGAGGACCAGACCATTTGATGTTCCGACTGGCAGGAGTGGCAAATGGAATTCCCTATGCGTGATTGACAGCAATACGGTGGCTGCTGTAAGCTCTACGGATAAAGATGGAATTGTGGCTCCGTATGTCGTCAAAGGCCGCCTGATAAGGCCGTTAGTTATCTCTGAAGGTTCAGAGTCCTTAGGTCAGATGTTTGTCGGATCAATGAACAGAGATAACCTGGCAGTTGGTGTGGGCTGCTATAAAGATGGCTATGTGTTCGAGGCCCGAGTTCGCGATGCAGACATGGTACCGGGAGATGGTGTAACCTTTATGATAGATGTTACTGGTAAGGCCAATACATCTGTGCAAAAAGGTGTCTTCATGGTGACTGTCGATCGTTCCGGTCACATTACAGAAGTGTGTGAGGGTAAGAAAGGCAGATGGGGCAGATGCACCAGGTCTGTAGCCTTTTCAGAAGCAGTAGATTTTCACGATGGATATGCAATAAGGCTGAAGATGAAGGTCGGTCATCATGATGGTGTCAGGGTATCTGCCGCTCACTGCAATGCCACATCAAATGGCGAGACCTATACCGAACATCTTGTCCATGCTGCCCCCGATATGCCTTCTACCTGGCTCAGAATAGCAGGACAACATTTTTAGAAATACTTCCTTTCGTTGCGGTCAAGCGCAATGAAGATGAATATCAGGATGGTGAAGGCCCAGAGGGACGAACCTCCGTAGCTGACAAGCGGAAGAGGAATTCCGATCACCGGCATCAGGCCTATAGTCATTCCTATATTGATGAACAGGTGCATGAAGATGCAGCAGGCGACGCAGTAGCCGTATATACGTGTGAAGGCCTCCCTGCTGCGTTCTGCGTTTTTAATGATCCTCCATATGAGGAATACATACAGAAGTATGACGAATGTACATCCAAAGAAGCCCCATTCCTCTCCGATGGTGCAGAAGATGAAGTCAGTACTCTGTTCCGGAACGAAACCGAAAGTAGTCTGTGTACCGTTCAGGTAACCCTTTCCGAAGAAGCCGCCGGATCCGATAGCGATCTTGGACTGATTTACGTTATAACCCACTCCGGAAGGGTCCTCCTTCATACCCAGCAGCACCTCTATACGTTTGCGCTGGTGGTCCTGAAGAACGTTGTTGAATATGAAGTCGGCTGAGAATACAAGCAGGGTTCCGGCTACCATCGAGACAAGGGCCAGATGTGAGAACATGTTCATTTCCCTGAAGGCAAAGAAGGCCGCTACAGGGACCATCAGCCCTAAAACAAGGAGCAGGATGTGAATCGGCTTGATACGTGCAATGAATGGCAGCTTGACCTCCTGGTCAACTTCCTCAACTACGATTTCTTCACTAACAGCAACATCTTCCTGGCTGTTGTCTATAGTCAGCTCGGTGGCAGCTGGTTCTTCTGCCGGACTTGACTCAGCTGCCTTGTTCAGCATGGCAGGAACGAAGGACATGAGAATGATGAGAGGTACACCTATTATGAGCCACCATTTCAGTCTTCCTGAATACAGACAAATACAGAACGAACCCACTGCGGCCATGACAAGTATAGCTACGAAAGGAGATGCCGTCAATGTCAGGATGAACAGCAGGATCGCCATACCGATAATGAATATCAGCCATCCTGACAGGCCCTCTCTGTAGAGCATGAAGATGAATCCTACGTAGACCAGTGCCGAGCCGGTTTCACTCTGAAGCACGATTATGCCCATAGGGACCAATATTATGAGGGCTGTGATGATGAAGTCCCTCATTCGTCCTATCTTATATCCCAGCTGACTCATGACTGCCGCCAGCATCAGGGACGTGGATATCTTGGATATCTCTGCCGGCTGGAATCTTACGGGACCGAACTCGAACCAGGATCGGGAGCCTTTCACCTCGATTCCCAGGAAGATGACTGCTACAAGCAGCCCAAGGGTGAACAGGTAGATGGGTAAGGACAGGCCTTCGTAGACTCTCGGGTTCAGGACAAAGAGAATAAAGCCCGCCAGAGCGAAGGAAGTCAGAATCCATATGAACTGCTTGCCGCTTCTGCATCCCCAGTCAAAGATCGATGTAGGTTCGTCAGCTTGCACGGCTGCGTAGATGTTCACCCAGCCGATGAGTATCAGAAGCAGGTAACAGATTACCAGCTTCCAATCGATGGTCTTTGCCAGACCTCTTCCTCTATGTCCTCCAAGATCCCTCATCTTTATTTCTTGACTTTTACTCTGTCCATAAGGTTTGCGTCAAGCATCCTCTTCTCCAATGCCTTTCTGTCTTCTCCGATCTCGCCGTTCAGATACATCTCTGTCAGCAGGGAAGCGATAGGGGCAGCATACGATGCTCCGAATCCTCCGTTCTCAACATATGCGGCAACCGCAATTTTAGGATTGTCGCGAGGGGCGAAGCAGATGAATACCGAATGGTCATGTCCATGCGGGTTCTGCGCCGTACCTGTCTTTCCGCATATGTCCAGGCCCTCCACAGCTGCGATACTTGCAGTTCCTCCGGAACCGAAGCCGCTGTTGACAGCCCTATACATACCTCCCACAACTTTTGGGAAGTGTGTGGTGTCTACCATGGTATAGTGTCTTTCCTTGTACTTCGGATCGATCTCTACATTTTCGGAGTCCTTGACGATGTGAGGAATGTAATAAAATCCTCTGTTGGCTATGGTAGCACACAGGTTTGCAAGGTGGATAGGGGTACATCCGATCTCTCCCTGTCCGATGGACAGCGAGATGACTGTCGTAGCCTTCCAGCCTCCCTTATGGTAGTATCTGTTGTAGTATTTTGAATCGGGGATGAATCCTCCCAGTTCGGAAGGGAAGTCACTTCCGAGCTTCTGTCCGAATCCGAAGCTCATCACATATTTCCTCCATGTGTCCAGGGCTTCGTCGATGCTTTCGTATTTAGGATTCTCAAGTATGCCTCGCAGCACATAGCAGTAGTATGCGTTGCATGACATCATTATGGATTCCTCGAAGTTGATAGGAGATTTGTGGGCATGACATCCCAACTTGCTTTTTCCGAAATGATATCCCATGCTGCACGGATACATCGTGCCGGGGCTGAAGACTCCCTCCTGGAGGCCGATCAGACCGTTGACAAGCTTGAACACCGAGCCTGGAGGGTACGGAGCCTGAACGGTTCTGTTGAACATAGGTTTGTAAGGATTGGACAGGATCTCGTTGTAGTGCTGTCCGAAGTCAGCAAGCATGTCTACATCAATACCCGGGCTAGAAACCATGGTCAGGATCTCTCCTGTAGACGGCTCGATAGCCACCAGACTGCCCACCTTGTTGTTCATGAGCATCTGACCGTAGTTCTGAAGCTGAGCGTCGATGGTGGTTGTGATATCGTTTCCTGGCACTGCTTCCTTGTCCATCTCTCCATCCTGATATCGGGATTCGATCTTGTTGCGTGAGTTTCTTAGCCAGATGTTGTATCCCTTTTCACCGCGAAGTTCCTTTTCACGCGCAGCTTCGATGCCGGTCATGCCGGCATAGTCACCAGCCTTATACTCGCCAGGATGTTTTTCCATGTAGCTGGCATTGACTTCGGATACATATCCGAGAAGATTACCACCTGCGTTGAACGGGTACTCGCGGATACTGCGTGCCTGGCCTCTGAATCCCGGGAACTTATATGAGACTTCAGCGAACTTCATATATGTCTCGGGAGGAAGCTGCTTGAACATCACCACAGTCTGATATCCGATCCTTCTCCTGTTCTTGTAGAACTCGTCCATCTTGTTCTTGATGTCCTCATATGTTACGTCAAGTACCTTTGCGAGGGCGAGTGTGTCGAATTCTTCCACTTCCTTAGGTGTCACCATCAGATCATAGGCAACCTTGTTGCCCACAAGGATGTTTCCGTTGCGGTCATGGATGATGCCACGGGTAGGGTAGATGGTGGAGTATACCATCGTGTTGTTTTCCGCGCTGAGCTTGTATTTGTCCTCTACTATCTGGATTCCGAACAGCTTGATGATGAGTATTCCAGCTGCCGTGCACAGACCGATCAGAAGTTTATTCTCTCTGTTCAGTTTCATGGCCGCCCTCCTTATTTTCTGTCATCCGGAGTCAGGATGCTTGTGACTACGAGACAAAGGAGGAAGTTGTAGATCAGAGACACTCCGAATCTGGTGAAATTGAACCAGGTCGGACGCGTTCCTGCACCGTCCAGAATGACGTAGAATGCGAGATATATGGACAGAGCCACCAGTAATGAGGCTGCAATCTTTCCGAAACCGTTCTTCCTGAACGAGAATCTGTCACCTCTGGTGATGAGGTCCTCTCCCATGAAGATCTTTATGATGCCGTTTCGCATAAGTGCGACAGGAAGAAGCGCGGCGACATTAAGTCCTATCACTCCCTCTGCCATCCAGTCTACAGCCAGTCCGCTGATGAATGCTATGAGCATACATGAGATCGTGCTTATGGATGTCGGGATGCAAAGAACCATCGCCGGCAGCATGGAGAGCGTGATGTACGGTCCCAGTACAGAATAATTGCACAGGACGGCCTGTCCGATCACAAGCAGAGTGTAGAATATTCCAAAGTGCTGGCTTACCTTCATTTTCCTCCCTCCAAAGATTTCATTTCGTCTCTTCCCTGATTCTCCACTATGGTCACATATCTCAATGCACCGAAGTCTTCGAAGAGTCGGATCTTGATGTCGTATGTAGCGCCGTTGACTACCTTGGCGTCACCGGTGATGCCAAGAGGGATGTCAGGCGGGAATATCGATGAGTATCCGCTGGTGTATACAGTGTCGCCTTTCTCGAATTCGACATGGTGCGGAATCTCCCTGAGGATGGCTCCCGAGCTGCTTCTTCCGTCCCAGCTTAGGGGGCCTACTGCGCCTTCCTTACCGAGTCTTGCGCTTATGCTCATCTCGTGGTTCTTGAATGACCTGGCATATGAGTAGTGTTCGCTTACGGCATCGATGATGCCTACTGCACCCTTTCCTGTGATCACTCCGGCTCCTTCCTCTATGCCGTCAGCCGCGCCCTTGTCCACAATCATGTAGTTGTGCTGGGTGCCGTTGCTGATCTTGACGATGTGGGCAGGAGTATAAGAAAATCCCTTGACCTTATCTATGTTCATGTCAGGAGAAGCAAGACCTGCTTCAGCCATGGCGAACTCCATCTCAGCAAGTCTGGCCCTGAGGTTATGGTTTTCCAGAGCAAGTGAGTCGTTGACTCTGCCAAGCGAGAAATAGTCTCCTACCTTTTGCGAGCATCCCCATATGGCTTTCATGAATCCATGTGAGCCTCTGGCGAACCATGCCCTCTGGAGAGAGCCGCTGCTGTTGAGCATAGCTAACGCAGCTATCTCCAGGAGAATGAAGATAGCTGCAGTTATCAAGTGTCTTATGATGCTGCCTTTGCGCAAGGTTTATCTCATGAGGAATGTGTAGTTGTCTGTGTTCTTGAGCGCCATGCATGTACCACGGGCAACTGCTCTAAGAGGGTCCTCCGCTACGTGGAAAGGAATGTTCACCTTCTCTGTGAGACGCTTTGCAAGACCTCTGAGAAGCGATCCGCCACCTGCAAGGTGGATACCGTTCTTCACGATGTCCGAGTAGAGCTCCGGTGGTGTCTGCTCGAGTACATGGAGGATGCCGGCCTCGATTCTTGCCACTGACTTGTCAAGGCAGTGTGCGATTTCCTGATATGTGATGGTCGCATGTACAGGGTGTGCTGTCATGAGGTTAGGACCGGTGATCTGGTATGGCTCCGGTTCGTCTCCGTCAAGGTCTGGAATCACGGCTCCGATAGCGATCTTGATGCCTTCGGCTGTGATCTGACCTACCCTGATGTTGTGCTGCTGGCGAAGATACTGCTGGATGTCGCTTGTGAATACGTCTCCGGCTACCTTGATACTGTCCTGAACTACGATACCTCCGAGTGAAATCACTGCGATCTCTGTTGTACCGCCTCCGATATCAACTACCATGTTACCCTTAGGTGCCTCTACGTCAAGACCGATACCAAGAGCTGATGCCATAGGCTCATAGATCAGATAGACATCACGGCCTCCTGCATGCTCGGAAGAGTCGCGCACCGCACGGATCTCCACTTCGGTAGAACCTGATGGAATACCTACTACCATCTTGATGTTAGGGGTGAAGAGCGACCTGCGCTTGCTGTTTACCTGCTTGATGAATCCACGGATCATCATTTCTGCAGCGTTGAAGTCTGCAATGACTCCGTCCTTCATAGGGCGGACTGTCTTGATGCCCGGATTCTCTCTTTCCTGCATCAGCTTCGCCTTCTGACCGAGGGCGATAGCCTTGCCTGTATTGTTGTCAATGGCTACGATACTTGGCTCGTCGAGAACGATCTGGTCGTTCTGGAAAATGACGGTATTAGCCGTTCCGAGGTCCATTGCAAGCTCTTGTGTCAAGAATGAAAATCCCATATTTCTTATTGCTTTTTATCCGGTTAAAATAATAGGCCGTAAAATTACGAAAAATAACTTAAATTTGTGGAAGAAATCTGACCCATCGACAAAATAATTATGCACAGAAAAAAATATCTCATAGTGATGGCCGCCGGGAGCGGTACGAGAATGGGTGCCGAGCTTCCGAAGCAGTTTATCGAGCTTGATGGAAAGGCCATACTACAGAAGACAATCGAGGTGTTTCTCAATGCATGTCCAGGCATAAATGTAATCACAGTCCTTCCCGAATCACATATCGGTTATTGGCGCAAATACTGTCTGGACAGAAATTTCATTTGTCCGCAGGTGCTGGTAAAGGGAGGCATTACTCGCTTTCATTCTGTAAGGAACGCGCTTGAGAAGGTGCCTGATGGAGCCCTTGTGGCTGTTCACGACGGAGTCAGGCCACTGGTTTCGGAATCGTTTGTAAATGAGATATTCAAGGCTGCAGAAGACGTACCTGCTCTGATTCCTGTCATACCTTGTGTCGACACGATGAAGGTGCTTGAAAATCGTGACGGAAAGCTTGTCACCATGGAAGGTCAGACTGCAGACAGGTCTGTTTTATATGGAGCGCAGACCCCGCAGATTTTCCACTCCGAAGTCCTCAAGTCTGCCTATGCCCAGGCCTATGATACAGCCTTTACGGATGATGCTTCGGTTGTTCATAAATACGGAAAAAACCTCTCATACCTTATCGGCGAGAGGTTCAATATAAAGATTACAACTCAGGACGATCTCGTCCTGGCTAAAGCTATTCTTTCTCTTTACGACTCTTCTTCACGCTAGCTGAGAAGCTGGTGTTCTGGTATTCCTTTACCCATACCTGACGCTCGATCGCCTGATCGAGTGAGATCTGGGTCTCTGTCTGCTGTACATATGGAATCTTCTGGATCGTATTCAGGAGAATCTGCATAAGGTGGTCATGGTCAAAGCAGTAGATCTTGATCAGCAGGTTGTGTTTTCCTGTGACGAAGTGGCATTCCACCACTTCTGAAATCTTCTTGAATGCCTCTATCACTTCAGGATACTTGTTTGCCTCTGAAAGCGATACGCTGACAAAGGCGCATACATTCAGGCCGAGAGCCTGCGGCTTTACGAGCAGACGCGAACCTGTAATGACTCCGTTCGCTTCGAGTCTCTTGACCCTCTGGTGGATCGCTGCGCCAGATACATTACACTCACGTGCAATCTCCAGAAATGGCATCCTGGCATTCTTTACGAGAAATGACAGAATCTTCTGGTCAATCTGATCAATCTGATAGGTAGACATATTTATGGGAATGTTAAAGGTTATATGTGCAAATTTACAGAGAAAAATATAAAATGTCAATAAATGAATAGCCAAAAATAACAATCTGTTACTTTTGGCTATTGATTATTTACGTCTTTTCTTTTTGCCTGTAGGCTCCGAAGTCGCGATTATCTCTTTGCACTTATCTTCGGTCAATGTGGTAGGGTCAGTGCCACGAGGAATCTTGTAGTTGCTTCCGGCGTGCTTGATGTAAGGACCATATGCTCCGTCAATGACCTGAATGTCGCTGTCCGTATACTCGGCAATGATACCTCCTGACTTCTTGTTCTCACTTTCGTCTATAAGCTTGATGCATGTCTCCAGGTCCACCTTCAGAGGGTCAGTGCCGCGAGGAAGTGAGATGTTCTTCTCTCCATATTTGATATATGGGCCGAACCTTCCCTTTGTGCAGACGATGTCGATTCCGTTATACTGGCCTACTGTTCTTGGCAACTCGAAGAGTTTCAGAGCCTCTTCCAGAGTGATGCTTTCTATGAGCTGTCCGGGAGCAAGGCTCGCATACTGCTTCTGCTCTCCGTCGCCCTTCTGGACATATGGACCATACTGTCCGAAGCGTGCTATGAGAACCTGTCCGTCTTTGGGATCGACTCCGAGTTCACGGCTTATGTTATTGTATTCCTTGTTGCTGAGGGTTTCCTGGACCCTGGTGTGGAATGGTCCGTAGAATTCGCTGATCACAGAATTCCATACGAGGTCTCCTTCCGCAATCTGGTCGAAGTCCTTCTCGACATTGGCTGTAAATCCATAGTCGAGGATGGTGTCGAAATTCTTCACAAGATAGTCTGTGACGATCATTCCGATATCCTGAGGCAGCAGTCGGCCTTTCTCTGCTCCTGTAGTTTCTGTCTTGACAGAAGACTTGATGATGCCCTTGCTGAGAGAAAGGTTTGTCACCGAGTGTTTCTCACCTGTCTTGTCACCCTTGACAATATATCCTCTTCCCTTGGTGAGGGTTGATATTGTCGGTGCGTATGTTGAAGGACGGCCGATGCCAAGCTCCTCAAGCTTCTTTACGAGAGTTGCCTCTGAATATCGTGAAGGTGAAGAGGTGAACTTGCACTCTGCGGTGATTCCGTTCTCGGACATTCTGTCACCGATGTGCATTTCCGGCAGGATTGCGATCTCGTCATCCTGACCAGATTCGTCAGTACTCTCCATGTAGAGCTTGAGGAAGCCGTCAAAGAGCACTTCGCTTGCTATTACGTTGAACTTCTCTTCTGCCTTGTCGGATGCTACCTTTATATCTGTCTTCATCAGTCGGGCATCCGCCATCTGCGATGCTACAGTGCGCTTCCAGATGAGTTCATAAAGTCTCTTCTCCTGCGGAGTTCCCTCGATGGCAGTATTCTCTATATATGTAGGGCGGATGGCCTCGTGGGCCTCCTGTGCGCCTTTAGCCTTGGTCTTGTACTGTCTTACCTTTGAATATTCTTCACCGAAGTTCTCGCAGATGAACTTCTTGGCTGTATTGATGGCCAATGATGAGAGGTTGGTCGAGTCGGTACGCATGTAAGTGATGAGTCCGTGCTCATACAGTTTCTGCGCAATGCTCATGGTCTGGCTCACAGACATCCTCAGCTTTCTTGAAGCCTCCTGCTGAAGGGTAGAGGTAGTGAATGGTGCAGCAGGAGTTCTTGAAGCCTCCTTCTTTTCAATCGAGGCGATTGAAAACGAAGCACCTATGCACTTTTCAAGGAAGGCGCGAGCGCTGTCAAGGTCAGGGAACCTTCTGTCAAGGGTCGCCTTTACAAGTACATGTTCAGGGGTTCCTTCCGGATGGAAGAGTGCGTCTACCTTATAATATTGTTCAGGATTGAATGCGAGTATCTCTCTTTCGCGGTCCACCACAAGGCGCAGAGCTACTGACTGAACTCGTCCGGCAGAAAGCTTTGGCTGGATCTTTCTCCACAGCACCGGTGACAGTTCGAATCCTACGAGTCTGTCAAGCACGCGTCTTGCCTGCTGGGCATTCACGAGGCTCATGTCGATGCTACGCGGATTCTCGATGGCGTTCAGTATGGCAGTCTTGGTGATTTCATGGAACACGATACGTCTGGTGTTCTCTTCCTTGAGTCCGAGTGTTTCGAAAAGATGCCATGAAATAGCTTCTCCCTCACGGTCCTCATCGGATGCCAGCCATACCATTGTTGCGTCCTTTGCTGCCTTCTTCAAGTCGGCAACGACTTTCTTCTTGTCAGCAGGTATTACGTATTCCGGCTTGAAACCATCCTCTATGTCGATACTTAACTCATTGTCCTGCAAGTCTCTGATGTGACCGAAACTGGATTTTACGACGAAATCCTTTCCAAGAAACTTCTGGATCGTTCCAGCTTTTGCCGGAGACTCTACAATAACTAGATTTTTTCCTTCCTTCATGCTCATTGACTCCTCGTTTTTTCAAAAGAAAGTGCAAAGTAAGGCACAAACAAGGCAAATTTCCAAATTTTGTTGCTAATTTTGTCACCTTGTATCTAATACATATTTAGTGTCACCTAAAGGTGACTTTGTGAAATAAATTTTGATTGATTCAACATGACTGATCAGACAAAAAAGAAAATAATCAGATGGTTCTGGATACTGTTCACGACCCCGATTCTCATGGTGGCAGCCTTGATCGGAGCGGTGTGGGCTTTTGCCGACATCCCGTCTTTCGAAGAGCTTGAAAGCCCTGACAGCAACCTTGCAACACAGGTGATCGGAGATGACGGCAAGACCATCCTTTCTACCTTTCATATAGAGAACCGTTCGTATGTGACCTTTGATGAACTTTCGTCAAATCTCGTTGAGGCGGCAGTAGCAACAGAGGACGTACGTTTCTACAGACACTCGGGCATTGACTTCAAGAGTCTTGGCCGTGTCATCTTCAAGACCCTGCTCGGAGGTGACTCCAGCCAGGGAGGTGGAAGTACCATCACCCAGCAGCTTGCAAAGACTCTTTATCCCAGAGCGGATGTAAGCAGCAAGATACCAGGATTTTCGAAGGTGAAGATGGTCTGGATAAAGCTGAAGGAGTGGGTGACGGCAGTGAAACTTGAAAGAAGCTATACAAAGGATGAGATCATCACCATGTATCTGAACCAGGTATTCTTCGGAAGTAATGCATACGGAATCAAGTCTGCGGCTCAGACATTCTTTGCAAAGACTCCGGCAGCTCTTACTGTAGAAGAGGCAGCTACCCTTGTTGGTATGGTGAACAAGCCTACCAGATACAATCCGGCTCTTAATCCGGACAAGTCATTGGTCAGAAGAAATTTCGTGATTTCGCAGATGGCTAAGGCGGGTTATCTTACAGTGGAGCAGAAGGATTCTCTCCAGCAGCTTCCGATAACCTTGTCGTACCAGATTCAGGACCACACAGCCGGTACGGGCCTTTATTTCCGAGAGATGCTTCGCAGGACAATGACTGCCAGCCAGCCTAAGCGCTCGTCATACAACCAGTATGAAGATTATGTAGTGGATTCGCTCCAGTGGGCTGATGATGAACTCTATGGATGGATAAACAAGAACCTCAAGCCGGACGGATCCAAATATGACATTTATAGGGACGGTCTCAGAATATATACTACCATCAACCCGTCGATGCAGAGATATGCAGAGGAGGCAGTGGTCAAGCACATAGGTGGCGACATGCAGAAGCGATTTGACAGGGAAGCAAGATGGAAGACCAATCCTCCGTTTGATGACGAGGTGGAAAAGAAGACCATTGACGGCATCATGAAGAGGGCGCGTAAGGACAGCGACCGCTACCGTAGGATGAAGGCGGCTGGTGTTTCAGAGGCAGATATATTCAAGAGCTTCACCAAGCCTGTTGAGATGACTCTCTTTACATGGGACGGCGACAGACAGGTGGATACAGTGATGACACCTGACGATTCGATCAGATATTACAAGAGGCATATGCGTGCCTCGTTCATGGCGATGGCTCCGGGAACAGGAGAGATAAAGGCTTATGTCGGAGGAACTGACTTCAAGGCCTTCCAGTATGACAATGCCCGTCAGAGCAAGCGTCAGGTCGGTTCGACAATCAAGCCTTTCCTTTATACTCTGGCAATGCAGGAGGGAATGTCTCCATGTCACCAGGTGGCCAATGTACCTCAGACTTTCGTTATCAGCGAGGACAAGGTCTGGACACCTGAGAGTACTGACAAGGATGAGTACATCGGTAATATGGTTACTCTGAAATGGGGTCTGTCCAAGAGTTCCAACAATATCTCGGCCTACCTGATGAAACAGTATGGACCTGAGGCTATGGTGGAGATGATGCGTAAGATGGGTGTGGGAAGCTTCCTCGATCCTGTACCGCCTTTGTGTGTGGGTTCTGCGAATATATCATTGTATGAGATGGTGGCTGCATATAATACCTTCCCTTCAAAGGGTGTATTTGTGAGACCTGTCTTTGTCACAAGGATAGAGGATAACATGGGCAATGTGCTTGCGGAGTTCTCGACTGTAAAGAAGGAGGCCATAAGTGACCGTACGGCTTATCTGATGGCAAACCTCATGCAGGGAGTTGTCAACAGCGGAACAGGATATGCTCTCAGAGGCCGCTTCAACCTTACAGGTGAGATCGGCGGAAAGACAGGTACGACCAATGACAATGCCGACGGCTGGTTCATAGGTTATACTCCGCAGCTGACAGCAGGTGCATGGGCAGGTTTCGAGGATATGCAGGTGCATTTCAGCGCGACAGGTAATGGTGGTGGAGCAGGAGCTGCTCTCCCTATATGGGGCTATTTCATGCAGATGGTCAGAAAGGATCCGTCACTTGCCAGATATTACAATCAGGAAACATTTGAAATGCCGGTAGGATTCGATGTGAATCTCAATTGCGACGGCAGTGATAACGATAGTGATGGTGGTACAGGAGAGGTACAGGAAGAAACAGTAATAGAAGACGAATACGAAGATATATGGATTTAAACAATATAGCTGTAATTTACGGAAGCGACTCCTCAGAGTGGGAAGTTTCCGTGCGAAGCGGTGAGTTTACAGCTTCGCAGATGGACGGAGGCAGATTTGATGTATATGAGGTCTTTGCCCGTTTCGGTCAGTGGAATGTAAGGGCATATAGACTTAAAGGTCAGGAAAGAGTGCTTATTCCGGAAAATGAGCGTCCACAGATAGACAAGAGCGATTTCTCAGCTGTTGTCGCCGGTAAGAAGGTAAAGTTTGATTATGCATACATAATGCAGCATGGTACTCCGGGTGAGAACGGTCTCATGCAGGGTTATCTTGAAATGCTTGGAGTGCCGCATAGCGGATGCAATGCCTTTGTGTCTGCCATTACTTTCGATAAGTTCTCGTGCAAGAGCTATCTCAAGGATATTGACTATGTGAAATGTGCAGATGATATATTCCTGCGTAAGGGCGAGCCGGTTGAGGGCCTTGCAGAGCTCGCAGTAGCAAAGCTCGGTCTGCCTATGTTCGTAAAGCCTACAGACGGAGGCAGCAGCTTCGGCGTGACGAAGGTGAAGTCCATAGATGATTTCGCAAAAGCAGTGGATTGCGCATTTGCTGAGGGTAATATGCTCATCGCTGAGGCGGCTGTAGTGGGTAGAGAGCTTACATGTGCAGTATATAATGACGGAAAGGAGAATATAGCGCTTCCTGTGATAGAGATCATCACAGAAAACGAGTTCTTCGACTATGAAGCAAAATATAACGGACATAGCCGTGAGGTGTGTCCGGCTCAGATTCCGGATGCTCTCAGAGACGAGATCCAGGAAGTGTCCAGGAAGATATATGCCCACCTGGGCTGTTCAGGACTTGTCCGCGTTGATTACATCAGTTCGGCTGAAGGATTATACTTCCTTGAGGTCAATACGATACCAGGTATGACCTCGGCTTCTCTGGTTCCGCAGATGGTGAGGGCAGCAGGACTGTCTATGACAGATTTTCTTACCAGTGTAATAGAGAATTCATAATGCTTCTGAGGGAGCTTATAAATAAAGGTATAAGGGCCATTTCGCAGACTTACCCTGAAGGGGAAGCCCGCGAGATGGTTCTTCTGTTTCTTGAAAACCGTTTGGGAACAAGTCGCCACACCCATATACTGAATCCTTCATACGAAGTATGCGGGGAGGCTGTGGAGGAGGCCTTGACTGCTTTTGACAGGATGGCAGCAGGAGAGCCTGTCCAGTATGTGATAGGCAAGGCCTGGTTCTATGGACGTGAATTCAATGTCACTCCAGAGGTGCTCATTCCACGACAGGAGACTGAAATTCTATGTCGTGAGGTTGTTGAGGCTGCGGGCGGTGCAGACTGTAAAGGAATCAGGATAGCGGATCTGTGTACAGGCAGCGGGTGCATAGCATGGACCCTGTCAAGGGAGCTCCCAGGAAGCAAGGTGCTTGGGGTTGATATCTCTGAAGGTGCTCTTGCTGTTGCTGCAGGTCAGTCTTTCGAACAGGAGTCTCCAGCTTGTGTCGACCCTGAATTTATTCTTGCCGATGTACTGGGAGATATTCCGTCAGGAATGGGAGAGTTCGACGTTCTGGTAAGCAATCCTCCTTATGTAATGGAATCCGAAAGGCAGCTCATGCACAGAAATGTTCTCGAACACGAGCCGGCTTTAGCTCTGTTTGTCTCGGACGAAGATCCTCTTGTCTTCTATCGTGCAGTAGCTTCATGGGCCTCTGTACTTCTGAAGAAAGGCGGCCTGTGTGTTGTTGAGATTAACGAGGCCTTGGGTAAGGAAACTGCTGATGTGTTTGTCAAGGCCGGATTCCATGATGTGAAGGTCATTCAGGACCTTAATTCACGTGACAGATTTGTAAGTGCTATACAATGATTTAACTGATTTTTCGAAATAATCGGCTAAATTTTAATAACGGAATCGCCTGTAGAGCTTGCTCTATGGGCGATTTTTCGATTTACCTGCATACTTTTTCTTTACACGGATAATCATGTGGAACTTTGCCGAATAAAAATAGAATTGTATGAAGACAAAGTTATTTTTGCTCTGGACCCTGTCCTTGTTCGCAGCCTGCGAGATAGTTGATAATGATATGGATAGGCATGTCAAACCTGACGTGTATGTTTCATTGGAGGAAGTGGCGGGTCTGATGGCAGCCCTGCAGATGGAAAGGGTTCATCTGTGCGAGGTACATGATGCCGTAAGTGCATCATCCAGGAACGGGTATGACGAGGAATACACGATGGTCAATCTCTTCACCGTTCCCGGTGCAGGAATCGGCGATGAGGGTATTCTTGTGACCCGTGCAGACAAGGCGTACGAGAGTCCCTTACGTGGTCTGATCAGAGACTATCTTTGCTCCATGGTTCAGACAAAGTCAGTCCGGAACACCGATCCGGAGTCATGGCTGGATTTTGTAGCTGAGTCTGATATGCAGATATACTGGCCTTACTCGGAGAACTGGGACGGTGAAACCTATCCCGTGCTCACATTCGATCCGGAGGACGGCTCGGAGGTTAATATCGGTTATAAGTTGTTGATAGACGAGAATGGCTTCCGCCATGTGGAAGAAGTGGTGGTAGATGAGGCGCTGGCACAGAGACAACCTGTATGGGTGATCAACAGGAACTCAGATTCCAGGTATATGTCTTTGGAGATGTTGAGAAAGAGAGATCCGGATTGGGGTGAAGGGGGCGGAAGCATTATTGTCACCCCTGGTGGTGCGACACGGGCGTCTTCGTCCGGACGCTCCCTGATCTTGAAAAGCTTTACTGCAGGAAGTCATCATGATTCCTGGTTCGCAGGAGCATCAGAGTACATACTTCGTTTGGGTGCCTTGGAGAACTTTACAGCATCGACAGAGGCGGAACTTCGTCTATATAATCCTCTGGTAACTGAGTTCATGGTCAAGGTCAAGAGAAGTCAGGTGAAGATACCGCAGGAACTCAATGTTCTTCTTGTTTCTGACTGGACAGACCAGATGGAGACCTGCGCTTTCATGATTACCGAAGACGACGGAGGCACCATCAAGGAATGGGAGTGTACAGCTCTGGTAAGAGTAGCCTCGAGAAGTTACGGTATCGAGTTGAAACTGCCATTCTATTCATATGACGATATAATATGGCGAGGCAGCGTAGCCAGGAAATGGCTCGACGGCAATGAAGAGAAGATCGGTCACTTTGGAGATATCGACCTGACCTTCGAAGTTCAGGAATATTAGTCTTTTACGATCATCTCGCAGTTGCGGCAATCGAAGTGAAGGGAGAAGCGTTGGCCGTTGTTGATGAGATAGAGACGGCCGCTATCTTTTGCTTTGTGGAATTTAGGACATATGCCAAGCTCGTATCTGATGCAGTAACGTGTGCGCATAAGTTCTGCGCCTTCCTGATGTCCCAACTCATACGCTTCCTCAACCTTGACGGCTCCTGCAGCAGTGTATATGGCCTTAGATAATACGTTGGAAACATTGCTCTTATATGAAACCTCATCCTGAGGCAGCCCCTTGCCGTTTCCTGTATCAGGTCTGATGTTCTGCAGTTCCTTGCTGATGCAAGGCATGCTCTCGAGAGTCTCTGCTAAAGAACGCCTGATTGCATTGATCGCTGATGCAGGCATGAATGGCACAGCTCCATCATGAACAATGCCTCCGAGACGGAAAGTGAAAATTCCGGTAGACTTGCCGATCTGGGTCTCGATTGTAGTCAGCATGCGCTCCTGATTTCCTGCTGTCTGGCTTCCGGCATCCTGGCAGACCTCTGCCTTTCTGCCGTCTTCGGTCAGTGCGGCAGCCTTGACAGTCCATGAACCATACATATGGATGAAGCTGAGGGTCACCTCTGCGCTGATTCTTCTTATACAGGCCTGTCTGTCGAGTTCCTTTTCAAATGCAGCATTGAGGGATCTGTATATCTTCGCTCCTACAAAGAGGGAAGGAGTGCTCTTGCATTTTATCGATGTTCCGCTGCAGACATCTCCGCGGAATCCTGTGACTGTACCGTCTTTGGCAACGAAAGAGAATCCGTCTCCATTGGATAAGACGATGTCCTTTGCCGCAAATCGGATCTGGACTGATGACTTATCAGCGTTAAGTGCAGTTACTGTTCCGATTTCCTCTCCCATGGACTTTGCGGCATCCATACATGCCCAACTTCCTCTCTTGCCGTCTATGTAGAGCTCGGTATAACCTCTGTTGAATGTCTTTCGCGTGTCCGGAGTGAATCCTCCTGTGACTGTTCCGAACGACCCTCTCTCAAATCTCTCGGGATACTTCGATACGAGACTCTCAAGTGCCATGGAGTAGTCTCTGACTACATTCTTGACATATGAGGCATTCTTAAGACGTCCCTCGATCTTGAATGATGTTATGCCGGCTTCTGCCAGCTCGCCGATCCTGTCCCTCAGATTATAATCTTTGAGGGACAGAAGAGCCTTATCCTTGACCAGAACCCTTCCGTCGGCGTCAACCAGGTCATATCGTGACCTGCAGGCCTGGATGCATGCTCCTCTGTTTGCACTTCTGCCGGCAATCTTCTCTGAAAGATAGCATTGACCGCTGTAGCATACGCAGAGCGCTCCATGCACAAAGAATTCAAGTTCGCATGAAACAGCATCCCTGATGGCCTTGATCTCCTTGAGGGAAAGTTCTCTCTCGAGGATAAGTCTGGAGAATCCCAGGCTTTCCAGGAAGACGGCTTGCTGAGGAGTTCTTATAGCACATTGCGTGGATGCATGAAGGGGTATGCGGATCTCCCCTTTGATGTCCCCGATGCCTTTTTCTGCCATGGCCAGAATCGCGAGGTCCTGTACTATGATGGCGTCAGCACCGGCTTCCTGTACTGCGAGCATCTGCCTGTAGGCTGCCTCAAGCTCACTGTCGTACAGAATAGTGTTAAGCGTAACGAAGATGCGGACTCCGAATCTGTGTGCATATTCACACAATCTTCTGATATCGTCAATCTCGTTTCCCGCTGCTTGTCTTGCTCCAAACTGCGGTCCGGCGATATACACAGCATCGGCACCGCAGTCGATTGCTGCGATGCCGATCTGGTAATCTCTTGCCGGAGCAAGCAGTTCAAGCTGTCTCTTCATTATTAGAGTGACTCAAGCATCTGCTTTGCTGTAGGACCGAACTTAGGATCGCTGAGGAGCTGCTGGTAATAAGTCTTAGCCTTCTCCTTGTCACCGATAACCTGTGCTGTAGCTGCGATAGTGTACTTCATCTGAGCTGCATCCTTAGCGTTAGGTGAGAGCTCGAGGTACTTCTCGAGGTACAGGATAGCCTCTTCGTTCTTCTGGAGAGCAGAAGCTGCTGTACCTGCAACCTTCATTGCTGTAGCGTTCTCAAGGTACTCGTTTGACTTGAGAGCGAGTTCGATAGCCTCAGCATAGTTCTTTGTCTTGAGGACTGCTGCTGCCTTCTTTACGAAAAGGTTAGAAAGCTGCTTGAAAGCGTTCTTCTCCTGACCGTTCTCAGCGGCAACAAGATATGCTGCCTCAGCTGCCTCAGTGTTACCTGTAGCGCCGTACGCCATTCCAAGACGGAGTGAAGCCATTGCGTTAGTAGGCTCAGCTGCCATGATCTGGTTGTATACAGCGATTGCACCCTCATAATCCTTTGCATTGATGAGTGCATTACCCTTTGCCATGAGTGTCTGGTTGATAAGCGCCTTTGCCTCGTCTGCCTCAGCTGTGTTGCCGAAAAGCTCAGCTGTCTCGATGGTCTTGTTGAGCTGCTCGATAGCCTCATCGTACATTTCTGCCTTGATGTAGTCCTTAGCGATAGAAGACATGAGGACAGGGATGGTCATCTTACAGTTGTCAGCGATCTGCATACCTTCCTCTCCAAGTTCTTCTGCTGCTGTAAGAGCTGCCTGGAAGTAACCGAGAGCCGCCTCTTTGTTACCCATCTCAAGCTCCATAGCACCATTGTTGTAAGTTTCTGTTACAGAATTGATGTCCTGTGCAGAAGCAATACCTGCTGCCATTGCTACTGATGCGAAAAAGAGAATAATTTTCTTCATGATAGTATTGAATTTGTTTAACATAATTATCCGTTAGTGCTAAAGGCACAAAAATAGTAAAAAATATCTTATTTTTGCGACTGCTTTATAGAATTGTGATGAAAAACGGATTTGCCAGGTTGTTGGCCGTAGTATCGGGCCTTCTTTTCTCAATTATCATGCCAGCGCAGGAGACAGCTCTTCTGCCTGCAGATCCTGCTATTGCCCGTACAGTCCTTCCTAATGGTCTTACATGCTATGCTGCAGCGAATCCCTATGTGAAGGGTTTTGCCGATTATGCTCTGGTGTCCAAGGCTCAAGGCCAGTCTCTGATGAACATTAGAGATGTGCTCTCTTCTGATGAAATCCAGTCCGACTCCACATTGTTCAGACTTATGAAATATGTGGCCGATCTGAAGATCACCTCAGATCTGGCCGTCATAGTCTGTGGCGATATCAATGCTTCAAAGGTTCTGGAAAAACTCAAGTACATGTCATACATGATTCCAGCTGGAGGTGAGGGCATCCGATATGAATATCCTGAAGAGAAGCAGTCAGCTGTAGTTTTTGATGAAAGTGTAGATGAGGCATCCGGGATGATCAAGGTGTGCGGGTCATGGACTTCTCCAAGAATTCCTGAGCAGCTGATGAATACAGTGCAGACTGCTGTATATGATAAGGTCGTATATGAATTAGGCGTAATCCTGACCGACAGGGTCAGAAGAAATCTTCGTGAAAATGACATTCCGGTCGCGGATGTCCGTTTCGAACATAGCGGAAGCCTTCATACATCAGGATCCGAGTCTTTCTCGTTGTCAGTGACGCTGCTTCCGGAGCATGGAAATGCAGCAGCAGATGCCCTTCAGAGGGCTTTGGCTGAAACAGATATTGCCGGAGCACCGGCGTCTGATCTGCGACTGGCCGAAAACAGATATTTCAGATATCTTTCTTCCAGGTCGTCATCTGTGGAAAGAACCAATGAGGAATATATGCACCGTTGCATGATGTCCTATCTGTATAACGCTCCGTTGACTTCTTCCGGTCAGCGTCTGGATTTCTTCAGGTCAAAGGATATATCCGAGCAAACGCGTGAGATGATGTTCCATGGTGTATCCTCAGCTTTGATTGATGTGGACAAAGACTCGTTGCTGTTTGAAGCAAGGGATATGTGTGACCTTTCTGATACTCTTTCGTTTCCGGATATATGTCCTAAGGTCAAGGTCCGTTCGTCAAAGAAGGATCCTCTGTCCTCCGGAACCATATGGACATTCTCCAATGGATTCAAGGTGGTGTATCGCAGGATGCCGACAGCCAGAACCATGTATTACTCGCTGGCATTGAATAGTGGCTATGGAAACGTTGACGGACTCCGGAAAGGTGAAGGAGCCTTCATGTCTGATTTCCTGGATCTATGCTATATATCAGGAATAAAGTCTGCGGACTTCAAGAGATTGCTTTTGCTCTCAGGAGTTACGATGGACCAGAAGGTGAATGTTGCAGAAATCACCCTCAGCGGTAAGGTTGCGGACAGGAATGTCCCTCTTCTGATGAGGTCTTTGCTGGCGGTCGTTAATGAGAGGGCACCTGATACGACAGCTTGCTCATATTATTTCAGAAGCGAGAACCTCAGATTGAATCATGTGAAGAGCTCCCAGTCTGTGCCAGCTGCCATAGACAGCCTCTTCTGCAAGGATTATATATACTCGTCATATAAGTCTGCAGGACATCTGTATGAAGACACCATGGATAAGGCTGCTCAGCTGTGGGATGAGGCCAGCTCAAGGGTGAATGACGGAGTCCTGGTTCTTGTAGGAGATATGGATGAGACCACATTGAAGAAGATCCTTCTTCAGTATGCAGGTGGTTTCAGGACCCGAGAGTCCGCATCCTGGAGAACAGGCATGACTTACCAGATGGTCTCAGGTTCCACTACGTATACTGCAGAAGGAGGGGATGAGACTGTGGTAGTGGCCATGTCAACCCGACTACCGATGACTATGGAGAACCATATCGCTGCCATACTTGCATCGAACGAGCTTGAGCACCAGTTTACCCAGAAGTTGTCTCCGTACGGAATGACAGTCAGACTGTCCTCATCTTTGACCCTATATCCGGAAGACAGATTCAGTATCATGCTGTCTATAAGACCCGATAAAGGTCAGCAGATGCCTAAGGATGCTCTGGAATTGATACGAGAAGTGATAGACTCTGCAGCAGCAGAACTCCCGGAAGGCCGTCATCTGACAGCTTATAAAAATAGTCTTAAGCATTCTCATGGCCTTTCTCTTCAGGATCCTGAATATTGGATTGCAGCCATGACCAGGAGATATATGGACGGCAAGGACTTTACAACGGGATTTCAGGCTAAGACAGATGCTGTGGCTCCAGAGAAGGTCAGGGATGTCATTGCTGCCTTGCTGAAAGGAGGAAGAATAGAATATATAATCAAAAACAGATAGAATATGTACCACGGAACAATCATACAGATAGACGATTGTCTTGTGTCAGAGGAAATTCTGACCGAATATTTCGCTTGCGATTATGAAAAGTGCAAGGGATGCTGCTGCGTGATCGGTGACAGCGGCGCACCGATGGAAGAGTGTGAGGCTGAGGCGATAGAGAAGAACTATCACATATTCTCACCGATAATGTCAGACGAGGGTCGTGCTGCAGTGGCAGCGAAGGGATATTATGAGATCGATGTGGATGGCGACATGGTTACTCCTCTTGTTCCCGGAAGCGAGGAATGTGCGTATACTCTCTTTGACGAAAACGGTAACTGCTTCTGCTCGATGGAGCGTTGCTGGTTTCAGGGTAAAGGTGATTTCCGCAAGCCTATCTCATGCTGGCTCTATCCTATCCGTATAACCCAGCTCAGCAATGGTACAAGAGCTCTCAACCTGCATCGCTGGCACATCTGCCAGGACGCTTTCGCCAGGGGTAAAAAAGAAAAGATCCGCGTATATGAATTCTTACGCGAACCTATAGAAAGATATTTCGGCGAGGATTTCTACTCGGCACTCGAAGAAGCAGCCAAGATGTTTAACGCTGAAAAGTAAGATGTCGCCTTATTCCTCGTCCTGAGGTCTAAGGCGATATTCCATTCCGGTGGCAGTCTTCATGACATCCTTACGTAGTCCTTCCATTATATAGCCACCTTCCATGCGGCAGATGGTGATCCTGTCCTCCATCATTCTTGTAATTCTTCCTATCATAGACCTGAAGCGGAATGTCATGCAGTTGCCATCCTCGCTTTCGAAGTCATATCCTTTTTCCTCCATGAAGCTGATTACCTGTCCGCGTATTTCGGCCATGTCCTTATCTATATACATGCTTCTTCTGATGAAGCCAAGTTTCGGATATACTGCTGCAACCAATGCATAGAAGATGGCGATCTTCCACAATGCATCATATCCGCCTTCGAAAAGTTCATTGATGTCACCGCTCGCCATTCCGGTCACAACCAGGGCAACAACTATGACTGTTGTCCAGAATGCGAAGTAGAAGAAGTATTTGACTGATCTGATAAGATATTTCATAGCATAAAACTTGTTAAAGTGCCTTTCTGGGTGCGTTAAAGCACACAAATATACTAAAAATCCGATATTTTACTATCTTTGTCACAAAATGAGAAACATGAACGAGCAGACACTTAAAAAGATCATGTATGCGCTGATTGCAGCTGTTGTCGTATTGGCTGGAACACTTGCATACATCTGGTATCAGAAATCATCGTTGGTCAATGACCTTACTGTGGAGAAGGAGGAACTTACAGCCCAGATGATCGCACTTCAGAGTGATTATGAGACATTGTCTTCGGAATATGATGACATCAACCTTCAGCTTGATTCTTCGCGCATCGAGGTACAGCTTCTTATCGAGAAGATCCAGAAGACGGAGGCTACCAACAGAAGCAAGATCCGTCAGTATGAGAAGGAGCTTGGTACACTCAGAAGCATCATGAGGAACTACGTCGTGCAGATCGACTCTCTCAACAAGCTGAATCAGAAACTTACAGCGGATGCTGCAGAGGCACGCCGTCAGGCTGCCGAGAGCAAGAGAAAGACTGAGGAACTTTCCAAGACAGTCGAGGATCTGTCTGGCCGCGTTGCCACAGGTGCCGTACTTAAGGCATACAACCTCAAGAGTGAGCCATACAATGCTTCGGATAAGGTTACAGACAGAAGTAGCCGTGTGACATATGTGCTTACTACCCTCAGCCTGGGAGAAAATGACCTCGCAGAGAGAGGCCCTGTTACAGTCTATATCCGTGTGAAGGATCCTGATGGAATCCTGCTGGTAAATGATACTCAGAAGACATTCGAGTACAATGGTGAGCCTATGATCTGCTCTGCCTCACGTGAGGTTGACTATCAGGGATCCGAGGTGGACATGGGTATCTACCTCAACGGCATAACTGTTTACAACAAGGGTGTCTATACAGTTGAGGCCTATACGTCCAAGTCTCTTCTTGGTACAACAGAATTCATACTTCGCTAAGTCGTGATATATATCCACATACCTTTCTGCAGAAGTTTCTGCACGTATTGCGACTTCTATTCTGAGGTGGCATCAAGGTGTGGTGGAAAAGGCGACCATATGGCTCAGCAGTATGCTGAAGCCCTGGTGGCAGAGGTGCAGTCTCATGTCGAGACAATTTCTGCCGGTGGTATATCAGATAGTGTAAATACATTATACATAGGCGGCGGCACCCCATCGGTGCTGCCCCTTTCTGTATTCAGTGCAATAGTTTCCGCTCTACAGTCAGCGGGACATAAAGGCTCATATGATGAGTTTACCGTTGAAGTGAATCCGGACGACATAGTAGAGAAGGGAGAGGCATATGTGGAGGGACTTCTTGAACTGGGAGTCAACCGTATCAGCATGGGAGTGCAGTCTTTTGATGACGGGATCCTCCGCTGGATGAACAGAAGGCATGATTCTGCTGCAGCGAAGAAGGCCTATGCCATCCTTGAGTCGGCCGGAGTGTCCAACATAAGCGTGGACCTGATCTTCGGACTCTCCCAGCTTTCTGATGCCAGGTGGCGTGATACGCTCGACCGGGTTTTGGAAATATCACCGTCAGGAGCCTTGCCTAAGCATATATCTTCGTATCAGCTCTCTGTAGAGCCAGGCAGTGCGCTTGCGGCCTTGGTAGACAGGGGAGAATGGACGGAGGCGTCTGAGGAACTTTGCGCGCGCCAGTATGAGATGCTCTGCTCGGCGCTGGCTTCAGCGGGATATGAGCATTATGAGATTTCCAATTTTGCACTTCCAGGCTACCGTGCCCGTCATAACAGTGCGTATTGGAGTCATGATCATTACTTGGGACTGGGACCCGGTGCCCATGGCTTCCTGGGTGACAGGAGGTATTGGAACAATCCTGACCTTGATGCTTATGTCAAGGCAGCCCGGTCAGGAGATTTTGAGTCTGTCAGAGGCTTCGAGATACTGACGCCGGAACAGATGGTGTTGGAACGCATCATGCTGGGGCTGCGTACATCTGATGGGGTAAGCGAGGATTTCCTGCGCACCCATTGTCAGGCAGCGGCGTTATCTCGCGCACTTGATTCAGGAGATCTTGTTTCCTGTGGGTCAAGCCTTCGTATTCCGGAGTCTCGCTTCTTTATTTCAGATTCGATTATCTCCGAGCTTGTTTAATTGTTAGGGATTATATAGACATGAACATGGAAAACCTTTATGCAGACAGAATCAATGCTCTAAGGAGCATGATGGCCGAGAACGGATGGGATGCCGTGGTTATAACAGGAAGCGATCCGCACTCAAGTGAGTACCCTGCGGCTCGTTGGAAGCAGGTCGAATGGCTGACCGGTTTTACCGGTGAGGCTGGGGATGTGGTGGTCACAGCAGATCATGCAGGACTGTGGACTGATTCCCGTTATTTCATCCAGGCGATAACTCAGCTGGAGGGGACAGGGGTGGAACTTCATAAGACCCGTGTTCCAGGTGCAGTGTGCATAGAGGACTGGCTTTTCGAGCATGCATCGGTTGTTGCTGTGGACGGACTTTGCCAGAGTGTAGGCGGAGTCAAGGCAATAGCGGCTGCCTTGGGTGAGGAAGGTGCAGTCATAAGTGTTCCTGATATCCTGAGCAGGTTGTGGGAAGACCGTCCGTCGGTACCGGTTACTCCGGTCACAACTCTCGACGTGCAGTGCTTTGGCGGCATCCCGCGTATGGATAAGATCCGCTGGATGCGTAAATGGATGCTCATGAACGGCTATGACAGGGTCTTCCTGTCTTCGCTTGATGAGATAGCCTGGATGCTCAATGTACGCGGCTCAGATATAGATTATAATCCTCTTGTCATTTCATATCTTCTGATTTCTCATGATGATGTGAAATGGTTTGTCAAGAAGTCACCGATAGCGGAAGATCCGGAAACACCGGAAAGTTTCAAGGAACTGGAGCAGGAGGGCATCGAGGTGATGTATTACGATGAAGTGTACCGCGGACTTTCTGACTTCGGGGAGGATGCTCAGGGAGGTGTCATATTCATAGATCCTTCTACGTTGAATGACAATGTATATAGAGACATCTGTGAGATTTTTGGTGAAGCGAATATAATAGAAGGCGTGTCTCCGGTTATCCTTGAGAAGTCGGTCAAGACTGAGTCAGAGATTGAGAATCTGCGACAGACCTTCATAGATGACGGAGTGGCCATGGAATGTTTCCTGCACTGGCTTGACGAAGAAGTCTCTACCGGACGAGAGGTCTCGGAGTGGGAGGCTTCTGAAAAGCTGACAGAGTTCCGAGCGCAGGTTCCCGGATATAGAGGAAACAGTTTTGAGAACATTTCGGCATATGGCCCTGGTGCTGCCCTGCCACATTATTGCACACCTCGCGAAGGTTCTGCAGTAATACGTTCGAAGGGTCTGTACCTCGTTGATTCGGGTGGTCAGTACCTGACAGGTACTACTGATATTACCAGGACAGTGCCTATGGGAGAATGTACCCATCTTGAGAAAGAAGATTATACGCTTGTGCTTAAAGGTATGATCGATCTTTCAATGGCAGTATTCCCTAAGGGTACAGCAGGTTGTCAGCTTGATGCATTGGCGCGTATGCCGCTTTGGAAGGCGCAGCGTAACTTTGGTCATGGTACAGGCCACGGAGTGGGATATTATCTCTGCGTTCATGAGGGTCCTCAGTCTATCAGATACCAGTACAATCCTCAGCCACTTCTTCCTGGTATGCTCACCTCCAATGAGCCTGCACTTTATAGGGAGGGCATGCATGGGGTCAGACATGAGAACCTTATCCTTTGCTGCGAGGCGGGAGTTTCCGAGTTTGGAGAGTGGCTGGATTTTGAGACTATGACCCTGTGTCACATCGACACATCTGCCGTATTGCCTGAACTTCTTGGCCCGGAAGCGCTCGCATGGCTCAATGCCTACAATGACCGTGTCTATCGTACCCTTGCGCCTAACCTCCCTCCGCGTACGGCTGCGTGGTTACGTGACAGGACCTTACCTTTGAAATATTAACTAACCACTATACCATGAAACGTTTATTGTTTTTTGTCGCAATGGCGACACTTCTGACATCAGCATGTTGTCAGAATCCGAAATGTACGGACACTTCAATTGATTCAGGAACAACCTATGCTCTCGAGGCATTGCAGCCGTGGGTTGACAGCGGACAGTTGTCTGGTGCGATCAGTGTGTTCTATAAGGATGGAGTGCAGGAGGTATGCTGTGCGGGTTATGCAGACGTAGCGGCAAAGCGTCCGATCAGCATGGATAACTCATACATGCAGTGCTCTCAGACCAAAGGATTCTGCGGTGTCACTGTGGCAAAACTTATTGAGGAAGGACGTCTCGAGCTCGATGATCCGGTGTCGAAGTATCTCCCTGAATTTGCGGAGCTTTGGGTACTTGATGGAGAGAAGGACGGCATCAGGACATTCCATAAAGCACAGAATGTACTTACAGTGCGTATGGTGATGAACCACACAGGAGGATTCCCTTTTGAAATCAGTGCAAAGCGTTATGATGTACGAGGCGGTGGCTGGACAGGTGGCGCGCCGATCCGTCAGGTAGCTTCAATTGCAGCGGCGTCTCCTCTGATGTTTGAGCCGGGAACAAGAGAAATGTACTCCAATACAGGTATTGATATCGGAGCTGCGATCGTTGAGGTAATTACCGGAATGAGATGGGAGGATTATCTTAAGCAGGAGGTGCTTGATCCTCTCGGAATGACGGCTACATGGTTCTGGCCGACTGATGAGCAGATTGCAAACAAGATCGAATTGTATGAATTCAAGGAAAATGCTCCAGCGCAGTGGTGTGAGGAGAAGGAATGGCAGCAGCGTCCATACAATGATTCACATGTCTTTGCTTCTGCAGGTGCGGGCCTTTGGACTACTGCCAATGATCAGCTGAAGTTTTACAAGATGCTGATGAACCTTGGTATGGGAGACAACGGAGTGCGCATATTGGAGGAGGATACAGTCAAGAATCTTCTTGCACGTTCTACAAGACCTGCACATTTGGGTGGTTATTCTCTCGGTCTTTCTACAGATGTGGAAGATACTGAAAAGTCATGGTTCGGTCATGGTGGTGCGTGGGCGACCAATTGCTATGTAAACTGGCATACTAAGGAGCTGAGATTGTGGGCTATCCAGTGTGCAGGTGGTGCACAGCCATGGCTTGCTGATGTGGATAAGGCGGCAGAAAAGTTTTTCTCACAGTCTTTCGATAGAGCATCAGACGAGTATACAGGAAGAACCAACTAAGATAAATACCTATGATTTACATTCTTATTTCAGCCTTGGCCCCTGTCATTGTGCTGCTGTACTTTGTGTACAGAAAAGACGAGGTCCAGAAGGAACCTGTAAAGGAAATCCTCAAAGCTGTGGGTTTGGGAGTCCTGTCGGTTTTTGCATCTTTCCTGATTTCTGGTCCGTTTGGCGCCCTTGGCCTGTATACTGATTATCCGGTCACATTGTGGGATGCTGTGGCAATCTCATTCTTTGGTGCTGCCATTCCGGAGGAAATTGCAAAATTTGTCCTTTTCTGGCTTTTTGTAAGAAAGAACAAGTGGTTTGATGAGCATGTTGACGGTATTGTATATGCAGCAGCAGTTTCATTAGGTTTTGCCGCATTCGAGAATATCGGATACCTTTTGTCAAGTGAAGACTGGGTATCTACAGGAATAATGCGTGCCCTGTTCTCAGTTCCTGGCCACATGTTCTTCGGTATTCTGATGGGATATTATTACTCACTTGTACGCTTCAATCCTGCAGCATCAAAAATGACGAAGTTCTGGGTACTTGGAGCTCCTATCATCGCTCACGGAATCTATGACTCTATCCTTTTCAGTATGGATACCCTGCCAGACTCTCTGTCTCTTGCGCTGATGGTGATCTTCATCTTCTTCTGTAACAGCCTTCGCAAACATGCAAGCAGACGCATCAAGCTTCATGTCCAGCAGGACAAGGCAGTTCAGGAGGAACAATAATTCCTCATCTACGTGCACAAAAATAAGGTGACTGAAAATTTTCAGCCACCTTATTTTTTAGTTTGCGATAGTCGGATTAGCAGCAGCAGAGAAGGCCGTTTGCCTGTACAAATGCGTTGACTGCAACTACAGAGAATCCGAGAACTATGATTCCTACGACGATCTTACCGATGCAGTAGAGTCTCTTCTCCCAGATGCTGTTGCTCAGACCGATAGTCTGGAATGCACTCCAGAAACCGTGGCAGAGGTGGAGACCAAGAGCTGCGAACCAGATAACGTAGATAACTACCATCCAACCGTTCTGGAATGTCGCGTTGAGAAGTTCGTATGGATTTGCAGCATGGTGTCCCTGGAACTCCTTGAGCTGCATCTCAGCCCAGAAGTGGTTGAGGTGGAATGCTACAAGACCAAGAACTACAATACCGAGGATAAGCATGTTCTTCGAAGACCAAGACTCAGCCTTACCCTTACTGCCACCCTCATAGCGCTTTATACCGCCACGAGCCTTGATGTTGCCGGCTGTGAGGATGAATGCGTAAATGATGTGGAAGATGAAACCTGCTGCAAGCACTGGAACCATGATAGTTACGATTGGAAGTGCCATGAAGTCGCATCCTGCCTGGAAGAGACCATCAGCTGCGCCATATGTTCCCTTGAATGTGTCAACAACCGAGAAGAGGTTGATGGTCATGTGAAGAAGAAGGAACACGATGAGGAACAATCCGCTTATACTCATGATAAGCTTCTTGGTGATTGAAGAAAGTGCCATAAATTTTATAATCTTTTATAGTTAATATTCGGTCAGAATATGCCCTAAAGCCATGCAAAGATATACTCTTTCTTGGAAGTTTCATAATAATTCGATACTTTTGTTTGCTTGAATTTTTGAAAACATTATAGATATGGGTGCATACAAACGCGTTCTTTTAAAATTGAGTGGCGAGAGCCTCGGAGGCCCTGCCGGCAAAGGCATTGATGAGAAATGGCTTGCGGCTTATGCTGAAGAAGTGGCTGAGGCTGTGAAGAATGGTCTCCAGGTAGCTATCGTCATCGGTGGAGGAAACATCTTCAGAGGTCTTCAGGGCGTAGGAAAGGGTTTTGACAGAGTCAACGGTGACAAGATGGGTATGCTTGCGACTGTAATCAACTCTCTCGGACTCGCAATGGCTATCCGTTCTGCAGGTGTTGAAGCGGAGGTGTTCACAGCTACTCCAATGATGCCGGTAGCCCGTTATTACATGAGAGACGACGCTGTTGCAGTAATGGAGAAGGGTGGTGTTGCCCTGATCGCAGGAGGTACAGGTAACCCATACTTTACAACAGATTCAGGTGCGGCACTTCGTGCTCTCGAGATCGGAGCTGATGCTCTCCTCAAGGGAACTCGCGTAGACGGCGTTTACACAGCAGACCCGGAGAAGGATCCGACTGCTGTAAAGTATGAGGAGCTTAGCTTTGACAAGGCAATCGAGGACCGTCTCAAGGTAATGGACCAGACAGCTTTCGCTCTTTGTCGTGAGGGTAATATGCCTATCATCGTGTTCGATATGAACCAGAAGGGTAACCTCACAAGACTTGTCAAAGGCGAGAAGGTCGGTACTCTCGTACATGTATAGTTGTCATCCTGAGCGAAGCGAAGGATCTGTAAAACCAAAGATTAATTTAATTTTACAATACTATGATTACAAAGGCAAAAGAAATTCTTGCAGCTGCGAAGGACAAGATGGCGCATGCTGTGAATCACCTCGATGAGGAACTCAAGACATATCGTGCCGGTAAGGCAGACCCACGCGTATTCAACAATGTAATGGTTGACTACTATGGCAACCCTACTCCACTTCCACAGGTGGCTTCAGTAACTGCTCCTGATGCGAAGACTCTTATGATCCAGCCATGGGAGAAGAAGATGATCCCTGTAATCGAGAAGGCAATTCTTGATGCAAACATCGGTCTTACTCCGTCAAACAACGGTGAGGCTATCCGTTGTACAGTTCCACCTCTTACTGAGGATCGCCGTAAAGAGCTTCTCAAGAAGGCTAAGGCTGCTGGTGAGAATGCAAAGGTAAGCGTACGTAATGCACGTCGTGACGGTATCGAGCACCTCAAGAAGGCTGGTAAGGAAGGTATGCCTGAGGACCTCCAGAAGGAGTACGAGCAGCTCATCCAGAAGGAGACTGACGCTTTCACTAAGAAGGTTGATGAACTCGTAGTTGCTAAGGAAAAAGAGATGATGACTGTATAATCGCCGTCTGCATTTCATTCAATATTGAAATATGTACTGTCCGGCACACAAACCGGACAGTTTTGTTTTTGTGATTGTCCCCAGAAGAATGATAACATGAAAAAGTTAGGCATCATAGGTCTTGGACTCATAGGAGGATCGATGGCTATCGACCTTAAACGAAAAGGATTCGCTCAGGTCATCTTGGGTGTGGATGCGGACCCGGTCAATGCTGCTGCAGCTCAGAAGATTGGTCTTGTGGACAGCTTGGTGAGCTTTGAGGAATGCGTTGACCAGAGTGATGTGATCATTCTGGCTGTGCCTGTAGATGCTGCATTGAAGCTTTTGCCTAAGGTTCTTGACCGTTTTGAGCAGACCGGAGCTGTGGACAAGCTGGTCATGGACGTATGTTCGACAAAGGAACATCTTTCAAGAAGTGTGAAATATCACTCGAAGAGGAAGATGTATGTGGCATCGCATCCAATGTCCGGAACCGAGTACAGCGGCCCATGGGCTGCATTGCCAGGCCTTTTCGATGGCAGGGCATGTATCATCTGCGATTCGGATGAGTCTGACAGGAAGGCGGTGCGTACAGTCGAGGAATTGTATACTACCTTGAATATGAGGGTCATATATATGAATTCGTCGAACCATGACGTGCACACGGCATATGTGTCTCATGTGTCTCATGTCATATCCTTTGCCCTGGCGCAGACTGTTCTGGAAAAGGAAAAGGATGAAAAGCACATATTCGATCTGGCGTCTGGAGGTTTCTCATCTACAGTCCGTCTTGCCAAGAGTGGTGCAGACATGTGGACTCCGATCCTTATGCAGAACAGCGACAATGTCCTTCGTGTGATGGATACATATATGGAAAAGCTGAAGGATTTTAGAGATGCTATCGCTGACGGAGATCAGGAGAAGGTCAGATGTCTCATTGAGGATGCTAACCGTATACGTAGAATAATCAGATAGGAGATTGCCGCGGTCTTTGGCCTCGCAATGACGTGAAAAATAAAATCAAGATATATGGCAACAAAGAATTTAGAATTGGTTCCGTTGTATGAGTGGGGTATGTTTACAGAGCCAAGGCCAAGCGTTGTGGCAGGTCCTTGCAGCGCTGAGACAGAGGAACAGGTCATGGAAACTGCCAAAGGCCTGAGAGAACTTGGAATTAATGTATATCGTGCCGGAATATGGAAGCCAAGGACGCACCCGGGTTCATTCGAGGGTGTAGGATCCGAGGGCCTCAGGTGGATGCAGAGAGCAAAGAAGGAATATGGCCTCAAGATAGCGACTGAGGTAGCGAGTGAGAAGCATGTTTTCGAGTGTCTTAAATTCGGAGTGGATCTCGTATGGCTTGGAGCAAGAACCACAGCCAATCCGTTCCTTGTTCAGGAGATTGCCGATGCCCTTAAGGATACAGATATCCCAGTACTTGTAAAGAACCCTGTCAATCCTGATCTTGACCTCTGGATCGGAGCTCTTGAGCGCCTCAATCGTGCAGGTATCAGGAAGTTGGGCGTAATTCATAGAGGATTCTCGACTTTTGACAAGATTCAGTACAGGAACGACCCTCAGTGGCAGGTGGCTATAGAACTGCGTAACAGGTATCCGGAACTTCCTTTCTTTGTTGATCCAAGCCATATGGCGGGCTGTAAGGATTATATTCGCGAGATCAGCCAAAGGTCACTTGACCTCGGTTTTGAGGGTCTTATGATCGAGTCTCACTGCAATCCTTCTGTTGCATTGAGCGATGCCAAGCAGCAGCTTACCCCGGATGAGCTGCGTGAGATGCTTCATAATCAGATCAAGGTCAAGGATAAGGATTCGGATGCTCCGGAGTGGAAGGACAACATCGACCAGCTGCGAGCTAAGATTGATATCATAGATGAAAATATCCTATATGCTCTTGGTTCAAGAATGAAGATAAGCCGTCAGATCGGAGAATTCAAGAAGAACAGCAACATAGCCATCCTTCAGACCTCGCGTTGGGACAAGGTCCTGGAAAAAGTAATAGCAAAGGGTCAGGAGTATAATCTCCCAGAAGACTTCATCAAGACAGTCTTCAATGCAATACACGAGGTTTCTGTTGAGGTACAGAACGAGGTTATTTCAGGAAAGACTTCAGAACAGCAGTAAATCTTTCCTTATCCTCAGGGCTGAGGAATTCAGTCTTGATAGGAGCATAGAACATCCTCTGCTTCAATGATTCAGGGACTGCCTTGGAGTCGCGTACTCTCTGGCAGTCTTTTTCTGTAGTCATTATTACAGAAGTCGGGAAGGCATCACCGGCATCTCTGATGGACATGATGTCGCCGCGGGAGAATTTATGATGGTCAGGGAAGTTGAAGTGCTTGACGATCTTGTATGTTCCGCAGAGGAATCTTGCAAGTGGAGCATCGTTGGCGATTCCTGTAAAAAGTATCAGTCTCTGTGCATACAGATAGCGTGAGTCTCCCTCTGGGAATATTGCCTGAGGCGTGTCGTATGAGATGGTAGTGAAGAACAGATTCTGCTTCTTTCCGTTATTTCTTGTTCCGGAGCAGTCTTCTGCATCGTAACCCTGAAGGCCGAGAGCCACTGCCCAGTTGCTCTTTTCCCATCCATCAATATATTTAGGACACTTGGATACGATTATGATGTCGGCTGCAGCAATCCTTTCGCGCAGGTCACGGAGCTTGCCAAGCGGCATAAGGTGATCCTTGAATATAGGTCTGCTATAATCCACAAGTACAATGGATACCCCGGCCTTCACCTGTCTGTGCTGATATGCGTCATCCAGAAGGATAAGGTCGGCCTTCGGGAAGTCCTTGTGGATGCACCTTCTGCCTTTCTTGGATGTCTTGACGCTTTCAGGGTCTGTAAGGAACATGCATCCCTCCTTGCGTGAGCTGTCTACTGCTACAGTCACAACAGGAAATTTCTTCTTTATCTGAAGAGGCTCGTCTCCAAAGTCGATGGCTCTTCCGTCAGCAACGACCTGCTGGAATCCCTTGCTTTTGCGTTTGTATCCACGCGAGAGCACGGCAATGTTCTTGTCCTGCCACTGCTCGTCTTCAAGCAGGGTGCGGACCAGCATTTCTGTATGCGGGGTCTTGCCTGTTCCTCCTACTGTAATGTTTCCTATACAGATAGAAGGAACCTCGGGCGTATATACCTTGCGGATCCCGTTGTCAAAAAGGAAGTGTCTGACCTTCAATGTCAGCCAATATGGAAATAACAGTATCTTGTCCATCATTGTATTTTGTCATTTCGAGCTAGTCGAGAAATTGTGTTTCTGTCATTTCGAGCTAGTCGAGAAATCTATACATTATATACATTACCCGCCAGCGGCGCCTCATTCTCACCCCAACGTCCGGCAATATAGTCCAATGTCGCCATGAGTTCCGCAGGATCATTCAGCGTTACCAGTTTCAACCTGGTCTCCTTGAAGTCAGGCAGGCCCTTGAAGTAGCATGCCAGGTGTCTTCTCATCTCAAGGATGCCGACGCGGTCTCCCTTAATCTCGATTGATTTCGTCAGGTGTCTCTTTGCCAGTGCGACTCTGTCTATTACGCTCATCTGTGGCAGCAGCTCGCCCGTCTGGAGATAGTGTTTGATTTCCTTGAATATCCATGGGTGGCCGTAAGTGGCTCGTCCTATCATGATCGCATCCACTCCGTAGCGGTCGAAATACTCTTTGGCTTTCTGCGGAGAGTTTATGTCTCCATTACCTATAATAGGTATGTGCATGCGAGGATTTTCCTTCACTTTGCCGATCAGTGTCCAGTCTGCCTCTCCAGTATACATCTGGCAGCGTGTACGGCCATGGATGGTCAGAGCCTGGATACCCACATCCTGAAGCCTTTCTGCAAGCTCGACGATGATCTTTGAATCCTCATCCCATCCCAGACGTGTCTTCACAGTTACTGGAAGCTTTACTGCCTCCACGACCTGGCGGGTTATCTCCACCATCTTGTCCGGTTCGCGCATCATGCCTGATCCTGCGCCTCGGCGGGCAATCTTATTTACGGGACATCCGAAATTGATATCCACAAGGTCCGCTCCGTGCCCTCCGGCAATCTCTGCAGCCTGCTCCGCCATCCTGGCGGCATCTACCATTGCTTCAGGGATGTTTCCATAGATCTGGATTCCGATCGGAGCTTCATGATCATATGTCACGAGCTTTTCGAGTGATTTCCGTGCGTCACGGATGAGTCCGTCTGATGATATGAATTCGGTATACATCATGTCAGCACCGAATTCCTTACATATGTAGCGGAAGGATGCGTCAGTCACATCCTCCATCGGCGCCAGAAACAGCGGCCTGTCTCCTAATTCTATATTACCTATGTTCATATACCTTGTTCAGCAGATCCTCGTGTCGCTTCGCTCCTCAGGAAGACGTGTGTTACGTCATTGCGAGGCCTGAAGGGCCGTGGCAATCTTTATAAATAATCTGCAAAATTAGCAGAAATTTTGTAGATTTGCGAAGATAAATACATACGAACATGGCAAAGATATCAACAATAGGTCTGCTCACCTCAGGCGGTGATGCTCCCGGAATGAATGCGGCCATCAGAGCCGTTACCCGTGCAGCCATTTATAATGGCTGGAAAGTCAAAGGAATCTATCGTGGCTGGGAAGGCCTTATCAATAATGAAATCAAGGATTTTACATCAGAAAGCGTAAGTGGAACGATCAACCGCGGAGGTACCATCCTGCGTACAGCGCGTAGTAAAGGCTTTATGAATGAAGAGGGTAGGGCAAAGGCATATGAGAATATGAAGGCACATGGCATTGATGCACTTGTCGTTATCGGAGGTAACGGTTCTCTTGCCGGAGCTCAGGTGATAGCTTCAGAGTATGACATTCCATGTGTAGGTCTTCCTGGTACTATCGATAACGACCTCTATGGTACAGATACTACCATCGGATATGACACTGCTCTCAATACTATAATGGAGTGTGTGGATAAGATTCGTGACACTGCCAACTCCCACAACCGCATCTTCTTCGTCGAGGTGATGGGACGTGATGCCGGCTTCCTTGCACAGAACGCTGCTATCGCAACAGGAGCGGAGGCTGCCATCATTCCGGAGGATCAGACCGATGTTGACCAGCTTGCGACATTCATCGGCAGAGGAGTGCGCAAGAGCAAGAACAGTTCAATCGTTCTTGTTTCCGAGAGCAAGAAGGACGGAACAGGCGGAGCCCAGTATTATGCTGACCGTCTCGTTCATGAGTATCCGGAATATGAAGCTCGCGTGACTATTCTCGGTCACCTCCAGCGAGGAGGTATACCTACGGCTAATGACCGCATTCTGGCCAGCCGTCTTGGTGTAGCAGCTATCGATGCCCTTAAGGATGGACAGCGCAATATCATGGTCGGAGTCAAGGACGATCAGATCGTCTATGTGCCGTTCAACAAGGCCATCAGAATCGATAAGCCTATTGACCGTGAACTGATTAACGTGCTGAATGTATTGTCAATATAATTTTGTCAATCGAAAAATTCTTCTTATCTTTGCGACCCCTATGTAGTGTAGGGATCGCAATTTTTATTATAATTAATTAAGTATTAACCATTTAAAAGTACAAGATGGACACACAGAGCTACAAAACGGTATCCCTCAAGGCAGGCGATATCAAGAAGGAGTGGGTTGTGATCGATGCTACCGACTTGGTGGTAGGCCGTCTTGCTTCCAGAATCGCTCTCGTTCTTCGTGGTAAGAACAAGGCATCTTTCACTCCGCACATGGATTGCGGTGACAATGTCATCGTTGTCAACGCGGACAAGGTAAGATTCACTGGTAAGAAGATGACTGACAAGGTGTACGTTCGCCACACTGGATATCCAGGTGGACAGCGTTTCACTACACCTAAGGAGTTGATGGCAAAGAAGCCTACTGAAGTCTTAAGGATGGCAGTAAAGGGTATGCTTCCTAAGAACCGTCTTGGTGCGAAGCTTCTCACTAACCTGTATCTTTACGCAGGTAATGAGCATCCACACCAGGCACAGAACCCTAGAACAATCACTTTAAACGAAATTTAAGCAGAGCATGAAAGTAGTAAACGCCCTTGGAAGACGTAAATCAGCAGTCGCTCGCGTTTATGTTGTGCCTGGAAAAGGTAACATCGTTATCAACGGCCGTGAGCTCAATGAGTATTTCAAAGAGGACACTCTCCGTTACATTGTTAACCAGCCATTTGAGGTAACAGGAACTACAGCTCAGTTTGACGTTAAGGCTAACCTCGACGGAGGTGGAATCAAAGGCCAGGCAGAGGCTTTGAGACTCGGTATCTCTCGCGCACTTTGCGAGATCGATAAGGAGGCTTATCGCTCAGCACTTAAGGCAGCTGGATTCCTTACACGTGATGCACGTGAAGTTGAGCGTAAGAAGCCTGGTCAGCCTGGTGCACGTAGACGCTTCCAGTTCAGCAAACGTTAATATTTGCTGCCTGATTTACACAAAAGCACAGTCCGGTTTGAAATCACAGGACCTTCGCGGAAGATGCGAATTTTCGGGAGCTGCCTGATGATTGCTGAGACTGCGGAAAATTCAGGAGACCTGGTTGTCATTTCGAGCTTGTCGAGAAATCCCAGCTACTCCGGATTGAAGAAAAGAGCCTCACAGGCGAAGGCAATAGCCTGATGAGGGAATTAAAAACAAAAACAAACATTTTTAAAACAATGCCAAGAACAAATTTCCAGGAACTGCTTGATGCAGGTGTTCACTTCGGACACTTGGCGAGAAAATGGAACCCTAAGATGGCACCATACATCTTTGATCAGAA
>JBGVNX010000005.1:0-118928 GCA_045126075.1 Candidatus Cryptobacteroides sp.
GATGTGCATAGCCTCGCAACCTACGATACAGCACTTACCCCATCCACGTGCTACGAGAGCAGCGTGTGAAGTCATACCACCGCGCTGAGTAAGGATACCTGCACATGCACGCATACCCTCAACGTCCTCTGGTGAAGTCTCCTCACGAACGAGGATAGTAGCGATACCCTTCTCAGCAGCCTCCATAGCAGCCTCTGAAGTGAATGCGATAACTCCTACAGCTCCACCTGGAGATGCTGGAAGACCCTGAGCAACTACTGAAGCCTTCTTCTCAGAAGCTGGGTCAAGGATTGGGTGGAGGATCTCGTCGAGCTGAGCTGGAGCGACGCGCATTACAGCTGTCTTCTCGTCGATCATGCCCTCCTCGAGCATATCCATTGCCATGTTGAGAGCAGCAAGACCTGTTCTCTTACCTACGCGGCACTGGAGCATCCAAAGCTTACCGTCCTGGATAGTGAACTCGATATCCTGCATGTCGCGGAAGTGGTTCTCGAGGTGGAGACGGATGCCGTCGAGCTCTGCGTAAACCTCAGGCATTGAAGTCTCGAGAGAAGCGAGGTGCTGGTTGTGTGGGTTCTTTGTTGCCTCGTTGAGAGGGTTTGGAGTACGGATACCTGCTACAACGTCCTCACCCTGAGCGTTGATAAGCCACTCACCGTAGAACTTGTTGTCACCGTTAGCTGGGTTACGTGAGAAAGCAACACCTGTTGCAGAGTTGTCACCCATGTTACCGAATACCATTGACTGTACGTTTACAGCTGTACCCCACTCGTCTGGAATGTTCTCGATACGACGGTAAGCGATAGCACGCTTTCCGTTCCATGACTTGAACACACCACCGATAGAACCCCAGAGCTGAGCCTCTGCTGAATCTGGGAACTCTGTTCCGAGAACCTCCTTTACGCGAACCTTGAACTTGTCGCAAAGGTCCTTGAGCTCCTCAGCTGTGATGTCAGTGTCAGAAGCATAACCCTTAGCATGCTTGAGCTCCTCCATCATTCTGTCGAGCTGCTGGCGGATACCCTGGCCATCAGCTGGCTCGATACCCTCTGCCTTCTCCATCACAACGTCAGAGTACATCATGATGAGACGACGGTATGCGTCATATACGAAACGTGGATTCTGTGTCTTTTCAATCATACCAGGGATAGTCTCAGAGCAGAGACCGATGTTGAGGATTGTATCCATCATACCTGGCATTGAGCTGCGGGCACCTGAACGGCAAGATACGAGGAGTGGATTCTCCTTGTCACCGAACTTCATACCCATGATTGCCTCAGTCTTCTTGAGCGCCTCAGCTACCTCAGCCTTGAGACCCTCGCTGTAACCGCCAGCGAGCTCATAGTACTCTGTACAGCACTCAGTAGTGATTGTGAAACCTGCAGGAACAGGAATGTTGAGCGTACACATCTCAGCGAGGTTCGCACCCTTTCCGCCGAGAAGCTCACGCATAGTACCATTACCCTCGGCAGTTTTGCCACCGAAGCAATAGACTCTTTTCTTGTTAGTTTCCATAAATTTGTAATTATTTGATAATTAATGAATTGATTGTTCTTGTCGTTGATTGCTTGTATTTTATGCCAGTCAGTCCTTAAAATACCGGCGCGAATTTAAAGATTTTTCGCGAAAAATCCTAATCCTCACCTTCCGAAGTCTGGCTCAAAAGGGAGGCGAGAATGTCAGCCACTCCATTCCTGATATCTTCAGATATCTCTATTCCCTTGAAGGCGTCTGCAGGACGTCCGATAGGGTAGTATGCGACATCCTGCAGTATGAACTGGGAGTCGACATAATCGTAGTTTTCATCGCTTATCTGGATCAGTACGCCGGGTACTTCGCCGAACAGCACCTTGGTAAGGTCGTCTTCCTGATATGAGGCAAGTATTCCACTCAGGTCGGTCTTCATTCCAAGCTCTCCGCACATTCTGCTGGCTGCAAGGGCGAGACCTCCGTCTGCGACCGTCTGTCCTGCCATGATGATTCCGTCTTCCGCAAGTTCTCTCACAACTTCGTAACAGTCAATAAAATAGTCTGGATCGGATATGGCCGGAGCTGTTCCTCCGTTCTCTCCATGAGACTGAGATAGAAGAGAGTCACCCAACTTGAACCTGCAGGTGTCAAACGGGATATAGAGAATCCAGCTCTCAGGGTCATCTACAACGGTTGACGGACACTTTCTGGATTCGCTGATCCATGGGTGCGTGCTTTCGTACGGAGATGATTTGAACAGGATGTCTTCGCGTTCTTCGTCTGGTTCGTCCTCTGTCATGGGGGTCTCCGGGAGCCAAGCAAAGAATTTTACATTGCTTTCATGGTCGCTTTCCATGAAGATGTAATCCTCGATATAGGTGCCAAGGCCATAGATGTATTCGCTGGCGCTCCTTGTGCTTTCGTAAAAGGCTGCCATACTGCCGATAGGACGGGTGTTCCACTCCCACTGAGCCCATATCCTGAGGTCTCCCAGTCTGAAGTGACCTTCGCTCCATAGTCTGCTCAGCAGAGACTTGGCTATCTGCAGACGTGTGAAATGGTCAGGATACAACATCCTGAACGGCCTGTCTGCTGTTGCCAGTCCGGATATTCTTCTGATGTATTCCCTATATGAAGTCCTGTCGTATGTCTGAGATGACAGAGGTGGCTCCGTGGTTTCATCAATGATGTCCTCGAATCCGCCGGCTGGAGAAATTGTGCTGCATTCGCATCCCATGCATTCGTCCAGCATGTCTGCCGGAGATAACGGACATCTGGTGCCGTCAATGATGTACTGTGAATATAAAGCTGACTCGTTTGCCTTCATAACTGACTTTTGCTGGCTTTATCTGTGCACTAAAGGTGATAAAGTCTGTAAAAATAAGTATTTTTGCGCTGACAACAAGCGGTTTTGATGATATGACAGGAAATTTTTCTGAGGAAATATATGAGGAAATGCTTGGGAAACTCTTTGTAAGATTCCCTTCGTTCCAGAAAGTTGGAGCTGGTGCATATAAGCCTGGCATAGCGAATATGGAATTCGCAGATCAGTTGATGGGCCATCCGCATAGAAGTTACAAGATAATTCATGTAGCTGGTACCAATGGGAAGGGTTCTGTGTCCAATATGCTTGCATCTGCCTTGGCATCAGCAGGTTATAGAGTCGGTCTCTATACTTCTCCGCATATACTTGACTTTCGGGAAAGAATGAGGGTTGTCGAGAAATCTGCATACCGATACATACCTAAAAGGGATGTGTGGGATTTTGTGCAGAAATGGCAGGATACCTTTGACCATCTCGACATGTCTTTCTTTGAAATCACCACTTTGATGGCTCTTGATTGGTTTGCGGGTCAGCAGGTAGATTATGTGGTGCTGGAGACTGGTCTGGGAGGCCGCCTTGACAGCACGAACATCGTAACTCCGATTCTGAGCGTTATCACTAACATCGGTCTCGATCACTGTGACCTTCTTGGTGAAACGTTGCCGGAGGTCGCTTTTGAAAAGGCTGGAATAATCAAGCCTTGCGTGCCTGTCGTGGTGGGGGAGAGCCATCCTGAAACGGACCCTGTGTTTGAACGTAAGGTCTTGTATACCAATCTTCCGGAGCCGTCGTTCATGGGCAATAGGAATGCTATCATGTCGCTCCTGACGTTCGCTGACAAGGTTGAGCCTGCGCTTTGGGATAAACATGAGGAGATTCTCGCCGCCATGGATCTTCAGGGCTCGTACCAGCATAAGAATCTCCGCACAGCTCTTGCAGCGTTGGATACCATCTTCCACGTTTTAGATGCAAAACCGTGCTCAATACCCCCTTCAGAAGCCGGATCTGCCACGCTTTCTCAGGAAAACCGTGCTAGATGTTTACAGGATGCAATTATAAACACCGCAGCACGTACCGGATTCCGTGGTCGCTGGGAGAAAATCTCAGACAATCCGGTCACGATCTGTGACATCGGGCACAATGAACATGGATTGAAATATAATTTTGCGCAGCTGGAAAAGATGAAGGTTTCCGGAGAGTTTACGCATCTGATAATTGTTTATGGTTCAGTCGCAGATAAGGATGTTGATGCAGTGATCCACCTCATGCCTGAAGGTGCAACATATATTTTTACTCAGGCGCATGGAAAAAGAGCTCTTCCGGCAGAGCAGGCGCTTGATAAGTATAAGAAGTTCTGCCAGGAGTCAGGAAGACAAGCTGGTGAGGTCTATTGTATTGAGAATGTAGTGGAAGCTAGACGTAAGGCCGAATCTCTCTCGGCTGCGATTATGAAGGAGAATCCGGATGCCAAGCCGATGATATATATCGGAGGCAGTACGTATGTGGTATCTGAAGCTGTTGCAGATCGATAACCTTTAGATCCATTGACGGCCACAAATATAGTCTATTTTGTGGCCGAGATAGGAAACCATATATCGTCTCCGAGTTATATGGTAATTTATATATGTGTAAGGACTGAATTAATCGCGGTAAGTTATCTGGTATTCTATCATCTCGAGTGGGGTTTTGACGCCTTCTACATAATTGTAGATGGTTTCTCTGGTGTGATTACCTCTTGAGTCGTATTCGCATTCGCATGTCTGCACTAGTTTGTCGTCTTGATATGTGTTCGTGCTGATCAAGTTTCCTTTGCTATCATAGTTGTGCTTGACATGAGAAGTTGTTTCTACTCTTCTGTCGTTATTTATGCGGATAGTGTGATGGGTGATTTCTGTGAACACCTTGTCCTTATTGTAGGTGTATGTTTGATTTAGATAGTAGTGAGAATATCCGTCAGAGTGACTTTCATGTTTGTTTGTCGCTATTGCATCAAATGAAGTCCATGTGCGGATTGTCTTTGCCATGATGAAGCCGGAATCGTAGGTAATTGATGCAATAACTCGTCCTTTTGAATCATATCTGTGATCGGTAGTGTCTATGCGCGCTATCTGCACCTCAGAGGAGTTATTATATGAATGGTGGCTTATTACTCTGGTTAATCTTTCCTTCTTGTCATATTTGAGGAAAGATTTATGTGTTTGAGTCACTTCCTTGTCGTTGCGATAGTTTATGGTTTTAGTGACGATTTTCCCATATTTATCGTATTCATAGTCGAAGAATTGTTGGCTAATTATTTTGTCATGCTCGTCAAATGATATTTGCGAAACAGCCTTGCCATTTATGTCGTAATTTTGTACGATTCGTCCGCTATATGTCTTTATGGAATCTTTTGATTCATTGGATGATACGAAGTGGTAATATAGAGTCGTTACGCTTTCAACGTCGCCATAATAACCGTTGTCATTCTGGGCTTTGCTTGGGTCTTGTATGTCTCCGAGTCCTTCGCATGATATAATAATCAGGGCTGTTAATGTTGGAGCTAATATGCGAATGAGGTTATTCATTTGGTATTGGTTTAAAGAAAAAAGCCTTGGAATTTTCCAAGGCTTTTTAGTGGGAGCAGAGGGAGTCGAACCCCCGACCCTCTGCTTGTAAGGCAGATGCTCTAAACCAACTGAGCTATGCTCCCGTTTCGTTTCTTTTGTCCGATTGCTGCGTTGGACTTCGTTCTTCGGTCGGTCATTACCGGAAGGTAACTCCCTCCCTCATCACTCGTCCGCCTTGCACTCGAACAAAATAAACTTCAACTTTTAAAAGAACTTGTCTTTTTGGCGGTGCGGACGGGACTCGAACCCGCGACCCCCGGCGTGACAGGCCGGTATTCTAACCAGCTGAACTACCGCACCAATTGTTCAGTCTTATGCGTTTTTCTCGAACGCGGATGCAAAGGTACGCAAAAAATCGGAACCTCCAAATTTTTTGCGTACTTTTTTTACGTTTTTTTGCTATTTCACCTCAATGACACGTTTTTCGTCCTCTACCGGCGGCTTGTCCATCTTAGGTATGATGACCTTGAGAATGCCATTATTTACCTGAGCCTCAATCTTTTCCTTGTCAATATTCTCAGGAAGAAGGAGGGTCTGGCTGAATTTCGAGTAAGAAAACTCTTTTCTGAGAAATTTGCATTCTTTTTTCTCGCCTTCCTTTCCCTTGCATCCGCAATCCTTCTTTTCCATCTCGATGACAAGGTTGCCATCTTTGTTGATGTGGATGTCGAAGTCATCCTTGCAAGCTCCGGGAGCAGCCAGTTCAAGTCTGTATTCTTTATCATTTTCTATTACGTTGATTGCCGGTGTGCTGAAGCCGGCCTTTTCGAGTGATCTGGTCTCAAAGAAATCATTGAAGAAATCCGTAAGGCCATACTGTCCGTTAAAGCGTCTTGCTGGTAACATATGTATATCTCCTATTTGTTAAATTGTTTATATATCAGCCTGCCTTCTGGCGGGCCGTGCGATAAATATCAATATCCAGACCAATTCTAATGCAGTAATGATCGAAATTTCGTATATTTGTAGGCTCGCCCATAGGGAAGCCTACACAGATGAAGGAAGAAGGTAACATATCAGTCAGAAGAGCGAAAGTCAATAACCTCAAGGATATTTCAATTGAGATTCCTCGAGGAAAATTTGTCGTCATTACTGGAATCTCAGGTTCCGGTAAATCATCATTGGCCTTTGATACTCTTTTTGCAGAAGGCCAGAGACGTTTTGCGGAAAGCCTTTCATCATATGCCCGACAGTTTCTCGGCAGGATGTCAAAACCGGATGTCGAACTGATAGAGGGTATTCCACCAGCAATCGCGATAGAGCAGAAGGTAAATACAAGGAATCCAAGGTCCACAATTGCTACAAGCACTGAGATTTACGACTATCTGAGGATGATATATGCCCGCATCGGGCGTACATATTCGCCCGTTACCGGCGAAGAAGTCAAGTGCCATTCAGCAGCTGATGTCCTTGACTATATATATAAGTGCGAACCTTCGGCTGTATATATATTGGCAGACCTGTCATGGCAGGACAGACAGGACAAGGTGGAACTGATGCTTCAGTTGAAGGAAGAAGGTTATTCGAGGTTCTTCTCGGACAGGATAGTGCGTATAGAGGATGTGATGCGCCGTGCAGAAAGTGGCGATTACCCGGAGCAGCTCTATCTGCTTGTTGACCGACTCAAGCTTCCAAGCAGTGATGAGGACCTTCAGACAAGACTTCATTCATCCATAGAGTCCGCATTCAATAAGGGAAAAGGCTCCCTGTATATCCGTAAGGAGGTAAGTGGCGAAGAACCTGTCATGCGTCAGTTCGTAAACAGGTTTGAGGCAGACGGGATGCAGTTCAGCAAGCCTGATGAATATATGTTCAGTTTCAACAGCCCCCTGGGTGCATGCCCTGTGTGTGGAGGATTGGGAAAGATCATAGGCATAAGCGAAGACCTTGTTGTTCCTGATAAGAGCAAGACAATATACGACGGGGCGATAGCATGCTGGAGAGGCGATAAGATGGGCTGGTTCAAGGACCAGCTGGTGAAGAATTCGGTCAAGTATGGAATTCCTATCTTCGAACCATACTGCAATCTTAGCGCAGAAGTGAAGGACATAATATGGAAAGGCCGCCCTGCAGCTACAGAGGAAGAGACTATTGTCGGACTTGATGAGTTCTTCCGCTGGGTGGAGTCGAACAGATACAAGGTCCAGTACAAGTATATGCTTAACCGCTATTCCGGCAAGACCGTCTGCAGCGAGTGCGGTGGCAGCAGGTTGAGGAAGGATGCCCTATATGTCAAGGTTGGCGGCAAGAATATTCATGAGCTCCTGAATATGGATGTGAATGAACTTCTGGATTTTCTGCGTAATATCACTCTGACAGAGCACGAACATCATATCGCAGATAAGGCAATAGAAGAGATAATATCCCGTCTGGAGTATATTCAGGACGTCGGTTTAGGGTATCTTACTCTGAACAGAACATCAAATACTCTTTCCGGCGGAGAAAGCCAGAGAATCAATCTTGTGACAGCTTTGGGAAGTTCCTTAGTGGGCTCTCTTTATATACTTGATGAGCCAAGTATAGGACTTCATCCCAGGGATACAGCCAGATTGATAACAGTCCTTAAGAGACTTCGTGATATAGGAAACACTGTCATTGTGGTTGAGCATGACGAGGAAATCATGCGTTCGGCTGACCTGCTCATAGATATCGGCCCTAAAGCTGGAATCAATGGCGGAGAAATAGTCTTCAAGGGAACTATAGACGATGGTCTTGAGACTCAGGATGATACGGCCTCTCTTACACTTCAGTATCTGGGTGGAAAGAGAAGCAGGTACATGAGGAAGAAACGCACATGGGACTACTCGATAAGGGTGGAAGGAGCCATGGAACACAATCTTAAGGATATCAATGTGAACTTCCCGCTGGGTGTTCTGACTGTTGTTACCGGAGTCAGTGGCAGCGGAAAGTCGTCCCTTGTCGGTGATATCCTGTATCCTGCATTGTATAGACATATCAATCAGTCAGGACCGGTTCCAGGCACGTTCCGTGGCCTTTCCGGCAATCTGGACCGCATAACCCAGGTGGAATATGTGGACCAGAATCCTATAGGCAAGAGTTCAAGGTCCAATGCGGTCACATATCTCAAGGTCTACGATGACATAAGGAAACTCCTGTCAGACCAGCAGTATGCCAAGATGAATGGATTCACTCCATCACACTTCTCCTTCAATATTGATGGAGGACGATGTCCGGAGTGCCAGGGAGAAGGCTTTGTCAAGATCGGAATGCAGTTCATGGCTGATGTGTCCATGGTATGCGAATCCTGCGGAGGTAAACGTTTCAAACCGGACATTCTGGAAGTGAAGTATAAGGGACTCAATATCGATGATATACTCAACATGAGTGTTGAGGAAGCCATAACATTCTTCGGGGCACAGGAAGACCCGACAGCCAGAAGGATTGCAGAACGTCTTCAGCCTCTTGTGGATGTTGGCCTTTCATATATAAAGCTGGGACAGAGCAGCAGTACCTTGTCTGGAGGCGAAAGTCAGAGAATCAAACTGGCATATTTCCTCTCTATGACAGATACGTCTACAAGGTCAAAGCCTCAGAAGATCCTGTTCATCTTTGACGAGCCTACAACTGGTCTTCACTTCTACGATGTAGAGAAACTTCTCAAGTCTTTTGATGCTCTTCTGGCCAAAGGACATTCGATCGTTGTTGTTGAACACAATCTGGACGTCATCCGCTCTGCAGACTGGGTGATTGACCTTGGTCCTGAGGCAGGAGATGTGGGTGGCAACCTCGTATATGCAGGTCCTCCGGAAAATCTGCATTCATGCAAGGAATCACATACGGCAGAATATCTCTAAGCTGAAGAGGTCAGTCTCGAGGGAGATTGACCTCTATTATATATAGGACTCCGTCGTTGACAGGTTCGCCGGCTTCCATGTATATCAATCCTCTACCGGGACCTGTCAATGTGAGGACAGCTCCATGGCCGTCAGGATCAATCTCATAATCATAGATACCTGTCTTCCGGTCATCCTCCATATATTCCAGACCTATGTCGAACGGTGTGTCCTCTGGGGTGAATTCGCACCAGATGTGTACTTTATCACCAATGTCACCTCTTATATATGGTGAGGGATAGGCATTGAAGGAAACCGGTCCTTTTGAACGGATTCCGCTCTTGTCGACCCTCCATCCGTCACCCGACAGTCCGTCATCTTCTGGACATACTGTTATCCTGTAATGGCAGTTCCTTTCTACATCCAGATTGTTAAGGTCATCTCCAAGGTAGAACCTATATATCAGTGGTTCAATAGAATAGCTGACATCTGATACGTAGTCCAGTTCCATTTCGATGTATGAACATATCTCTCTTCGGGGATCGTCAGCATCGAAGACCTTTTGGCTGTGGGAGTCTATATGAGGCTCCATCTCTCCCTGCATGTTTTCCAGCATGTAGAGGGTGACTTCGCCACTTCTGCCGTCGTTCAGAGTAGTATTTAACTGTTCTGTTTCGAATTCATTCCTATAGAAGCCGGAACTGAAAACTCTGTCAGGGGAAGTGACGGAATTTCTTCCAAATACCTTGACTGACTTTGGACAGTTGCCTATATGGACCCCGCGTACAAGGACCTCTACAGAGTCGGAGAGCTTCCTGCGGTCCATCCTGACGGATATCTTTGCCATGAGTCTGATGAATTCAAGTCTGACCTCTGCATCCCCTGTCAGCTTCAGCTTATCAATAGCTGCATACATAGGTATACCTTCCTTGTATTCGTCAGGATATGCCATGTAATAAATGATGTCTTCAAGTTCATCAATGTGGTCTGCATATACCTGATATCCGAAGTTGGCACATGCGCGTATGTCATAAGTCTTTCCTTTGACAAGGTTGATTACAGCTCCCTTAACTCCATCCTTCAGCCACAGGCATTCTTCAGCATTGCCTTTTTCGTCAAAGATCAAGATGCTGACGTCGCTGATCTTCTCCTCGTCGGGATCCATAGCTCTGGTGCTGAAGCTTCCGCAGTCAAAGGTCAGTCTGCATTCCAGGTCCATACTCGCTTCATCCATGCCCTTACATGATATGAAGGCCAGCATTCCTGTCATCAGAAGGGTATTGAATATTCGTCCTTTTCGTTCCATTCCCTGATATCAGTTTTAATGTCAATGTCACCAGTCGATATTGCTGTGTCCGGATCAGCAGACCCTTTTCGTCGTATCACGATATCGTATGTATATACAGAGTTCCTATGTACTCCGTTACCTCCTTCGCCCTCATTTCTGTTTATATCAATTGGCCAGTACCATGTCTCACCCTGGATGTCGGCTTGTATGACAAGTCTGGTAAAAGCTGTTCCGATACCTTCGTTCTGGCAGGTGTTCGGATAACACCACAGTCTGATGCCGGGGGTGATAGCATCCTTGCCGACTTCCCCTTCAATCTCATGGTAAATCAGTGAAGGATCATTGAACCGGGCGACTTCGTCAAAATTCAGTCTTCCATGGTTGATATACCTCTCGGGAATCCCTGTTTCATCCCATATAGGAGAAGTAACGTTGATGTTTGTGAGGTAAACTTTTATGTTTCGTAATTTTTCTCCTTCGTAGGCTCTTCCTGTGAAATTGCTTGATAATGAGCGTAGTACAATTTCTGCAGACACCCTTCTCAGTTTCAATGGTGACGGCTTTGTGTTATTCTCTCCTGCAGCGAAATATGTGACTCCACTCATGACAGGAAACTCCCGCATCTCGTCTTCCAAGTCTGTCTTCATCTGTTTCAGACCTTCCGGAGTGTATATTATCCGCCAATCATACAGGGAAAATCCGGTGTTTGCGCATGCCATGAGAAGCTTCTCTCCCGAGGTGGAAGATACATTGATGGTCTGGATTACATTAGTTTCAAATCTTTGATAACAGTCTATTCTTTGCAGCAGGTCATTATTGAATACAAGTGCATCAATGCTTGTGATCTGACCTGCAGACGGCTTTTGGACTGCCAGCTTCACAGAGTGATTTATGGCCTCTGTGAAGCAGCCGTCCGGACATGGCAGGGATTCACATCCGTGCAGCACCAGGCATAGTGAAAATGAAATACCCAGAACAGGTTGAAACAAGTAAAAGATATTCTGAACAGATTTAATTATTGAGACAAAAGCAAGTGTAATATGATCCTGGTGCCTGTCCATATCGTCAGTTATTAAAAGTGTAACATAGTCCTAAAGTAAATCCTTCTCCAGTAATCCGTTTCCCTCTGAGTGCGTCAGTAAAATTTAACAGATAACCGGTCTCGATACCGATACCTTTCCATATCCGGAACCTGTATCCTATTCCTATTTCGCAAAAAGGAGAGTCAGCATTGCTGTATCTTATTCCGGTCATAATGTACGGCCCTGACATCATCTCTCTTGTCCAGTATCTTATATGGACACTTTCGCTGAGGTACTTGTCTGAGTATACAGCTTCAGGCTTGCCAAGTTCCAGGTCATGCTCTTTTTCCAGGTCAGATCTGCCTGAGATGACATTTGTGAAGTCCATAATTACCTCTGCGTGTGCTGAAAGATGTGCGCTGAAGCCATATCCGATCTGAATAGATGCCAGACCTCTCATATATCCTCCTGCATCAACTCCGGCTGTGATCAGTTTACCATTGCATAAGCCGTCAAGGCAGGGCAGAAACATCAATATGACGATGCACGCATTCCTCATCTTTTTTCCGCAAAACTATGCAGCAGAAACGACATGAGCTGCAGATTTAAAAAAAGATTCTGCAGTTTTTTCTTTATTTTTAAATCTTAAGATAAATTTTAAACAAAAAAAAGAGTGCCGAAGCACTCTTGAGATTTATAAGCGATGTCTGGACATCCATTCAACAATTCTTTTGCTTGCATTTCCATCTTCAAACATTCCGATTGTATTATTCAGGAATTCTCGGACCTCTGATCTGTATCTCTCATGGTCGAAGGAACGGAGGATTTGAGTGAGCTCATTCATATCTTTTGCAAGGGGAAATGGAAGGTCTTCGAAGTTGAAGTAGTATCCTCTGTCATATTCTTCAATATCAGTTGCATAAAGTATGCATGGCTTATCGATCATTGACATGTCGAACATGGTGCTCGAGTAGTCAGTAATCAGAAGGTCGCTGACAAGCAGAAGCTCCTGCATGTCGTGGTATCGTGTCGCATCGAGAACTGACGGATGGTTAAGCAGCACAGATGTATCTACTCTGAGCATGTTAGGATGAAGCCTTAACAAAACAACGACATCGTCTCCGATTATTTCCTTCAAGAGAGGAACACAGGTTTGCCAGTCGATATTGTAAGGACGAAGGCTGTTTCCTGTTCTGAATGTAGGGGCATATAATACTATCTTGCTGGATTCCGGAATGTTGAAGTGTGCGAAGACCCTCTTTCTGATGTCTTCGCAGCTGTCTTTGTCAAAGAAGATATCGTATCGTGGGATTCCACTCTTAAGGATTTCACCGTCATACCAGAATTTGTCCCTTATCAGTCTGTACTGGAAGGTAGACCCGCATATCATGAGGTCGCATACCTCGGAGTCTTTCTTTGCCCTTTGGAGGTATGAAAAGCTGAGTTTGTCTTCTGCATCCTGTTCGATTCTTTTTAGAGGCACGCCTCCATGCCATAGCATGGCATACTTCTGACCTTCACGCTTGTGCCAGAAGATGCCGTAAGGATCAGTGCGGGCATTGGTAATGAGGAATTCGGCAGAGTTGATAAGCTTGTAGTATGCAAAGGAGCGGAATCGTACGCATTTGATACGCTTGTCGATTCCTTTAATATCAACTCTCTTTCTGAATATCCAGTATATCTCAAATTCCGGATTGTTTTCCAGGATATATTCGGTAAGGTAGCGGGGATTGCAGCTGTATTGCTTGAAGGAATATGCCCAACAAGCCACTCTTCCCTTCTTGATGCTCACAAAAGGTCTTACAATCAATGAGAATATGTTCTCAAAGCACTTGATGAACCTTTTGAAGTACCAGAAACCTGCCCCTTTTGTCTTTTTTGCCATTTTATAATTCGGGTTCAAAGATGTCAAGGAATAACTCTGCGCACCATAACTGCCATTTCTGGTTTCCTGTGAGCGTGTTCATGTCGAAATCCTTTCTGAATTCTTCTCGTGTCGGACCGCTCCATTCTTTGAATATGGCATCAACAGGGCGAGGCATAGGTATTTTGAAAGGAATCTCCAGTTCTGGGTATATCATGGAGAAAAGTTCGCGTACCAGATATTTAGGTTCTCCGTTTCTGACTCTATGCATGTCAAGCGGCTCGCTCATCATCATTCGTGCATACGGGTCATAGTATGGCATCCTGGCTGCAGCGAATGCGTTCATATACGAGCTTGAACTTTCAATGGAGAATACTTCATCCATGAATTTCAGGTAATCGATCTTACCTTCTGGAAGTCTGTATGTTTCATAAAGCTCAGACATGTCTACTGGCGTTGTCAGAACTTTCGATGGCTCCAGGAATGTGTATCTTTTTGCAAAATCGTCAAAGTTCCAGTCTCGTGAAATAAGCTGGTCCATACCTCCGAAAATGAGGTCAGCGCTCTCACCTACGATGAGCAGTTCGACTCCGTCGTTCTGTGCCATGACTGCAGCCTTGAAGATCTGTGGTTCAATAGAATGCACAGGAGCTCCCTTGGCAGCCATCACTATAGGTGTGTAATGTTTGTAGTCTTCAAAGCTGATGTTTATCAGGTGGTGCTGAAGATTGAATTTTCTGCAGTAGTATGAAGCTCGTTCAACGTCAGCATTGAATACTCCTGTATCAGAAGTGAAGGTGTACGCATGACTTCCTGGTTTGAGGAAGTGAGCCAGATTGGCGCTGTCCATTCCTCCGGAAAGAAGAATACCGATATTTTCGTATTTGGCGTAGAGCTGATCAAACTGCTTGCGGATATCATTGTAAATGTCCTCGGCTGTCTTGACATATACCTTGTTATTTTCAGCTACCGGCTGAAAATTCTCATGTCTCAGACCATTGTAAAAATCTTTCCCTTCTTTCCAGATGTATCGGAATGATATATATGAGCTTAAGCAAAAATCTTTGTCTGTCATGGTGCTTTCTGTTATTTCAGATCGTGAAGGTCGTCTTTGCGTATGTTTTTTAATGTTTCAGTAATTATTGTACTGGAAACGCCTTTTGTGTACGGGAAATATATAATCTGGATACCTTCTTTCTCGAATTCCTTTTCATATTCCTGCCATTTTTCAGTGGCATACCAATCGTCACCAACAAAAAGGATATTGGCTCCAAGCTTCTTGCATGCACTAAGTTTATCCATATCATGTTGTGGCACAGCTGCATCAACATATTTGACGGACCTTACAATTTCTATTCTGTCTTCAAAGGGTATCATTGCCTTTTTCCCTTTATAGGCAACAAGTTCATCGACAGTGACTCCTACTATCAGTTTGTCACAGAGCCCTTTGGCATTCTTAAGAAGATTAAGGTGTCCTATGTGAAAAAGGTCATAGACGCCGGTAGTGTATCCTATAATCATATATACATGTACTTTAGGTTCTAACAAGCAAAAGTAACACTTCCTGACGTTAATAAAAAATATTATTTATATTTGTGTTTAAAATCTTATGTATGGGTAAAGTGTCTGTAATAGTACCAGTTCATAATACGGTAAAATATATTGATACGTGTGTACATTCTTTAAGACAGCAGACTCTGGATGATATAGAGATCATTCTCGTAGAAAATGCTTCTGATGACGGGTCTCTTGAACGTTGCCATGAATTGGCTTTAGCTGATAAGAGAATTAAGGTAATACATTCGGATATCGGCGACCTTTCACATGCGAGGAATCTGGGAATTGAACATGCTTCGTCAGAGTATATCGCATTTGTGGATAGTGATGACACTGTAGCAAAGGAGATGTATCAGGTTCTTTTAGGTATTGCAGAAGAACACGATCTTGATATTGTATATTCAAATGTGGTCAAAATCTATGATAGCAGCCCTCCAAAATATACTTATACAGAAGATGGCACGATCACGGTCATGACTCCCAAAGAGATGCTGATGAGGAATTTCACGCATAAAATCAATACGAATGCATGCTCCATGCTAGTAAGGCGTAGTCTGTTTCAGAATCTCAGATTCCCGGAATTTATGTATTTTGAGGACCGTGCGTTCACATTCAGACTTATTGCGGCAGCATCACGGGCAGGTTATATAAACAAATCATTCTATAATTATTATCAGAGACAAGGTAGCATTATTCATCTGAGAAACTGGAAGATGTATTATGACTATGCGGATTCAGATAGGATTCGTCTTCAGTTCATTAACTCTTCCGATATGTTTTCTCATGAGGAGAAATTGAAACTCTCAGAAAAATCGGCAGACTCTTTGATTCGTAAGATCCGTCATCTGTATGTCATGGCGAAGAGTGAATCCCAGAAAGAACAACTGCGTGAGATGATAGATAGTATTTCACTTATTCCTTCTGGCTGTCGTCTCCCTTTGAAGGCAAGAATTATAAGAAAGTTCATAAAAAAGTATTCATATAAGTAATGGATGCCGTAATCACATACGTAGATGGAAATGATTCTGTCTGGAAGCAGGATTATGAGAAGACGACAAATGTACCGGTGATGGAAAAGCGTTTCCGTGACTGGGGTACACTGAAATATCTTCTTAGGGGAATCGAAACCAAGATGCCGTTCATAAGGAATGTCTATCTGGTCGTGTCGCACACCTCGCAGGTGCCGGAGTGGGCAGATCAGGAGCAGTTGAAGATTGTCCTTCACAAGGATATAATTCCGGCGGAGTTCCTGCCGACTTTCAACTGCAATCCGATAGAGATGCACTTGCATAGGATTCCAGGAATGGACGAGGAATATATATATTTCAATGATGATATGTTCCCGGTAGGGGAATGCAAGCCTACAGACTTTTTCCGTGAGGGCAGACCTGTAATTGGATATTACACGCATCTGTTTGCCTCAGGCATGTATAAGAAGATATGTCGCAATTCTGACCGCCTTGCCCGCAAGGCGTTGGGTATGAAGCCTTCATGCTTCTTTACCCGTCCTCAGCACATATGCTCTCCTATGCTCAAGAGCCAGTGTGAAGAACTTTATTCCATGGTTGAGGATGAAATACGCAAGACGTCTGCGACACGTACCCGCACTGAGGAAAACCTTAATCAGTATCTCTTTCTTGACTATATGAACTATAAGGGTATGGTAATCAAGGAGAAGATTTCTAATAAGCATTTCTCAGTAGCTGTGGCTTCTCCGGATTCGCTTCGCGATTTTCTGCATAAGCCTACGCGTAATCTGGTATGCATCAATGATGTCCGTCTTAGCGAGGAACGCTATGAACAGCTTAGAGGAACTATCCTTGATGCCTTCGAGTCTACTTTCCCAGCTAAATCAAGATTTGAGCTATAATGTATAAGATATCTCTTATAGTCCCGATATATGGCGTAGAGCGTTATATAAGGCAGTTTGCAGAATCAGCCTTGGGACAGACATATGAGGACCTCCAATTTGTGTTTGTCAATGACGGCACAAAAGATAGGTCCATGGAGATACTTCAGGAACTGATAGAAGAGAAGTACAGTTGTCTTAAGTCAAGAATTGTCATAGTAAACAAGGAGAATGGCGGACTGCCGTCTGCAAGAAAGGCAGGACTGGAGGTAGCAGAGGGTGAATATATCCTCTTTGCAGACTCGGATGACTGGCTGGATACTGATGCAGTGGCAAAGGTCATGGCAAAAGCTGAAGAGACTGGCGCGGATCTGATTTATTTTGACCTGCTCAAGGAATATGGAGGTGGTAAGGTCAGCTGCAAGAGGGAAAGAGAGTATACAGCAGGCACTAAGGAAGATTATATAATCAATATATTTAATTATAAGTCTCACGGTTACACAGTGACCAAATGCTTCAGGAAAAAACTGTATACGGATAACCCGATATATTTTCCGAAGTATGGAATGCATGAGGATATTTATCTGATGTCACAGATAATTTTCTATGCACAGTCTCTGTCACATCTTCCGGAAGCATTATACCATTACAGAAAGGATAATCCTGATGCCATGTGTGCGCAGGACCGCAGACGCAGACATAGGGATTCTGATGTAAATCTTATGGATCTTTATACAAATTATCGTGACAAGCTTAAAGGTAGTCCGATAGAGAAGGTTGCCGGAGGTATAGTCATGCGTGCAGGCTGGCATAGCATTCTGCATGGATTCGGATTCTATGAAGAGTATCCTTATATGGCAGAGGATATCCTTAAAGCCAGACTAAGTTTCAGGTATCGTGTGCCGGTCCTGGTGCAGCTTATAGTTAAACTATATTCCCTTTTCTATATTAAAAAATAAATACCCTTTCTCAAAAGCTGATTCAGGGGATAGGTAATGTCAGACAATAAAAAAGGTTGGCCAACTGGCCAACCTTCATTATTACGCGCCGAAGTTATCGTAGAGAATATTCTCTGGTGGAACTCCGAGTGAGTCGAGGAGCTTTACAACCGCGCCGACCATCATAGGAGGTCCGCACATGAGGTAGAGAGCATCCTCTGGATTCTCATGCTGCTTGAGGTAAGTCTCGAACATCACGTTGTGTACGAAACCTGCCACGTATGGAACGCCAGCTGCATCTGCCTCTGGATCAGGTCTGTCAAGGGCAAGGTTGAACTTGAAGTTAGGGAACTCCTTCTCGATTGCGTGGTAGTCATCAAGGTAGAATGCCTCCTTAAGCGCACGGGCTCCATAGAAGAAGTTAACCTTTCTTGTAGTCTTCTCAGTCTTGAAAAGATGCATGATGTGGCTACGCATAGGGGCCATACCGGCACCACCACCCACGAAGATGAGCTCCTGGTCTGCAGGGAGATCCTTTGGAAGGAAGAACTCACCGTAAGGACCAGACATTGTGATCTTGTCGCCTGGCTTGAGAGAGTAGATGTATGAAGAGCAGATACCAGGGTTAACGTCAACCCACTTACCGGCAGCTCTGTCGAATGGAGGAGTTGCGATACGTACGTTGAGCTTGATGATATCACCCTCTGCTGGGTAACAAGCCATTGAGTAAGCACGAACTGTAGGAGTTGGGTTGACCATCTTGAGAGTTCTGAGACCCATCTTCTCCCAATCCTCCTGGTACTGAGGATCTACGTCGATATCCTTATAATCTACTGTAACTGCAGGAACGTCGATCTGGATATATCCACCTGACTGGAAGTTGAGGTGCTCGCCCTCTGGGAGCTTAACCACGAACTCCTTGATGAATGTAGCTACGTTGTGGTTAGAAACCACCTCGCACTCCCACTTCTTCACGCTAAGTGCAGAAGCTGGTACCTCGATAGCCATGTCCTCCTTGATCTTGACCTGGCAACCGAGACGCCAGTTTGCAGCGATCTGCTTGCGGTTGAAGAAACCGACCTCAGTAGGGAGAATTTCTCCGCCACCTTCGGTCACACGGCACTTGCACTGTCCGCATGCACCCTTACCACCACATGCTGATGGAAGGAAGATCTTGTTCTCTGCGAGTGTAGAGAGAAGGTTGCCGCCAGGGGTTACCTCCACGATCTTGCTTCCCTCGTTGATGTTAATCTTAACTGTTCCTGATGGTGTAAGCTTCGTCTTGATGAAGAGGAGAAGCGCAACCAGGATGAGTGTGACGATCACGAAGACGATCACAGCGAAAAGTATAGTTTGCGTCATAATCTTATCCTCCTATATTAAAGCTGAATACCCATGAATGTCATGAATGCAATACCCATGAGACCTACAGTGATGAATGTGATACCGAGACCCTTGAGAGCTGCAGGCACGTGTGAGTAAGCAAGTTTCTCGCGGATAGCTGCAAGAGCTACGATAGCGAGCCACCAGCCGATACCTGAACCGAGTGCGTATACTACAGGCTCACCGAAGCTTACGAAATCTCTTTCCTGCATGAAGAGTGAACCACCGAGGATGGCGCAGTTCACAGCGATGAGCGGAAGGAAGATACCGAGCTGCGAGTAGAGGTTCGGAAGGAACTTCTCAACTACCATCTCCACGATCTGAACGATAGCTGCAATGACAGCGATGAAGATGATGAAGCTGAGGAAGCTGAGGTCGATGTTTGCATATTTCTCACCCATCCAAACAAGTGCTCCTGGTTTGAGGATGTACTCATTGAGGAGGTAGTTCACCGGAAGAGTGATAAGAAGCACAGCGATAACGGCAATACCGAGGCCGTTAGCTGTCTTTACGTTCTTTGATACCGCCAGGTATGAACACATACCAAGGAAGTAGGCGAATATCATATTGTCGATGAAGATCGACTTTACAAATAAGCTAATATAATCTGCCATAATTTTCTTGAGTTATGTGTTATTTCTCCTGAAGGTCCTTCTGAATTGATCTCTGTACCCAGATGATGCATCCGAGGAGGATGAGCGCCATTGGAGGGAGGATCATAAGACCGTTGTTAACGTAACCGAAATCGTATACAGCCTGTGGGATCACCTGGAAACCGAAGAGTGTACCGCTTCCGAGAAGCTCACGGAAGAATGCGACAATCACGAGGATCATAGCATATCCGAGACCGTTTCCAAGACCGTCCATGAGGGAAGCGAAAGGCTTGTTGCCGAGAGCATAAGCCTCGATACGTCCCATCACGATACAGTTGGTGATGATAAGACCGATGTAAACCGAGAGAGTCTTGCTGACGCTGTATGCATATGCCTTGAGCACCTGGTCCACGAGGATAACCATCATCGCAACAACCACGAGCTGAACGATGATACGGATACGGTTAGGAATGGTGTTTCTGAGCAATGAACATACAAGGCTTGAAAGACCTGTAACGATGATAACGGAAAGTCCCATTACGAATGCGCCCTTCAGCTGAACTGTAACCGCAAGTGAAGAACAGATACCGAGTACGAGGACAGAGATTGGGTTGCCCTTGAAGATCGGATTCAGGAAAGTTTCTTTGAAATCAAAATTTGCCATGTCTTATTCCTCCACTGTGTTAGCTGGTTCAACTTCTGTAACAGGCTCAAGCTCGCCGGTCTCGTTGATGACTGCGTCAACAACGTCCTCGGCTGTGATACCGTTCTTCGCGAAATAGTTCTGGTAGAAACCCAGCCACTGGTTGAGAGTCTTTCCAAGAGCCTGAGATGTGATTGTAGCACCAGAGATGGCGTCAACACCATTGTTCTCAGTCTGACGGTTAGCAGGCTTTGCAACTTCAAAAAGGATCTCGCCCTCGCCGACAGTCTTTCCTACGAAAGCCTCAGCGAATGAAGGCTCGTCAGCAATCTTTGCGCCGAGACCTGGAGTCTCACCCTTGTGACCGAAGCGTACTGCCTTGATTGTCTTGAGGTCACCCTCAAATCCTACATAACCCCAGATAGGTCCCCAGAGACCTGCACCGTAGCAAGGAACTACTGTGATGCCGTTCTTGAAGATGTATACAGGAAGAGCCTTCTGCTCTGCTGCAATCTGTCTTTTGAGGTCAGAGTTTCCATAAACTTCGCACTCCTCAACGTTGAGTGTGCCTACTACCTCACCGTTGATGTCAACGAGGATAGCTGATTCGATCTCCTGCTGATATGTAGCGAGGATGTCTTCGCCTTCAACAGTAGCTGCAGTAAGAATCTGACTGATGGTGTCCTTCTTTACGTTAGCGTCCTGCATAGGCTTGAGGAACATTGCCGCAAAGGCAAGAACCGCAGCGACCACCACCACGAGGATGATCGAATATATTACTGTATATGTATTACTGTTTGTATTCATACCTTATATATATTAAGCGATTTTTACCTTCTTTGCTCTTCTCTTGATCTGACCCTCGATCACGTAGTGGTCGATGAGCGGTGCAAATGTGTTCATGAGAAGGATAGCGAGCATCATACCCTCTGGGTAACCTGGGTTCCAGATACGTACTGTCACTGCAAGAGCACCAACGAGGAATCCGTAGATCCACTTACCTCCTTCAGTCTGAGCTGAAGTCACAGGGTCTGTTGCCATGAATACTGTACCGAAGAGGAAACCACCCATAACGAGCTGATAGTATCCTGGGAGGTCAGTTGCTCCAACTGCAAATCCGAGGTATCCGATAGCAAGACCTCCGATTACAGATGCTGCCATGATCTTCCAGCTTGCAACGCCAGTCCAGATGAGGAGGATTGCACCGAGGAGGATCGCGATCACTGAAGTTTCACCTACTGATCCAGGGATGGTACCGATGACCATGTCCATGAATCTTGGAGCGAGGTTCTCAAGTGTTGCGTTTGCAAGAGGAGTTGCTCCGGAGAAACCGTCAACGAGTCCGTTGCCGGCCTGGAAAGCTACACCCTCGTTCATGAAACGTGTAACGCCACCAGTCCATACGGTGTCACCTGACATCATGCTTGGGTATGAGAAGAAGAGGAATGCACGTGTGAGCAGTGCTGGGTTCCAGATGTTCATACCTGTGCCGCCGAATACCTCCTTGCCGATGATCACTGCGAATGCCACTGCGATAGCGAGCATCCATAGCGGAACGTCTACAGGAACGATAAGCGGAATGAGCATACCTGAAACGAGGTAACCCTCGTTCACCTCATGTCCCTGGATCTGAGCCGAAACGAACTCGATACCCAGACCTACAAGGTAAGCTACTACATAAAGAGGAAGTACCTTAGCGAGACCGTAAAGTACGATGTTCCAGAAGCCCCAGTCGAGGCCGAATGCGAGGCTGTGCTGATAACCTGTGTTCCAGATACCGAAGAGCATTGCTGGAACGAGTGCGAGCACTACCATGATCATGACTCTCTTCAAGTCGACGCAGTCCCTTACATGTGCACCCTTCTTGGTCACAGTGTTAGGAACGAAGAGGAATGTCTCAAAAGCGTCGAATGTCGAATGAAGGAATCCGAGCTTGCCACCTTTCTCAAAGGTTGGCTTGATCTTATCTACTAAATTTCTTAATCCACTCATATTCTTAGCTTTTAGCACATTTCTTTCAACATGAGAGCGATACCGTCAGTGATGATCTGCTGGATATCGATCTTTGATGGGCATACATATTCGCAGAGTGCGAGATCTTCCTCAAGTACCTCATAGATACCGAACTTCTCCATCTTGTCGATGTCGCCGGCAAGGCAGGCCTTAAGGAGATATACAGGGTAGAGGTTCATAGGAAGAACCTTTCCGTATACGTCGTTCACAACGAATGCACGTGGACCACCGTGGAGGTTTGTGTCCATGTCATACTTCTTGTTAGGCGTGAGCCAAGAGAAGTAAGTGCGTGATGCACTGAAGAGCTTTGGTCTGAATGGCTTTGCCCAACCAAGAAGCTCATACTTGTTACCTTCCTCAAGGATAGTTACCTGGTTGTCATAGAAACCGAGGAAGCCCTCAGCGCCAACATTTGTACCTGTGAGGACGTCGCCGCTTACGAAACGGAGGTTCTCAGGAGTCTCATAGAACTCCTTGATGTCCTTCATCGAGATGCCTGGGTAAGCGTCTACATAAGCAGGATTTACTGCCTTAGGACCAGTGACGGCGATCTTTCTTCTTACGTCGTACTTTCCTGTGTTGAAGAGCTTTCCGATGGCTGCGAGCATGTGGAGGGATACTGTCCATACAGTCTCACCCTTGCGGATAGGGCTGATGTGGTGGATCTGTACTCCGACGTTACCTGCAGGGTGCTTTCCTGTGAATGTGTGTACAATCACATTGTTGAGCTTGTGGAAAGGTGTGCCTGAATAGTTGGCAGAGTTAAGTGAGAGGTGGACCTCCTTGTCAGTGGTAAGCTTTCCGAGTGCGTCGATTGCAGTCTGGATGTTTGTGAGCTCGTTCTGAAGTGTGAACTCAGGACTTGCAGCAAGCGGTGCAGTCGAGAATGCCGACACGAAGATAGCCTTAGGCTTTACCTCTGGGTTAGCGATGATGCCGTAAGGTCTCTGCACAAGTGCAGGCCACAGACCGGCTGCCAGGAGAGCTTCCTTGATCTGCTCAGCAGACATGTCAGCTACTCTTTTTACGCCAAAGTCTACATACTCCTGCTTCTCATCAGCCTTGATGCGAACCTCAAGCAACTTTCTCTTTTCGCCTCTTACAACCTCTGCAACTGTTCCGCTTACCGGAGAAGTGAAGAGGATGTTCTGAGACATCTTGTCAGCTAAGACAGGAGTACCTGCGAGGACCTTGTCACCTTCTCTGACCAGAAGCTTCGGTACGAGACCTCTGAAGTCAGTAGGTTTCACGGCCACAACGTCAGGAACGATCACCTTCTTAGTGTTCTGGGCAGCCACTCCTGAAATCGGAATGTTCAGGCCCTGTTTCAAATAGATGTTGTTTGACATTATATAAACCGTTTTGAGTATTGATATCAAAATGCGCCCGCGAAGATACGTATTTTTTCCCTATTTACGAAGTAAAAACCCCTTTTTTCAAATCGAAAATAAATGTAATTTTGTCCCCTTGTTCAAAGAATGGTAAAATTAAGATGGGAACAAAGGGAAACGCTATTTTAGAAGGGCTTAACAGTGAGCAGGTTGCCGCTGTAAGTTGTGTTGACGGACCTGTGCTGATTGTAGCGGGTGCGGGATCGGGAAAGACCAGGGTGCTTACTAGCAGGATCGCATATATCCTTGCGGAAAAGGAATGTGATGCGTCGAGGATCCTGGCGCTTACTTTTACAAAGAAGGCTGCCTCCGAAATGAAAGAGAGGATTGCCCTCATGGTGGGGGAAAGACAGGCCAGAAAGCTCTATATGGGCACATTCCACTCAGTGTTCATCCGGTTTCTGAGGGAATACGCCGAGAGTCTCGGGTATCCTACAACGTTCACGATCTATGATACGAGCGATTCGGTCAGTGCCATAAAGGCATGTATCAAGGAACTGCAGCTTGACGAGAAGGTATATAAGCCGAAGGATGTGCTTTCGCGCATATCGATGGCCAAGAACAGCCTGGTCACTCCGGGTGCATACAGAAGAAATGCAGCAGCTCAGCAGAATGATGCTGCCGCAAAGAAGCCTCGTATAGTCGACATATACGCATTATATGCGCATAAGTGCAAGCTGGCAGGGGTGATGGACTTTGATGATATCCTGCTGAATATGAACATACTTCTGCGAGATAACGCAGAGGCATTCGAGAGCATTGCAGGACGTTTTGATTACATCATGGTAGACGAGTATCAGGATACCAACTTCGCTCAGTATCTGATACTTAAGAAGCTGAGTCAGAACCATGGAAACATCTGTGTCGTGGGTGATGATTCCCAGTCCATCTATGCCTTCCGCGGAGCGAAGATCGAGAATATCCTCAATTTCAAGAAGGATTATCCGCACCACCATATCTTCCGTCTGGAGCAGAATTACAGATCAACACAGGTGATCGTCAACGCTGCGAATTCCCTTATTGCGAAGAATACGGCACGTATCCCCAAGGAGTGCTATTCGAAAGGGGAGAATGGCGAGAAGATACGTATGATTCAAGCTTATACCGAGCAGGAAGAGGCTGTACTTGTTGCGTCGTCTGTGGTATCAAGAATCCACTCGGAACATGCGCAGTATCAGGATTTTGCAATTCTTTATAGAACAAATAACCAGTCTCGTGCCCTTGAGGAGGCTCTGCGTAAGCGTAATATACCATATGTGATCTATTCGGGACACTCCTTCTTTGAAAGGGCGGAGGTCAAAGATATGATGGCGTATTTCAAACTTGTCGTCAATCCTAATGATGACGAGTCGTTCAAGAGAGTGGTAAACAAGCCGGCCAGGGGTATCGGAGATACCTCCATGACTGCCCTGGGGGCAGCTGCAAATGGCCATCAGACCTCACTTTTCAAGGCTGCTTATTCGGATGATCTTGAGGCTTATGGACTCAAGGCGGCTGCTGCCAAGAAGATCCGTGAGTTCTGCGATCTTGTGAATGAGGTTGCTGCACGTGCGCAGAAGGAAGATGCATACAATATTGCCTCTGCTATCGCCATGCATTCAGGCTTGCTGGCCTTCTATAAGGCTGATACATCGATAGAGGGACAGTCACGTACCGCAAACATAGAAGAACTTATGAACTATGTGAAAGCGTACGTGGAGGAACGACAGAATGAAATGTTTGAGGAACTGCAGGCTGAAGGTGCTGTCGCAGAGGGAGTTGAACTTGCAGCTGCAGATCTGCCGGTTGTGACCCTGGGAGATTTTCTCGAAAATATATCGTTGTTGAGCGCTGTGGATATGGAGGATGAAGAGGATAGCAACAACAAGGTGGCCCTGATGACTGTTCATTCATCTAAAGGCCTTGAATTCCCTTATGTCTACGTAGTCGGAATGGAAGAGAATATCTTTCCTTCCGGAGGATGGATGGCATCTGAGAGCGAGATAGAAGAAGAGAGACGATTGTTTTACGTGGCCATGACACGTGCAAAGAAGGCTGTTTCCTTTACGTTCACTCAGACCCGTATGAGAAATGGCAAGCATGAGACCAACTCTCCAAGCCGTTTCCTTTATGAAATAGACTCGGCTTATGTCCAGAATCCTCTGAGCAAGGAGCGAGAGGGAGGAGAGGTGCGCAGGCAGTCCTTTGGTTTATGGAAGAAGGATCAGGCTCCGTCAAGACCGACGAATACATATGGACAGTCGTCGCGACCAGAGGTGGTGAGAAAACCTCAGCAGCCTGTACAGCACAAGCCGGTGTCAAGCCCGACTCCGGTGCGCAGACCTCAGAGCGTACCTGTAAGAGTTCCTGATGCGGACTTTGTACCGACCCCTGTTCTTGAGCTTCGCGCAGGTCAACGTATCGAACATAATCGTTTCGGGTTTGGACGGATTGTGGAAATCACTGGCAATCCGGCAGATTTGAAGGCAAAAATAGCGTTTGACGACCATGGGGAGAAAATTCTCATCTTAAAGTATGCAAAAATTCGCGTTGTAAGCGTTGGTCAATAGGTAGAATTTACTATCTTTGTGACGAAGTTTTTCATAGTTTAAGTTTAGGTTAAGTAGCGGGGCCATCGCAGTGATTGCGGTTGCCCCGTGAATTATTTTTGTCAGTTCCAGTACTGTATCCTCCTTAACAATATTTCTCGGATTCTAGTTCAAAAAGCTAAAAACATGCGTTTAAAAAAGTAAAAAGAATCTTTTTCTTTTTTTTAAACAGTATTCTGATATGCCTATATACATTTGTCCGGTCCGCAATGTCGCGGCAAAATAATGTGGAGGCAGATTATGAAGAAGCTGATTCTTATTTTTTTTGTAGCAGTGGCTTGTGAAGCCATTGGGCCGGATCGGTATGAAAGCGGCCAGCTGCGTATTTCCTTTGATACGGAAGCCTATGGGGTTACTCGGGCAGTGCCGGAAGTTCCTGATACGGGCGATTTCATCATTACAATCAATGATTCCAAAGGTGCTGTCCTGTATTCGGGCAAGTATTCTGCATGTCCGGAAGTGCTTGAGTTGTCAGCAGGAAGTTATGTTGTGAAGGCAGTTTCATGCAGTTTTGACAGGCCGGCCTTCTCCAAACCTCAATATGGAGATGAGCAGTGCGTAGTTGTCCCTGCTGGTGGTGTGGCGCATGTGAAGCTGGCTTGTTCTCAGCAGAACTGTGGAGTAGCCTTGAAGATTGATGGAAGTTTTCTTGAAGGTTGTCCTGAAGGAGTGCTGTTCCTTAGATGTGATCATGGTAAACTGATGTACTCTTATTCTGAGAAGAGAACGGCCTATTTCTTACCTGGCAGGATATCCCTTGTCCTTAATCAAGGTGATGGGGATGAGGTTCTGATGACAAGGGTTCTGAACTCCCGCGAAATGCTCACATTAGGGGTCAGTGCAGCCATATCTTCGACAACATCTCCGGCATCATCGGTTTCAGTGAGAGTGGATACGTCAAGAGTCTGGATGTATGATGAGTTTGTTATAGGAGGACAACCTCAGCGGGGAGAGGGACAGGATGAAGCATTGACTATATCTCAGGCCAGGAACTCTGCTGGCGCCGAAGAGGTGTGGGTCAGTGGCTACATAGTAGGTGGTGACCTTACCTCATCAGCCGCCTCTTTTGAGGCTCCGTTTACTTCGAGGACCAATCTGGTCCTTGGGCCGAAGTCAAGTACTACAGACCGTTCAGCATGCATGTCCATGCAATTGCCAGCCGGAGATGTCAGGGAGGCTCTCAATCTTGTAGATAATCCGGAGAATCTCGGCAGGAGATTATATGTCAAAGGAGACCTCGTTGAAGCGTATTACGGAATCCCTGGGATCAAGAACGTTACAGAGTTTGAATTGCGATGAGAAGATTTCTGATTTGGATTCCTCTGGTTCTTTATGGCTGTATCACTGAGGTGGAATTTCCTGAGGTCGATTGTCAGGGTGAGGCAGAGGTAGAGGTGCTGTTGGAACTGAAAGGATGTACGAAGACCAGGAGCAGTCTCATTCTGGATGAATATGCAATAAGAGATATCGATGTCGTGATATATAGAGACGGCCTTTTGGTATTGCATGACCATATCACAGACCCTGATGACAGACTGCGTCTTTCTTTGGCAGAAGGATATAGTTACGACATATATGTTCTTGCAAACTGGGGAGAACACTCCGCTCTTACATATGAACTGGACTTTCAGGATCGGTGTGTTTATGAGGTGTCTTCGATTTCTGAATTGAGTGGTCCGGTTCCTATGGTGTGGAACAAGTCGGGTGTGGTGGCGGAATCCGGAATGGATCCCGTTCAGGTCCAGTTGGACAGGCTGGTAGCGAAAGTCACTTTCTCAATTGATGACGAACTGCTGGACGGTCTGCTGGTGACCTCTGCAAGAATGTGTCAGTGTGCCGCTGCTGTGCATCCTTTCAGGGATTATGGAGGTGTCGGAAGTAAGGTCGAATCCGTAGGCGAAGTGATTGACGGAGACTATGCTACACCGTCTGACCTGTCTGACCTGAACGATGGGGGACAGATGACCTTCTATGTGTTGGAAAACTGTCAGGGGGTGCTGCTTCCGGACAATAGCAAGCCTTCTGGTAAACTTCCGGATCAGTTGGGTGATAAGGCTGAACTCTGTACTTATCTTGAGATAGACTGCATCTTTGATGGTGAGGGCTTCCTTGAAGGAGAAGTCACTTACAGATTCTATCTGGGTCTTGATTCATTCGCAAGTTTCGATATTCCTGGTAACTCATGTATAGATGTCGGTCTCCAGCTTACGGATACGGGTTTAAGAGAGGTCTCCTGGAGGGTTGATGCTGACGTGTCTGTGCGGGAAGGATATGCCTGGGGTAGAGTGGAGAAGGGCATGCACCAGATGGATGAGCTTTATGTGGGTGAACGTCTTCTGTATAGAGTTGAGGTCTCTGATGAGATACTGTCTTATGTCGGTGGTGATGCGTCCGGATGTACTCTGCAGTATTCTGGAGAAGGTTCAATGGGATTTACGGCCCTTATGGGAAGCGGTAATGTCTATACATCAGAAATAACCTGCACGTCTTCTGGTCAAGGAGTCTTGTATCTCTGTGGCCCTGAAGGACAGCGTCTTGCGACGTTGGACCCGGATGTGATGATATCCCCTCCGTATCTTCTTTTCAGTGAATATTCCACTTGGCAGCATGATGAACCGGTGGAGTCATTGACCTATCGTATGGACTGCGTCATCAATGGCGCAGGCAAGGAAGTTTTTCTTTATCTTGTGGATAAGGATAAGTTCAACTTGAACTCAAGTGATGCTTATGGCTTTGACTTTAGTCTGTTTGGCTTTTCCTTGCAATCAGTAGCTGCGCGGAGTGATGTATCAGATGCTATGTCTGTGGATTTTTATCGAGGTACTCCTCTTTCCGAAGGCTATGTGTCAAAGATGGTCGTCAAATGCAGACATGACGGAAATGGAAGCAGCTTGCCATATGCGTTGGCTGAGGTTTTTGGCAGCAGGTCCGATGTGAGTCTGACTATAGGAGATTCAGGGCAAGGAGTCATATCCAGATGTAAGTTCGGATTAGGCATAGTTCCGGTGACTCTCAGACTTGTGGATAATGGCTGGGCAGGTTACCATCAGACTCAGTTGTCCATGGTGGTGGACAATGTTTCGGCTATTCCTTTGGATATTACAGTCTATCAGATGCTTGACAGTAATGGTGACTGGTCCTCGTCTGAAGTTACTGAACAGTTGAAGAACTATGTCAATAATAACCTGACCAGAACTCCAGTTTCATATATAACAGGTGAGGTAAGAAGTTGGGATCAGGTGATGCATGTATCCAAGGCCGTCTTGAATAACGCCGGAAACGGTGTGTGGCCCTTGGAGGGAATAAGTACAGATGACCTCCTGAAATCACTTACTTATGACGGATTCGGCAATGACAGGATGTACCACGTAGTTGATGTTACGGCGGATGGGTGGAAGCTGACCGGTGAGGAGGTAAGGGTAGTCGATTCGCTGAGTGACGGGTCTTCCAAGTATAATACTATTTATCTGAACAGCAAGGGGATATGGCTGTACAGCAATAATACTCTTGTCAGTTCTGCCGGTAACTATCTTGTACATTTCCCCAATCTGACTCCAATGAATCTTGACAGTATGAAGCGGCGTTACAATTCATGCCCGTCATTATATGCGCAGCTATGGTTCGATAATGGACAGTTCAGGATATTCACTCCGTATGTCCAAGGCAGTAATTACGGAATAACAATGAGTATCCGTTTTAGCGGGACTGTCACAGGTTATGTTCAGACAGATCCTAAGGGTATATGGGGATCCAAGCAGGATAATTATTGTTATGCTGATTTTGGCAGGACTACTAATGGAGTGCCTCTTTCTTCTTTCAATGCCAATGTTTCGGCAGATGGAGGAACAGTCCAGGCGGCGATGGATGCGATCTATGCTCAGACTTTTGAGGATAAGAAGAATGGAAGTAAGTTCCAGCATTCTGCCCATCCTATATCGATGGACTGTCTTGTGGCGATTTCAGTTGAAGGAGATGCTGGAAAAGAACTATATCCCCTTAGGTTTACGTGGGAGAGTACATCGGTGGGATATTACCATGCTCAGGATGCTTGCACTTATTCGTGTAAAATGGTGACGGAAGTTCCAGTCTTCAATATGGTTTTTGTTGAAAATTAGAGATTATAATCTGTAACCTGAGGTGCAGGAGACTCTGTGCTCTACAGGTTCACATGGCTGTTTTATCCCTGTCTTATGTCCGATATGCTTTCAAACTGTAAGCATATCGGACATATTTTCTTAAAAATCATCCAAAATACACAATTTATAATACTAAGAGGGAAATTTGTATTAAATCGAAATTTATCTATCTTTGCACGCTTTTGAAAACAACAACAACACATAAAATAGATGAAAAGATTTAAGTTATTCATTCTTACCACCATCATAGCTTTGTCGGCTTCGTGCCTTCAGGCTTATGCTCAGGACGTGGTGAAAGTCACCGGAGTGGTGACCTCTTCAGAAGACGGCCTGCCTATGATGGGAGTGGGAGTCATGGCCGGTCAAGGCAATGGTGTGATCACGTCTCTGGACGGTGATTACACAATCGAGGTGGCTCCAGGAGCAGAACTTACATTCTCAAGCATCGGATATGAGGACCAGACAGTGGTAGTTCCTTCAGTAGAGGAGTTTGTCCACAATGTCGTGATGGACCCGGAAAGCCTGAAGCTTGATGATGTGGTTGTCATTGCCTATGGTGTCCGTAAGAAAGGCACTGTTGCTGGTTCGGTTTCGACTGTGAAGTCGGAGAAACTGGAGAATACTCCTACTGCAGCTTTTGACCAGGCTCTTCAGGGGCAGGTGGCAGGTCTTACAGTATTGTCAAGCACAGGTGAACCAAGTTCTTCTGCTACCATGACTATCCGTGGTACGAACTCCATCAACTCGGGTACAGCACCTCTGTACATTCTCGATGGTGTTGCAATTTCAGCTTCTGACTTCAATACCATCAATCCTGCAGATATCGAGAGCATGTCTGTGCTCAAGGATGCATCTTCGACATCAATCTACGGAGCACGTGCAGCCAATGGTGTGATCGTGATCACCACAAAGCGCGGACGTAATATGTCACAGCCTAATGTGAACTATCGTATGCAGATGGGTTGGTCGGCTATCGCCCATGGTAACTGGGACCTGATGAACACAGCTGAGCGCATCCAGTACGAGAAGGAACTTGGCCTTACAGCGGGACAGAATTACAACTATCTGTCGCTCACAGATGTGAATTGGATGGAGGCTGTCTTCAATGATTCGGCGATGCTTCAGAGTCATGAGCTTTCTGTATCAGGTGCAACAGATACAACAAACTACTATTTCTCAGGCGGATATTATGATCAGGAGGGTATTGCTCCGGGATCACAGTTCACCCGTTATTCGATGCGTTTCAACTTTGAGCAGCAGATGTCAAAGTGGCTGAAGATGGGAACAAACACCATGTTCAACTATCAGAACATCCAGCAGGCCGACGAGGGAGCATATACACTTGTAACTCCAATCTCAGCAGCACGTTTCATGCTGCCATACTGGAATCCGTTCAAGCAGGACGGTTCGCTCGCCTCGATCAATGACGGATCATGGACCGGTTCAGGTCAGAACCCGCTTGAATGGCTTGAGAACAACCCTGTGACATATAAGAAGTACAAGGTGTTCTCGACTGTATTCGCCGAACTTAACCTCTACAGGAATCTTGTGTTCAAGTCACAGTTCGGTGTGGACCTTTCGCATACAACAGGTTTAAGCCAGTCGTTTCCGGATTATGCTCCTAACCAGGGAGAAGGTAGCGCTGCAAGAAGCTCAAGCGATGGTCTTAACCTACAGCTTTCAAATACCCTGACATACAGATTCGATATCGACAATGTCCATGATTTCAACTTCCTTCTCGGTCACGAGTGGCAGGACTATCATGTCGAAGCGTTCAGTGTAAGCACAGCAGGTCAGAACAACAATCTGCTTACAGACCTTACAACAGGAACACGTGCGACTTCATGGACAAGTACTTCTGACTCAGATTATTCACGCGTTTCATTCTTCGGACGTGCCGAGTATAACTTTGCAGACCGTTACTATGGTGAGGTGTCTCTCCGTACTGACGGATCGTCCCGTTTCGGTAAGAATAACCGTTGGGGAGTCTTCGGAGCTGTCGGCTTCATGTGGAACGTGAGAAATGAGGACTTCATGTCTTCTACACGTGACTGGCTGACTATGGCTCAGTTGGCAGTCAGCTCAGGTACCTCAGGTAACTCTGAGATTCCGAACTATGAGCACCTCGCTCTCGTTGGAGGTGGCTCAGATTATATCGGAGATGCAGGTGTGGCTCCCATCCAGCCAGGTAACGAGAACCTTACATGGGAGAATACATGGACTACCAACCTTGCATTCCACCTCGGATTCTGGTCAAGGCTCAATGTCGATCTTGAACTTTATAACAAGAAGACAACAGATATGCTTATGTCTGTACCGTTGGCTTATTCACAGTCAAACGGTTACGGATATCAGTGGTCAAACGTCGGTGCTATGGTCAACAGGGGTGTGGAACTCAATGTGAATGCAGCTGTCATCCAGACTCAGGATTTCCTCTGGTCAGTGAATGCCAACGTAGGATACAATCACAACAGACTTACTGAGCTTTATAACGGTGTGGATGAGTATGAGACTTCTAATACCAGCACCAAGCTTGTTGTGGGACATCCTGTCGGAGAGTTCTATATCAACCGTTACGCTGGTGTGAACCCTGCAAACGGTGATGCCCTTTGGTATGACAAGGACGGAAACATCACCAACGAGCTTCGTGATGAGGACAAGGTCATGATCGGAAAGACTTACCACGCTCCATGGCAGGGTGGTTTCGGTACCAACCTTTCATGGAAGGGTATCAGCCTCAGCGCCCAGTTCAGCTGGGTAGGTGACCGCTGGATGATCAACAACGACCGTTATTTCGATGAGTCTAACGGACGTTTCATGACTTATAACCAGTCAAGCAGACTTCTTGGCCGTTGGAAGAACCCTGGCGATGTGACAGACATTCCTCGCCATGGAGAGTACACTGAGTTTGATAGCCGCCTTCTTGAGGATGCATCATTCCTTCGTCTGAAGAACCTGATGCTTTCATATTCTCTGCCTTCAGGCCTGCTCAAGAAGACAGGATTCATCAGAAGCCTCAGGGTGTATGCCCAGGGACAGAACCTTCTGACATTTACAAACTTCTCAGGCCTTGATCCTGAGGGTGTTGCAAACGTGTATGCGGCTCAGTACCCGATGTCACGTCAGTTTACTTTTGGTCTTGACATCTTGTTTTAACGAATGCTTATGATGAAGAAAATATATATGAATTTTGTCAGAGTTGCAGCTGTGATAGCTGTAGCTTTTGGACTGTCTTCATGTCTTGAGAAGACTCCGGGAGATTATATTCCGGAGACTGAAAGCATGAACAGTCTGAACGGCGCTGAGCAGGTGCTTACAGGTATCTATACTTCCTATATGAGCAGCGGCCTGTACAGCGGCTACCTCACTCTTTGTCCGGATGTGCAGTCTGACCTTGTTTATGCGGTTCAGGGAAATACCAACACTTTGGGCAACATCTGGCAGTGGGACATCCGTTCTACCAACTCAGAGGTGGAGTCTGTATATGCAGCGCTCTACAGAGTTATCGGTCGATGCAACTTCTTCCTCGATCAGGTTGAGGAGCTTCGTAACTCAATGACAGACGATGAGTCTATCCAGACCTTGGATTACTATACAGGTGAGGTTTACTGTGCAAGGGCGCTTGCATACTCAGAGCTCATCAAGTGCTTCTGCAAAGCTTATGACCCTGCTACGGCAGAAAATGAGCTTGGTGTTGTGCTTGCCGACACTTATTTCGGCAAGAATCCGGCAAAGCGTGCCAGCCTGTATGATTCATATCAGTTCGTGATTTCCGACCTTAAAAAGGCTGAGGATCTTCTCGATCCTGATTATGACTCTTATGATGCTCCATATTTCACTCACGCTGCAGCTCATGCCATCCATGCCCGCGTAGCACTCTATATGCAGGATTGGGACAAAGCTATCTCGGAGTCGACAATCCTTATCGATTCGGATGCGTTTGCTCTTGCAACATGCCGCAGCTATGCATCATCAAGCCAGACATTCCTTCAGTATCTCTGGACCAATGATGCTTCATACGAGGACATCTGGAGGATAGGTTATACTCAGACTTCATATGGTGGAGCGCAGGGATCTATCTTCCTCAACTTCACTACTGATTATACTTACTATTATCCGGATTATGTTCCGGCTCAGTGGGTTCTGGACCTTTACACATCAGGAGATGCAAGATACAATGCATATTTTGCCACTCTCCAGACAGGTTACTCGCACCAGCTGACCTGGCCGCTCCTTGTCAAGTATTATGGAAACGAGTCTCTGATGGCCAACATGATCTATCATGTGAATATGCCAAAGCCGCTCCGTCTTGCCGAGCAGTATCTGATCCGTGCAGAGGCATATTGCAGAAAGAACAATTTCTCTCAGGCTTCAGCAGATCTCTCTGCCCTTCGTCAGACAAGATTCCTATCCGGAGGATCTATTTCTCTTAAGGAATCCAACTGGCTTGAGACCATTTCTGAAGAGCGTGTACGCGAGCTTTATATGGAAGGCTTCCGTCTGCATGACCTCAAGCGTTGGGGTATGGGATTCGAGCGTACTCCACAGACTCACTCGCAGTCTGAGGGAAGTTCTCTTAAGATAGAGCCGAGCAACCCATTGTTCGTATGGCCTATTCCAAACCATGAGATTGTTTCACCAGGATCACAGATCCAGCCAAATGAAAGCAACAGGTAGTATGAAGCAGGTATTTAAATATATTGTTATGCTCTTTACGGCAGTTTTGCTCTTGTCAGGCTGCCATGAGAGATATGTGACATACTCTGATGATGAGTATGTGATGTTTGCTGACACCCTTGCTACGTATCCTGTACAGAAGGATGTCGAGTGGTTCAGCATTCCGGTGGTTTCCACTGTGATAAAGGATTATGACCGCACATTTGCTGTAGAGGTTATCGATAAAGGCAGCAATGCGATCGAGAATTTCCACTATCGCCTTGAGTCCAATACCATTACAATCAAGGCAGGAGAGAATCGTGCTGATGTGAAGGTCTATGGATATTATGACAATATTGAAGCGTCTGATTCGCTTGGATTCGAGCTCCAGCTTGTAATGAACAGAAATCTTGAAATGCCTTTTGACGGAAAGGTTTACGGAAAGAGCACCAAGGCTGTTCTCATGAAATGCTGTCCGTTCGATATCAATGACTTCACAGGATATTGTGTGCTTACGTCGATGTTCTTATATGACTACAGTATCACAGGAGCTTACCAGAGACTTGTATATACTGAAAAGCATCCTACCCAGGATAATATGATCATCTGCCGCAACTGGATCAACGATGGTTATGATGTTACCATGACCTTCAATCATGATGATCCGATGATGCCACTGGTGACAATGGACAGAGATCAGGTTGCCTCAGACGAGGGCTCATTCTTCGGAACTGCCCATGGTGATAACAAGATTCTGGTGACAAACAGTGCTTATTATAACTCGGTATTCTACCCATGCGGAAGATATCTGTATGTATGGACTGAGATGTATGTCGAGAATCTTGGTGAGCCTGTAGGTACAGTAGGACACTTCTATAACATTATGGAGTGGATTTCTGACGAAGAGGCAGAACGTCTTAAGAGAGAAGAAGGAATGTAATCTGTATGACTATGAAAACGATAAAGAATTATATAGCATTTTTGATTCTTGCCGCATTGATGGCAGTTTCATGTGAGGAAAATAATGGTCCTGTTACAAAGGAGGATCCGACTTTCCCACAGCTGATTGAAAACTATGATGTAAAGGCAGGCGAGACTCTGACTGTTACATTCACTCCAAATTATGACTGGACTATCTCTGTCCCTACAGAGATGAGACAGTGGTTCTGGATCATAGACGGATCATTCACAGTTTCAGAATATAGTGGAAAGGCATCCGCTGAGCCTGTCGAGATCAAGATCGGAGTTTCTGAGACCCAGGAGTTTGACAGAAACTTCTCTTGTGATGTCACTTTGACAATGGACGGAAAGTCAGAAATTATCGCAAAGTTCATGCTTCCTGCCAAGGAGCGTACTATTGAGGTAACTTCGGAGCAGATGGTCTCAGATGCGATCGCTCTTGTATGGTCAGCCGAAGATGCGGACTTCAGAGCTCTTGTTCATGTTACATCGAATACCGAGTGGACTGTAGAGACACCTGAATGGCTTTACGTAAATGTTCCAGAGTCAACAATCGGAGAGGTAGACCTTGTCTTTACTGGTGAGTCGCTTGAAGCTGCGGCAGGTAAAGCAGTGTTCAAGGTGGGAGATACAGTCCTTAAGGAAATTGATTTCTCTGTTCCGTCATGTGCTGACTTTGCCCTTTATGCTGCAAAGATGAGCGAGGGAGAGTTTGAGTATGGCGAGGAAGGTGAATACGCCTGGACAGACGAGCCTGTGTCAGAGATTACGATGGCTTGGCTTGGCGCTGACTTCAGAATGCCGATCCATATCGATTCAAAGTGTAACTGGACAGTAGAACTTCCTGAGTGGCTGAAGGTGGAGCTCCCAGATGTTACAGCAGGTATCGTATCTGCAACCCTTCTTGGTGTGCCTTCAAAATATCCTTTGACTGATACTGATGGTAAGCTCGTCTTCAGACTCGGTGAGACTGTCATCAGTGAAATTGATGTGATCATGCCAGGATGCCAGGATATTATGTCATTCAACGTAAGCATGAGCCTTACCGAACTTGAGTATAATTACATCGGTGAGGTAAATACTTCTACAGGATATGTTTCAAGTCTTGCAACAGCTTCGCTCAGCGGTGTAAAGGGTGTGCGCGTGTTTGCAGTTGAAACTACAGGAGGAAAGATCGGAACTGATGAACCTGAGTGGTTCACTTATGAGATGACTCCTTGGGATAATTCAACAGATGCTCCTGTAATGCAGGACAGGTCTTTCACATTTACTGTTACAGAGAACACAGGTGATGCACGTTCGGCAGTGCTCTTCATTCTTCCACCAACTGTTACTGCCGAGACCGCAGAACTTTTCAATGCAGATGCGACAGTAAAGTCTGAGTATGAGAAGTATGCCTTGAAGGTAAGCCAGGCATCTATGCACTATGATAATTATATTTCTGTAAATGTAAATCCTTCAGCAGAGTTTGCATACACATTCGACAAGGCTGATGCTCAGAAGGCAGAGCAGCTCATTGCAGCATTCGGAGCTACCGACCATGTCTATACTCTTACATATGAAAGTCCATACTCAAGAGACGAGGCTTTCATGACAATGACAATTCCATTCTCGTCATACAAGGTGTTCTCGGCTGATGACCTTACTGCTGACAAGTCGCAGGAGGAAGGCTTCTGGCTTTCATTCATGAATGCCGGTGATGCCAACAACTATGGAGTCGTGGATATGTACAATAACGAAATGACTCTTCCTGAGGAATCGTCAGTAGGTTATGTCGTATTCTACAATTCCAACAATGGAGTGCTTGCAATCGTCGAGTGTATATCGCCGGTTATGGAAGAGGAACCTCTTCCTGTAATACCTGATGGTGCATTTGAGGATGAGGACGGAGATACTGTGGAGAATGCAGAGAACTTCTTCGTAGACAAGGATGCAGCTCTTATGGCTCGCGCTACTGTGGTAAGAGTTATTGAGACCAAGGACAAGGATATGAAGGAGGAAATGTCAAAAGGAACAGTTGTTCTCAAGTTGACAATGCCTGCTGACACTCCTGTAGAAATTGTTCTTTCAGAGGCATGTCTGTATTACCAGATGCCTTATGCTATGGGAAGTTATATTTCTGTCAATGGTGAAGCTTACTCAGAAACAATGGGTATGCTTGAAACAGAAATCACTACAGCTGCTGTTTCAATGACAGAGCATGATCCTATCAAGAATACAAGGGAGTTTGTAAAATTCCATACGAGCATGGCCGACTCAAATCCGTTCCTGGCGGTTTACCTTTATTTAAGATAACAGTACTAAATTATATATGAAACTTACAAGATTTATAACGCTGCTGACCATTGCCTGTCTGGCTGTTCTGTCCTTCGGAAGCTGTTCGAAGGTGGAGGAGCCTGATTATAGGGAAAAGGAATATGGTTATGTGCAGTTTAAATTGTACAAGGAGGCTTCGTACGAGGGTACAAAGGCTGTGGTCTCGCAGCTGGATTACCTTTCAGATGCTGCGAAGCTCAAGGTTACACTGAGATACGATGGTAATGACATCACTCAGACTCTGGTATTGAACTCGGCTGACGGTGATGTTGCGGAGTTCGGTCTCAGAAGTGACAAGATGAAACTCCTTTCGGGATCTTACAGAGTGTTGACTTTCACTTTGTATGACAAGCTTGACCAGCCGCTGTATACCAGCACACCTTCAGAGGCTCACACTTCCTTTGAAGTCGTGGCAGGCGGACTGTCGGTTCACGATCTGCTGGCATCGACAGTAGAGAGAGGAAAGGTGCGTTTCACTCTGGTCAAGGATATGTCAGACTTCAAGGACAATCCTGCAACGAAGGCAGCGACTTCAGTCTATACTTTTGACGAGATCTCTTATGTGTCAGTCACTGTGAAGACAGGAAATACTACACTGGAGCCATTTGAGATGCTTCCTGCAGATTTCTCTATACACTTTACAGATGACGGAATCGAGGACGGTTACCAGACCTCATCTTTTGTGTGTGATACATTGCTGACCCTCAGAGCCGGCAACTATGAGATCGTTCGATATGAGGTATACGATGACGGAAAGGACCTCCTTGAGATGTCTACTGATGTCAAGGCTCAGTTCTCTGTTTCCGACAACAAGGTGACAGAGGCTGAAGTTCCTGTTTCTCTTCATGAGTCAGACCCATACATCAAGGATTATTATGCCCTCTATGAGATATGGAAAGGTCTTAATGGCAAGGACTGGTATTACAATGGCGAGGACTATCCTGTAGGTACCAACTGGGACTTCAATAAGGACCCTGACCTTTGGGGAGACCAGCCAGGCGTGTCTCTGCACTCGAACGGACGAATCGCGATGATCAACCTCAGCGGCTATGGATTCTATGGCCATATGCCAGCAGCAATCGGCCAGCTTACAGAGCTTGTGGAGCTTTATCTCGGTTCTCACAATGACAGCAACCTGTCTGAGTATGACCCGACACTTAACCCTGGTACCGGTACATCAAACCGTTTTGAGAATCATAAGAAGTACATGAGCATGCTCCATCCGGCAACTCCGGCTTCGGAGCCGATTGCCCGTGCGCTGATCGAAAATGACGTCTTTATTCCGGCCGTTGAATACTATCGTAACATGAACGAGTCTGAGGTGATCGAGGAAGGAACAGGACGTTCACTCATCCAGCCTATGGATATGTCAGCAGGAAAGGTTACCAACGGACTTCTCAGTCTCCCTGCAGAGTTTGGAAACCTTACCAAGCTCGAGCAGCTATTCATCGCCAACAGTAAGATAACAGCTCTTCCGATGGAGATGGAGAATCTTATCTCCCTGACAGATATCGAAGTGTACAACTGTCCTGACATGACAGAGTTCCCTATGGCACTTGCAAAGCTTCCTTCACTGGTTTCTGCAAACCTTGCATGTAATCCGCAGTGGAATGCTGAAGAGGCTCTCAAGGGACTCAAGGGGCTGGCTACAGGCCCGTCAAAGGAGAAGATACAGATCCTTTACTATCTTGGAAACAATCTCGAGATCATCCCTAAGGAGATCAAGAATATGAAGAAGATCGGTCTTCTCGACTTTACTTCCAATAAGATCCACACTATCGAGGAAGCTTGGGGATCGGAAATCAAGCCTGTGCAGCTTTACCTCGATAACAACAAGCTTACAAGCTTCCCTGTGGATGAGAACGGAATCTTCTGCTTTATGGAGGATGCCGAGACTTTCTCTGCGAGAAACAACAAGCTCACGCAGTTCCCTGACATCTTCTCTGCGAAGTCAATCTACACTATCGTGACGGTAGACTTCTCATACAATGAGATTTCGTCTGTTCAGAACGGTGAGAAATTCAAGGGAATCAATGTTGAGACATTGAACCTTGCGAACAACTCGACTATCACCAAGTATCCGGTAGAGTTTGCCAAGTCAAATTCAAAGCTGATGTACATGAATCTCCGCGGATGTAATGTCAATGAGATTCCTGAGGGATCCTTCACTTATGAGAACTCTCTCTATCTTACGTCTCTTGACCTTTCATATAATGACTTGAGCGATCTCCCATGGGAGATGCATGCCGGAAACCTCCCATATCTGTACGGTGTAGAACTTTCGTTCAACAAGTTCAAGGAGTTCCCTTGGGAACCGCTTGACAGCCAGTACCTTACAGTATTCGCTCTCCGCTCGCAGAGAGATGACAACGGTGCAAGATGTCTTGCCGACTGGCCGGAGGGAATCTACCAGCATAGAGGATTGAGAGGACTTTACCTTGGTTCCAACAATTTCGGTAAGATCGAGGATACTATCTCAACTATATGCTACTACCTTGATATCAGTGACAATCCTGACATCGTATTCGATGCTTCTGATATCTGCTATGCTATCCAGCAGGGAGCATATATCCTTATTTATGATAAGACACAGAATATTCTGAACTGTGATATACTTTTGAATTAATGCTGGAGGGAATGATATGAAAATGAATAGAATTATATTTTTGATTGCAGTGATTGCTGCTGCAGTATCGTGCCGCCAGGAACCTGTAGTGGAATTCGGTGTTGACGAGAAGTCTTTTGCTCTTGGAGCGGAAGGTGGTGAGAGAACATTCAATGTTTCCGCTTCCGGAAGTTGGGTAGCTATGACTGAATCTCCATGGATTACAGTTTCCCCAGCCAATGGAAGAGGCTCACAGGAGTGCAGCATCAAGGTAGACTCTACTCTTGCTTTCGAGCAGAGAACAGGTGTTGTGCGTATCCAGAATCTTGATGATGCTACAGAGAAGATGGACTTTGAAGTGGTTCAGAACGGTTTTGAATATCAGCTGACTCTCAAGGATAACAGAAAAGACGTAGAAGACTACGCCGGCTTTGATGACCGTCATTTTGAGGTCAAGGTGAAGACAAATGTGGATTTTGATGTCGTTCTTCCTAAGGAGAGCGAGGCTTGGCTTTCATATACAAAGTCAGACCTTAACCTTGACAGGGGAGCGAGACCTCGTGAGTCCGTCATCCGTTTTGACTGGAAGGTGAACTCCCGTGATGTGGAGCGTGTCGCTGATGTGGTTTTCCAGCCTAAGGAGGACGTCCAGATGGGTAGACATGATGGTCTTAAGGTTGTACAAAAGGCTGCCCTTCCTATCCCTGTCGGTACTGCAGAGGGCGACTCTCTTGCTGTTCTTGCCGTAAGCCGTGCCTTGGGAATGTTCAATGAGTTCGATACATCTGAAAAGATGGAGCATTGGTCAAATGTGAAGGTATGGAAAGACGGTCCAGACAAGGGACGTGTAAAGTACGTGCAGTTCTTCATGTTCAAGACAAAGGAAGAAATTCCGTTCGAGATCCAGTATCTTACTGCTGCTGAGGAGATTGTCGTTTACTCGAATGCCAACCATTTCTTGCATAGCCTTAGCACAGGTGAGCATATCACAAAGCTTACAAACCTTAAGAGACTCACTATCGGAGCTTATGGCCTCACTGAACTGCATCCTGACTTCGTCAATCTCAAGAACTTGGAATACCTCGATATCAGCTCTAACTGCTTTGAAGAGATTCCGGAGATTCTGACCCCTGAGAACTTCCCGAAACTTCATACACTTGTAATGGCTGCATGTCAGAGATATACTATCTATGACTTGAGCAATGATAAGCGTGAAAATGTCGGTGGCTTTATCGCTGACGATCTCAGAGAAGACAAGGGAATGCGTTCGCTCAAGAGACTTCTCAAGTGGAACAATCTTGATACCTTGAGACTTTCTGTAAACTATCTCCAGGGAGAACTTCCTGACATGAAGAATGAGGGACTTCCTACATGGACATTCAATGAATTGAAGGACTCGCTTGCTACAGGACTCACAGAGCTCCCGGTAGAGTTGCAGAATGTGCCGAAGGTCCTTCCTAATGCCAAGTTCTTCGCAATCAACTTCAACAGGTTTACAGGCATGCTCCCTGAATGGCTCTTGAAACACCCGAATCTTGACCTTTGGGCACCTTATTCTCTCGTGTTCCAGCAGGAAGGAAAGAGTAGAGATGGAGTCAATGCAGGTTTTGAAAACGAGCCGACAAGCTTGGATTCATACTATAAACTTTATCCGAACAAGAAGTATAACCCTAATAATACAAGCGCAGAATAATGAATATCAGAGCTAAAATATATTTTATCGCTGCAGCCCTGGTGATGGGTTTTGCATCTTGCGCTATTGATGCTCCTGTGCAGAAGCCTCAGGAGGATGATGCATTGCTGTCTGCAACGGATGCTGTGCCAGGACAGCTTCTGGTGCGTTTTGATGCAGCAGTGGCTGATGTCCTTGAGCAGGCTGGACTTACAAAGAGCGGTCCGGCAATGCCAATGACAAAGTCAGGCGTTCTGAGTGTTGACCAGATTCTTGATATGGTTGATGGCTATAGGATCGAGAGAGTCTTCCCTGTAGATCCACGTTCTGAGCAGAAGGCACGCCAGGAAGGTCTCCACCTTTGGTATGTAGTTAACTTCAGTGAGGATTATCCTGTCGAGAAGGTTGCAGCAGATCTTGCAAAGCTCGGAGAGGTAAGCCGCGTGGAATTCAATCGTACTCTTAAGAGAGCATCAGAGAAGAAGGCGACACCTCTTACAATGGAGAAGGTGCGCCAGCTTACCAAGTCAGCAGCAACCCCTGTGTTCAATGATCCTTTTCTGTCTTACCAGTGGCATCTTGTAAACAATGGAGATCTTGGTGCGACCAAGTTCATCAAGGGTGCTGATGTACAGGTGGAGAAGGCATGGTCTGAGCTTGGATGTGCCGGTGATCCGTCAATCATCGTTGCGGTCCTTGACGAGGGTGTTTGCGTTACGCATCCTGACCTTAAGGCCAGCATGTGGGTGAACGAGGGTGAGATCTATGGTTCACACGATGACAATGATGGCAATGGCTATACAGGTGACCTCCATGGATATAACTTTGTTCAGGATTCAGGCGTCATCACCACTGACAGTGTCTATGATACAGGACACGGAAGCCACGTTGCAGGTGTGATCGCGGCAACAAACAACAATGGTCTGGGTATCAGCTCGATTGCCGGTGGTAATGATACAGAGGCTGGTGTGAAGATCATGTCATGCCAGATCTTTGCAGGAGCATATGCCGGAACCGTACTCGAGGAGGTTCGCGCAATCAAGTATGCTGCTGACAATGGTGCAGTGATCCTCCAGTGCAGCTGGGGTTACATATCTGGTGCTGCAAATCCATACGAGTGGACTCCTCAGTATTCTACCGATGAAGAGTGGGAGTATTATAACGTACTCGAAAAGAAAGCACTTGATTACTTCATCCACAATGCAGGTTCCCCTGACGGTGTGATCGAGGGTGGTCTTGCAATCTTTGCGGGTGGTAACGAGTCGGCTCCGGCAGCAAGTTACCCTGGTGCATATCCCGATTTCGTGGCTGTAGCAGCAACTGCAGCAGACTTTACTCCTGCAGTATATAGCAACTATGGCCCAGGAACAACAATCTCGGCTCCGGGTGGAGACCAGGATTATTATTTCGAGTATGCTGATGAGGACCATTGGGTGGGAGAACTCGGATGTATCCTTTCGACTGTGCCGTTCAATGTGAGTGAAAGCGGATACGCATATATGGAGGGAACTTCAATGGCATGTCCTCATGTCTCAGGTGTGGCAGCCCTTGGACTTTCATATGCTGCAAAGCTTCGCCGTCATTTCACTGCTGACGAGTTCATCGCTCTTATGTATGAGACTGCAACTCCTATAGATGAGTATATGACAGGAATCAAGCAGTATAAGAGATATGTAGCTGACCTCATGGATTCAGCGCCTATGCATTCTATCGACATGGCAGACTTCAAGGGCGGAATGGGATCTGGTCAGATCAATGCATACGGACTTCTCAAGGCAATTGAGGGCACTGGTGTAGAGATGACATTCCCTAACCTTTATGTAGCAGTAGACGGTCAGACTACAGTTGTCCCTTCTATGTATATGGATGGAACATCGTTCTCTGTGACCGTTGCAGACCCGTCTGTCGCAACAGCGCAGATCGTTGACGGCAAGATGCTCGTAAAGGGCTTGAAGGAAGGTCAGACTGAAGCATCTGTGACAGGATCACGTACAGACAAGTTTGTGATTACAGTCCGCAAGACTGCAAACGGAAACGGATGGCTATAGTTGTCATTTCGAGCGTTTGATTGTCATTTCGAGCGTCTGATTGTCATTTCGAGCGTTTGATTGTCATTTCGAGCGAGCGAAGCGAGTCGAGAAATCTGAATCATGAGTTATTTAAGAATCATATTGATAATTGCCATTTGGGCCCAGGCTGCACCCGCTGCCTCAGCCCAAATGAGAATCATCGCACGTGAAAAGGTGGAGGCGGTATCAAACCCTCGCCTTAGCGCAGACTCAGCATCGCTGGTTTTTGACACAAGACATATTGTCGCAGAACCAATGACAGAGGATGATGCCCCTGAGAATTTCATTTATAGATTTCAGAATGTTTCAGACAAGGAAGTGGAGATCGTTCGTCTGGTTTCTACCTGTTCATGTGCTTCTGCTACATGCTCAGTGAGATCGGTGGCTCCGGGTGAGTCTGCAGAGATATCTGTCAGATATAATCCCAAAGGCCATCCCGGAAGTTTTGAGAGAAAGGTCTTTGTATATACCCGGGAGGGGAATGCTCCGTCAGCTGTCCTAAGGCTTTCTGTCGATGTGACAAGCGGTTCTGACCTTTCGACTCAGTGGCCCATTCAGATGGGAGGTATACGTCTCAGACGAACAGAGGTCAGTTTTGTACAAGGTAAGAAAGCTGTTGAAACAATAAGTTTCATCAATCTTACCGGCAAGGCTCTCAAGCTTGAGTGTGAGGAAATGTTCCTTCCTGAATGCTTTACATTTTCTTCCGGTCCGGTCGAAAACGGTGCTGAAGGAGTCATGACAATCACATATGAACCAGCTAAAACGGGCGTCCGTGACAATGTGAAGCTTATCCTCAAAGGTCTCAACCTCCCGCCATCCAAATCCTCAATATCAATTATCTGTCATCCTGAGCGAAACGAAGGATCTGTTAACTAGAAAAAATATACATTTATGAAAAAGATATTAATCCTGCTATCAATCATCGCCATTGCAGTAGTCTCATGCGAAAAGAACCCAATGAGAGAAGAACCCCCACAGCTTGAGGTTAATGCCAATAATATTTCTGGCCAGTGGGAACTGGTACAGTGGAACGGTGAATACCTCACTGAGGGAACATATGTGTATCTTGACATCGTGCGCAACGACAGGACCTACACAATGTACCAGAATATGGACAGCTTCAGCAATGTCCCTCACGTAATCACAGGTTCATATAGACTTTCAACTGACGAAGAACTTGGTGCAATCATCCGTGGTACATATGACCATGACTCAGGCGAATGGTCACATCGTTACATCATCCAGAGCCTCACAGCAAACGAGATGTTCTGGGTTGCGACAGATGACCTGTCGTTCTCTCAGAAATTCGTTCGCGTCGAGTCAATCCCAGTAGAATAGCTGCAGACATCTAGCACGTTTTACTAAGAAAACCGTGGCAGATACCCTCTTCAAAGTCGGTATCTGCCACGGTTTCTCTATGTTTTCGTGGACGATGTCCGCGAGACTGTCTTACTGCTCGTCTACGCCCTGCTCGTCAGTGCCCTGCGGACCTGGCTGCGCTCCTGGCTGAGGACCAGCCTGAGCTGCTCTTGCCATGTCTTCTGAAGCTGCATGCCATGCGGCCTCGAGCTCTGCGTTGTACTTCTCGATATCTGCAATGTTCTGTGACTTCACAGCCTCCTTGAGAGAGTTCATTGCAGTCTCGATGGCTGCCTTCTTCTCTGCAGGAATCTTGTCGCCGTACTCCTTGAGGTTCTTCTCAGTCTGGAAGCACATAGCGTCAGCATTGTTGATCTTGTCGATGCGCTCCTTCTCTGCCTGGTCAGCAGCCTCGTTAGCCTTGGCCTCGTCACGCATCCTCTGGATCTCAGCCTCAGAAAGTCCTGATGATGCCTCGATGCGGATGTTCTGCTCCTTGCCAGTAGCCTTGTCCTTTGCAGAGACATTGAGGATACCGTTGGCGTCGATATCGAATGTTACCTCGATCTGAGGAACACCTCTTGGCGCAGGTGCGATACCGTCAAGGATGAAGTTTCCGATGAGCTTATTGTCCTTAGCCATTGGACGCTCTCCCTGGAGTACGTGTACGTCTACTGCAGGCTGGTTATCAGCAGCTGTAGAGAATACCTGTGACTTTCTTGTAGGGATTGTAGTGTTTGCCTCGATGAGCTTTGTCATCACGCCGCCGAGAGTCTCGATACCGAGTGAAAGCGGAGTTACGTCAAGAAGAAGCACATCCTTCACGTCACCAGCAAGCACACCACCCTGGATGGCAGCACCCATAGCTACAACCTCGTCAGGGTTCACGCTCTTGTTAGGAGCCTTGCCGAAGAACTTCTCTACTACAGCCTGGATAGCAGGGATACGTGTCGAACCACCTACGAGGAGGACCTCGCTGATGTCAGAAGCACTCAGACCAGCGTCCTGGAGTGCCTTGCGGCATGGCTCGATAGTTTTCTGGATGAGGCTGTCCGCGAGCATCTCAAACTTAGCTCTTGTAAGAGTCTTCACAAGGTGCTTTGGAACGCCGTCAACAGGCATGATGTAAGGGAGGTTGATCTCAGTAGAAGTCTGGCTTGAGAGCTCGATCTTAGCCTTCTCTGCAGCCTCCTTAAGTCTCTGGAGGGCCATAGGGTCCTTCTTGATGTCGATACCGCTGTTCTCGGCTGCAAACTCAGCAGCGAGCCAGTCGATGATCACCTGGTCGAAGTCATCACCACCAAGGTGAGTGTCACCGTTTGTTGAAAGTACTTCGAATACGCCGTCGCCGAGATCCATGATAGAGATATCGAATGTACCGCCACCGAGGTCATAAACTGCTATCTTCATATCCTTATGCTGCTTGTCAAGACCGTATGCAAGAGCAGCTGCTGTAGGCTCATTGATGATACGCTTTACATCGAGACCTGCGATCTGACCTGCCTCCTTGGTAGCCTGACGCTGTGAGTCAGAGAAGTATGCAGGTACTGTGATGACAGCCTCTGTAACTTCCTGTCCAAGGTATTCCTCAGCAGTCTTCTTCATCTTCTGGAGAATCATTGCAGAGATCTCCTGTGGTGAATAGAGGCGGCCGTCGATGTCAACACGTGGAGTGTCGTTCTCACCTTTAACTACCTTATATGGTACGCGTGCGATGTCGCTTGTCACCTGGCTGTACTTCTCACCCATGAATCTCTTGATAGAGAATACAGTCTTGTGAGGGTTTGTGATAGCCTGACGCTTTGCAGGGTTACCGATCTTTCTCTCGCCTCCGTCAGTGAAAGCTACCACTGAAGGGGTTGTTCTCTGTCCTTCGTTGTTGATGATGACGGTAGGCTCGTTACCTTCCATCACTGCCACACATGAGTTGGTGGTTCCAAGGTCAATTCCAATAATCTTTCCCATAATGTTTATCTTTATTTTAATTCATATTCATTTTACAGATCCCTCGACTGCGCTCGGGATGACAGTTTGCCGTTCCTTGCTCGGGATGACAGTTTCACGTCATTGCGAGGTTCGTAGAACCGTGGCAATCTCCGATTGCAGAACATTATAACGAAAGGTGTGCCAAGTCATGCATGATAAAAATATATGCCAAAATGTCAGTTTTTGTCTGTCAGCATGCCCTCTGTAATGACATAATTACTATTTTTGTCATCCTAATCGTCATCTGGAACTCCTTTCTGTCATCCTGAGCGGAGCGAAGGATCTTTAAAACGGAAATATGATCTACAGAACACTTTCAATCGAAGAGTTCAACGACCTCGCGTCAAGAATATTATATGAAGACAATCATCTTCTTGTGGTAAACAAGAAGGTGGGTGAGATCGTTCAGGGGGATAAGACATCAGACGAGCCCCTTACTGAGACATATAAGGCATTCATCGCTCAGCGCGATGCAAAACCTGGACAGGTGTTCATGGGTCTTCCGCACCGTCTGGACCGTCCGGTCAGCGGCATAGTGGTCCTTGCCAAGACTTCCAAGGCACTGGAACGTCTCAATGCCATGTTCCGTGACTCGGATGTGCATAAGTATTATTGGGCATTGGTATGTGCCGAGCCTAAGCCGGCAGAAGGACATCTTGAGGACATGATGTGGCGTAACGAGAAGCAGAACAAGTCGTACATCTGTCGCCCAGGCTCTGCACGCAAGGATGCAAAGCTCGCAAAACTTAGCTATAAGCAGATCGGCAAGACAGACCGATACTGGCTCGTGGAAGTGGAACTTCTCACAGGACGCCACCACCAGATCCGCTGCCAGCTCTCCAATCTCGGATGTCCGATCAAAGGCGACCTCAAGTATGGCTCGCCTCGCTCGAATCCTGACGGAGGCATTTCTCTCCATGCCCGTCGCATAACCTTCATCCATCCGGTCAAGAAGGAAGAAATGACAATCGAGGCTCCTGTACCATCAAGCTGGAAGGGAGTGTTCTAGTTCCCTGTCATCCTGACCAACTCTTCTGTCATCCTGACCAACTCTTCTGTCATCCTGACCAACTCTTCTGTCATCCTGAACGAAGTGAAGGATCTTTATAATCAGATATATATGAAAAAGTTATTCATCCTTGTAGCCCTGATCGCTGCAGCCTGTACCCAAAAGACGCTGACAATAGTCCAGATTGCAGACGCGCAGCTGGGATTTGATGCGGCCGTGAAGGGAAGCGTGCCGGGTGCGGAATATGTCAATGACCTGACATTCGAGATCGAGTGCCTCAAGGCTACTGTAGCCAAGGTCAATGAACTGAAGCCTGATATGGTCGTGTTCACAGGTGACCAGGTGCACCTGCCATACGATAAGGAGCAGTGGGATGCATTCGTGCAGGGCATAGCCGATATCGATCCATCAATAGAACAATACCATCTTCCAGGCAATCATGACCATATCCTGAAGGACGGCACGGCGGATCCCCAGGACTTCATCAGCCGCTTCGGTTCAGACAGGTTTGCAGTCAAGAAAAACAATGTGAATGTAGTGGGCATCAATACGAGCCTGATTTATTTCGACTCTGCCTTGGAACAGGACCAGATGGTGTGGCTTGAGGAGACGCTCGAGGCAACCGAAGTGTCTGATGTGACATTGATCTTCGGCCACCATCCGTTCTTCTGCGAGAGCATTGATGAGGAGGACAGCCATGTGCAGATCCCGAAGTCAAAAAGGCGCCAGTACTTCGATTACTTCAGCTCAAAGGGAGTGGATGCCGTGTTTGCAGGTCATCTCCATGACAACAGCTCAGGAGAATATGAAGGTATCCCAATGCTCACGACAACATCTTCCGGCTATCAGCTAGGCACCGGCCCGGCATCGATCCGTGTCATCACCATCAAAGACGGCCAGATGACAGAAGAGTTGGTTCCGATAATATAGTGTCACAGTGCGCGTGGTCGTGTAAATGCCTGATTTGTAGACAGATATGCGAAAGTCCTGCCGTCAAGGGAAGGCAGGACTTTTACGTAAGTCGTTGAGTCTTATGTGATTAGGTGTACTTGGCTATCCGAAGATCATGTTAAGCACATATGCCAGTCTGTAGCCACCGACAAGGAGTCTGTCTTCAAGAAGCGGTGAGAAGTCATATACGTACTGGTATGAAAGGTTAGGATTCTCAATTCCCATACTCTCAACGTACTCGTAGATACTTGCAGCACCTGCAACTGTGTCGGCGAACCATTCTTCATATGTTCCGCGCATGACGCTCTTTCTGAACTTCTTGTCAGCTCTGTCAAGATGCTCTACCCATTCTGAGTAGCTCCACTTACGTGCCGAGTCGATCATCTTGCTGTCCCAAAGAGAGTGCAGGTTGGTGTTCTGTCCGAACCATTTTACCTTCATTCCGTTACCTCCTCTGTCGGAGAGCCTTCCTGCGTGCATAGGACAATGCAGGTCTCCGACCATGTGCACGATCATCTTCAGGTAGTCGACCCTCATGCTGTCAGTGAGGTTGTCATAATTTTCAGTGAGCTCTCTTGTAAGGAACTCGAGTCCTGTAATAACGTCGCCGCTTGGGTTCTTTGGCATAGTCTGGTATGTCATACCCTTGTCGACGTTGGCATAGTGCCATGTCTTGGTCTTGTTATAGCCGTTTTCCCAATATGGGGAATTCTGGATGTTGTCCATCCATGAAGAATAATAGACGATAGACTTTCCGTCAAGGATCTTGCTGATATTCTTCTTAGCCTTGCGGGTAAGGTGCTGCTCGGCAATGGCAGCCACGATATCATGGCCCTTTGCACCCCATGCGAAGGCATTGGTGGCGTTAAGAAGCATAGTTATGCTTAAAAGCGTGATAATGATTTTCTTCATGTTTAAAGTGGTTTGGTAAATCATACAAAGGTAATATTTTTATCATAAAGGTATGATTTAAATAGAGATTAAAAATTTTTGATTATCTTTGCGGCTGAAAAACAGAAAGTTAGTTAGAGTGAAGGTGGCTTAGGCTGCCGATATGGTTACAAATTAAAAGATTAATTACTATGGAAATCAACAACATTGGAAACAACGCAGGTCTCGTATGGAATGCGCTGAGCGCAAATGGCAAGATGACTGAGGCAAAGCTTAAGAAGGAGACAGGTCTTGCATCTGCAGAGTTCTTCGCAGCACTCGGATGGCTCGCTCGCGAGGGTAAGCTCAACGTAGTGGTAGAGACTCGCTGCGGCAAGGAGTGTGAGTATTACACTCTCAACGCGTAATCTGAAATTCATGAATTTTAGATAGAGACAGCCGGAAGGTTGTCTCTTTTTGTTTATATACATCAGATAATCTCTTGTGGGTGACTATAAAAATGATTAAATTCGCAAGATTTGTAGAAAATTCATAAACTATCGATATCATGAACGACACAAAAGTAATGAACCTTGCGGCGGATAATATCCGTATTCTTGCAGCATCAATGGTAGAAAAGGCTAAGTCAGGTCATCCAGGCGGATCCATGGGTGGAGCTGATTTCATCAATGTCCTCTATTCAGAGTACCTCCAGTATGATCCTGAAAATCCGAAGTGGGAGGGACGTGACCGTTTCTTCCTTGATCCGGGCCATATGGCACCAATGCTTTATGCGCAGCTTGCACTCACAGGAAAGTTCACTCTTGAGGAACTCCAGCAGCTTCGTCAGTGGGGCTCTCCTACGCCAGGCCACCCGGAGGTGGATGTGATGCGAGGCATCGAGAATACATCGGGACCGCTCGGTCAGGGTCATGTGTTTGCAGTGGGTGCCGCAATGGCTGCAAAGTTCCTTGCTGCACGTACAGGAAACCCTACATTTGCAAAGGAAACTGTCTATGCATATATTTCTGATGGAGGTATCCAGGAAGAAATTTCTCAGGGAGCAGGCCGTGTTGCAGGTACACTCGGACTTGACAACCTTGTGATGTTCTACGATGCAAATGATATCCAGCTTTCGACAACATGCGAAGAGGTGTGTACCGAGGATACTGCGATGAAGTATCGTGCATGGGGATGGCACGTGATCACAATCGATGGAAACGACTGCGATCAGATACGCAAGGCTCTCGATGAGTCAAAGACAATAGCAGACCGTCCGACACTCATCATCGGAAAATGCGTGATGGGAAAGGGTGCAAGAACTGCAGACAACCAGAGCTATGAGCGCAACTGCAAGACCCATGGTGCGCCTCTTGGCGGTGATGCATACAGAAATACAATCATCAACCTTGGTGGAAATCCTGATGCTCCATTCGTAATCAACGAGCAGGTGCAGGCACTTTATGCTAAACGTGCTGAGGAGCTTAAGGCCATTGTAGCCGAGCGCCGCGCTGAGGAAGCTGCATGGGCAGCAGCAAATCCAGAGAAGGCTGCACAGCAGGCAGACTGGTTCAGCGGAAAGGCTCCAGAGGTGGACTGGACAAAGGTTCAGCAAAAGGCTGGTGATGCAACAAGAAATGCTTCGGCTGCGGTTCTAGGACAGCTGGCAGAGCAGGTCCCTAACATGGTATGTGCATCAGCTGACCTTTCAAATTCAGACAAGACAGACGGCTTCCTCAAGAAGACTAAAGCATTTACAAAGGGTGACTTCAGCGGAGCCTTCTTCCAGGCTGGTGTTGCAGAACTTACTATGGCATGTGCATGCATCGGTATGGCTCTTCATGGTGGTGTCATTGCAGCCTGCGGTACATTCTTCGTGTTCTCAGACTATATGAAGCCTGCAGTACGTATGGCGGCTCTGATGGAACTTCCAGTCAAGTTTGTATGGTCACATGATGCATTCCGTGTCGGCGAGGATGGTCCTACTCACGAGCCTGTAGAGCAGGAGGCACAGATCCGTCTTATGGAGAAACTCAAGAACCACAGCGGAAAGAACTCAATGCTCGTTCTTCGTCCTGCTGATGTTGAGGAAACCACAGTATGCTGGAAGATGGCTATGGAGAACACTGATTCACCTACAGGTCTCATCCTTTCACGTCAGAACATAGATATGCTTCCTGCGGGAAATGATTATGCTCAGGCACAGAAGGGAGCATATGTAGTAGCTGGATCGGATGAGAATCCTGACGTAATTCTCGTAGCTTCAGGTTCAGAGGTTTCTACTTTGGTAGCAGGAGCTGAGCTTCTGCGCAAGGATGGACTTAAGATCCGCATAGTAAGCTGCCCTTCAGAGGGACTCTTCCGCGCCCAGAGCAAGGAGTATCAGGAGAGCGTTCTTCCTACCGGAGCCAAGATTTTTGGCCTTACAGCAGGTCTTCCTGTAAATCTCCAGGGGCTTGTAGGTTGCAACGGTAAGGTCTTCGGCCTTGAAAGCTTCGGATTTTCAGCTCCTTACAAGGTGCTCGATGAGAAACTGGGATTTACAGCTCAGAACGTATATAATCAGGTAAAGTCAATGTTTTAAGCGTTTAGCATAATACTTGAGAATGATTCGCGGGGACCGGATGAGCCGGTTTCCGCGAATTTTAATTTATAGTGTTATGAAACGTCATTTCGAAAACCTGACAAGTAAGGTCGCACGTGCGGTGAAGCACTGGTGGCTTATGCTGATCGCAGGCCTTCTGTGCCTGGTGATGGGTGTTGTTGTATTTGTATTCCCTCTTCAGAGCTACGTCACTCTCTCAATCATCTTCGGCGTGTTGATGTTGCTGGTAGGTGCCGTTCAGCTTATTGTGGCATCTACGAGTTCCAACTATCTCACGATGAGAGGATATTTTGTTGTAGGTGGAGTGCTCGACCTGATCTTGGGTATATTCCTATGTATCTATCCGGGGGTGACACTTGTGGCCCTTCCTCTGATGATGGGAATATGGATGATGTATAACAGTTTCATCATCATAGCATTCGGCGGTGACATGGAGACATTCCGACTTGGAGGAAGCGGTCTTGTAATAGTAGGAGGTATACTCCTTCTTCTGCTTTCGGTGATTGTGCTTCTGAACCCTTTCAGCGCAGGTGTGGCGACAGTTATAATCCTGGCAGGAATCGGTCTGCTGGTGCTCGGATGCCTGCTTTGTCTGCTTTCATTCAAGCTGAAGCATGTCGACAAGGAAATTGAAATTGAATTTCCTCGTTAAGACAAAAGTGCGGCATGTCTGACTCAGATATGCCGCACTTCTTATAAGTACATGAAGATTGCTCTTCTTTAATATATTATAGCGTCAGGATCCAGTTCCTGAATCTTTGCTGCTGTGTCCTTGTCAGGTATTCCCCACACAGAGACATACATGCCTTTATCACGGAATTGCTTTATGTTAGCTTCGGTCGCATCTGTGTAATGCAGACTTATCCATTTCGGTGTGAACTTGAGTCTGGTCATTGACTTTTCAATGTCTTTTGTTCCAGGGGGAACTTTGAATGCCAGGTCCACCTCAGGGTATTTCTCGTTCATGTGATTCAGTGAACGGTAGTCTGATCCTGTAAGCATGAGCTTGTCACCCATGTATCTGATCCAAAGGTCAGCCATCACGAAGTCAACATAATTGTGGTAGTAAGGGACTGACTTTCCTTCTTCCTTACCTGTGACTGTGTACATCTCAAAGTTGTATCTTACTGCAGACCTTCCTGACTTGTTGATGTACTCGTCCAGCACGTCCAGTACTTCAATCATAAGCGGCCCGTCCTTATGGCCTACTGTTACGTCTCCGTTCATGTCTACGCACAGGTCAAGTCTGATATATCTCGCTCCACCATCAACCAGTGCTGTAAGATTTTCCAGGGTCGCATCCTTGCCGGTGCATGTCATGTGTTCTTCGCATATTCCTGCAATCTCTACGGTCTGTGTCCACTTTTGTCCAAAACGGCTGGTTACTGCTATAGTCACATTTCTGGTATATCTTGATGGTGTCGCTGCAAAATAGTGACTGCTGACAGAGCCTCGTTTCCAACCTGGTATTTCCTGACCGGCATACGCTGCTTTGATTTCATCCGTGAATACAGGTGAAACTTCCTTCACCTGGTCCATCTTGCCCCTGTATTGTCCGTCTTCGTACCACTCCACTTTCCATTCGGGATCCCAATCCCATACATTTACAACTACGGAATTAGGGTGACGGCTTGTCTGTCCAAGGGTGTATACTTCTGCAATATGTTTCTTGCTTTGTCCTACAGCCTTGTAATACCATGACAACTTGCCTCCATGCTTGGTCATGACCTTGTAGCCCCTTGGCGTTCCGTCGGTGCAGTGGATGGTGTCCCACCATGCTCCACAGATGGCTGCTACATTATGCTCTGTAATGTTTTTCTCTATCTGACTGATTCTGTTGACATGTGTATGGCCTGACAGGAATGTCACCTTTCGTCCGCGGAGCATGCCCAGCAGTGCAGATGCATTCTCGATCTTTCTGTTTGCGCGTTCTACCGGTACATGCTGTGCAATGTATATCTCTGCAGATGAAGGGATCATCCTGATGAGACCTTTCACCCATTCGATTGTTTCATTTGTATAACCATCTGTGCTCTTGAAATTGGTGTCATAGATGATGTTGTCGAGAACGATGACCACGTCCTTGCCAAGACAGAATGCGTAATTTTCAGGTCCCATCTTGCTTCTGTATCCGGCTGATGCCTCTTTGTCTCCTTGTACATAAGCTTCATAATCGTGGTTGCCGATTACCGGATAGAACGGGATGCCGGTACGTACTATTTCCTGCTTGTATCTGTCCAGCATATCGATCCTGTCCCAACTGATGTCTCCTAAGGTCAGTCCGACTGCGACTCCGTCAAGACTTTTGGTAGTCTTGCATATGTCATCCAATGGCTGTCCGGCAAATTTAGCGAAGTGCTCGTCGCTGTATGTCTGCGGGTCTGCCATAGCTACGATGCTATAGTCGTCTCCTCCTGCTGTCCTTGTAAGCTGGAAGTCAAATCTGCTGATCCCTGCAGCCGCTTTGTAAAACGCAGGGACTCCGGAACTCCAGTCTGCAACATAGCCTGAAGGTGTGATTATGAATACGAATTCTGCATTGTCATCAATGTCAAACGTGAACTTTCCACTTTTCAGGGTCTTGGTGAAGTTTGTGCCGTCTGTAACAATCACGCCTTCAAGTTTGTTCTCTCCGCATTTAACGCTTCCTGTGACCTTTCTGGCTTCTGCTGTCACAAATGCTGACATGAGGGCTAATGCAAGTAATATACGTTTCATGTTCCGTGTTTTTAATATATCCTACAAAAGTAGTAAAATACTTTCATGTCAGCAAACACTGCCATATTGGCAGTTTGTGGCGGATGGCAGATTATTTGTTATCTTTGCGGCGGTTTACATGACAAGCCGGTAATTAGAAACAAGAAAAGATACAATATATATGTCAGAAGAAACGCTTAATGTAGAAGGACAGCCTGTACAGGAGCCTCAGGTTGAGGATACTCCTGCAAAGGATGATAAGAAGGGTCTGTTGAAGAAGGATAAGAACAAGGCCAAGATAAAGGAGCTTGAGGATAAGGTGGAAGAGCTGGAGGCAAAAGTTGCCAAGGATAGGGATGATTATATCAGACTCATGGCAGAGTTTGACAATTTCCGCAGACGTACAGCTCAGGAGAAGCTTGAGATCGTAAGCATGGCCTCGACCGAGACCATCAAGGGTATGCTCCCTGTGCTTGATGATTGTGAGAGAGCGCTTCAGGTGCTTGGACAGTCTGACGACAGCGATGCGGCAAAAGAGGGAACAGAACTCATCTATCATAAGCTTATGTCATACCTGCAGAGCAAGGGCCTTGCCGTCATCAATGCAATGGGGGAGGCCTTCGATACAGACCTTCATGAGGCTGTAGCGCAGTTCCCTGTTCAGGAAGAAGATAAGAAAGGAAAGGTTTTCGATGTCGTTCAGACAGGATATACTCTCAACGGCAAGGTGATTAGATATGCTAAGGTGGTAGTAGGTATTTAACCACGCCACATAAACATCAGGTATAATGGCAGCTAAAAGAGATTACTATGAGGTGCTGGGCGTTGCCAAAAACGCTACAGCAGATGAAATAAAGAAGGCTTACCGCAAGCTTGCGGTAAAATACCACCCTGACAAGAATCCTGGCGACAAGGAGGCCGAGGAGAAGTTCAAGGAGGCTGCTGAGGCATATTCCATCCTCAGTGACACTGAAAAGAAGGCAAGATATGACCAGTTCGGCCATGCAGGAGTAGAAGGCTCGGGCCCTGACTTCAGCGGTGGCTTCGGTGACCTGAATGATGTCCTGAACGATCTTTTCGGCGGAGCATTCGGAGGTGGCTTCGGAGGTTTTGGCGGTTTCGGAGGCTTCAATAGTGCCAGAAGCGGTCAGCGTCAGCAGAAGGTTTACAGAGGACGAGATATCCGAGTGCGTGTGAAGCTGACTCTTGAAGAGATTGCTAAGGGAGCTGAGAAAGAGATCACTATAGAGAAGAGCGTTCCATGTCCTGAGTGCGGTGGTAGGGGAGCAAGAAGCAGTGCAGACGTAAAGACATGTCCGGCATGTCATGGAACTGGTCAGGTACAGAGAGTTACAAATACCTTCCTTGGTCAGACAGTGACATACTCAACATGCCAGCAGTGTGGAGGAGAAGGCAAGATCATCAGCAACCCATGCCGTTCGTGTGGCGGAAGCGGCCTTGTGCGCAAGCGTGAGACCATCAAGGTCAAGATTCCTGCAGGAGTTGAGGCCGGAATGCAGCTTACACTCCAGGGCCAGGGTCATGCGGCAAAGAATAATGGTATAAATGGTGACCTTCTTGTAGTAATTGAAGAGCAGGAACATGCAGAACTCAAGAGAGAGGGCAATAACCTTTATTATACAAAGGTGATTTCTGTTCCGGATGCTATCCTTGGTTGCGAGACAGATGTTCCGGGAATCGATGGGGCATATAAGATAAAGGTAGAGCCTGGTACACAGTCGGGAACAGTCGTAAAACTTAAGGGAAAGGGCCTGCCGACAGTAAACGGATATGGCGGAACCGGTGACCTTTACGTGAAGATCGTTGTCTGGATACCTAAGAAACTTGATAAGGATGACAAGGCTGTGATGGAATCTCTTAGGGTAAAGGATGCATATAAGCCTAATCCAAGCAAGGAAGACAAGGGATTCTTCGACAGAATCAAGGACTTTTTTGAATAAAAAGAGATTTTTCGGAAAATTTCTTAAAAAAAGTTTGCAGGTTTAAAATTAATTCCTACCTTTGCAATCCCAAAATCAAAGCAACCTCTCACGCTGGGTGAAAAGAAACGTGATGTTGCCACCAAATTTAATAGAATACAGAGATGAATCTTATTAACGTAGTAGAGCAGGCATTCGCAAACGAGAGAGTAGCCAGCTACCCAAAATTCAAAGCCGGTGACACAATCACCGTTACATACAGAATCAAGGAGGGTGATAAGGAGAGACTTCAGAAGTTCAGAGGAACTGTTATCCAGCTTCGCGGAGCTTCACCAGCAACAAAGACATTCACAGTACGTAAGGTTGCAAGTGGTGTAGGTGTTGAGAGAATCTTCCCATTCGAGTCACCATTCATCGAGTCAATCGAGCTCAACAAGGTAGGTAAAGTTCGTAGAGCACGTATCTTCTACCTCCGCGATCTCTCAGGTAAGAAGGCTCGCATCAAGGAGAAGAAGGTTGCTACTGTTAAGAACAACTAAAGATAAAGCAGCTTAGCTGCATAACGGCTCCGTAGCTCAACTGAATAGAGCATCTGACTACGGATCAGAAGGTTACAGGTTTGAATCCTGTCGGAGTCACTTTTCAAGAACGCAAATCATTGATTTTCAACGATTTGCGTTCTTTTTTTTATAAAATCGCACAACCATTGCACCACCCTGGGAGGCGCTGTGACAGTTTTCCTGGCTTTTGTGACACAGCTCTACTGATTTTTGGCGTTTTTGAGCTGATTTTGCCATAGCTGTGTCGCTTTTTGCTCAAAATCTGTCACAGCTTTTAGAGGATGACGACTTACACGTCACCGCTGTTTTTTTAGAGATCCCCTGTCGGGGTCGGGGATGACGGGAAAGAATCATGAAATCGCAGATTTTTGTCGCACCGGTCTGGTTGGTTTAACATGGAATTGCAATAATTTTTATATTTGCATAGATCAAATCATTAAGCTATGAGACTACCGGAAAACCCGTCAAAAATTACACGCACTATCTACAGCGGCCAGAAGGATGATGAGGGACGTCCTCATGGACATGGCGTGATGGAATATTCCACAACTACTGACAAGAAATACAGGTACGAGGGCCACTTCGAGCATGGAGTGCGCTCGGGCTATGGAGTCTGGTCTGAGAGTGTCAGGTACATCAAGGAGTATGAGGAGTGGGAGTGGGTGCAGATGGGTGAGTATGACAGCGCAGGCAGACTGATTCATCCTAATACCAAGCCTGGACCATACAAGGAGGTCGTGGATTCATGGGATGAGAAGTTCAGGGGCTGGTGGAGGAATGACGATGCAGTTCAGGACTTCCTGGGCAAGAAGTACGCAGAAGATGACTTAGACTTCACGGAAGACGCGAAGTTCCTGAGCCGTTTCCATGATTTCGTGGCAGTAAGGAAGTTGGCTATGCCGCTTGTCTCGAAACTTTGGAACAGTACGGCTCCGTATGCCAGATATGGATATGGAGTATGGCTCTGGGCAACGCGAAAAGACGAAACATCGCTGAAGACAGCCTTCCAGATATTTGATGAGTCGGCGCGTGCAGGCATTGCCGACGCTATTTATCTGCTCTCCAGGATGTATTATCTTGGTGAGGCGTATGATGAGCAGGCTGGAAAATTTGTGATGGACCGTAAGCTTTCTATGGAACTTCTTGCTCAAGCGATAGAAAAAGGAAGTATCATTGCCAAGCTCAGGCGTAACAGAATGCTGTACCTCGGCACGGCGGAAGTTGAAGCGGATATTGCTGCGGCTATCGCTGAGGCAGAACGTGAGTCATCAGCAATCTTCAGCGAATCGATCCTCTGGAGGGAACGGCTTGGCTGGCTATATGAAATGGAAGGTGAGACAGAGAAGGCTGTCAAGGCATATGACAAGTGTATAGCCAATGGCTATTATCCTCCGATATTCGATATAGCCTTGATATACCTCCAGGATGGTGACGATGAGTACTATGAGACCTTGATGGAGGTTGGAAGGAAACTGGGTGTTCCGGACTGCTATCTCCAAGGATTCGAGTATGAGTCTTGTTGGGATGAACTTGACGATGATGACAAGAAGAAGATTCATGGTCAGATGAAACGGAATCTGCCGGAAGGCGTCAATAAAGGCAGCGGATACTGCGCATTGATTCTGGCGGATGCGTTACTGAACGGCAAGTACGGATATGAGATTGATCTGGACAAGGGTAAGGCATATGCCGACGTAGCAGTGACCTATGGTTTCAATACGGCATATGATCTTCTGATCGAGGCTGCTGAAACGCTTCGGGATCCGGCCTTCATGTCGGAAGATGAAATCCTGAAACTGAAGTATGATGCGTTTCGCTATGGCCTTGATAAGTATCTTGACGATGTGGCTCCAAAGACCCAGATCAATCCGACAGCGATGATAATTCAGCCTTCCGGAATAGTGTCTTTTGTTGAGGCTGATATCTTCATGATGTCTTATCGTGAGATGGCTCAGCTTATTGATGCAGAGGGACTTGATGCTGTTCATTTCTCGGAACCTTTGAACCGCATTACGAAGGCATGCAAGTTCAAGGGCTATCAGCTGGCAATGTATACGGACAGGGAGGGATACGCGAAGGACCTTCCGGACAACGCAGTCGGCACCATTCTATATGGACGCGGATATGAAATAAGAGGTGCCGTAATCATTGCCCTTGAGGACAACAAGTACGACACCCATTCATTCCATTTCCAGGAGGATATGGACAATGTCTTCAACGAAATATCAGCTCTGACCGGTTTGATCAGACGTGGTTAAGACCATGCGTCGAAACGGCCGTCGTCATCCGGACCTTCGTCCTCGTCGTCAAGAGGTTCGTCGCAGAGATCCCTCGCACTCATGGAGATGCAGATAGATTTCCGCCAGCTTGTAACATGCTACAGGATCACCTTCCAGGGCCTGCTGCCTGATTGATTCCTTTTCTTCCTCCGAGATGGATAGAATACCGGCCAGGGTGTAAAACTTTCTCATAGCGTAAGTGGGTTTTTGTGGTTACATCAGTTCATAAAGTTCAAGGAGTCTGAATTCCTTTTCGTCGGTAAGTTCCATTATCTGGCCGATGCGCTCCGATGTCTTCTGAAGTTCCTCGTAGGGGAGTTTGCCGCTGTTAAGCTTCTCTTCCAGTTCTGCTTTCTCTTCTGCCAGACTTTCAAGATCCTTCTCCAGCTGTTCGAGCTCCTTCTGCTCCTTGTATGTCAGCTTGCGTTTCTTGGCAGGCTGTTCCTGTGAGGGAGCGTTTGCGGCAGCTTCCTTGGTTGCCTTTTCTTTTGCGGCCTTCTCCTCTGCACGTGCCTGCGAGCGCTGCTGCGCCTCGTATTCCTTGATGTACTCCCTATATTCGCTGTATGTTCCAACGAAGTCCTTCACGACTCCGTCTCCACAGAAGATGAAGAGGTGGTCCACCAGCTTGTCGAGGAAGTGACGGTCGTGTGAGACTATGATCAGTGAACCGCTGAATTCCTTGAGGTATTCTTCAAGGATATTGAGGGTCACGATGTCGAGATCGTTGGTCGGCTCATCGAGAATCAGCAGGTTAGGCTGCTGCATCAGGATAGTAAGCAGATATAGACGTCGTTTCTCTCCTCCACTGAGTTTCTCTATCTTGTTGTTGAGCATCTCGTGTGGGAAGAGGAAGCGGTTGAGGAGCCATGTGTCGTTCACGATGTCCAGCACTGTGTCATTCGGGTTGAATGACATTCCGCTCTGGTGGTAGTAGCCTATCTTCAGCGATTCTCCGCGTTCGATGACTCCGGACATTATTCCTGGTGCAGATTTCTCCACTTCGGTCGAAATGACAGAACCGGCCTCGACTACCATATCTGCAGTGAAGTTCCCTGTGAGCAGGTTCAGGAATGTAGACTTTCCGGCACCGTTGCGGCCGACGATGCCTACCTTCTCATAGCGCTGGAAGTTGTATGTGAACTTGTCAAGGTAGCAGCTGTCGCCATAGTAGAAGCTGAGGTCCTTGCAGTTGATGATCTTTGTGCCCAGACGGGTAGATCCCTTCATCGGATCCATGTTCACCTGCTTCTGGGTGTATACCTGTGATGCCCTGTCCTTGAGGTCATAGAAGGCGTTTATGCGGTAGCGGGCCTTGCCTGTTCGGGCGCATGGGGTGCTGCGGATCCATTCCAACTCGCGGCGCAGGATGTTGCGCACCTTGTCGGTCTCGGCGTTGTAGTTCGCAATCCTTTCTTCTCTCTTTTCAAGGAAGTTCTGATAGTCGCCCTTATATGTGTATACGGCGCCGTGGTCCATCTCCATGACGGTGTTGCAGACCCTGTCGAGGAAATATCGGTCGTGCGTTACCATGAAGAGGGTACAGCGCGAGCGGCTGAGGTAACCCTCGAGAAACTCGATCGCATCGATGTCCAGGTGGTTGGTCGGCTCGTCCATGATGAAGAACTCCGCCTCGCTGGCAAGCATCTGGGTGAGTGCAACTCTCTTGACCTCACCTCCGGAGAGTTCCTTCATCTTCTGCTCTGGATTGGTCAGGTTGAAGCTCGTCAGGAACTTTACGACCCTGTGTTCATATTCCCACAGGTGCTCCTGGTCAAGATCTTTAGTGAACTCCGTGCTCGAGGCCATGATCTGGTCGAAGATGGAACTCTCGGGCTCGAAGTCATACTCCTGCTCAAGGAAAGCGATCTTGATGTCCTTGAGGAACATGATCTTTCCGCCTGAGTCAGACTTATCCTTTCCGGCAAGGATTCTCATGAGCGAGGTCTTACCGGTGCCGTTAGGCGCAATGAGAGCGATTTTGTCGCCCTCATTTATGTTGAATCCTATCTTCTCGAACAGAATTTTCGGTCCGTAGCTTTTGGATATGTTTTCTATCTGTAGATAACTTGCCATTACTTAAAAAACTTGTCTACTTCCTTGACAGCCTCAGGGAGTGCGAAGACAGCCACACGGTCGTAAGCCTGTATCTGTGTGTCTCCCACGGCAATGAATGATTCATTACCTCTGATGACACCTCCGACGATGGCATTCTTTGGGAAGTCCATCTCCATGAGTGTTGACTTGGTGATTGCCGAGCCAGGAGATACGATGTACTCGAGTACCTCGGCCTTGGTTCCACTCATGTATTTGATGAATCGTACCTTGCTGCTCAAGGTGAACTTGAAGATTCTTCCGGCTGTGATGAGCTTCTTGTTGATTACTGCATCCACACCCATGCTTTCAGCAAGCTTGATATATTCAAGGTTCTCGACTTCAGCGATCGTTCTTGGAACTCCCAGACTCTTAGCTGCCACGCAGGCGAGGATATTAGTCTCAGAGTTGTTGGTTACTGCCACAAATGCGTCGTACTCTCTGATGGCTTCTTCCAAGAGCATATCGGAATTTCTTCCGTCTCCGTTTACTATCATCACGTTTGACGGCATTTCTTCGGACAGGTCCACGCATTTCTGCTTGTTCATCTCGATCAGCTTGATCGACTCCATCTGCTTGCTCAGCTGCTTGGCAACCATGGTTCCTATCGGACTGCCACCAAGGATCATAAGGTTCTTTACCTCGATATTCTCCTTGCCGATATACTTCATCAGCATATTCATTCCCTCTCTCTTGGAAATGATGAAGACAAGGTCATGATATTTGAATTTGGTGTCGAACTTAGGGATGATGGTCTCGTCGTTTCGTGAGATCGCCACTACTCTGAACTTCTGTCCTTCTGTGGCAGCTACTGCGCTGAACTCAGCCATGTTCATACCTATGAGTTCGGATTCCTCTTCGAGCTTGAAGACTGCAACCTGAAGCTTGCCTCTTGCAAACTCAAGCGAATCCGTGGTGGCACTTCTCTTCAGAAGGTCCACGATCTCTCCGGCTGCAATCTTCTCAGGGTAGAAAAGAAGGTCTATTCCCATCTCTGTGAACAGGTATTTGTTCTCATAAGACAGGTACTCTTCATTGTTTATACGTGCTGTCACCTTCTTGCTGCCCAACTTCTTCGCGAGCATGGCGCTCACGATATTCACATCCTGTGACTCTGATGGGTTCACGGCAATGAACAGGTCTGCATCAGGCACTCCAGCCTCATTGAGTATATGGATGGCTGAAGGGTTGCCCTCTACAGTGACTACGTCAGTGACAGCTGTAAGTGCATCCAGCCTGTCCTGTCTCTCATCGATTACCGTAACCTCATTGGTCTCGTTGTTCAGCATCTTGGCCAGGTGTGAACCTACAGCACCTGCACCGGCAATGACTATCTTCATAAGCTTCTATTTATAGAATCCTCCCTGGTCTATGTTCTGGAAGATCTTGTCTCCTTTAAGCATTGACTCCAGAACGATCCATTTCCTGTATATTCCTTTGACTGAGGCACTCTCTCCAAACTCTTTCAGGTATGCCATGATATCCTGAACGGTAGGGGATATTCTCATCTTCTGATATTCCCTATGTGCCTTCTGGACCGCGTCAAAGCAGTCTTTCTTCAATGTAAGAAGGTAGACTGCAGCTGAAATCCAGTCCAGGCATCTTCTTACAGCTATTCTTCTCTTAGCCATGGCATGGCCTCCAGCTGCTGCTTTTGACAGGTCATGGCCTTTACCCATCAGCTGAAGAGCAAACGTCTTTGCGAGGTTGTTCTCCAGCATCATAAGGTTGTTCCTGTAGTTCAGGAAAAGTTTGAAAGGAGAGCTTGCCGGCAGTGTACCGCCTCCGACATGGTATACTACCGACTGTGGGACAACTGTTACCTTGTATCCCTCCAGCTGCATCCTCCAGCACAGGTCAATCTCCTCCATGTGGGCGAAGAACCTCTCATCCAATCCTCCCAGTTTCCTGTAAAGGGAACTTCTGACCATCAGGCAGGCTCCTGTAGCCCAGAAGACATCAGCAGGGGAATCGTACTGACCGCAGTCTGTCTCCAGTCGCTTCATTACACGACCTCTGCAGAAAGGGTATCCGAATCTGTCGATATATCCTCCGGCAGCTCCTGCATATTCAAATTTTTCGCGTTCCTGCCAGCTGTGAAGTTTAGGGGCACATGCGCCGCACTCAGGGTTGTTGTCCATCCATTGTACAAGCGGCTCGAGCCAGCCGTCTGTCACTTCGATATCTGAATTTATAAGCAGGAAATATTCAGAATCAATCCGGTCGAACGCCTTGTTGTAACCGCCGGTGAAGCCGAAATTCTTCTCAAGTTCTATAGTCCTTACAGTAGGGAAGCACTCCTTCATCACTGTCATTGAACCGTCTGTGGAAGCATTGTCTGCCACTATGACTTCCGCACCTTCGACATTCTTTACGGAATGAAGAAGACCCGGAAGAAATTCCTTCAGGAATCCTTCCGTGTTCCAGTTCAATATGACTACAGCGGTCTTCATATCATATTAGTGACATCCGCAGCCGCAATCGTCGCCACCGCAACCACAATCGCCATCCTCGCAGCTTCCGCCACCGCATCCGCCGCATCCTCCGTCATGTCCATGGCATCCGCCGCCACAGCCACACGTGTGGACATACTCTCCGTGAAGTCCTTCTGTAAGCTCCTTTTCAGTAGCCTCGCGTACGGAAATGATCTCTCCTACGAAATGGAGGGTCTTGCCAGCCATCTGGTGGTTGAGGTCCATCTTCACGCTGTCCTCAGTAACTTCTACTACAACTCCTGGGATTACGCCACCCATGCTGTTCATCATAGGGATGGTGTTTCCTGGTACGAGAAGGTCCTCGCGGATCTCGCCGTTTACCTCAAATGCTGACTTAGGAAGGTCGATGACTCTTGCAGGATCAACCTCACCATATGCGTCAACTGGTGCGAGTGTTACGTCAAACTTATCGCCCGGCTCCATTCCTTCAATTGCAGCCTCAAGCTTAGGAAGGAGGCTTCCAGTTGCGTGGATATAGTCCAATGGACGCTCTTTAGGACACTGGTCAACGATCTGTCCGTCAACCTCAAGTTCGTAGCTGAATTCTACTACTGTATTTTCTGAAATTTTCATATTGTAATTTATTTTGTTTTCGTTTAACAGATCCTTCACTTCGTTCAGGATGACATTCCCCGTTCAGTATGACATGGTCCGTTCAGTATGACATTGCCCGTTCAGGATGACATTACCCGTTCAGGATGACATTGCCCGTTCAGTATGACATGGTCCGTTCAGTATGACATGGTCCGTTCAGTATGACATTGTCCGTTCAGGATGACATTGCCCGTTCATGGTGACATTGTCCGTTCAGGATGACATGGTCCGTTCATGGTGACATTGCCCGTTCGTGGTGACATTTTTACGTCATTGCGAGGAGCGGAGCGACGTGGCAATCTTTTATGCAGAGAATGACACATTCTCAAATGCCACAGTCGGTATCTGCCAGCGTGAACTTTCGCGTGCGTCAGTTCCAGCTGCTATAAGACTGTTCCAAAGTTCGATGAGGTTACCCGTTATCAGCATCTCTCTCACCGGATGGGTAATCTTTCCTTTGCTGAAGGCAAAGCCTTCGATTCCAAAGGAGAAATCACCGGTAACAGGGTTGCTGTTACCTCCGTTGAATCCAGTAACAAGGATTCCGTTCTTGCAATAGGACAGAATATCCTCCAAAGATAGGGAAATTTCCGTTTCCGGCAATCCCATATCCTTAAGATATGGCATCAGGATCGGTCTGGATGCATCTTCTATGGTAGGTTCAATACCCATCTTAGCAGCATTATATGTATTGATGAAGTATTGGCACACCACTCCGTTCTGGATTACAGGTGCGTCTTTGGTCGCTACACCCTCGCTGTCGAACATCCTCGAACCGTTCTTTCCTACTGTTCTCGGAAGGTCCATGAGATTCATACCCTCGCTGAATATCTTCTTTCCAAGCGAATCATTCAGAAAGGACATCTTCTGCTGAAGAGCTGCTCCGTTCAATGCGTTGAGCACTGGAGCAACAAGCCTGGAAGCGACGCTGCTGTCCACAACCATGCGTGCGCGACCACTCCTGCGTGGCTTCGGGCCGATCTGTGACACAGCTCTTTGTAAAGCAGTCCTGCTGCATCTTGAAAGATCTTCAATTGCATTTCGGTACGAAGAATCCCACCAGTATCCGCTATATCGGTTTCCTTCCTTATCCTGTATGGTCACTTCTGCAAAGCAGCTGAATGTGCTCTCAGTATGCCTTCCTTCAAATCCCTGTGAGTCGATGGTCAGGCTGTCATCATAGGACTCGCTGTATTCACATTCCTCGGATATGATGGTGTATGATTCTGTCTCAACGGCACTTGCCTCTTCCCATATGCTCATGGCTGCTGCTCTGGCAAGTCTGCTTTCGCTGTCCGATAGTTCGAAGGACGGGTCGTAGAGCCCGAGTTCCATTCCGGTCTTTGCGCTCTGCTCTGTCCTGGATGGCTCAGGCAGCTTTCTGCATGGATCTTCTCCCAGCATCCTGACCATGTCGATGGCCTTGATGATGAAGTCTTCCAATTTGTCCTTCTGAAGCATGTTTGTCGAGAAGGTGCCGAACTTGCCGTCTACGTACAGGTACAGATAAATCGACCTGTCTGCGGCATGGGTTACCTTGTCAAGCTGGCCGTTGAGCATGTTGCAGCCGTCGATGCTGCTCTTGTTAAGAGTAGCTCTCGCGCTGTCTGCTCCGTTTGCACAGGCATAGCTGATGCAGTGTCTGGCAATCTCTATTTCGTGTTTCTCAATCATTTATTCGCCTCCTACCGTCAGACTTTTAACCAGAATCGTCGGCATGCCGCATGATACGGCTACGCTCTGCTCCTTTCCACATGTCCATGTGCCGTTGTCGATCTTCAAGTCGTTTCCGACTGCGAGGATGTTGGCCAATGCTTCCGGACCGTTTCCAATTATATTGATATCCTTTATCGGAGCTGTCAGGCGTCCGTCTTCAATCATGAAACCGCTCTTTACAAAGAACGTGAAGTCACCTTCTCCGATCTTTACCTGGCCGTTAGACAGTTCCTTTACGTATATGCCCTGCCTTACGTCAGCAATGATGGATGCCGGATCTGCATTACCGCTTTCCATATATGTGGCTCTCATTCGAGGGATAGGATTATATCTGAAGTTTTCCCTTCGTCCGTTTCCGGTAGGTTCTACTCCGTACCAGGCTGCGCTTATCCTGTCATGAAGATAGGAGTTCAGAACTCCATCCTGCACCATGTAGGTCTTCTGGCCTGCAACTCCCTCGTCGTCATATCTGCAAGCTCCGCGGTTGAATTCAATTGTGCCGTCATCCACGACATTGACACCCTTAGGACAGATCTGCTGGCCCATCTTGTCAGAAAATATCGACTGCCCCTTTCTGTTGAAGTCAGCCTCGAATGCATGGCCCATGGCCTCGTGCAGGAGTACTCCGGAAGGGCCAGCCCCCATTACTACTGCCATCTGCCCGCCCTTTGGCCTGACTGCCTCGAAACGTTCGTCAATGCCCTGGACCATCTCATCTGCAATCTCGTCTGCCAGGGCTTCGCCAATCAGTTCCGCACCCATCCTGAAACTTCTGGATACGCTCTTGTTTTCAGACTTGCCCTCGTGCTGGAAAACCGCAGTGACAGATATGCTTCCCATAGGTCTTGTGTCGCAAGTCAGTTCTCCGAATGAGTTGAACATCATTACCTCGCACACTGAGTTGGAAAGTCTTGCCATCACCTTGATGATGCGTGGGTCACTTGCTGTGACCTTCTTTTCCAGGGACAGGAGAAAAGGAAGAAGAGCTGAGGCTTCAGTATCCCTCCAATGTTTCTGCATGGAGTACATCTCGGGTGAGGCTGCGACACCTGCGCGATATGCAAGGCTGCTTCCTCCTGCCTGGGCAATTGCAGAAGCAGCATCTGCTGCCTTCAGCATCTCGCGCATGTCCAGGTTTTCAGAGTATGCATATCCGGTCTTCTCACCCTTGAGCACTCTGATGCCGACTCCGTAATCTGTGTGGAAACCTCCTGAAGAGACGACTCCGTCCTTCAGATTGAGGTTGAAGAATGTCGTATATTCAAAATAAAGGTCAGCGAAATCGCCCCCTCTGGAAAGAGCCTTGGCCGTCAGAGTCTTCAGCTCGTTTTCCGTAACGTTGAATATGTCAAGATAATATTTCTTATTGTTCATGCTCGTCTATAGTATGATACTGGTCTGCTATGTCGCGGATCTTCTTGTATGTCTCTTCGTCCCTGATGTTTATCACATCATTTTTTGAGCCTTCCGCAATCACTCGGAACGGTATCTGTGAATTGTCTGCCAGGATCCATCTTTCGGATATCGGCGCGTAGATGTTGAAGAAGTAATCTATACCTACATGATACCTTCTTACTATAGTTTCTTCTGGGATGTTATGGCCTCCGGCTTCAACTCTTGCCTTGACTCTCTGTATGGCCAGCTCAGGACTGTTGAGCCAGAAGTACAGCAGGGTTACTGTATAACCTGCAGCTTGTGCAGTCTTTACTATCTTAAGGAGCGTTCTGGTCGCCAATGTTGTCTCAACTGCAAAATCCTCGTTTCTCTTCAGAAGATATCTGACCTTCAGCAGCATATAACGACTTGCCTGGATTGAAGCCAGTGAGGGGTCGAATGGGGAGAGGCTCTTGGCAAACTCGTCAGAGTTCACGAATTCCCTGCACTCCAGCATCTCCGGCAGGAGCGAGTACGAAGCAGTGGTCTTTCCTGCTCCGTTACATCCTGATATTATGTAAAGTCTTGGCATAGTTATTTTTGTGTCACTCCATATCCGAATAGTGCGAAATCACCCTTGCATGGGTCTTCAGGCCATATTTCCTTGAATGCTTCAGTGATTTCCTGTGCTGTAACGATGTCTTTCTGTCTGCGTGTTGTCAGTCCCAGCGCAGAAGCTTGTGTATATACATGAACGTCGAGAGGCAGTATAAGTTTGGCCTTGTCTGAGTTCTTCCATACTCCCAGGTCGACCTTTCCGTCGTCGCGTACCATCCATCTTCTCATCATACTGATCTTCTTGTTAGGGGCTTTCTTGTCTTCCTTCTGTCCGAAGACCATGCATCTGATCTGGTTGTCTGTCAGTCCCTCAAGGCTATCCCTTGTTGAGTAGATATCTCGTAGCCTTCCGCATATTTCTGCAAACTGGCTCCACTTTATCGTCCTATGCAGACTGGCATCTTCGTTCCTGTACTCGCCGTTCATCACATAGTCGTATGGTCTCCAGTCCATCTCGTCAAACATGCGTCCGCAGTCGCGCACGATCATGGCGCGCCTGCCCCATGCAAGATGAGCTGCCAGCAGACCTGCAATCTCTACATCTGCAAGAAGCGCATCTCCGGCTTCATAGCTGCGTGCAAATCTTGTAGGGAAGATTATTGGGTCTTCCTGAAAGTATTTCGGGTCATTATACTCTTCTGCCCACCCGATCAGAGTCTCCTTGATTCCTGCATCCATAATAACTCACAAATATAATAATTTTTTCGACTCATGGTGCGCTGTTAGTCCGTTTCGGCTAACTTCTTGATATCCAGCGTGATGCTTGTGTGTCCTGCATGGCGCGGAAGGCAGGATAAATGCATAAGTGCCTGACTGTAAACAAAAAGCGGTGTCACATCAAAAAGTGACACCGCTTTCTATTCGTAGTCTATGATCTACTCTGTAGCTGACTCGATACGCTTCATGTTAGCGAACATGAATACACCTGCTACGATACAGATTGCGAGGAGTACTACCCAGATTGACCAGAGAGGAATCTTCATCCAGAGCAGACCAGGAACAGAAACGAGATAGTTTCCGATTGCTGTTGCTGCGAACCATCCACCCATCATCATACCCTTGTACTTAGGAGGAGCTACCTTAGACACGAATGAGATACCCATAGGCGAGAGGAGAAGCTCTGCAAAAGTGAGTACGAGATATGTGCTGATCAGCCATGTTGGAGATACGAGTACAGGGCTTACTGTTCCGCCGAGCTCCTTAGGTGAAGCAAGACCGAGTGATCCGAGAGTGAGGATGAGGAAGCCTGCTGCAGCCACGAACATTCCGAGACCGATCTTACGTGGAGCTGAAGGCTCTTTCTTCCTGTTTGCGAGAGCGCTGAAGATAGCGAGCGATACAGGAGTAAGGGCTACCACATAGAATGGGTTGAACTGCTGGAAGTCAGAAGGCTGGATATTTACTGTACCAGGCATTCTGAAGTAAAGGATAGCAGCAAATGCCCAAAGAGCAACAGTAGCTATAGCTGAAGTCAGCTTGCCCTTCTTTGTCTCTGACTGGATTGCACCGAAGAGTGTGTATACAGAAGCTGCGATAAGGGCAAGGCACCAGATGTTGAATCCGATTCTAAGTCCTCCTGTCACGCTGCTGGCTGTGTAGTCACGTGCAAAGAATGTCATTGTAGCACCGTTCTGGTGGAATGCCATCCAGAAGAAGATAACCACTGCGAATACGAATACAAGCGCACCGATACGGCTCTTTGTCTGCTCAGGAGTGAGCTCTACCTCTGCAGTAGGGTTTGCAGCCTTAGCCTGCTTAGCATTTACATCAGCGTGCTTGAACCAGTTACGGCAACCGAAGTAGATGAGCACTGAAAGGATAAGTGATACGCAAGCTACTGCGAAACCTCCGTTATAAGCAGTTGAAAGTCTCTCGATGTAATATGGAGCGAAAGAAGCCATGTCCATACCGGCAGCTCCCGGCATTGTAGCAGCGATGCCCTCGAGTGTTGCCATGTTCTCCGGAGTGATGGTTCCGTTCATCACCTGGTGTGCAAGTGCAGGTACGTTAGCATTGTAGAAAAGATCATACTTGCTGAGTGACATGTTGGTCATAGCCTTTGCCATTGATGGGGCGAACATCGAACCGAGGTTGATGGCCATGTAGAAAAGGCTGAATGCAGCATCTCTCTTCGAAGCATATTTAGGATCATCGTAGAGGTTACCTACCATTACCTGAAGGTTTCCTTTGAAGAGACCTGTACCGATGGCAATGAGAGTAAGAGCTCCGAACATCAGGATCTTACCTGCTGCGTCAGGTGCTGTAGGGATAGCCAGGCAAAGGTATCCGAGGAACATGACACCGATACCGATGGTCACACATTTACCATATCCGATCTTGTCGGCAAGGATACCTCCGAAGAAAGGCATGAAGTAAACTCCTGCAAGGAAGATTGAATAGATCTGAGTGGCTGCTGCCGCGCTGAAGCCGAACTTAGCCTGAATGAACAGGAGGAAGATGGCCAGCATTGTGTAGTAGCCGAAGCGCTCGCCGGTGTTGGCAAGAGCCAGGGCAAACAGTCCTTTTGGTTGTCCTTTAAACATGATTTTTTTGTTTTATTTTGTTTGTTATTGGTTATCTGAATCATAGGCCGTCGACACGGCCTCGCATGCAAACATGCAAAGATAGCAAAATTAATCGTACCTCAAAACTCAATATACTTTACGTGCCTTTTGCCGGAAATGCCGGAAAATTTTGGTATATTTGTAATTCTGTACAGGCGTGGACTTAGATAGTTAAACGTACTGAGTCTGCAGACCTGAATCTAAACAACTTATAATGAAGGGCTTAGGTGTTAATATAGTTCGTTTTTTTCTTGTAGGGCTTTCTAAGCTCCCGTTGAAATTCCACTATTTCATGGGAGATATTTTTGCATGGCTTGCAAGGGTTGTGATAAGATACAGATATGACGTGGTCATGATCAACCTGTCGCGATCTTTTCCTGACAAGAAATATAAACAGCTACAGACTCTTGCAAAGGAGTTCTACAAGCATTTCGGAGAGATTCTTGCAGAGGCCATATGGTTCAGCGGCAGCAATTACAAGAGATTGTATGACTCCGGAATAGTGACTGTGACAAATCCTGAAGAACTTAACGAACTCTTTCTGTCCACTCCGTCCATGACAGTACTAAGTACCCATTGCGGAAACTGGGAACTGCTCGGAGGTTTTCTCGGTTACAAGACATCGTCAGGGGTGAAGGTGGCTATCCAGGAAGAGGAGATCAGAGTGGTATATAAGAAACTTTCCAGCCCGGTTTTTGATGAGGTGTTCAAGCGTAACAGAGTGTCTGCCCTTGAAAAGGTCGGAACTTCATGCGAGATCGAGTCATCCAACATCTTGCGCCACGCCGTGGCTAACAAGGATAAGAGGCTGGTATATATCTATCCTACCGATCAGGCCCCGTATTATAAGGCTGCAAAGCATCCGATAGGGGTGTTCATGCATCAGCAGACCAATGCAATGCTTGGTAGTGTAGGAGTTGCATGCAGAATGTCACACTCGGTGATGTACATGAAGATGCAGAGGATGGAGCGCGGAAAATATGAGATGACTCTCATACCTATATGTACTGATGCTTCAAAGTCGACACCGGAAGAGATAATGAGAAAGTACTATGATCTCCTTGAGGCAGAGCTCAACGAGAGTCCGGCAAACTGGCTGTGGACACATAAAAGATGGAAATAAACATTTACGATTATGAATAATACTTGCAAACTGATTTTGGCACTTGCCCTTATGGCGCTTCCTGTAGCAGCATCTGCACAGAAGAAGTCTGACCCTGAGGGTTTCCTGACTTATTCGCTTCCTTCGACTACCATAGTTCTCGAGGTTGAAGCTGTACAGGAGAAATTCTATGTGGGACCATATGCAAGATATGCAGAGAAATATCTTGGAATAAAGGCTCGTCAGAAGGATGAGACCACATTTCAGCTCACAGAAATCAAGATGACCCCTCTTGTTGAGGCTGATCAGACCAAGAGATACACCACCAACGTGAAGAAGGGACAGATTGACGCAACTTTCCTTAAGCTTTCTTCAGTGGGACTTATATCTTTCTCAGACGCCAAGTTCGGTGACGAGTCAGTATGGCGTTTCCCTACCGAGACTCAGGGAGATTTCTCCGGTAAGGGCGTTTCATCAAACCTCACCTCACAGTCAGCTACACTTTATCGTAGCGACAACAGTGCGTCTGCATATGACAAGGTGTCTGTGCAGCAGGATATGCTGGTCGAGAAGACTCCTGAGCAGAGAGCTGCCGAGACTGCAAACATGATCCTCAAGCTCCGCAAGCAGCGCCTCCAGATCGTTACTGGTGATACTGATGCTACATATAGCGGAGAAGCTATGGGAACAGCCATTGGAGAGATTACCCGTCTCGAAGAGGAATACATGATGCTATTCACAGGTTATTCAGAGTACCAGACCCAGACAATGAGATTTGAGGTTGTTCCTCAGGCTGACAAGACAGACCAGATGTATATAGCATTCCGTCTTTCAGATACCTCAGGACTCGTTCCTGCTGACAACCTTTCAGGAAAACCGGTCATAATGGAGATCGTTCCGCAGGAGTTCGCAGATCCTGCAGTCAGCGAAGTGGACGCAAAGAACGCTAAGGAGGTATTGGCGTATTACAGAATACCTGCAATATGCACAGTCAAGCTTATGAACGGAGCAAATCTTCTGCTCCAGAGCCGTATGCCGATCTACCAGCTCGGTCGCGAAAGCTCCCTCCCAGTAAATGTAATACTTAAATAAACGCTCGCTGTCATTTCGAGCGAAGTCGAGAAATCTATTTAATCAACACTAATATACTATGAGCATTAAAGAACTTGATCCACAGATAGTGTGGAAGAATTTCTACGCATTGACACAGATTCCACGCCCTTCAAAGCATGAGGAGCTTGCAGTGGAATACATGTATAACTGGGGTAAGGAGCATGGCCTCGAGACAATCAAGGATGAGGTCGGAAACATCATCATCCGCAAGCCTGCAACTCCTGGATGTGAGAACATGAAAGGTGTCGTCCTTCAGGGCCATGTGGACATGGTGCCTCAGAAGAACGCAGACACAGTCCATGACTTCCTCAAGGACCCAATCCAGACATGGATCGACGGTGAGTGGGTGAAGGCTAAGGGCACAACCCTCGGAGCTGACAACGGTCTCGGACTCGCTATGGCAATGGCGGTTCTTGAGTCAAATGATATCAAGCACGGTCCTATCGAGCTCCTTTGTACAATCGACGAGGAGACTGGTATGACAGGTGCGATGGCTCTCAAGCCAGGCGTTCTTCAGGGTGATATCCTCATCAACCTCGACTCAGAGACTGAGGGAGAGCTTTATGTAGGTTGCGCAGGTGGTCTTGACGCTTCAGCAACAGCTACATATGTACCTGCTGAGGCTCCTGAGGCACACGAGTGCTGGTCACTCACAGTGAAGGGCTTCAAGGGAGGTCACTCAGGAATGGACATCATCCTCTGCAGAGGAAATGCCAACAAGATCGCTGCACGTGTACTTTACGCTCTCATGACAAAGGCTGACGTGAAGCTTCTTGATCTCGAGGGTGGTACACTCAGAAATGCAATTCCACGCGAGGCATTCGCTACAGTATATGTACCTGAGGCTAAGGTGGCAGAGGCTCAGAAGGTATTTGCAGAAGTGTCTGCAGCAATCAAGGCAGAGTATGCTGGTACAGACCCTGATTCAGAGTTCATCTTCAAGCCATACGAGTGTGCAGAAGGCGAGTGCTGCTGCCACGGTGATGAGTGCAAGTATGTACCTGAGGCTGAAGCTCTCCGCTTTGTTCGCGCTCTCCTCGCTTGTCCGGATGGAGTTGAACGCATGAGCAGCGAGATGCCTGGTCTCGTGGAGACTTCAAACAACCTTGCAATGGTTAAGATCGAGGCTGGTGAGTTCAGCGTGAAGACTCTCATGAGAAGCTCTGTAGACACTGCAAAGGACGCTCTCGCACAGAAGTTCGAGGCTGTCTTCTCTCTCGCAGGCATCGAGACATCATTTGCAGGCGGATACTCAGGATGGGCACCAAACCCAGACTCTGCAATCCTCGCTACAATGAAGAAGGTATATAACGACCTCTATGGAAAGGAGCCGGCTGTGATGGCTATCCATGCTGGTCTTGAGTGTGGTATCCTCAGCGGAGCTTATCCTCATTGGGATATGGTGTCATGCGGTCCAACGCTCATGAGCCCTCACTCTCCAGATGAGCGTGCAAACATCCCTTCAGTTGCTAAATGCTGGGAGTTCCTCAAGGCTGTCCTGGAGAACATCCCTACAAAATAACATTATAGACTGAACGGAAATCCGGAGGAGGCTGACTAAAAAGTATTCTACACTGTCATGTCGAGCGACAGACGGGAGTCGAGACATCTTTATACATATCGTATTGAAGATTTCTCCATTCGCTTCGCTCAGTCGAAATGACAATGGCGGACTTTTTAGTCAGCCTCTTATCTGTAAAAGATTTATTTGCAGACCATGATGTTGAGGATCATGTCGTCTGTGTGCTGCATGCCGACTGAACCGATGCGACCCAGATTCTGGATGGTCTTCTCGATGTCCTTCTCTATGATACCGTCATGCTCGGAGATGCACATGCCCTCACGAGCCAGCACTGCAGACTGAAGTGCACTTGAAACGCCTGATGCAACCTTCATCGCGCATCCGACCTTAGCTCCATCGCAGACCATGCCGGTGATATTTCCGATCATATTCTTGATAGCTGAGCATACCTGCTCATAATCTCCTCCACGCAGGTATACCAGTCCGCATGAAGATCCTGTAGAGGCTATCACACAGCCGCAAAGTGCAGAGAGCTTGCCCAGGTAACCTTTGATGTGGATTGCTATAAGGTGGCTGAGTACAAGAGCTCTAGCCAGTTCCTCGTCAGAAGTACCATATTTAATAGAATATGCAATCACAGGCATTGTAACTGTGATACCCTGATTACCGCTACCGGAATTACTCATCGCAGCCAGCGTACATCCTGCCATGCGGGCATCAGATGCTGCTGCAGTTAGAGCCATGGCATATGAAAGGAAATCCTCTCCGAAGACCTCCCTGTTAGCTGAAGCGCATATTGCCTGTCCTACTCTCAGACCATAATTGCCACGAAGTCCTTCCTGTGCGAGTGCCATATTCAGAGTTCTTGACTCAAGGATGAACTCAATATCTTCATAAGCTACAGAACAAGCAAAATCGAAGATTTCCTTGACGGTGAGATGATAGTCAAGAGTGCTCTTCTGATCGGTGTTTGTATCTTCCTTATGAGAACTGCTCAAAACAATATCTCCAAACCTTGTCTCTGCTATGTTGTCATGGTCATCTTCGATGACAGTGCTTGAAGAGCGACCGCATGTGTCTGTAATAATAGCCTTGACATAGAGTTTGTGGTCAGTCTCGGCAAGCGCCACTGTAACCACTCCCTTATCTACCATTTCCTTTGAATGTGATATGGACTTCTCGTCAAGATCATGCAATACCTCCAATCCATAGGATGACTTACCGCATACAGCTCCAAGAGCTGAAGCGATATGCAGACCGACCATTCCTGTTCCCGGGATACCTACTCCCATTCCGTTCTTGAGAATGTTACCGCTTACTTCCACTCTTATGGCATAAGTGTCAGAATATCTCCATCCTGGTCCGCAGTCAGGACATTTGTCTTCAAGAATTTCCATGGTCTTGGCCACAGCAAGAGCTACAGCGATAGGTTCTGTGCAGCCCAATGCAGGCTTTACCTCTTTCTTGATCAGTCCGATGATTTCTGATTCTCGTGTTGTCATCTGTTGAAATATTCTAAGGTTGCTTTAATTATCCTTTCTATATCTTTATCCTCTTTCAAGGCTTCGATAGGGAATCCCAGACATACTGTCCTATAACATCCTCCCTCGAAGCGGATGCCTGCAGGAATATCAGTGTCGGCATATCTCATTACCACCTTTCCCTTACTGTTGGCAGCAGAGATGCCGTCAGGGGACTCTATGCAGTACTTCTGCGGATTAGGGCGTGTAAACATTTCTCCTGCCCTGGCAGCCTGCTCTACGAACAAGGTATCCTGAGCATAACATACTTCTCCAGACCTTCCGGCAAAGCCTGTCACCCATCTGTAGCCGAGAACTTCCTTGATGAATTTCTGGGTGAGGGTAGCATCATCCTTATCTCTGGTGTATGGATAAATCTGATCCCATGCGTCAGTACCGATATTGGCACCGCTTATGAGTATGTTGCCCCCGTCTGAGGTCATCGCTCTGATTGCATCCTGCATCTGAACTGGGAAGACAGAATACTTCTGCTCATAAGACTCTCCGAGAGATGTCGTAACCTGTTTTCCACATATGATGTCAGCGCTCCATGCCTTCTTCCTGAAGGTAGAGTCAGAGCAGAATGCTTCGTTGCTGCATGAGAAGAATGCATGTCCAGCCTTCATTACAGCCTGTCCATGGATATAGGTGAAGTCAAATGTGTTACCCGCAACAGTCTTACCTGCATAGTCAGAATATGAACTTCCGAAACCTGAGTTGGCATTTGACACCCAAGGCATGTGCCTTCTGTTCTCATACATCTCGCCTATGAAGGTGATATCTCTTCCGTCCGGTACTCCGCTGTCAATCCTGTTGTCAAAGCCGGCATAAGAAGGCGTGTCAAAGAATGCAGGTCCGCTAATACGGTCAAAATTGTTCACAACCAAGACGGCCTTGCCAGTGCTTCCTTCGGCAGGCAGACCTATGCTCATGGTCTCTGATTGGAAACTCTTGCCTCCGTCGTTATATGCAGCAATCCTGAAACTGTATACCGGTCCTTTTTCTATCGAAACATCGAAAGTGTATGATCCGTCCTTTCCCTTTATGGCCTTGATCCTTCTACCTGTGTCGAATCCGCCGTCGTCTATCCTTGTGTAAAGTATGAAACCAGTAGCCTCAGCTGTAGGCTCCAACGGATCTTCGACTGCCTTCCAGCTGATTGTCGCAGTGCCGTCTCCAGTGAACTTTACTCCCATATCAGTCACAGGAAGAGGCTGCACGACATATGGAATGCCGTATCTGTTGCTCAGATACTTCAGCATGCCCTTGTAGATAGCCCTGCTGACAGTAAATCGGTAACCTGGATCCAGTCCGTATTTCATATCCTCGAAATTCTGGTGAGACAGAAGTTCCAGGAGCATTGCTGGACATGAAGGAGTGCGTGACTCCCTGTAGCCTCTGTCCCAGATCTGTCTTCTGCTCCAATCCTCCCTGAATTCTTCTCTTAGGTCATTGACAATCTGAGACTGTACTATATCAGCATACTCTCGGCTCGTCATACGGCTTTCGCCTCCCGGGAGCACAGTCTTGTTTTCTGATTTATATGTGTAGATGGCCAATGTTCCGATGATTGTGTCGGCAGGATTTACGCCGGCGTCGGTGTGGAATCCCAGAGAAAGGTCAACTGGGATGCCCTTTCCAGGCCTGTCAGGATTCATGTATGAGCCACCGCTGATCCAGTCAACCCAGTCGCCCCTGCACATGAAGTCTTCCTGGTAGTCAGTCTTGGCGTCTTTAGGCTGCCATATGCTCCTGTCGGCTCCGGCCCACTGCAACCAGTAGGTTGCTGCCTCTGCAGAACGTGGAAGTCCTGAAACCAGAGGAGCCAGCGTATTATCCTTCGGTGTGCCGGCAATGTTGCCCATTCCGCCTCCGAACTTTACAGCATCCGAAGTCACAACAGTTCCTTTTTCATGACGGAAACCTTCAGGAGCCTTGCTGGTAAGGCTGACATATCCTTCTGATCCCTTGTCAAACTCGAAAGTGCCCAGGTATATCCATGTGCCGCCTCCGATCTTCTGATTGACAATGAAGCTGGTGCTGCCTCCTAAGTGATGGACTGTGTAGGATGCATTGCTGGTGCTGTTAGGTAATGACAGGTATGAGATATAGACTGCGTAACGGCCTCTTTCCGGGATGTCCGGACGCCATATTGCTGTGTTGGCTTTGTTTCCATCTGTGCAGTCTGCCTTTCGGGCTGTTCCTGTCTTGAAAGGTTCATCGTCCCTTGTATATACCGGCTTGAGATCGGCAAAACCGCTGCCGGCATCTGCCCATTTACCTGTCTCCACGTACTCTGAAGTGCCTCTGCTGCCGCAGGTAGGCTCATTGTCGGCTATGACCTCGTTGACCTGTATGTCCCTTTCTCTTGGTATCATTACGTAAGCACCGGCATTCTCCAGCATAGGCGCAAGATATGGGAGTACAAATCCCTGTGTGAACATATCTTCCACAGTCTGGAAAATGCACGGCCTCTGCCACTGCCATAGACCGGCGTCGGAAGAAAATGCCTTTCCGTGGCTCTGCCACAAGGCTATAGTCCTTCCGGACATGCCCTTGTCAAAATTCTGTTCTCCGACCCTTCGTACAACATTGTCCTTGAAATCAGGAACATCAGTCCTGTGGGAGGACTTGGCCGGAGAACCGTTGAATGTGAGCTCTGCAACCTCCAGTTTCTCGATGTCGATATTTCTGGACTTCACTTCTCCGAGGGAATATCTGGCATACTGATTGGGGAACTGAGCCTTCAAGGCTTTTCTGAACCACTGCGCATCTCCCGGTCTGAATGGGTAGTCTCCCAGGGACTCTGTAAAATAGAAATCAAGGCATGATCCTCTTTTCATGACTGCCTTCAGCTTGATTCTGCCCTCTACAGAGCCACGCTCTGTCATGAGTACAGACAGGGAGTCGCAGACTTCCTTGAAGTCCGCAGTTATCCTGCTCTGAGCGTGTCCGGACAGACATGTGGCCAGAAGGATTGTGAATATGCCTAAGATTCTTCTCATCGCTACAGAGCCTGCATGTCGTTAAGTTTCTTGTAGTATCCGTTTAGGGCCAGGAGGTCCTCGTGTACGCCTCTCTCGACTATCTTACCCTCATGAAGAACGCAGATCTCGTCAGCATTCTTGATTGTAGAAAGTCTATGGGCGATAGCTATGGTGGTTCTTGAACCAGTCAGTCTGTCGAGGGCTTCCTGTACGAGTTTCTCGGATTCTGTATCCAGAGCAGATGTAGCCTCATCGAGGATGAGTATAGGAGGATTCTTGAGGATAGCTCTTGCTATGCTTATGCGCTGTCTCTGTCCTCCAGATAGTTTAGCACCCCTGTCACCGATATTGGTCATGTAGCCTTCTTCCTTTTCCATGATGAATTCATGCGCATTGGCAATTTTGGCAGCCGCAATCACATCTTCCATTGTAGCTCCCTCTACGCCGAAGGCTATGTTGTTGAATATGGTGTCATTGAACAGGATCGCTTCCTGGTTTACGTTACCGATGATTGAGCGCAGCTCCTTTATGCGCAGATCCCTGATGTCAACCCCGTCGACTGTTATGCTTCCGCCTGTCACATCGTGGTAGCGAGGAATCAGGTCGACCAAGGTAGACTTACCGGAACCGGATTGTCCTACCAGGGCGATCATCTTGCCCTTAGGGATGGTCAGGTCGATGTCTGTAAGTACCTGACGTCCTTCCTCATAGCTGAAGCATACTCCCTTGAAGCTGATCTCCTGGCTGAATTCCTTCAGCTGTACAGGATGCGCTATTTCCTTGATGTTGTTCTCGGCATTCATGATCTTGTCGATGCGCTCCATCGATGCCAGACCCTTAGGAATGTTGTATCCGGCGCGTGAGAATTCCTTGAGCGGATTGAGCACACTGTAGAGGATGACCATGTAGAATATGAATGTAGGAGCATCGATAGGCGAAGAATCACTCAGGATCAGTGTGCCTCCGAACCAGAGGACGATCATGATCATACATGTTCCGAGGAACTCGCTGACAGGATGTGCTGAAGCCTGTCTGATGGATACCTTGCTTGAGGCTGTCTTGTATTCGTCTGCTGTCTTTGCAAAGCGGCCCTTCATCTTGTCTTCAGCGATGAAGGCCTTGATGATGCGCAGACCGCCAAGAGTTTCGTCAAGCTGGGACATGGTGTCGCTCCATTTCTCCTGTGCTTCCAGAGACCTTCTCTTGAGCTTCTTTCCGATTGCGCTCATACCCCATGCCATCAGCGGCACTACTGCTATTGTAAAGAGGGTAAGCTGCCAGCTGGTCACTATGAGCGTAGTAAAGTAGAACAGAATCAGGATAGGGTTCTTTATAAGCATGTCCAGCGAACTTGTGATCGAATATTCGATCTCATTCACGTCGCCGCTCATCCTGGCTATGATATCTCCCTTCTTCTGCTGTGAGAAGAAACCCATAGGCAGACTGAGAAGCTTGTTATAGACCTGAGTCCTGATGTCCCTGACGATACCTGTCCTGATAGGGACCATGATGGCTGAGGAACCGAAGTAACATGAAGTCTTCAGGGCGGTCATAAGCATCATGAACAATCCCAGAAGCATGAGAGTCCTGGATGCACCCCATGTGTTGATCGCCAGGATTACATAGTAGTACATGTTGTTGATGACCAGGTCCTTGACAGACATGTCACTGTCCCATGGTATGAACTCATATACGGTTGTATCCAGACCGAAAAGGATCTGCAGGATAGGTATGATCAGTGTGAAAGAGAAGATGTTGAACACTGCTGACAATATGTTCAGCAGGATGGACCACGCCATGTAGCCCTTATATGGTGAGGCATACCTCTTCAGAAGCTTGAAAAAATCCTTCATGTGCTCGTGCGCTATATAAACACGCAAATATAATAAATATTTGCATCTTATAAGCACTAGAGCATCCTGTCAAGCCAATGATATATAAGAAATATCCTTTTACGAAGTATTTCGGTGTCGATTGTCTCCGGAGAATCGTAGGTCTTGTTGGTGTTCATGGTGATTCCGGATGTGAAAAGTACTGACGGGATGCCGTTGTCCACGAAGACTCTCTGGTCAGAGAGCCTGTAGAACATCTGGGTGAAGTTCTTGCTGCCGTAGTAGGTGTAATCGATCTCCATGTCAATGGCATATGTCCTGTTGCATATGCGGAGCATGTCTCTCTTTATGGGTTTCAGTGACTCATTGCCCAGCATGATGATATAATCCTTTCTTCCGGACTTGAGAGGGGAGATCGTGCATCCGAGCTGATCCATGTTCACCATCATGGCAATCTTGTCCTTGGTGACTCTTGCTCCTGACTGAGGATTGACAAGTTCTCCGTTCTCTATCATCCTCCATAGCCTTTTAGAACCGGCCATATTGGACTCCTTTGCATCAAAAGCCACGAAGATCACGTTGTAGTCATGGTCTCTTCCTGTGTTTCGGAAAGCACTGAGCATCTCTGCAATGTTAAGAAGGGCAACTGTACCAGACGCGTTGGCGTCAGCTCCCGGATACATCTTTCCGTCAAGGATGCCAAGGTGGTCGTAGTGAGCACCCACTATGATATATTTTTCTCTGCTGAAATGTTTAGAGCCGGGGAGCATGCCTATGATATTGCGGCCCATCTTTCCGTTTCCAAGCAGCACTCCGTGGGCGTAGCTGCTGCCGAACTTGAGCAGTCCCATCTTTTCGAATTCACTCTGGATCCACCTTGCAGTAAGCCCGCCACCTTTCTCTCCGGCCGCTCTTCCGGCATGAATGGAGTCGCAAAGAATGTCTATCTGCTGTTTCAGTTTCCTTTCTGTCACCATGCGCTTTATCGGCTGGTGTTCGCGCACCATTGAAGTCTGTGCCAGTCCGTCATATGGGTGGACAAGGTACAGGATTGCTGTAAATGCCAGGATAAATAGTCTGCTGACAGATATTTTTGAACTTTTTGGCTGCATGCGCGCGATAAATGATTATCTTTGTAAGTTGGCTTTTTGTGGCCAGCTGAAACAGGCCGCGAAAATAGTAAAAAAAATTGATATGCATAGGATACTGAAATGTCTTGTTGTGCTGCTTCTGCTTTTCGGAGTGGGAGTAAGGGAGTCATATGCCCAATATGACAAGGACGTATTCTTCATGCGTGGACGCAGCGCCCTTGCAGACGGCAAATATGCCCAGGCCATTGATAACTTCAATGTGCTTGCCCAGCTGGATACAGCAGACTATTGGACCTTCTTCTTCAGAGGAATCGCAAAGTATAATCTTGGAGACCTCAGAGGTGCCAAGCGCGATTTCGACCGTTCTGTCAATATCAATCCTGTCTTTACTTCAGGATACCACTACAGAGGCATCACGGAAAGCCGTTTCGGAAACTACGACAAGGCACTGGATGACCTGGAGACAGCGATTGGACTCCGCCCGGGAGACATCGGTCTGTATTTCAGCCGAGGGGTCACATATTTCCTCTCCCAGCAGTTCGAGAGTGCTGTCGGAGACTTCGACAGATACATCAGGAAGGAGCCTAAGGATCCGTCTGCATACCTGAACCGTGGAGCCAGCTACCTCTTCCTCGGAGATACCCTCAAGGCGGTGTCGGACTACAACAAGGCGATCAAGCTCGACCGCTTTGACCCGGAAGGATACATAAGAAGAGGAAGACTTTACGCATCTCAAGGAGATTATGCCAACGCCATTGCTGATATGGACAAGGCAATAGAACTGGATACAACCAATACATTTGCCTACTTCAACAGAGCACTCATGTATTATGAGCAGGAGAAGTACAATGAGGCTATGGCAGACCTTAACCAGGTACTTAAGGATGAGCCGGGAAATGCCCTTACTCTGTACAACAGGGGACTCATCCATGCCCAGCTCGGAGCATATGAAGAGGCCCTTGAAGATCTGGATAGAGTGTTGAATATCAACCCTGAAAATGTACTTGCATACTTTAACAGAGCATCCATTTTCATAGAATTAGGCCAGTATAGGAATGCATTGGAGGACTATGACAGGGCCATAGAACTGTATCCCGACTTTGCAAAGGCATATATGAACAGATCATATGTGAAGAGCCTTCTTGGAGACATGAAGTCCTCAAAGAAGGACTACGATACAGCTCAGAGGAAGGTGAGAGAGTATAGGGAGAAGAATGTGACAGATGCAGGCTCATTTGCAGATACGACCAAGAAATACAGCTCGCTCCTGTCTCTTGATGCTGAATTTGCAAAGAAGGACTTCAATGACGAGCTCCTGCAGAACAGGGATATAGACGTGAAACTTCGTCCTCTATATAAGTTTGTGCTGACAGGGGAGAAGGACGACACAAGATATGCTCTCACAAGAGGCTATGAGAATCCTCTGATCTCAAGATTCGAGCAGGAACTGCCAGTTGGCGTAAGCATAATGAATGAGGCTCCAGTCTTGACAGACAAGCAGCTGGCTGAGGTCGAGACCCGGGCGTGGTCGTCGTCGACTCCTCAGAGTCTTTTCCTGAGGGCTTTATATGAGAACCATATGAAGCACTTCAACTCAGCCCTCAACTATTACACTTCAGCTGTTGACGGAACAGAAGGTCAGGAAGGTGTGGAAAAAGTATACAAGGCATTCTACCTGATGAACAGAGGAACGCTCAGGGCTGAGATGATCGAATTCCTGTCGTCTATCGAGAGCAATGTGCAGGTTCTCTCCATGGATGATACCGGAACGACCAGAGCGAGGGTGAAGGACCAGGTGACAAGGCAATACGACTATACAGACGCATTGGATGATATGAAGGCTGCGGCTGAAATGGTTCCGGATATACCATATGTATACTTCAACCTCGGCAACCTGTATTGTCTGTCAGCGGAACATATAAACTCAATTGAAAACTACACCAAGGCCATCGAACTTTATCCTTATATGGGTGATGCTTACTTCAACAGGGGTCTGGTGCTTATATATCTTAAGGATAAGGAGAAAGGCTGTATTGACCTTTCACGTGCCGGAGAGCTCGGCGTGCGTGATGCATACAGCATTATCAAGAAATACTGTGAAGAAGGAAATGATTAAGGCTCTTATATTTGATATGGGTGGGGTCCTTGTGGACCTTGATATAGAGGGTTCCAAGAAGGCTTTCAAGGAATCGCTCGGGTACTACGATATTGATGAGATCATAGATGCATGCCACCAGAAGGGCATATACGGAGATCTTGAGGAAGGAACCCTGGAGGCTGATGAGTTCAGGAAGATCGTACTGGCCGGATCGTGGCCAGGTTCTACTCCGGAGCAGGTCGACCAGGCGATGTCCCACATTCTTGTGGGCATAGCTCCATATAAGATCCAGCTGCTTAAGGAACTTGCAGGCAAATATGACCTCTATATGCTCAGCAACAACAACCCCATCTGTCTTCCATTCTCCAGAAAGATGTTCGAGGATGCAGGTGCTCCGCTTGAGAGTATCTTCAAGAAGTCTTTCTTCTCATTTGAGATGAAGGCTCTCAAGCCGTCTGAATCGTTCTATAAGGCTGTGATAGAGCAGATAGGCCTACCTTCTGAGGAAATGCTATTCATTGATGATTCCATGAAGAATGTAGAGGGATCAATAGCAGCAGGACTTCCTGCAGTATATTATGAGCCGGGAACAGACCTTGCGGCATTGGTTTATGAGGTCTTGAATATGGAGGGCAGTCGCTGATGGTCAAGTTTATGAGCCTTTCCAGCGGAAGCTGTGGAAACTGTTATTATCTCGGTACCGAAAAAGGTGGTATACTTATCGATGCCGGTGTCAGCCTGCGTCGTCTCAAGAAGGTACTCATGGAATATGATATGGATTATGATTCATTCTCAGCAATCCTTGTAACCCACGACCATCTTGACCACATCCGCCATCTGGGTTCTTTCTGCAAGCGCATCAGCAAGCCTGTCTATACTGCAAAGGCAATCCACGATGCTCTGGCCCGTCATACGTTTACCGCTCCTACAATCAGCGGTTGCAGACGCGTGCTTGAAGAGGGTGCATGGAACGAGGTTGCCGGAATGAAGGTGAGATATTTCGTCGTTCCTCACGATGCTACTCAGACAGTAGGTTATGCCATTGAAGTCGAGGGATATAAGTTCGTGATAATGACTGATGTGGGCCGCATGACAGATGAGGCGGTGGACTTTGCCCGTCAGGCTGATACGGTAGTCGTCGAATCGAATTATGATATGGATATGCTCATGAGCGGACCATATACATACGAGCTGAAGATGAGGATAGTTCAGGGCTGCGGTCACTTGAGCAACGACGAGTGTGCAAGTGCGGTAAAACGTTTCTGGCATCCCGGACTCAAGAATATCTTCCTTTGCCATCTGAGCGAAAACAACAATACTCACGACCTGGCCTATCAGTGTACATTGCAGGCCCTTAAGGAACTTGGTGTAGAGAAAGGAACTGTGGCTTTGAGATGCCTTCCGCGTCAGTATCCTTCTCCGTTGTTTACTCTCTAAAGCTTATTTCCTTTCCAGCGAACATCACTTTCACGGAGTCTTTCCAGCCTCCGGAAATCTTCACGTCCACAGGCTGACCGTCTTCCCATCTGAGGTCAACTGTGGCTCCGCCTCGTGTCTTGAATCCGTACAACTGGCCGTCCTTCCACTCATCAGGAAGGGCCGGAAGCAGGTTAATGAATCCCTCGTGGCTCTGGATCAGCATTTCACCTATGCCGGCAGCTCCGCCGAAGTTTCCGTCGATCTGGAACGGTGGGTGTGAACAGAACAGGTTCGGATATGTTCCGCTGACCGCGCCGGCTCCGGCTGGAGTAGGTTCCAGAAGGCTCTTCAGCAGTTTCAGTGCTCTGTTGCCATCTCCAAGACGTGCCCAGAAATTCAGCTTCCATGCGCGGCTCCAACCTGTCGCCTCGTCACCTCTGCGGTTCAGCGTCACCTTACATGCCTGGGCGAGCTCCGGTGTGCGCGAAGGAGAGATCTGGTCTCCAGGATGCAGTCCATACAGGTGGGAAACATGTCTGTGGTGTATGTCAGCTTCCTGATAATCCTCCATCCATTCCATGAGGTATCCGCTCTGGCTGATCTGCGACGGAGCTATCTTTGCCAATGCAGCCTCTATCATATTCAACAGTCCGGCATCAACATCTTCGTCCTGAAGGATCTCTGCTGCTGCGAGGGTATTTGTGAACAGTTCCCTGACAATCTGGTTGTCCATGGTAGGGCCCATGCAGATATTTACTGTCCTTCCGTCCATGATGAAGCCGTTTTCCGGTGACGACGTCGGTGCAGTGACAAGGTAGCCGCTGACGGGATCCTCGATCATAGTGGTCATGAAGAACCTTGCAGCTCCCTCAAGGGCAGGGTAGACTCTCTTCAGATAATCTTTGTCTCCGGTGTAGATGTAGTGTTCCCAAAGATGGGCGCAGAGCCATGCGCCTCCGGTATTGGTGGCTCCCCATGATGGATGTTCTCCCGGTGCTGTGTAATTCCAGACATTTGTCATCATATGCTGCACCCATCCTTCGGCCTCAGGACCATAGAAGTCCCTGGCTGTCTTTTCTCCGCTTTCCATGAGTCTGAGTGTCAGGTCGACAAGAGGCATGTGCAGCTCGCTCAGGTTGCCCTGCTCCACGATCCAGTGGTTCATCTGGACGTTGATATTGGTGTGATAATCGCCGTTCCACGGAGTGCTGAAGGTGTTTGCCCACAGCCCCTGAAGGTTTGGAGGCAGGCATCCCTCCCTGCAACTGGAGATCATCAGATATCTTCCAAAGTTATAATACAGGGATGCCAATGCGTTGTCTGGAGCTCCGCCTGCGTATTCGCGAAGTCTCCTGTCTGTCGGAAACTGTTCTGTTCCTGCATCGGACTTTATGCTAAGTCCCGCCCTGTCGAACAGTTCCCTATGTGACCTTACTGCTCTCTTGTGCAGTTTTCTTGTAGAACCTGCATTTTCGAGAAGTTCCTGGGCCTTGGCATCATATCCCTCCTTTTCAAAATAATCTGTAGCTGCGCTTATGATGATCCATGCCTTGTCGGCATTTTCTACGCGGATGAACGGTACTCCGGTAGAGTCAGTAGCTGTCTCGGTCTCAGCTTTTCTTCCTTTGGCGATGACCTTGGCATAGGCGGCATATTGCATTCCCTTCACGCCTTCTGCTCCGCTGTCAAGTTCACCGTACATCTTTATCATTCCGTCTTTGCATGCCTCCAGACTGCATCTTCCGGCTCTGTCCAGCATGAAGGTAAATCCGGTCGCACCCTTTCTGTCAGCTCCTGCTTCGATAACGAGGACGTCATCCTGGCGGGATGCGTAATAATTTCTGTAGTGATTGGTGCTGTCGGAGGTGAATCTTACCCATGAGGTGGCATTCCTGATATCCAGTCCACGAGAGTAATCGGTATAGTCTGCTGCAGTATCGAAATCTATGATTGCCTGTCCAAGAACCTCGTAACTTCCGTATGTTCCGCCACCTGTGGGCTTCTTCGGTACAAACCTTTCATACATCACATCCTGCGCCTGCGCATTCTTTCCCTGAAGCAGAAGCTCCCTGATCAGCTCCAGACTCTCTGCGGCATCAGGGTTGGCGTAATCGGCCTCGGAGCCGCTCCAGAGAGTGATGTCATTCAGTATGACGTGTTCCAGACATACATCACCATAAGACATCATTCCCAGTCTTCCGTTACCCACAGGCAGGGCTTCCTCCCAGGCTGATGCAGGGTTTTCATACCATAACACTGTCTCCGGGTCACAAGCTGTGCCGGTATTCGCTGACATGCACGAAACCATTATCTGGGCTGCTACGAGCAGGGCTGCAATGGAGGATGTTTTCATATACTTATGCGTTTTCGCAAAGTTAATGAATAATTGCTATATTTGCATGATATAAATATGCATGGCTATGGCATTCAGATTATTCAGACGCAATACTGAGAAGCGACCTTCGATGAGGGTCAGACTCGTGCGTGCGCTAGGTTCGATAGCAGCAGTTCTCCTGCTCTCAGGAGTCATCTCCATCCTTGAATACCGCAGAATGAGCGACTATGTGTCAGAGCTCATTTCTTCAAACATAAAAAGCATCAACCTTTCCCAGAAACTCTCGGACATCACCAGGGAATATGACCAGCAGATGCTGGCTGTGGTGGTGACCAACGACATTTCTCTCATGCCGGAGTTCGATATTGAGGATTTTACTGCACAGGCAGACTCGCTCAAGGCTTCCGTAAAGTCTCCTCTAGGCATGGAGATGATCGATACCCTGGTTGTCTCTTTCGATGCCTTCATGAAGACTTCGATGAAGTTTGATGAAGTCTTTCTTGCAGACAGTGTCGATACAGGAGAATGGTTCTTTGGTACACTTCAGCCTCGATACAGCAAGTTCCGTCATGATATCAATGTCCTGAACGAGTCAATTTATGAGGACCTGCAGAACAATTCGGCTGACTTTGACGCAGGTTTCTACAGAAGTATCATCCCGGGTGTTGTTTCGGTCGCTGCCGGTCTTATACTGATCTTCCTTCTGCTCTATTTCATAATGGTGAATTACGTCAATCCGATCTGTAGGATCTCTGACGGAATAGATGCATACAAGGCAACCGGAAGACTATTCAAGTATAATTATGACGGTGATGACCAGTTGGGTAACATCAACTCCGGAGTATCGGATCTGATCGACGAGAACCATGAGCTCAGACGTAGGGTGAAGGCGTTAAAGGAAAAGGAATGATATGAATATAAAGGCCATATCGTATAATGTCGGCATGGCGCTTCTGGTAAGTGCCTTGTTCATGTTTCTGTCCCTCATAGTTTCAGTGGCTTATGGGATGGATTCTGGCTTTACGCCAATGCTCATCAGCTTCATAATTACTCTGCTGGTGGGAGCCTTTCCATTCATATTTATACGCAAGCCTTCTGTAATGTCTCTCAAGGACGGCTTCTTTACGATAGTCCTTTCATGGCTGCTTTCCTTCATCTTCGGTATGATGCCATATGTGATGTGGGGCGGAGAGTTCACGCTCATAAATGCATGGTTTGAAAGCGTCTCAGGATACACTACTACAGGATCCACTATCTTGACAGATGTCGAGGCCCTGCCGAAGAGTCTGCTTTTCTGGAGGTCGTCAACTCATTTCATAGGTGGCCTGGGAGTCATAGTATTCCTCCTCCTTGTTCTTCCAGGAGCAAGTCCGTACAGGCACAAGCTCACCAATATGGAGATGTCATCTCTGTCCAAGGAGGGTTATCGTTATAAATCAAGCAAGACAGTATTTGTCATTACAGGTATATATCTGGGTTTGACTCTGGTTTCCTTCCTGTCACTCTGGGCTGCAGGTATGCCGTTTTTCGATGCCATCAATCACGCATTCAGTGTCGCTGCAACAGGAGGATTCAGTACAAGGAATATGTCTGTGGGAGCCTTTGGCTCGGATCTTATCAATGTAATCGTAATGGTACTCCTTGTGCTTGGCGCCATGCATTTCGGACTCATCTATGCGGTGTTCGCAACAAGGTCGTTCAAACCGCTTAACAATACAGTCGTAAAATATTATCTTGGCTCCATTATAGTCTGCTCGATAATCGTAACATTCTCGCTTCTTTCAAAAGGTGGGTATGACAGCTTCGGAAGAGCTGCGATGGATGCCTCGTTCACTGTTGTCAGTTATATGACCACAGCCGGCTTTGCCATATGTGACAACTCGATGTGGCCTTTGGTTGCCGGTATGGTCCTGATCTTCCTCTCCCTTCAGTGCGGATGTTCAGGATCTACAACAGGAGGTATCAAGGTCGACAGAATCCTTATCGCATTCAAGGCAATCGCCCATGATATACGTCACAGACTGCACCCGGCGGAAGTAAGTTACGTCCGTCTGAGCGGACAGCATCTGTCTGACAGTTCGGTCAAGACAGTGATGATGTACATCGTTACATATTTCTTCCTGATATTCGTTTCCATACTTGTAGTCATGGGATGTGGAGCAGAGGCTACTGAAGCTGTCTCGGGAGTCATAGCTTCCATAGGATCAGTCGGACCAGGACTTGGCGAGCTTGGCGGCATGGATAATTATTCGTCTCAGATGGCAGTGGCTAAGTTTGTCTATACCATGGATATGTTCCTTGGTCGTGTGGAGATCTATCCTGTACTCATTGTCTTGTCCATGATATTCAAAAGAGAGAGGTAATGGGAAGAAGTGATTTTCTTTATTCCAAGTTCCTTGACCATCTCAAGCATGCTCCTACATCGTGTCAGGACAGTCTCTTAAGGAAGGTGGCGGATTTTGTCAGCAGTGACGACGATGATATTCTCGTTGTGAACGGTTATGCCGGTACTGGTAAGACAACTGCTGTTTCATCTGTAATCGCAACACTGAAGGAGTTCGGTACCAAGTGCGTGCTCCTGGCTCCGACAGGTCGTGCTGCCAAAGTCCTGTCTTCATATGCAGGTCAGCCTGCCTATACTATCCATAAGCATATATATCGTCAGAAGTCTGTCGGAGGAGACGGATTCGGACAGTTCTCTCTTTCTCCCAACAAGGATAAGGAGACTCTTTTCGTGGTCGACGAGGTTTCATTGATAGGCATAGATACAGGTCAGCAGCAGTCCAGTGCCGCTTTCGGCTCCGGTAACCTGCTTGAGGACCTGCTGTCCTTTGTCCGCTCGGGAGCCGAATGTAAGGTAATCCTGATCGGCGACTCTGCCCAGCTGCCTCCGGTGGGTCTGGAGGCCAGTCCTGCACTCCTGCATGACTATATGGCTATGATGGGAGGTGTCGTGTTTGCAGAACTGTCTACTGTTGTCCGTCAGCAAATGGAATCCGGAATACTGCATAATGCTACTCTGATAAGGCAGCTTATTACGGAGATGGATTACGGCCCGGGTGTGATGGATATTTGTGACTTGGGTCTTGAAGTCGATGGGTTTGATGATGTGGAGAGAATTTCAGGAGGGGAGCTTATCGAGAAAATTTCCGATGCATATGCTTCTTATGGTGAGGATGAGACCGTTATCCTCTGCCGTTCCAACAAGCGTGCGATCAAGTATAATCTCGGTATCCGTTCGACTGTGCAGTTCAAGGAGGAACGTCTCGTGCGTGATGACAAGCTTATGATCGTGAAGAACTGTTATCAGTTCCTTGAGGGAATAGAGGGAATGGATTATATAGCTAATGGTGATATAGCCAAGCTGCAGAAGATATCGAAGTTTGAGGAACGTTATGGGCTGCACTTTGCCGAGGCACGTATATCTTTCCCGGACTATGACGATCAGGAGATCGTTGCCAAGGTGATATTGGATACATTGGAGTCGGAGAGCGCGTCGTTGACCTATGAGCAGTCCAATATGCTGTATCAGGGTGTCAATGAGGATTATGCCCACCTTACTGCCAAGAAGAAGAGATATGAGGCTGTCCGTGAGGATAAGTATTATAATGCCCTGCAGTTGAAGTATGCCAATGCCATCACCTGCCATAAGTCTCAGGGAGGACAATGGAAATGTGTGTTCATTGACAATCCGTTCTGGCAGGAAGAGCTGACGCTGGACGATTTGAAGTGGCTCTATACGGCTATAACCCGTGCTACCGAAAAAGTATATCTTGTCAACTTCAAGGACGAATTGTTTTAGCCCTCATTGTCATTTCTTTCGCTATCGCTCAAGCGACTTCGTCGATAGCGAGCGAGCTCCCCACTGTCATTTCGAGCGAGCCAGGCGAGTCGAGAAATCTATAAAATGAAAAAATAAATAAGACGATGAATAAAAGATTATTATTATCAGTATTGTCAGCAGCAGTTACTTTGTGTGCTGCGGCCCAGGAGTTCAATCCGATACCACGTTCATGGAAGTGGCTGAGTGCGGACGAGGTGATCTTCAGCTATGACGGAACCTATGCTGACCAGGAAGCCTTTTCAGTAAATCCACGTACCGGAAAACGTACAGAAGACGTAACTGCTCCTGCAAAATACTCGGAGTTTCCGGTAAAGCCTGAGGGCGCTGTGAATCTGACATATTCTCCAGATCAGACCAAGCTTGCATTTACCCGTGATAATGATCTTTACGTTGTCGATATAGCCACTGGAATCGAGACCCGTCTGACCTTTGATGGCTCGGATGTGATTCTTAACGGCTATTCTTCATGGGTATACTATGAGGAAATCATCGGTCGTCCATCAAAATACAAGGCGTTCTGGTGGTCTCCGGACAGCAAGAAGATCGGTTTCTATCGTTTTGACAACTCTAAGGTGCCGATGTTTCCGATCTATTCTGCATTTGCAAACCCTGCTGCTGCAGCATCACAGTCGCAGAGCCCTCGTGTGACAGATCTTGCCCTCGGAGGCTCTCTCAGCCAGACACGCTATCCGAAAGCCGGCCAGACCAATCCTGAGGTCCGCATCGGTATCGTTGATGTTTCACGTCATTGCGAGGAGAGCAGCGACGTGGCAATCCTCTGGGCAGACTTCAACCCGGCTGACGACCAGTACTTCGGCATCCCGTTCTGGGGCCCGGACTCTCAGGAGTTCTTTGTTGCCCGTATGCCTCGTCTGCAGAATACCATAGACCTTTATGCAGTAAATGTGGCTGATGGCAGCAGGCGTCATGTCTACAATGAGACTTACAAGACATGGCTCAACTGGTTTGACGGTGTGGTGTTCACAGACAATGGTCTTTACATGGCTCGTGAATTTGAGACTGGCTGGCAGCAGATCTACTTCCTTTCATACGACGGCAAGACTTTCCGCCGCCTCACTGACGGTCCAAACTGGAATGTAGCAATAGTCCGTGTAGACGAAGCCAAGGGAGATGTCTACTTCACAGCAAAGCGTGATCAGGTTGCAAAGCAGGCTTTGTACAAGGTTGATAAGAATGGAGTGATCGTCGCCCTGACAGACCCACATTATAATGCTACAGGAGTCTCTTTCTCACCAGACGGAAAGTACTTCGTGGCGTCATATTCAAATTCAAAGACTCCTACCAAGGTCGGCATATTCCCATCTAAGGGTGGTCTGAAGTCTACGGGTGTTCATAACGTGTGTGCTGCAGACTATTATGATGTAATGGCAGCTGATACCCGTACAGGACGTGAGTTCAGGCATCAGATAGTTGCAGACATGCAGGGACCTGATTATGATGAGTCAAAGTATGCATTGGGACAGCTTATGTACATGGCTATAGAAGACACATGGCTTCCTGCCATGATAGTGTATCCTAAGGATTTCGATGCTTCTAAGAAGTATCCTGTACATGTGGACATATACGGCGGTCCGAATACACCTATGGTACGTGACCGCTGGGTTACTCCGACAGCTACCAATCAGTGGTACTCTGATAATGGCATAATACAGATCACGATAGATCCTCGTGCAGCAGGTCATAACGGACGTGCAGGACTTGACCTCATATACCGTCAGCTGACTGTGACAGAGGTTCATGATTTCTGCAAATGGGCTGAAATGCTTCAGTCTACTCCATATGTAGATGGTGATAAGATAGGAGTCGAGGGATTCTCGTTCGGAGGAACCATGACCTCTATGCTACTGCTGCAGGCTCCTGACAAGTTCCATTATGGAATAGCAGGCGGTGGTGTCTACGACTGGGCTCTGTATGACTCCCATTATACAGAACGCTACATGGACACGCCTCAGTCCAATCCAGAAGGATACGAAGTCTCAAAAGTCCTTAACTACGTGGACGGCTATCCAACTACGTACACGTCATTGCGAGGAGCGTCATCGACGTGGCAATCTGTTGAACCAGTCATGCTTAAACTGACCCATGGCACAGGAGACGACAACGTCCACCACCAGAATACACTCCAGCTTCTGGACGCACTCCATCGCGCAGGCAAGAAATTCGACTTCATGATCTACCCTGACGGAATGCATGGCTACTATGGTTATCAGGGTGATCACTTCCTGAAAGCTAACCAGGAATTCTGGAGAAAATATCTCCTTGAGAAGTAATCTTATAGGAAATCAAAGTCTTAATCATTATATTTGGTCCGTAATCCACTTCAGGGTTACGGACCAAATATTATAGGATTATGAAAAAGCTTCTTCCTCTCATGCTTCTTGCTGGCATGATTCTGTCTTCATGCGGACTTTTCAACATTGCATCAACCAATCAGGCAGTCTACCAGACTCCAATAGGAGCAGTTGTGAATCCTGTAACTGCAGCGATCTCGTCAATCGCCCCAAACCCGCGAAATCTTACAGCACAGGAAGATCCTGGCACAGGCCTTTACGGCTATCTTAATGAATATGGAGTATGGGTGATCGCTCCAACCTTCCGCTATGCAGTGGACTTTAATACAGATATTGGTTTGGCGGTTGTCCAATTGAGCAACTACAGATGGGGAGCAATAGACGTATATGCCCAGACAGTAATCCAGTTCAGCTTTGATTCCCGTTATGACGTGGATGAGGCTATAAGCAGTATCCTGAAGGGAAGATATGTTGGCATTGACCTGTGGGAGATGCAGGATACAAATACAGAGCTCTGGGGATACCTTGACTATTACGGCAACTGGTACATCCAGCCTCAGTATAAGTATGTGACACCAATGAACAGCGACGGATTTGCTATGGTACAGATGGCTTCAACAGGATTGTGGGGCGTGATTGACAGAAGGAATAACATCATAATCCAGCCTAATTTCAAATCCCGTTACGATGCTGAGGCTGCTCTTAATACCTTGATCCGAAAATAAAGCCTACTATCTACGTTTCTTTCCGCCATGACGTCCCATCATGGCTCCCATCTGACCGGCTCCCATGACAGTCTTCATCATCTTACGGGTGCCCTCGAACTGCTTGAGCAGCTTGTTTACCTCAGGAAGCGATGTACCCGAACCGTCAGCAATACGCTTGCGGCGGCTGCCGTTGAGGCACTCAGGATGCTCACGCTCGTATGGAGTCATAGAAAGGATGATTGCTTCTACGCCCTTGAATGAGTCGTTGTCCATATCCACATCCTTCAAAGCCTTGCCCACACCCGGAATCATTGAAGCAAGATCCTTGATGTTACCCATCTTCTTGATCTGCTGGATCTGGTTGTAGAAATCCCAGAGAGTGAACTGATCCTTGGCGAGCTTCTTCTTGAGCTCACGCGCCTGAGCCTCGTCAAACTGCTCCTGAGCCTTCTCTACGAGAGAAACAACGTCACCCATTCCGAGGATACGGTCAGCGATACGTGAAGGATGGAACACGTCCAGAGCCTCCATCTTCTCTCCCGTGCTGACAAACTTGATAGGCTTTCCTACAATAGCCTTGATAGAAAGAGCGGCACCACCACGGGTGTCACCATCCATCTTGGTGAGTACAACTCCGTCGAAGTCAAGTCTGTCGTTGAATGCCTTTGCAGTCTCGACTGCATCCTGACCTGTCATGGCATCCACAACAAAGAGAGTCTCTGTAGGCTGCACTGCAGTGTGGAGAGCTGAGATCTCATCCATGAGCTCCTGGTCAACTGCAAGTCGTCCGGCAGTATCGACGATTACTACAGAATATCCCTCGGTCTTAGCCTTCTTGATTGCGTTCTGAGCGATCTGGATAGGGTCCTTTACTCCTTCCTCAGAGTATACCTCTACACCGATCTGTTCTCCAAGAACCTTCAACTGGTCGATCGCTGCAGGACGGAAGTAGTCGCAGGCAGCAAGGAGGACCTTCATGCCGCGCTTGCTCTTGATGTGCAGGGCGAGCTTTCCGGAGAATGTGGTCTTACCGGAACCGTTCAGACCGGCTACGAGAACCACTCCAGGGGTACCCTTGATATTGATGTCAGACGACTCACTTCCCATAAGGGCTGCAAGCTCGTCGTGAACGATCTTCACGATCATCTGCTGTGGCTTCACAGCTGTGAGCACGTTCTGTCCTATGGCCTTCTTCTTGACCTCATCGCAGAACTGCTTGGCGATCTTGTAGCTCACGTCGGCGTCCAGAAGGGCGCGGCGGATGTCTTTCATAGCTTCCGAGATGTTTACCTCGGTAATCTTTCCTTCACCTTTGAGAATCTTGAACGACCTCTCCAGTCTTTCGCTTAAATTTTCGAACATATATATTTATTTTACATTTCTATTTTATAGATTCCTCGACTTCGCTCGGAATGACAGGGTGGTGCTCAGGGTGACAGTTGGTCAGTTTGCCACGGGCAGAGCCCTCGCAATGACGTGTGTACCTGGTTATTCAAAATAATCGATAACTGCAGGGGCGGCATCAAGGTTGTCGCTGAACACTGTTGGAGCGAGGTCCTTCATGTTATATCTGCTGGCCATTACCTGTCCGTATGCTCCTGTGCTGCGGATCGCCATGAGGTCTCCGCGCACGCTTAGAGGCAGAAGACGTCCGGCACCCCATACGTCACTTGACTCGCAGACAGGGCCGACGATGTCGTATGCCTGGTGGGTAGGGTAGAAGGTGCGCTGCGATGCCGACAGGTTTTCGATCTTGTGGTATGCACCGTAAAGAGCAGGTCTGATCAGGTCATTCATACCGGCATCCATGATCAGGAAGTTCTTGGTCTCTCCGCTCTTGACAAAAAGGACTCGGGATATCAACGTAGCACACTGGGCAACAAGAGAACGGCCTGGCTCAACATGTACTGCCTGGTCTTCACGACGGATAATATTCTCCGAAATGGTCCTGAACCATGTCTCGAAATCAGGAATTGCATTCTCGTCCGGATCGTCATAATCAACTCCGAGACCACCTCCGAGGTTGATGTTGTTAACGGTAAGTCCGTTGCGCTCGAAATATGCAACGATGTCATTGACCCTCTGGCACTCAAGAGCATAGACTTCCTCCACTCTAGTGATCTGCGAACCTATGTGGAAGTGCAGACCTATGAAGTTGATGTGTTCGCTCTTCTTGAGTATGTCTATGAGCTTGTCGAATTCATGCTGGGAGATACCGAACTTGTTTTCGTACAGTCCTGTAGTCACATACTTGTGGGTATGGGCATCGATGTCCGGGTTGATGCGGACTGAGACATTTGCCTTGAGTCCATGCACATGTGCCATCTCATTGATTACATAGATCTCCTGAAGAGACTCGCAGTTGAAGGCCTCAATGCCGATCTTCATGGCATTGAAGATCTCCTTATCGCTCTTTCCGACTCCGGCGTATACGATCTTGTCCCCAGGGAAACCGCAGCCGTGAGCATGCAGCACCTCGTTTCCGCTGACACAGTCAGCTCCGAAACCCTTGCTGCTGATGTACTCGAGCAGTCTGCGCTCCACGTTTGCCTTCACGGCATAATGTATCTTGATGCCATACTTGTCCGCCATTTCTGCAGCATAGTCAACTGTCTTGTGGAACAGGTCCATGTCGTAGTAATAGAACGGAGTGGCTATCTTGTCAAGTCTTTCTATTGTATTAAAATCCAGCATTTTACGTATATCGTCTCTTATCACTTCGGCCTGTTTTGTCCGCAGGCTCGAAAAACGATTGCAAAAATAGCGAAAAAATCCGTAAATTCGCAGACTCCAGTTAATAACTATAACAACCTATAGTCCTGATGTCGAGCATAGCAAGTCTTGTTTTCAATATGGAACTGTCGTTAGTCATAGCGATAGTCACATCCTTCATACTTGCATTTCTGCTCTTTCTGATAAATGTTCCCAATACAGAATATTCGAGGAAGCTGGCCAAGACCAAGAATACGATAGCGATGTGTTTTATCGTCTCTTCCGTATTGATGTCTCTCTGTCTGACTCACACCGGAGCTCATGATTACTATGTGTTCGCATCGTTGATGATGCTGGTAGTTACAGCAGTCGGCTCCACCATCCTTTCATTCTCCCTGATGAACCTGATTGAGGAAGGAGACAATGATAAATTCTATCTCAATCTTGCAGGTGTTGCTATAGTCAGCTGGATACTCATCAAGGGATGCGGTATGGAAAGAGAAGTACTAAGAATAGCTGTCATAGCTGCATCTGTTATATTGTTCATCATAAACTGCATCCTGCATATCATCCTTTTTGACCGTACATACAAGAGAGGTGTCCGTAGGATAGAACAATATTACGACGAAGATCAGGACAACAAGATCAAGTGGATCAGGTTCTCATACATAATGATGATGCTTACGCAGATGTTCATCCTGGTCTATCTGATCCTCCCTCGCGGATTCATGAAGATATATGTTCTCTGGTATGTCCTGTTCATGGTGTATTTTACCGCAAACTTCATTTCTTTCCTCGGAAGTCATAAACTGCTTCTGGATGCCTTTGCATACAGAACTCTCTCAGGTCAGGAAATAAAGGAAAGGATAGAGCGAAGGAAAAAGGAAAGGATGAGCAAGAGAGATGTACCTGTTGTACATGACGAAATCATTACAGGTCAGGAGCTTATGAGGCTGGAGCGCTCCCTCGCCCAGTGGGTCAGGGAAAAACGGTTCAAGGAATATGATAAGACCCGTGAGCAGATAGCCAAGGAACTGAACACAACCAAGGAAATGCTCCATCTGTATTTCTCTACCAAGCTGAACATCGATTTCAAGACCTGGAGGACAAACCTGCGCATAGAAGAGGCTAAGAGACTTATGCTCGAGCATCCTGACATGTCACTGAACATTGTGGCGGAACTGTCTGGCTTCAGCGACAGGTCAAATTTCCATCGTCAGTTTACAAAGATTGTTGGCTGCTCTCCGAAGCAGTGGCGCGAGTCAGCTGGTAAGTCGGAATAGACGGTATCTCGTCTGTGGGATCATCTTTCTCCATAAATACCACCTTGCTTACGGATTGCATGAAGATGCCTCCGTTGTCTTCACCGTCGATGTCGGTAAAGGTGAGAGTTATCATCAAAGGATAATCAAGACCTGTGGCATCAAGTTCAAGCATGAAGATGCCTTTAGAAGAGGAGTATACTTCAATCGGGCTGTCTTTCGAGTCCCACTCAGCAGTGACCTTTATATGATTGACCGGAACAGAGTTTTCGTCTACGACGATTCCTGTCAGGTTTATGAACTCTCCTGAACCGTCGGCTTCCATATCCGCCTTGCTGCATGAGGATATCATGCAGAGAATAGCAGCAGCGCATAAGAGGATCATTTTTCTCATCTTCTGGCAAGAATAAAATTGCAGTTATTTACTACGAAGGTGTTGGTTTTCTGATCAAATGCATCTCCTGTCCATGAGACTATGACCTCTACCATCTGACTCTGATATGCCTGCTTCGGGTCATTGGCTGCGACTATACATCTTACAGGAGTGTCAATGCCGACACATCTTAGGGTATAGATACCCAGACTGTTTGTATATGCCGTCTCGCTAAAGATAGGGCTTGCTGAGGAATCATCGTACGGGTATACCTGAAAGGTGATGGAAATGTCTTCCAATGTATTACCGCTCTGGTCAGATACAGCTCCGCTGATAAGGATGCTCCTGGGCATCTCTGCATCTGGTGATGCCATCATATCATATGCACCTGCACTGCAAGACAGCACTGCTGTTGAGGTCAACAGCAGTGCCGACAGATATGCAGATATTACTCTAAGTCTTCTCATGTTTCCGGAGTTTCTGTTTCCGGTTCAGGGTTCAGTACGTCGCAAATTTAGCTATTTTTCATTTATCTGCAACATTTCGGGATCTATGCCCAGAAGCTCCATCCTTCTGAGAATGACAGGAAGTTCGTTTTCGAGGAATTCCCTCCTCTGAGTCTGGAGCACTATATCCTTGGCATCCTTGCTTATGAAATATCCTATTCCTCTTTTGTTGTATATGATGCCGTCATTGGTAAGCTTCTCATATGATCGCATGACAGTATTAGGATTCACACCTATTTCTGCACCATATTCGCGGACTGATGCAATACGTGCGTCCGCACACAGGCTGCCGCTGAGAATGCTTTCGCAGATAGCGTCGTATATCTGCAGATATATTGATTTATTGCTGTCAAATTCCATAATCTTAGTGCTTCAGGGTTTTGATTCTGAACCATATTCCGACAAGAAGAGCCACGTTGAGTGCGGTGTCTGACAGGGTGTCGATCCATGACAGATTCCTCACAAGTCCGCTGTTAAGGATATCGTTGACGTCCCCACCGGCCTGGATGTCTGCTATGTACGGATTGAGCATCGTCAGGACAATAGGAGTGACTATGATGCTGAGTGCTGTGCTGAAGACTGCCATTGCCAGGAAGGTCTTCACGGTCTTGCCTTTCTGGAAGCATATAGCTCCGAGCAGGAATGGAAGCATCATGCAGAACATGTCGTCTATATACATCCAAGGTGAAGCTATCTGCTTGAACAGTTTTTCTGTTCCGTCCTCAATCACAATGCCTTCGCTTCCAAGATTCATCTTCAGGTCAGAGATGGCGCCGTTGAGGTCTCCCATTCCTCCCAGCAGCTGCGTGAGTCCGAATCCCAGCGAACCTCCGCATGTCTTGTCCATAGCACTGATCAGGGCATCAAGACCCAGGTAGAGTGTCATACCTGCAACAGGGGCGACAATACATGTGATGATGAGCATGCTGAGGAACTTTTCCAATCTGGAAGCGGGGAGAGTCAGCCAGAATGATCCATATTGCTTGTCGGTGAGGCCTCCATAACATTTGACCGGCATGGTGACCACCATACAGAACATCGCGATGCCGAACACTACAGACCTGAAGGCAAGCGATGGCCCTTCCCAACCCATGTGCAGTATGAGATTGAAGACGACAGTGATGATGTATAAGGCCAGTGGAGTAAGCAGGGATATGGTAAGAAGACTCAGACCGTAGTTGGCCGAGCAGGTCTTCATGTCGGAAACAAAGTATTTTCCGAATCTTCTGAAATCGAATATATCTTTGGTCTTCATATGCAGAAAGTCTATTTGTTGAAAATGCCCTTGATGAGTTCCTTGTGGATGTGTACGGTGTTGAACAGCGCCTCAAGATTGACCTTGCTGTCCTCTCCTGTTGCGTTGAGGGATACCTGGATGCTGTAGCCGGGGATGTGTTCGCTGTAGAGCGAGTCAGCAGAAGTTTCACCTGAGTAATCGAAGTAGAGCTTCCGGGTGATCTCTTCCAGTGAAGCGTTCAGCAGCACGTCCTGTCTGTCCAGAATGATGATCGGGTCGATGATGTTTTCCAGGTCACGTACCTGATGGGTAGATATCAGGATGGTTGACTCTTCTGAAGTATATTTTGTGATGGCCTTCCTGAACTGGGTCTTTGAGGGGATGTCAAGACCGTTGGTGGGCTCATCCATGAAAAGATACCTTGTGTTGCATGCAAGAGCAAAGCTGATGTATGTCTTCTTCAACTGTCCGAAAGACATCTGAGACATCTTCTGGTCTGTCGGAACATCGAACACTCCCATGATCTCGATGAACTTATCGTAATCGAACTTCTCCCAGAATCTGCCATAGGTGTCGGCATACTGCGCTCCCGTCATGTTGACGGCAGTGACCTCGTCGCTGAGGTAGTATTGTTCTGACAGGAATGAAGGCTCTCTGTCGTACGGCCTGTGGCCGTCGATATCGATGTTTCCGACCTTTTCTGCCTTAAGGCCGCTCAATAGTGTCAGAAGAGTGGTCTTGCCGACGCCATTTCCTCCCAGGAGACCATAAATTCTGCCTTCCTGAAGAGTCATTGTAATGTTCTTCAGTACGATGTTCTGACCGTAGCTGAAGCCTAAGTCCTTGATAGTTATCATACTCTGTCTATTTGTTAATAGTGTATTAGTAAAGTAGTACACTGCAAAGGTAGGCAAAAATTTCAAACATGCAACAGATTACTGTGATTTTCTGAAATTATAATGTTTTTCTACAGTTCTTTGCTAAATTTATGAATTTAGTTTACATTTGTTCAAATTAGAAGTATGAACCATAAACATCATATCATTATGAAAAAGATCTATTTTCTCATTGCGGCTGCAGCAATGTTCCTTGCTGTAGAAGCAAATGCGCAGATTGGCGTAGGCTTGGGATATAACCTCCTTACCACAACGACGACGATGGCAGATGAGTCAGAAGATGACTCTCTCAATGGTTTCTATCTGGAAGCTACATATGATATCAATTTCCTCAATAGGAACTGGGGCAGCCTCGGTCTTCAGCCTGGCCTCCGCTACACTTTTGCAGGGGAGTCTGATTCAGATGAAGTTGCAGGTGTAAAGACAAATGCCAGCTTTACTGAGCACTATCTTGATGTGCCTGTAAATGTCAAGTATTCATATGAAATCATCCCGACAACTCTCAAGGCATATGCGTTCGCAGGTCCTGTATTCTCATTGGGTCTTGCTTCAAACCTCAAGGCTGGAGCCGGCGACACTTCTGTAAAGACAAACAATTACAAGGATACAGAGTATGGCCGCTTCGACATCAAGTTCGGTCTTGGTGCAGGTGTTACGCTCGCCGAGAAGCTCAATGTGAAGCTTGGATACAACATCGGAATGCTCAACAGATATACAGGAGAGCAGATCAGTAAGGACTATAAATATAAAACCCACACAGGAGTCTTCTATCTCGGTGTAGGTTTCAATTTCTAGCAAAAAAGCTATTTTACGATATGACATCCGTGCCTGAAGGTGCGGATGTTTTCTTTTAATGTTTCGTGTTCGTGGGTGGGCAGGGCCCATCCGAGAAATCGCTCGCAGATATAGTCTGCAGTCTGCTGTGTCGGGTGGCACATGTCTTCAGCGTAGAAACGGTAGTCACGGAGTTCGTCCATGACGATTTCATATGCCGGGAAGTAATCTGCCTTGTAACGTGGATTCATGCTCATATCCACTGGAGTGGCTGCAAGGGCTTCTTCTATACCAAGCAGCAGCGAAGCCTTGCTGATCTGGTTGCCGTGGGCTCCGTCCTTGAAATGCCTGATGGGGCTTACAGTAAAGATGAATTCCTTGTCCGGGCAGAGTGCCATGATTTTCTGAAGCATCTCTGTGGTAGAAGTGGATGGGAGGAACTCTCTTCGGAACTCGTTGGGATTACGCTTGAGACAGTTTGAGACTATCACGTCCTTTGCCAGGTGCCTGTAGCACCAGCTTGTGCCGAGGGTAATGATCACCTTGTTACAGCTCTTGAAGAACTCCGCTGCCTCCTTCATGCGTGCATTGGCATTTTCCACGAACTCAGACCTCGACCCGCGTGCGAATGATGTGTGGTGGAAGAACGAGCATATGCGGCAGTCTCCGGCTCCGATCTCCATGCAGTCGTCTTCTGTGAACTCCTGGCCGTTCATGAGACGTTTCACGCTGGAAAGTATGGATGCGGGATTATATAATGTGCCGAACGGATTTATGCATACGTCAAATCCGTAATTCTTCAGCTGCGCACCGATGTTGTCGGTAAAGCAGCTTCCGAGCATCATTATCTTGTCGTCATATGATATGCTGACCTTGCATGGACGGTCAGCTACAGGTGTCTGGAGTTTCATCTTAAATCTCGTTCAGTTCAATAAGACCTCCCAGGACGGCATATACGGTCAGTTTACCTACGGAACGCGTCTGGAGTTTATCACATATGTTGTTTCTGTGGAAGATCACAGTCGGCAATGATATCTTCAGGTATTCTGCAATCTCCTTGTTGATGTGACCTTTGACTATGTGGATCAGCACATCCTTTTCCCTTGGTGACAGCAGGCTTGTGATGTTCTTCTTTGTTGCCTTGTTGTGTGCTCCGCCCCATGTCATCTGCAGCTCCATGAGCCTTCTGGACATTTCCTTCGTATCCATCGTACAGTCCAGCACCTTGAATCCAGCCTTCACCAGATTGGTGTTTTCTCCCAGGGACATTACGGTTGTCTGCTCCTTCAGGGTGTCGAACTCTTCGACCTGCCCGAACAGTATGTCCTCGCTGACAAAGAAATGGACGAAATGTCTGTTGGAATCCTTGATGAACTCGTTCATCGTCCTATATGCATGGATTTCCACCTGATCATAGATGTCACTCAATATATCGCGCAGCGACATGCTGCTGAGGGTGTTTCTGTCTATGATTGCAAAGCAGGGATTCATATGGTCTTATTGAATTACTCTATGCAAATATATTCAGAAATATCACTAAATTTGCAATACACAAAGATAAAATAAGTAATAAATGGCAAAGATAAGTGAAAGAATACATTCAATAGGTGTGAATGATGATGACAAAGTCCTCTTTGAGGGCTTGTGGCCGCTTCCGTACGGCGTCAGCTATAACTCATACCTTGTCGTAGACGAGAAGATTGCCCTTATCGATACAGTGGAGGGCGGTTTCGAAGAAGAATATATCGCGAACATAGAAGCTGCGATCGCAGACAGGGACATAGATTATCTGGTGGTAAACCATATGGAACCTGACCACTCGTCCTTGACTGCATATGTGCTGGAGAGATATCCGGACCTGAAGATAATAGCAAATGCCAAGACAGTCCCTATGCTCAAGGGTTATTATGGAGTACCTGAGGAAAGGGTTCTGGTAGTGGCTGAAGGCGGCACAGTAAGCCTTGGTTCATGTACTCTCAGCTTCCACATGATTCCGATGGTGCATTGGCCGGAGACCATGGTCACATGGCTTGCAGAAGAGGGCACCCTCTTCTCGGGTGATGCCTTCGGTACTTTCGGTGCTGTCCAGGACGATATAGTGGATACTGAAGGAACCTTCGAGGCATATCGCGATGAGATGATGAGATATTACTCCAATATCGTAGGCAAATACGGCGTGCCTGTTCAGACAGCTTTGAAGAAGCTCTCAGGCCTGCAGATAAAGAGGATATGCAGCACACACGGACCTGTATGGGAGACCAACATACCTCAGGTTGTGGCTCTTTACGACAAGATGAGCCGTTATGAAGTGGAAAGGGGAGTGTGCATAGTATATGGCTCAATGTATGGCAATACGGCTGCGGCTGCTGATGCCCTTGCGATGGAACTCGAGGCACGTGGAATACCTTATGCAATTCACGACCTGGCAGGCAATAATGCAGGCGAACTGGGTGTTTCCGGAGCTTTGCGTGATGTGTTCAAGTATGACACGATCGTAGCTGGCTCTCCTACATATAACAATGGCATATTCCCGCCAGTGGAAACCTTCATGAGATCCCTTCAGGCCCGTCAGATCAAGGGTAGACGTTTCTATGCCTTCGGTTCATATACATGGGCCGGTTCGAGTGTCAATCTGCTCAACAATATGGCAGAATCCATGGGATTCGAACTCCTCGGCAAGGGACTTTCCTTCGCTCAGGCATACACTAAGGAAAAATGTGATATGGCTGCAGTTGCCGAACTGTTGTCATAGTCGAAACAAATTCATAAATTTGAAGGATTTTAGAATCGAAAGGAAAAGTTTAATAAAGTAATAATACAATTATGTCACTTATTGAAAGCATCATTGAGCGCGCAAAATCCAACAAACAGCGCATCGTACTTCCAGAGTCACTCGAGGAGCGTACACTTACAGCTGCCGACAAGGCTCTTGCTGACGAGATTGCAGAGATCATTCTGATCGGTAACCGTGAGGAGATCTTTGCACTTGCAGAGAAACTCGGTCTTAAGAACATCGACAAGGCTACAATCATTGATCCAGCAACAAGCGAGAAGACAGCAGAATACGCAAACCTTCTTTACGAACTCCGTAAGAACAAGGGCATGACTCCAGAGAAGGCAGCACAGCAGGTTCTCGATCCACTTTATTTCGGTTGCCTTATCATCAAGAGCGGTGACGCAGACGGTCAGATCAGTGGTGCCCTTTCTACAACAGGTGAGACTCTTCGTCCAGCTCTCCAGATCATCAAGTGTGCTCCCGGCATCACATGCGTCAGCGGTGCAATGCTCATGATCACTCAGACTCCTGAGTACGGTGAGGACGGCGTCCTTGTAGTAGGTGATGTGGCAGTGACTCCTATGCCGGATGCTGCTCAGCTCGCACAGATCGCAGTCTGCACAGCTCAGACAGCAAAGAGCGTAGCAGGTTTTGCAGATCCAAGGGTGGCGATGCTTTCGTTCTCTACTCTCGGCTCAGCCAAGCATGAGGTGGTAGACAAGGTTATTGAGGCGACTAAGCTCGCAAGAGAGCTCGATCCTGCTCTCAAGGTAGAGGGTGAACTTCAGGCAGATGCAGCTCTCGTACCGTCAGTTGGTCAGAAGAAGGCTCCAGGCTCAGAGATCGCAGGTCACGCAAATGTACTCGTATTCCCTTGCCTTGAGGTGGGTAACATCGGTTACAAGCTCGTTCAGAGACTCGGAAACGCTGACGCTATCGGACCTATCCTCCAGGGTATCGCTCGTCCTGTAAACGACCTCAGCCGCGGTTGCTCAGTTGATGACATCTACAAGATGGTGGCCATCACAGCTTGCCAGGCAATGGATGCCAAGTAATTGAAGGCATGATGTAGGCATCATCCACAGTTTTATAGTAAAAGCGTGGCAGATACAACCTTTGTGGTGGGTATCTGCCACGCTTTTTCTATGTTTTCGTGGATGGTCTTACAAGTTGAAGAGCTTTATGTTGTCTCGGCATGGTTTGAGCTCTCCTTTTTCAATCGAATGTATGATTTCCACTACCTTGTCGTTGACAGGAGTCGGACAGCCGATCTTGCGGCCGTAGTCTGATACCGCTCCGTTTATTGCGTCCACTTCAGTCAGTTTGCCTTTCTCCAGGTCCTGGAGCATGCTTGCCTTCAGTTTGGCATGCTTGCGGATGGCTATAGGAATGATAAAGAATGAAACGGCCTTCTTTACAGGATTCTTGTAGTCGAGCAGCTTGACGATGTCCTTGCCCTGTACCGGCTCGATTCTGATACCTCCTGCTGCGCATACGTCAATGCACTCCTTGATGAGCGCTTGGACAATGCGGCGTGACTCCTTTGGACCGGCTGCCTCTCCGAAAGTACATCCCAATACTGCGCTCATTCCTGAGAATGCGGCATTGATCAGAAGCTTGCTCCAGCGTGTTCCAATAAAGTTTTCCTCTACTTCTACAGTTCCCATCATCTCCAGCATCCCCTTCACTTTGTCGAAATGTCTGCTTCTGTTCGCAGAGATGGATCCGAGCGAGAATGACAAGGCATCAGGCTCGCTTGTGAGCTCGCAGACTCCAGGCGACTGCATGGTCGCTCCCCATGCTACAGTGCAGCCTAGTACTCTTTCTTCTCCAAGTATAGAGGCTATCTGCATTTCCGGAAGACCGTTCTGGAAGGTGACCAGCACTCCGTCAGGTGCAAGGTAATCCTTCAGCATTGCCACGACTTCCTTATTGTTCTGCTGCTTGGTCATCAGGAAGATGATGTCATATGTGCCTGACATCTGGTCTGGAGTGTAGGCTTTGACCTCCTGACAGAACTCCATTGTTCCTACTACCTTTGCTCCGCTTGTCTGAAGTGCCTCAACATGGGCCTTGTTGCGGTTGATCAGTTCTATAGGCATGCCTGCCTTGTTGATGAATGCTCCGAGGATTGTGCCTAATGAACCGGCACCGTATATTGCTGTACGCATGATTTTCTTAGTTTTAACGGTTATTTTTTATCCTATTATAAGTTTGCCGACCTTAGGGATGCGGCGGATGATGACGCTGATGATCGCTGTGATTATGAATGCTGTTATTGCCGACAGAACTATTTCTACTGGGGTTGTCCAGAATCCGAGTCTGCCTTCAAGGCCTGAGCCGAAAAGGTTTCTGAAGAAACCGCAGACCGGTACCAGGATCAGCAGGTGGGACAGGTACATGCCGTAGCTTGCATTCGATACTGGCAGCAGGACGTTCTTATAGAATCTGCCATCTGCCTTGCACTTCTTGAAGACAAGTATCCATGCTACAGCCATCAGGACGACTCCTATGGTGTCGTTGCACCATGTCGTCTCCCACCATACGGCAGTGTCCACCATTCCGCCGACAGGGAAAGAACCTCCTGCACTCTCGAACACTCTCCAGAGGAATCCTCCGAAGGATACTGCAAATCCTGCAAGGAAAGACGGTACAGCTATGGCAAGAGTCTTCTTCCATGAAAGTTCCCCAACGAACTTACGGAAGTACAGCCCCAGAAGCAGATATCCTATGAAGCCGCTGAAATAGTAGAATGTTCCGTATGCGTTCCAGCTTGCCTCTCCCCAGAAAGGTACAATACCCTGTCGTGGCAGTCCAGAAGGACCATAGATAACAGATACCGAACCACCTGCATACCAGTCTCTTAATATCGGGATGAGGGTTGTGAATAGCCATATCCCTAGATAGATCTGGAGCTCCTTCTTTTCTACCTTTTCTGCCCATGGCGAGAGAAGAGGCATAAGGAGGTATACTCCGATAAGCATGTAGACGAACCATAGGTGACCTGCGCTGTAGTTGAAGTTGAAGATCAGGTTCCTGAAATTTTCTGCCGGTTCTCCCCATACGAATGCATAGACGGCTGTCCATATTACGAACGGAACTAATATGCGCAATGCTCTTCTGCGGAAGAACTCACCGGTGGAGTAGTGCAGCGGGAACTGGAGATAGCTGGATGCTATGATGAATAGAGATACGCATGCGCGTACTAACGAGTCGAAGAACGAGGCCCAGAAGGCATCGGTTCTTGTAAGGATCAGCGAACCATCGCCTCCCAGGTAGAAGGGTTCGGTGCTGTGGACTATAATTACCATCAGGCATGCTGCCACTCTCATCCAGTCAATCCAGACTTCTCTTTTTCTGTTGTTCATATCGTTTGTTTTTACTTGTGCAGATTGCCACGTCGCTTCGCTCCTCGCAATGACGTATTACGTTACCACGTGGTATGTTGTTACCGTTGTTTCCACCACGTCATTGCCATGTGGTATGTTGTCACCGTTGTTTCCTCCACGTCGTTGCCATGTGGTATGTTGTTACCGTTGTTTCCTCCACGTCATTGCCACGAGGTATGTTGTCACCGTTGTTTCCTCCACGTCATTGCGAGGAGCGAAGCGACGTGGCAATCCGTACAAATATAACGAAAAATGTTTACTTTTGCCGAAATTAAGATCGGACAGTATGAGTGATTCAGTATTGAAGACTTCAGGCGACCCTATGGGCGCGGCGATATATGACTATCACAAGACCGGCAAAGCTGCCAAGCTGAGAGTGTTCTCGTCACAGTTTGACGAGGATGAGATCCCGGTTGCAGACCTGTTCCGCAGTTTCGAGGATATGCCTGAACTCGAGAAGGTCGCATTGAAGGCTGCTCAGGGCCGTATTCTGGATGTAGGCGCAGGAAGCGGCTGCCACAGCATAGCTCTGACAGCTATGGGAAAGGAGGTGATGGCCATAGACATATCTCCTCTGGCAGTCGAGGTCATGCTGGAAAGGGGAGTGCATGCCCGTCAGGTGAACTTCTATGACAAGGCCTTCGATGAGAAGTTCGATACCATCCTCATGCTCATGAACGGAACAGGCATTGTCGGTACGCTTGACATGATGCCTGCCTTCTTCGAGCGTGTAAAGCAGCTTCTTGCTCCGGGCGGAAGTCTTCTGATTGACTCAAGCGACCTCAGCTATCTGTACGAGGAAGAGGACGGAAGTGTGATGATCGATCTGGCTGATGATTATTATGGTCAGATAGACTACCAGATGCAGTACAAGAATGTTCTTGGTGAGCCTTTCGACTGGCTCTATGTGGATTTTAACACCCTCTCCTATTATGCAGAAGAGTCCGGCTTCAAGGCCGAACTCCTCTATGAAGGTGAGCATTATGATTTCCTCGCAAGGGTGATCTGCCCGTAGTCTTCGTTTTCGTAAGAGTCTATGTATCTTTCTCTCTTTTCCTTGTATATGTCCGCTACGGTGATTATCATGGCGGTGTCGTAGCAATCTCCGAAATCCGGGTCGAAGGTAGTACCGAATGTCTTCATCGATGGAGAGAGCCAGATGTAAGAGTGGATGAGCGGTGGTATCGTATCTCCGAGCGACTTCACGAAGTTGTTCAGAATCAGGTAATTTTCCTTGTAATCCTCGCCAGTGAACATATTCTCGAACATCTCTGCCTGCTCTGGAGTCCATGTCTCAGGATTCTTTGATGTGAGCAGCCCCTCGCGGTCACCGAAATACTTGTCCAGATAGTATACCATCGCCTTTCTGCTGATTTCAGGACTTGAACTGTATATCGTAACCTTTCCCGACAGATATTTCACGCTCGGGTCCTTTGCCACCAGGCCACCGATACCTTCCCAGAGGTTGTCAAGTGCGAACAGAGCCTTGCGTCCGGCCTGTGCGGACTGGTACTTTGGCTGGATAAATGCACGGGCCATCTCGATGCAGTGCGGGAAGTACTCGTCGATGAACTTCTGTGAGAAGTCGAACAGGTGCTCTGTGTTTACATAAGGCTGTCCGTTCTCATGGAACGAGGCCATAGACCATCTTGTGAATCTGTATCCTCCGATAATCTCGTCAGCTTCAGGGTTCCATACAACCAGCTGGAAGCATGCCTTGTCGTCGAGATCGAAGTGGTCCAGGTCGCACTCTGTGCCGCTTCCGCCACCTACAGCGCGGAATGAAACCTCGCGCAGACGTCCGATCTCGCGAAGCACATTAGGTGCATTCTCGTTGTTTACTACATAAATTTCATTGTTTCCTCTGGTTGTCCTGCGGAGGAATGTGTCCTTGTTGAGCTCTTTCTTGAGCAGCTCCACATCAACTGGATCTATAATAGGAATACTCATAGGTTGAGGTTTTTACATGTTTGGAGGACATCCGTTGTCCTTAGACAGCTCTTCGACCTGGTCCTTTACTGCTGCAGCCCACTGCTGGTCAGTCTTTGAACTGTCAAATTGCGTATACGGTATAGGCTTGCCTATGGTTATTGTGAACTCTTCGCCTTTCTTGTTGAACAGCTCGTCCACAAGGAAGATCATGGCTATGTTCACCCTCAGTCCGAGTACACGGCTCACCCAGCTGAAGAAATGATATTTCGCTGAGTTGCTGCCTGAGATATGCACCGGAACAACGTCTTTTCCGTGTTTCTTTGCCTGAGTGACGAACATCTTCTTCCACGGCATCTCTGTTACCTTGCCCTTGATCTTCCTGGCGCAAAGTCCTGCAGGGAAGACCAGAACCTGCTCGTCTGACTCGAACATTGCTGCGATCCTTGCTCCGATATCACGTCCCTGTCCGTTCTTGCTCTGTACCTTGACAGGAGTGAAGAACTCGGCGAGCGGTTTCATGTTCATCAGCAACTGGTTAGACGTAACCTTGAAGCCTCCGCCATAAAGATGATAGAACAGAGAGCCTATGATCAGCGCCTCTGGTCCACCCAGAGGATGGTTGCAGACGAAGATATATTTCTTTGACAGGTCAAGATTTTCAGTGCCTCGTGTCTTATAGGTTATGCCTACATATTTCAGTGCTTCATCGAAGAAACCGGCTCCATAGTATGAGTCAGCATGCATGATGCAGTCGTTGATATCGTCCTGGTGAATGCGTTTTTTCAAGTATCGTTTCACGAAGCCAGGCAGTTTCTTGCCCAGCTCCGGTCCCAATACCTTGTCGATATCAAGCAGATAATCAGTTCTGTCCTTTGACATAGTTTTTCCTTATTATCATATAGAACAGGAATCCTATCGCAATCCATGCCACGAGTATCACGCGGCTCTGGAATGAAAGGTATCCGGGCATACCTGGAATGATCAGGAGCGAAAGGAAGAAGAGCGAGAAGATGCATCCCACTATACCATATATTATATACTTCCTGTTGCCCTGTCTTCTGGCTATGACTGCAGCTGACGCTGTAGTATATGCGAATACAATTGCTGCTCCGACACTTGTCATGTCTACGATCCAGTTAAGGATCTCCCTTCCGAACCAAGGTGCAAATAGACTGGCAGCCATTGTGAAGAGGATGGCATTCCTTGGTGTTCCGTGTTTAGGTGATATGTGCTCGAACCATTTAGGAAGGCTGCCTTCCTTTGCCATGGCATACATCAGACGCGATGTCGAGATGTAGAAGGCATTCATTCCTGAGACCACGGCGCAGAACATGGCTACACCAAGCGCTATGAATCCAACCAGACCGAGTGTGTTACGCACCACATGTCCTGTCGGCCACTCATGTCTTCTTGTCAGAAGGTCCTGCCAAGGCTCCAGTCCTACAGCTGTCACTGTACACACGCAGATGTAGAGGATTGCAGCTATGATGACTGCGAGGATCATGATTGTGGTTGATTTCCTATGGCTGAAATTGTATTCTTCCGCACTTTGCGGTATGCAGTCAAATCCGATGAAAGCCCATGGTGCCATTGCCACTATACTGAACACTCCTTTCCACCAATGTCGTCCTTCAGGGAAGCCTGGGGCGAGGTTCGACCAGTCTGAGATACTCATTACCACGAATGTGATCACGAGGATACAGCCTACCAGTGTCAATGCTATGGCTGTCTGCATCCAGGCTGCCTGTTTTATGCCTCTGATATTGATCAATGCCATTATGACTATGAAGGCGGAGGCAAGTATGACTTCTCCTGCATATACCTCCCATCCTGCGATCTCGTAAAGCAGTCCCTGTCGTACGATGCCAGGGAACATATATTGGCATATGAGCGCCAGCGCTGTCGCATTCAGAGGGATAAGACTCCAGTAGGCGAGTATCATGCCCCAGCCGCATACGAATGCATTCCTTTTACCGAATGCTTCCTTGGCATAGACGAATTCTCCGCCGCTGACAGGGAATTTCTTTATGAGGTATCCGTAGCTGATGGCGATTACTATGATGAGCAGGGCTCCGATCATCATACCGGCTGCAGTGCCTGCAGGACCTGCTTTAGGCAGGAATGCGTTGCCGGGGAGTACGAAGCATCCCCATCCTATGATGGCACCCAAGGCGAGTCCCCATACGTCGATGGGGCGCATTGCCTTTTTTAATTTTCCGTTATTTTTTGACATTCAAGAGTAGGTTTATTGTACGCAATTATCAGCGAAGGTAGAAAAAATGTTCCTTAAATTTTCCATTTGTCGGTAAAATGTGACATTAGGCACAATAAATTTATTTAGCATGATATTTGTACAAAGCCCGCCGGAATTGCAAATGACATGTCAAGAATAAAATTAAGATTCAGAATTTTTCTCTGGAAAACTAAAAGGTGGTTGGCAAGTTTTTCCTTTCGCACAGGTCTTATCGTACTGGGATTCTGTGTCCTTTTCTATATATTGTCCTTCGCACAGATGCTGCTTCCAATCAGCACAGCTCTTAAGGGAACCCTCTGGTTCTGGCTTTTCGGTCTTGCCAAACTCACTCAGTATGCCGGTCTGGCTATCATTGGCGTAGAAGGAATCAAAAGACTTAAACTTCGTAAAAAGCAGTCTAAATCTTGATATTTAGAAAATTAGTAGTACCTTTGCGACTTATTCGGTTTTTAAATAATGGGCTAATTCCTATTTAAATTGTTAAAAATCAAGTGGTTATGAATAAGAGTATCGATTTTGTAAAGGTGCTGTCCGGCCTCGAACAAGCGAGAGAGTATGCCTCTCCTGAAATCAGGACAATCTATTTTCAGCCTGAGGGCGTGCTTTGCTCAAGTGTGTTCAATGAGCATGATGGATTCGAATTCGATGATGCCGAAGATCTTTAATGTTAGGAGGACTGAAATAATGAAAAAGACTATATTATTCTTCGCTGCTCTCGCAGCATTGTTTTCTTGCGCAAAAGAAAACCCAGTAGTAGAAACTCCAGCAGAGGAGACATTCTCAGTAGAACTCTTCGCATCAGCACCAGCTGAAGACGCAGACACCAAGACAACTCTCGTTGAGGGTGGTAAGTTCGTTCACTGGTCAAAGGGCGACGCTATCAAAGTGTTGTTCTTCCCTAAACATAACGTTAATGCTTCATTTGATGGATCAAATGGTGTGTTTACTTCTCATTTTGATGAGGATGCTTCAGCATCAGCATTCTTCAGATGTGATTCATGGTCATGGGGCAGCACTGTTTCGCAAAATGGTATATCTTACTCTTTGAATGAGATCGGAATAGCTCTGTATCCTGCCTCAGCTACGGCAACCTCATACAAACCAAGTGGAAATCCTATACATTGTGACACTGAGGTTTCATTTGTCCTTCCATCAATCCAAACAGCTGTTAAGGATAATATCGAATCAAATCTGAATTTCTCTTATGCAACTGTAGAGTTGTCTAAATTTCAGAATACACTTTCTAACGGCGCAAAGACAGACTTGAAATTCAATAATGCTTGTGCAATGATTGAGCTTTCAATGCCGTCTGCATTTGAAAAGAAGGTTACTTCTATTTCTATAAAGTCAAATAATGATGTTCCTCTTTCAGGAAAAGGAACTGCAACAATGTCATATTACAATAATGAAATTGACTCTGATCCATATAAAGGTGACTCTGATCGTGTTTTTAAGGCAGTGATATCTGACGGCGCTGGTGTGACTCTTAATAACGCTAATGGATTTGAGGCTGGGGCCAAGTACTATGTTGTAGTATGGCCAGGTAAGCATGATGCCGGTCTTACAATTGAGTTTGCTGCCGAGGATGGTACAAAGGCTACTAAGACAACAGATGGAGTTGAATTGACAGCTTCGAAGGTTAAGCCTTATACTTTCAACAAGGGTCTTGTGTTTGATTCAAGCACTTATGACTATGTATACTCTGATGGAACATTCGGTAACGATCCTAAGCCTTCTGGAAAGACTGTAGTTGGAGTTGTTTTCTTCAATGGCAACCCTAGAGAGAATGATCCGGCACTCCCAGAGTATTGTACTCATGGCTTGGCGATTGGTTTGACCAATTATAATTATGCTTTCCATACATCTAACCTACCAACTAATTCTGCTGTTGGTAGCTATGGAATAGGTACTACTAATCAGTATGGTCAGGTTCAATCAAACGGTAATGTTTATGGATATACATCGATGACAAACTGGTTGATGAATTTTTCTGATCTTAACTTATATAAACAACTACCTACTCCAATATCAAATACCAGCGGTTGGTATGTGCAGACAAACTGTGAATGGAATATGATTGCTAGCTGTTTTGAACAAATTAATGAAAAGTTAGCAAAATGTGGCGCAGTTGATAAGCTTGAAACTAATAAGGACTATACTACAGCTCTTGGATATGGATATACACAAAATAAGTATAATTATGTGTATTATGCGAAAATATCTCCATCATATACATTGAGTATGACAAGGCAAAATTGGGGAACTTCCGCAATAACAGTCCGTCCAATCTTCGCATTCTAATTCCTAACGGAATTGAAATATAACACAAATCAGCCGTCCTTCGGGGCGGCTTTTTTGTGTGGCGTGAAATGCATGTTGGTGACTATCAGCTGATTGCTGGATAAGTCTGCCGCCCCGGGGATGCAGGCTTGTTGGCTAAGTTGCTGTGTGATAGTGTGTTGCGTTTTACGGTGATCACTAGATTAATGCGTTTCCGAAAGATGTGAACTGAGCACGCTTCAACTCGAACACTTTCTCGCCTTTCGTCTCGGAAAACTGCCAGTGTTTTTCCGAGACGATGGTTGTTTGGGGGCTGTTTATCCTGCATTCATGCGTCGTCTAAGAAAAAATGCCATGTTTTTCGAAGACGTCTGCTCTTATTGTTGCAGGTCCCTCATGAGTACCTTCTTTTTGAAGACCTCTTATGTGACCTTAGGGCAATTCTGTACAAAAACTGCTCGTACCACCCTGTGTTTGATGAGAGGTACGAGCGTTTTTAGTGCATTTTCGCTCCAGGGTTCCAGGGTGACAAGTTCTTCATGCAGAAATATGTGCCCTGTCAGGAGTGTTCAGCGAGCATATGTTATTTCCCCAGCAAAATCTTCTCAGTCTCGGATTTGAATTTCGCCTTGTTGCGGGATCCTATGGTCATTGAAGGTTCTCCGTCAAGCGGGATGTAGAGGACTGCCGGGATGGAGGAGATGCCGAAGGCTGTCGCTACGCCTCAAGCGAGGTACGGCTTTCTTTGTTGATGATTTCGCTTGTATATCGGTAAGTGCCCGATGATGCGGTCTTACTCTGCAATGATGGCTTCGATTTCCTCTACAGTCATATCGACGATGTCAGCAACCTGCTGCACAGTCATGCCTTTGGCAATCATTTGCCTGATCACCTGATTGATGCCTTCAATTCTTCCCTCAGCTCTACCCTCAGCTCTTCCCTCAGCTCTTCCCTCAGCTCTTCCTTCAGCTCTTCCTTCAGCACGTCCCTCCTGAATGCCTTCCTTTTTGGCGTAGTCCATCTGATTTCTTAAGTCTCTTTCAGTTGTCATGTTTTCAATTACATTTGAACGTGTTATCTCATCCATGTTCAACAATTCGGACACGGCAAACATCTTCTTGAAGACCTCATGATCCAGCACTTGCGGACGTGAATCCAACCTTGTCATGTTTTTCATGCAGAAATACATTCCTTCCAGAATGTCTCCGTCCAGATCTTCAATGCCCTTCTTGAATTTGTTAAGTTCAAGGAAGATGAACGTCAGTTTGTCTGTCAACAGAGCGTGGGTATTGTCCTCTCGAAGATGGTACACCGTCTTCACTTTAGGATTACCCTTGTTCTCATCGATGTTGAAATCCAAAATGTTGATTACATAAACCGGACAAAATGCATAATCAGTGCTGCCAGCATCCACTTGATTCCTCACCTGGAACGTAGAATAGTAAATTGAACGTTCCACATAGGTCGTCTGCTTACGTCTCTGCACTTCGACAACGATCCTAGAATCATCGTCAGTTTTGCAGAACATGTCATAAACAGAATCCTTCTTCTCTCTGTCCATGGACTTCATTTCCTTATCCATGAACTCAAGGTCAACAATGTTCCTGTCATCTATCACCTGATTCAGGAACTCGATCATTACATCCTTGCTGGACTCCTGACCGAATACCAGCTTGAAGACATAGTCGTTCAGCAGGTCAGCATACTTTAATTTGTGTAGCATAAATTTTTGTTTTAGAGTTATGCACAGCCCACACTAGGCTGCATCAAAAATTCATGCTCCGACTTTTGTCCCTTCTATGTTCCGCAAATTTGTGAAAAAATCAAGAGTTTTCACACAGCGGAATGCTGATTTTTCTTTTTCTTTAACAAACTTTTTCTAAATCTTTAAATTTTTTCTTTTTTTTATAACCTTTCGAACCTTCAGTGGCAGCTTTTTATGTAGCGTAAAATACATACTCTTGACTATCAGTGTGATGTGGTAAAAGCTTGCCGCCCTGGGGATGCAGGCATGTTGGCTAAGTTGCTGTGTGATAGCGGCTTTTTTGTTTTTAAAAAAAAGACATTAGTGTCCGGTAAAAAATCATAAAAGTTCTTTGAAAATATTGAAAGTTAGGTAGTTACAGAGGTTTTTGGCGCGCGCCGATTTGAAATTATCTTTGCCAGACTAACGTAGAATGGCATATGCATAAAGGAAAATACGT
>JBGVNX010000006.1:0-13259 GCA_045126075.1 Candidatus Cryptobacteroides sp.
AGTTATAGATGCCCTCAGAACCTTTCAAGACTACTGGAAAGAATTGTTTTTCGCTGCGGAGTCTCTTGATTGAGGCATGAAGCTGAGGATAGGCAGACATATTCTGCTCTAAGTATTCACTAATATCTTCTAAGTTATCACAAAGGAGGTGTTTTACAACAGCGCCGGCATGACTCTTTCCTGTACCGAATGTTCCCTGAACCCAAAAACTAAGTCTTTTTTTGGGATCTGCAGATCGAATAGCATCAATGACAGTTTGGAGAATGTCATTAAACTGTGTAGTAGGAATAAACTGTTTCCAGTATCCAGCAGCTTCATCTTGAAGGTTGAATACTGGGTGAAAATATTCCTGAAGACCTATAATCTCTGAGTATTTCATATTATTGCAAATGTTTTTCAATTAATGTTTGTGTTAGCATCTCATAAGCGATATCATCTTGTAATTGCTCAAAAAGATCATCGTCAACACAAAAATAGTCAACACATTCTCTGATGTCTTTCATTGATGGGCTATGCCTATGTGCTGGTTTTACCTCTTTGCCAGGTAGTTCAATTATATGCCAAAATTTGTCAGTCGAGAGGTGATATAATGGGTAGTTGATTGGTGTTGCCTTTGTTCCAGGATTGAACTTCTCCCAATTATTAAGATAGGATGACAATAGGGCTTCATTGAATACAATCTTGTTCGTTTTATATGTTTGATTGTGAATCAATGAAAATACACTTAGGAGTAGCACTGGTTTAGCTTTGCTACGGTAACTACATCCTAAATCCCAGATATATTCCTTGTATTTTAGAACGGTCAGCCCATCCATATCATCAACTATAATAGATTCTCGAGAACTTCAAGTGCTGTTGCGCTTTCTTTTAAATTGATATTGTCTAGCCCCATTAGAAGGTCAGCTGACACATAATCGTTATCTATGCTACTTAAGGACCTAAGTGCATTCTCAAAGTCAGAACGAGAAATACCGAACACTTTTTCAATAGTTCCTTTATTGTTTCTATCGAACAACTCAGAAACTCTAAGGCTATATCGACCATGAGCCTCTGCATACTTATATAAGAAATATGCAATAATAGCAGGTTTAATATAAGGATCAGTTGTCCTTGTTATACTCTTAACACTTTTACCTTTGGCTTCAATTAAGCCTTGTCCCATTTCATCTCCAAGGCAAGACATCTCATTAATACCAAACATACTACATAGTGCTCCGAGTGGATTATTGAGGGTAGCCTCAGCTATCCCCGGGAATGCATCTGCCATTAAGGTGAGTATTTCTTTCTTCTCGTAAGGACGTCCAAAATCTATATTGTCTATGTAGAATTGAACAGCAAGTGAATTGTAGTACATATTGATCCACATAACTTCCCAAACTGATTTGTGGTCCTGATTATATTTGTCTGCGAGTATTCGGCCTAGTGGAGATATTACCTTGTCTTTCCTGTCCATTATCTCAGCGTCGCGGTACCAGTTAATTGCAGCCGGAACCATCTTGACGCCAAGTCCATGATCTCCTTCAAAATATGTATCAGGTGATTCAAAGAATCGTTCAAGCCACCAAACTTTTAGACCGAAAGTAGAGTATTTATCTATTCCTGATGTTTTCATTTTGTTCTTATTGGTTAGATTTCCTTCAGAGATATTCATTGAGTTTGCCATTACACATCCGCGATCTTTGAATTCAATACATTTTAAGCAATGGATACATTTATTAGCATTTACGCTCGCTTTGGGTACTACTGTAAGTGCACCAGTTGGACATTCTACCTCACAAGCCTCACAATGAATGCAGTAGACGGTTTTGTATAAAACTCTTTTAATGTGCCCCTGAAATACAATTTCTTTTCCTATATTGAAGAATGTAATAGTAAGTATTTTCCCCTCATCCTTTGATTGAATAAGAAAACGGTAGTTGCTACCCTTATATTTAATATAACCTAGTGTACCTTCATCTGTTTCCTCAGTTTGATAGGGGCCAAGTACTCTTAACCATGTATAGATGTCCTCTTTTGGCTCTGTGAGTACAACCTTTAGGTCAGGATTGGTTGTGATAACATCCAATCTAGAATTTCCAGCGTCACTGGTCTTACCTCCAGCACGCAATTTCCAATTACCTTCTTTAATATAGATTGCTTTCTTTTCATCAGAATCAATACCCAATAATTCTGAACGCTGGGATATATGGTTAAGGAACGGTTCGATGCTTTCTTTATATACTTTCCCGACAATCATTTCTGACCAGTCTGAAGAATATGGGCAAAGCGAACATCCAACTCTAGCTAGACCTTGGCGGTAACCGTCATTAAATGGTAGCTTGTGATTCAGTATGTATAGATACACTTCCGTATTATTCCAAGAAAAAATAGGTCGAGCATTAACTACGTTTTGATGTTTTACGGCTACACCCACACGGTTATACTGGCTTCTGGTGTTACTTTCTTCGGCACGCACGCCCTCAAAGGCAAGTACATTGGGCTGTTTATCGAGCCCCAATATTTCTTTGAGGTTTCTGTAAAGAGGTGCTGTCTTCATTACACCGCAACACCACCTATGCATTCTGCTTGGCGCACCAATATGGTTCCAGTAGTACATGATGTCTTGGTGATTCTGGAATAGAAAGAATTTCAAACCAGGCTTGCGCTGTTCATAGTAACGCTTTGTCTCAAGATAGAGTTTGATTGATGGCGGTAACTCATATCCAGTGTCAGAGTAGGTAACAATAAAGTCATCAGGAGGCACAACTCTAGAAACAAGGTCAAGTACGACTTGGCTATCTTTTCCACCAGAGAACGAAGATATAAACTGTTGTATCTTTGAGTTGTAAACTACTCTCTTTCCCGTATCCTTCGCTTCTGCCATTGGCATGACATCAAAACTATCGCAATCCTCTTTAATAACAGTATATTCGCAGTCCTCTTTTGTACTTATCTTTTTTGCCAAAAGATCGAAATCAACTGATTTAGGATTAGCTGCTACCGCTTTGTGATTTCTATATATTTCATTAATGAACTTAAGCGCTTCGTATTCAAGGAGATATAAATTGTCCCTATTAGTTTCGAAGAGATGATTTAAGTCAATTGGTTCTAAATTTAAAGATTCTCCTAAGTCTGTTATTATAAGGGTAGGATTGTCAAAGATATTACCTCCTTTGACAGTTAAAACCAGTTCGCCTTTATAATAATACTCTCTACCGCAGGCCCACAATAGTGGCTCTTTACATTCTGGATACGTCCAATGCTTTTGTAGACCAAGATTGTTCAGTTCTTCAAAAAAGACAGGACGAGGTGATAAACTCAGGACATCGGAAGATGCCTCAAGCGTTAGCAATACACTATTAAATGGTTTATCCCAGACTATATTGTACATGAAATTTCAATTAAATTACAAATTTATGAATAAATTTTGAATAAAGCGCTTCCGAAAGAAGAATATACTCTTATAGGTTAGAGAGTTGAATTATAGTAATAGATGTTAAGGATAAATCAGTAAAGCGTAAGCTCGCAACGTCTATTCAGAGAAGAACGAAATTTCTATCAGTCGTAGAAGAGATGTCCATACTAGAACTGGAGATTCGTATCTATAAATCTCTTGAGATGTTTAACTAGGCCTGGCGAATCAATGATATTCATCTGATCCGCCAGCCCAATTACAAACCTCCCCACACCAGCTAGATCCTTCACATTCCCCTTGAACCACCAGCTTTTTCCATCATAGGAGATATACTTTGACGATAGGGGATACTCCTCAATGAGAAGGTTCTTAGCCTTGAGAGTCATCTTGAGGGTCACCGGAATATCCTCCTTTCCTGCCATTCTAAAGCAATCAGTCTCTATGATCTCATGTTTGCCTTCATGCTGCCAGTCAGTTAGAGATACTTCAACCTGACTGATCCTGGATATTTTGAATACTTTCGTGATGCCAGTGGATACCTCGTATGCGTACACGTCGGTATAGTTGGTCGAGAACTTAATTGGCTCGACAAGACGGTCTGAGATGCTCATAGTGTTCCCGGACTCATAGCCAACAAGTGTGACCTGTTTCTTCTCATCAATAGCTTGCCTGAGACGCATGATGTTTTCGCCGGCTACCTTGTTGCCGATGATTTCCGTTACGCTAGTTGCGTCGAATAGGGCGGTGAGCTTCTTTTCGAGATTGATCGCGACCTGACAATCGCTGGTGAGGGCGCCAAGAAGATTGTGAAGAAGATACGCCTCCTCGTCGGATAGGTGGATGAGTTGGGACAGCTCAATCTTGTGGCATGAGTTCGTCAGTAGCTTGTGAACGCTGGTGCCTTTCTTTTTCATTGTGAAGCCGGCGACCTTAAGTGAATCTATGTATCTGAAGACACTCCTTCTGGATGTTTCCAGCCTGTCCATAAGTTCCTGAATAGTGTAGTCTACATTGCTTGACAGCAATTCCATAAGCTTGAGAAGTCTTACGATTCTTCCGTGGTCCATCTTTTAGAAATATTAGAGTGAATAAAAAAGGGCTATCACGAATTGCTTCATGATGGCCCGTAGGTTATGTGTTTTCTAAAAAGAAGGCGTGGATTTTACCCATTAACTCTCAGGTGTGCGGCCTTTGGATATAATGAGCTACGTCCACGCCAAGGCGCAGACGTAAATGCCCATTGTCCTCTATCCATTAAATTTTGCACGTTTGAGAGTGAGTCCAACGACAGTTACGTAAGTATGTTGTTGTATTGTTTTCTACAATGCACTACAAAGATATGAATTTTTCTGGAATCAATCTCTCGCTGCTCTCAAAATTGATAATAACGTGATTAACGAAAGTTAATAATATCATTACTGCAAATAATTTTCAGAGTGCCGTTAGATGGCACTCTGCCCGTTTAAGTTTGCGGCCCATAGGTAATTAATCATCAATATGGCTTTAGAGAAACGGTTCCTGATCACATAGTGGCTCCATGACATCCCCGTATTCGCAGAGATCTCAGCACAGCTGTTCTTATGTGATTAATTTCATCATCGCTGTCAGGGTGAGATGATGAAATCCGCCAGTGCTTACATCACATCCGAAACCGATCCATGCGACGCATCGTGGTCCCTGTCATTTGAGCCCTTAGAGCTCAGGAACCTATATCAATAACCAAATAAAACCATTTATGAAAAATTCAATTGGACCAAACCGTGACAACGTGTCACGACTCACCGGTTGTGACAACCAGGAACTTCATCATGCCAGAATTCATGCCTTGGACACTACGGCATCTGCGCTTGAGAAGATCATCAGGCAACATGAACTGACAGAGGAAACAGGGGAGAACGGATTGAGGGATATCGAGGCGGCTCTTAACAGTGCTGAAGACGCGCTCTTCTATCTGGCTTCGGCTTCGACAGTGGACGAGATGGACAAGACCAGAGAACTGCTGAGGGAATATGGTAGGGGAGATCTCCTGCCGTAGCCTACTCATTTGGGGCCTTCAGTGTTCCGCGAAATTCCATCGCTGCAGTGAACTGCAAGAGACCGTTGTGTCTTCTGTATCATCTCACATGCCTTTGTCGTAAACAAAAGCGCAAGGCCCTGCGTTTTCTTTCGCACTCCCTTGCATAATCACCGACCTCGCGATAGGAATAAAGCTACACCTGAAGGCCACCCAAATTGGTAATAACGATACTAATAATAGTATGTGTTACTATTGTTAAAGTTAATATCTAATAAAGATATTGTTAAATATAACTGAATGTGTATATTTGCATATCATTAGATGGTTTCTCTGGTCATGATCTTGACCTAGCCATCGATTGCTAACATAAAATACTGTCAAACATGAGAACTATTTTCAACCTCCTCTTTGGTGTGATAAAGTTTACATTCAAAGCTATCTTCTGGTTCATCGGCATCATCTTCATGCTTGTATTGGGTAGCTGCCCGGACTAGTCAATCCTATAAATTTAATAATTACAAATCATGAAAAGATTCTTAATTTCAGGTATCAGCATGATGCTGCTATCAGTGGCTTCTTTTGCCTCAGATAAAGTAAATCAATATGACTATTTCCAAAGAGGAGCCTTCTTCTCGGTGGATCTTTCTGCTGGAAACACTTTCAACGAGCGAGTCAATACATCCTACGGAATTGACATGACAGGTGGATATAGATTCTGCCCGCAGTTTGTTATTGCTGCCGGCTTCGGTGGCCATGCCTATACGAGTGCCACTGCTACAATAAGCGGTGGAGAGCTACGCAATAATCAGACTACATCAGTCCCGGTATTCATAAGGCTCAGAAGTGATATCCTTGACAAGAAGGTCAGCCCTTATGCGCAGCTGGACCTGGGTTATTCATTCGTCTTCCTGTATTCGCGGGATGCAGCATTCAAGATCAAGTATAACGACCAGGTATTCATCCATAGGGTGAAGGAGATGGGATTTGCTACGTTGGATCTCTATGAAGAATATTTCAGGGGTCTGCATGCAGATAAGGCAGCCCAGACTATAGATGCTCTATGGAATGCTGAACTGTCGCGGCTGAAGCAGTTTACAAACGGTGGTTACGAGTACATCCCTATGGAAAATGTGCACGTTCAGTATGGAAAGAAGGGACTCTTCTGTAATCTGGAGTTCGGTGCCGGATGGCAGGTATGTGACAAGATAAGAATGAATGTAGGACTTTCTGCCGGATTATCGCAGTCCTACTATGGAACATGTCTGAGAACGAATGACAACCGGTTCTTGGAGTTCGGTAGAGTCGATTACCTGCCGTATGAGAAGGAGGATAATAAGGTTTATGTCCGGACTCTTGGAGGAGCGGATTTCAAAGATAGCTTCGAGCTTGACTTGAAGATTAAGATTGGTTTTACTTTTTAACGAAGATGAGGAGTCTGCTGGTTGGCAGGCTCCTCATTCTCTTCTTACTTGCGCTTCAGGTGGACGAACTCCCATGTCGGCATTGACTTGGTAAGCGTAGGCGAATATGTCGTTCCGTCCTGCGAATGATAATACGACAGGTTGGAAGCATTCCATGTCAGCGTAACAGGGTAGAGATCCACTGTGGATCCGGAGTTTACCTTGATCTTTATCGTTACGCTCAGCGATGTAGGATGCGCTGCATGCTGGTAGCTGTTAGCAGAACCGATAGAGTTGTGTGAGTCAAAGAATGTCTGCGCATATATAGCATCCATCCCGGCTTTGATTGCACCTCCATCAATAGATGTTTTGGAAGACCCTACAGTGATTCCTGTAAGAGTCTTGCTGATGGTTGCAGAGCAGTTGTTGTCCTTTCCTCCGAACCATGTACCGCTTGGGAAGGTTTCTACGTATCCCTGTACTGTTCCGGTGATGCTTACATCCAGCTTGATGTTATATTTATTTCCACTCGTGCAGCTTGCGTATAGCTGACCCGCAGATGAATCATACGTCAGGACGATGTTATAAGGTCCGGCGTTGAAGCGGCTCATAAGGTTAGTAAGGTTCCTGGCTGTGACATTGTTGAACGAATCCAGCGAAGTATTTGGCTTCGAGATCAGGTTGCCGTTGCTGTACAGCCACATTCCCTTGTCGTTCCAACCCGGGTTCTCAGGATCATCTCCATAGATGATGCCGTATGTCATTGAACCGTCATCGAGGTTGTCGATGATCTTGATCTCGTTGCTGTAGAGCCTGCCTGAGGGGAGTCTTACATCAAAAAGGTGATGAAGTGATTCCTGACCACGCTTATCAACCATCTGTACCCTGTAGCAGTCATCTGTCTCAAGACCGGTGAGAGGGTAGACCATGAGGTCTCCGTCAGAGATGAACTGGTCGCCATCCCCGTTTCGTTCGCTATAGATGGTCATTCCATAGCCGTAAAGAGGTAGGGAACTACCATAATATGTAGATGTTATGTACGAAGGTCTCTTAATGTTGATATTGTTGTTAACGTCATCCAGATACTGATTTCGGCTTATGGCATTCCAGTCTGTATTGGCGGTGTTTACCTGCCATGCCTGGATAGTCAGAGGCATGTTGGAAGGATTGTCAACCTTCACGGAAGCCTGACATGAATGGTACTTTGCCCAACCGTTGTCAACCACTGTAAGGGTAATGGGCTGAAGTGCCAAATCCACGGTATACACGTTATAGATACTATGATTATTCTCATCGATGTCGATGCTGATTACTCGTGAACCCCTGACTGCTCGGCTCAGTTCGTAGTTCATATCAGGATCGTTTCCATTGTTCTTGCAACTTATGGTGTATGTCGCTGCGGGACCGTTGGACTCTGAAGTTCCTGGAGTCATGGTGATGGTAATGTTATTCAGGATATCGTAGTCAGACTCCCTATATGGGTCTCTCTCAAAGGAGAATGGAGTGAGGTCGAAGCCGCTCAGATAGTCGTTATTAAGGTTGTATCCGTCGTTATCTACTAGGTAGATATGCAGCTTTTCATCTGTTCCGTTGATTGTTGCATACGGAGGTTCATCGCAAGCGATGTCGTCATCTCCGTATCTCACGCTTGAGTAGAATGAGGCTACCATCCTTGGCTTTTGGATGTTGAATCTCTGGCTTACCTCAGTGACAGGATTGCCGCTTGGGTCGCATAGCCAGATGGTACCTGTTCCTTTCGACCAGCATGTGCCGCGTGCGTACATTACACCACGTGAAGAGTCGTTATCGTACTCGTCGAACTTCATGCTGCCACCGTCACTGGAAACCAACGTGAGGCTGCACTTGTCGAGGTCTCCTCCAAGATGTGTCACCAGATCCGGATGTACGTCCATATAATACCAGAACTTCTCGCCGATATACATATCATCTGCAGGATGAAGACTTTCGTCGATGTATCCGTCCACATATCCTGGCTGCACTTCCACATCCGGTTCTACCTTCCAGGAAATCTCTGTGAGGCCCTCTCCGGTAAGCGTTAGAGTCACATGCATGTCGCTGTTTCTGATTACGCTGAAGTCTGATGTGTTGTCCTTTCCGAGGTAGAATCGGTATGTCACCGAACCCTTGAAAAGGAATCCTTCCTCGAAGGTTCCTACAGCCTCGATATATGTGCAAAGCTCTGCTTTTGAACCAAGTGCATCCGGAACCTTCTGCCATGGGTCTTTGTTCTGAGGAAGCAGGTTGTCCTGCACGTTCTCAAGGCTATAGAAGTAGATGGTGTTGCCATCATTGAGGTTCTTAAGGTCCTGATCTGTAGCATAATCTCCGTCAATGGATTCCTCCTCGGATGTGATCTTGCTGCCGCCTGACTCGAAAGGACGAACCACTGAAGCACTCTGGCAGATTCTTGCAGATGTAATCTTAAGGCCGTTTACCAGCGATGCATCAAGGGTGAAGCCGATTCTTGCGGCAAGTCTCTCCAACTTCACATTGACCGCCTTCTGGCTGCCGGTGATGCTCACTCCTGTTGTCTTCCATGCCATCGGGATGCACTCCTCAAGGTCATCGATGGTCGCGATCCACAGGTTGACATTGCTACCTACCTGTGATTCATTTAAAGGCATTTCCACCTTTCCCATATTGGAGATTGCATAGAAGTTATATGAGTAACCTTTGTTCAGTTCAAAGGTCACAGTCGTTGGATTCGACTTGAAGACATGCTCGACCAGCTTGCCGTCCCTGTATGCGTAGATGTTGATGTCGTTGATTGCATTCTCGTCCGGAGATATGCTGCTCTTGGTCCTGTCTGCACTGCTTATGTTGAACGTGCAGACCGATAGGCTGTCCTCGGATGGGACTGATATCTCTGGTCCGTCCGGTAAGATCTCCTCCGGTGGCATCGGCAGCGTCTCGCATGAGTATAATGCTGCTAGCGCAGTTATGATCATTATTAATCTTTTCATTTTCATCAGATTTGTTAATCCATATAAACGAGTGTCCACCCGTACGCTCCAAGATTTAGGTTGCTGGCCACCCAGTAGCTGTAATTTGAATTAGTTTTGGCTTCAACCGGAACGGCCAATACACCATTCGGCGCAACACCCAGGAAGTTGTATCTATAGTTGCCTCCTAGACTTGGTGTGACCAGAGGAAAGGATACTATGTGTCTAAGGTTACTGCAGTCACTGAAGCAGTAGTTGCCCACGTATGTGACTCCGGCCGGGATGATGATAGATGCGAGTGAAGTGCATCCGTCAAAGGCAAAGTCTCCGAATCGTGTGACTCCATCCGGTATCCTGATGGTCTGAAGCGATTCACAACCACGGAACATACTGTCGTAAAGTTCTGTAAGGCTATCTGGGAGAATGACGCTCTTGAGTTTTGTGCAGTCATAGAGCACTCCGCTGCCGAATATCTGAACCGTCTCCGGCAGTTCGAAATGCGTAATGGAGGTCTTTGAGAATGCGTATCCTTTGATCTCTGTAACCACACTAGAAACCTTCACGTCTATCAGTGCAGGGCAGTTGTCAAAGAGGTCATAAGGCACTACGTGATTCGTGAAAGAGTACTTGTAGGTGTATACTCCAGCTGTGCTGAAGGTCTTTGTCAGTGTTGGTGTTATATCCGTATCCCCGTCGCGCATCCTTATAATCTTGGCAATGTCCGAATCGTAGAAATAACGGTAAAGCATCTGCGTTGCTGTACCTGCGGTAACCTCCCACTTTGCCACAATATCGTATGTGTATGTGCCGGCGAAGTTCACGGTGACAGCTGACTTGATGTCTGAGAGAGTGATGGTTCTGATACCGGTCTCGATGTCAGAACTCTGTGTGAGGGTAGCGGTGCCTGTGAGAGTTACCGGCTCCACTTCTTTGCATCTTGCTGGGGTCTTAGGGACTGCTGTGATAGTAACCACTCCATCGCTGACGGAGTTGTAAACGGCAATGTCCTCAAGGTCTCCGGTGAGAGTCACCTTGTCGCTTACCTTGATGGAGGTGTTCTGCGTTTCTCCGTATGTCCACTCGCTGACTGTGATGTCTGAGAGTGAGAGCTCTCCGGAGTTCACGGTCAGATGGAACTGCGTTATCTCTCCCTGTCTGAGGATGATGTCCCCGAACTCCAGTGTGTAATCTGTCCCGTCTATGGTGATGACCACCTTGCCTGTTGTCGCTCCCGACGGGATGACAATGATCTCGCTCTCCTGTATCGTTGAAGAAAGTGTCTTTGCCAACATTGCAGGGCCTACGGTCCCTCCTTTACCTGTTATGTTGAAGATGGATCCGTCTGTTGCGTCAAGATAAGCAGCTGTGCCGATACAGTCACCTCCAAAGGATACTTTCGTTACCTTGCCGGCACCTGTATATGTACCTCTCACATAGGAAATCTTCACGGCTGCAAGAGCGTGTTTCATTACGATTGTTGCGTTCCGTTTGTCTTTGTTTACAGTCACAGGGACTCCGTACATGCAGTCCACTTGTGTGACAGATGTTGCTCTCAGAGGAATTGATGATATCTGGTCGAACGCTTCAGAGAATGGGTAGAATGCGAATAATGTACCCATTTCTGAGGATAGCAAAATAGGCGACTCAGCCTCCCAGACCTGCTGACCATTATCATTTCTGGATGTATAAACCACGTTGTTGTATAGTTCGCCGCTGTAGTATCCCTGTGTGTCCTTGATTGTGATGCCAACAGATGATCCATTAGGCAGCTGAGTGTCTTTGATGAGACCCTTGGTCAGTATCGCTGTGCTCATGGATATCTCCAGTGGGACAAGCTCCTCAGGCGTAGGCTCAGGAGACGTGAACAGCTCTTCCTGGCATGATGTAAAGGCCAGTGCAAAGCATAGAGCTGGTAATATTTTCCTTTTCATGACTGTATAGATTAGATTTCAACTTTAAATGAATAGCCGTCATCCCATCCCCTGATCGAGATGCTGACCTCTGCCTTGGCATAGTCTACACCGATATAAATATCCTCAAGATCTTTCTTCAGCCAGTTGTAGCCCATCTGATTGATCCATTCCGCTAGCGGAATAGTTTCTATGACCTCTTCATCTTCATATATGAGAAGCTTTAGATTTCCGCCGTTCTCCCGCTGCCTTGGCAAACAGAACATGCATATGTTATCTTCATCCAGCTTGATGTCAATGCTGAATTCTCCTTCCACAGGAGAGAGGTCTCTCATGTCCATTCCGCAGACATCGCTGCAGGCCCGGAAGGTGTACGGATACTCATGTCCTTGCGGTATCTCCACGCTCATGAACACCCTCGCGAATTGCTTATGCAGCACTGCTGTGTCCTTGGCGAACTCTCCGAAGCACTCTACCGAACTAGCATGAGCGTAGATGCTGTCAGCGTCGTGTCCCATAGGGATGATGAGTCTCGCTCCGCTTCTCTTCATCTCTCGTTCACCTGTGATCACCGAAGTGTTCACATATCCCTTTGGTACAGTCTTCTCGTAGATCTCCGACTCCTGGTAATCCTGGACGGCCACCCTCTCAGAGAATATCTCTTCTCCACCCCAGGCAGCCACTGTGACGCTGTTCTGAGTGCATCTGCTGAAATCTATTGATAGCCAGCACGGGCAAGGAGAACGATCCTCCTTGATGCTGCAAGAGGCGGCAATGGTGAGGACAGCCGCCATGATGATAAGTATCTTAGTCTTTGCCATTACTTAAGTATTATAACGTTGTGGGAACGAGGGGAGTCGAACCCCTGATCGGAGTGGCCGGCCCCGCTTTTGCGTACCCCGCTCCTGGCCCAGGCACCTCGCCTGTCCCGCGTTCCCAATATTCTAGTATTCAACCTCCTTGGAGAATCCTGTACTCCAGTCAGTGACTGTAAGGCTTACAGAAAGAGAACCCTTCTGCAATACGGCATCCGGAGTATCAGTGCCCAGTCCAGTGATCTTCATGTTGGTAATCTGGTAGACCGTATTACACTGCGGCGTGGGAATATTCACCGAGTAGTAATAGGTCGTTCCTCCGAGCGTGGTTTCGACCACGAGGCGGCTGATTCTCTCGGACCATGTGGTCGTTGAGACATCAGTAGTTATCGGATTCGGATAGCAGTACAAGTAATGAGGAGTGCTATAAGGGGTTACTACACCTGCTGTTGTTTGGATCACCACCGGAGTGGAGAACTTGTCTGTAATCAGGTGGTTGCAGTCACCGCTGACATACTTGCGCTTGTTGTACCAGCTTGTGCTCTCGCTTGCTCCAGTAGGAATCATAGTGTAAGGGCATGTGCCGTTCACATTGATGAGATAGATTCCCACAAGCTTGAACTCCATTGCCCGATGAGCTGGTGCTGCGAATGCAGGTGTGATCTTGTCAATCTGTACCTTCGAGGCGAAGCGTTTGACAGCGATGCTTACCGAGTTCGCTCCTGCTGCAACTGTCTTAGATACGCTTCCGAGCATCTCC
>JBGVNX010000007.1:0-79367 GCA_045126075.1 Candidatus Cryptobacteroides sp.
TCAGGCCAGACTTTTGCCGCAGGCTTCCTTCAGATTCCACCTCACGATGGACACCCTTGCCCTTGGCTATATGCTTCCCGTCATTAGGGCGCATTAGGGACTTTCACCCGTTAGAACATGCCCATGCAGGGCGTACCAAAAAAAGAGATTCCGAATTGCTTCAGAATCTCTTTTGTAGTGGGAGCAGAGGGAGTCGAACCCCCGACCCTCTGCTTGTAAGGCAGATGCTCTAAACCAACTGAGCTATGCTCCCGTCTAAGAACTACCCATTTATCGAATGGGAGTGCAAAGATAGGCATTTTTTCTTAATTGCAAACTTTTTAGCAGAATATTTGTATATATTTGCGCCAGAATTCTAAAATTTCAGTAGTAATGAAACAGATTTTTACAGCTATAGCCATCATCGCGATGATGGTTTCTTTCAACTCTTGCGAGAAGAAGATCATCTGCGAGTGCAACTGCTCATGCAACAACTCAAACGGAGGTTCTGACAACAACACAGACAGACCTGGCAACAACGACCAGAACAACGATCCTGACAACGACCAGAACAACGGCGGAAACGAAGATAACGGCGATTACGAGATCTACAACACAACCTTCACATACGGCAATGCAGGATACTACGGAGTGTACTATGATGGTCAGCCTGATAACACATCAAACTGGTATATAGCACTTGCAGACGACAATTACGACATTGACAACTGGGAGGGTGATGGATACAATATCATACTGGAGATTTTCGCACAGGGCACAGACTCAAGCAGTCTCCCAGCTGGGACATATACTATAGAGGCATTCGAGAAGAATGAGTACTCCGCAGGATCCCTCCTCTACGGTTTCATTGCAGAGGACGAGGAAAATGGCGAATTCCCTGCAGGTACCTGGTTATTCAAGGGAGACGAGGGAATAGCAGGAGCCACATCAGGAGAGGTAAAGATCTCTGTATCAGGAGGTCAGTATACTATCACATATAACCTTTATGATAACGAGTACATGGTCAACTTCAAGGGATCATACAAGGGACCGCTCACAATATACGACGGTACTGAAGAGGCTGCTTCAACACAGGCTGCAGCCAGCAAAAGAGTCAGAAGATAGTTTTACAGATTTCACAGAAATGTATTATATTTGCAGTCCCTTTAACGAGGGACTGTTTTTTGTTCAATGGGGATGTTTTGGTTTTGACAGCATCAGACATTGGGCGGTAAGCACGCCGGGCTCTGTAGGCCAGCCCGTTAATCTCGACCTTCGAACGATTAGTTGGCAACAACTCTTATGCACTCGCTGCGTAGTCTGCTAAGCACACTACCTTAATCCGCGACGCCAAGGCTGCGTCGCCGACGAGTATCCTTCCGGTCTTTAGGCCTGTTATGACCGGTTTTCAGGGTATCATTCAAACGGGATGCTCGGAGTGACTCCTTTAAGCTCCGCTAAGATCCAGAGGATAAGCCTTGGGTAGCCTGTCCGGCGGCAGCCCCTGGTCGAAAATCAAAGTCAGACTAAGCGTGTAGAAAGCTGTCTGGTGCGGTGTTTGGACGGCGGTTCGAGTCCGCCCATCTCCACAATTCAGATTGTATATCAATCAGTTAGAGGTTTTACAAACACTTTTACAAACACTTTTTGTAAGTTGGGGTTCGTAAAACCTCTTTTGTGTTTATTGAATCTCCTGCCCCACAATCATCCTAATCCAACCACTTCAGCCAACACCAGCAACCCGAACCCCGCAATCTCCATAGTCCCTCTGCAACGCCATGAGGGAAACAATCTGAACCACCTCAATCTCCATAGTCCCTCTGCAACTCCATGAGGGCAGCAACCTGAACCCCGCAATCTCCATAGTCCCCCTGCAACTCCATGAGGGAAAGCGCGATGAATACCCACTGACATATCTACAAAGAAACCCGCCGCGCTTTCCCACCCTTGATCTAGTGCCGCAAAGCGCACCAACTTATAACAGACACTCTCCACAGCATCTTACCACGCTTTTCCTCTCAAACCAACCTGACCTAGCACCTCACAATCAACCTGCTCTACCATCTCCTTAAGTCAACCAGCTCTACCATCTCCAAACTAGCCTGACCCACCACCTCACAGTCAACCAGCTCTACCACCTCTCAAACCAATCAGACCCACCACCTCATAGTCAACCAGATCTACCATCTCCAAACTAACCTGACCTACCACTTCTCAAACCAACCAGCTCTACCACCTCTCAAACCAACCAGACCCACCACCTCAGAGTCAATCTCCGGAAAGCCAACCTATCACCATAACGGATCACTAGATCTGTATTGAGTCTCTAATGTTAATGACCCCCTCACCGACTCCAAAATGGCAGCGACCTACCCTTCCCAAATCTCCATAGTCCCCCTGCGACCCCATGAGGGAAAGCGCGATGAATATTCTCCCATGGAGGTTCAAAGGTATCCGCCACGCTTTTCCGCCCGCCATCTCGTGCCGAAAAGCGCACCACCCTGCAACCGGTGTTCTCCACGCCATCCAAACGCGCTTTCCCGCCGAACACATGACCCACAGCTTAGAAGGCTGTGGTCCTATCTTCTGACCACACACATGCAAATACGCACAACATATCCAATCTAAAAGTACATAAAGCCACCCCACCAAGCGGGAGACTTCATTGAATAAACACCGATCTTTAAGCGGGAGTTCTCTTTTTGAGCCTGATGGGTGGGGTTGGCATTCGGCGCTGCAGAGCAGTGTCGGATGGCGGGCCCGATCATCAGGCAGGCAAGGACTTCAGTCCGCGGCAGCATGAACCCGGACTCACTCCTCAGCATCCACTCCCAACAATTAAATCTCACCTCGCAGTATGAAAACGTCCTAGGCTCAAATGAAACACCCTCTACTTCCACGACAAAACCAGCCTCCTCATGAACACTCACTTCGCTGAGAGCAGCAACCTCCTCATGAACACTCACTTCACTGAGAGCACCAACCTCCAAGAGGGAAAGCGCGGTATGCACTTCTTTACCCACCTTAAAAGGCTTCCACCGCGCTTTCCCGCCCACCATCTCGTGCCGGAAAGCGCGCCACACTGCAACCGGTGCTCTCCACGACGTTTAAGCGCGCTTTCCCTCCTGAGGTCAATGACTAAACTTTGTGATATTCAAACAGATAATTTAAAGTAAAACCCTTGGATTTAATATATGGATTTATAAACTTTGCAGTCAGAGATGCATTGGTGATGCGGCATGGGCAATGACATCTCAATCTTCAGCAGGACAGGTCATGTCGCATGATTTTAAAAGAGGAGGGAGATATGTGGCGTTCGGATGAACCTGGCTATTTTCACATCTGTACAGACGGCAACGCAGTGCCATGGATTTTTCAAGACGATGAGGATTTCATCGCCGGAGTAAACCGTATTGGAATCTGTGTCATTATCACAGGAGTCGATACTGTTGCATACGTATTGATGGACAATCACGGACACTTCATCATATATGGAACACTGTTGGCATGCAAACGCTTTATCAACACGTACAAAGTACTGACAGGCAAGCACATAAGCCATAAATACAAAGTCAAAGATCCGCTCAGAGACTTACCTGTGGAGATAATTCCGATCAAAAATGAAGAGGAACTAATGGCAACAATTGCCTATCTTGACAGAAACCCGGTTGTTGCTGGTTTCAGGTTCCTCCCCAACGAATATCGCTGGGGCTCAGCAAGATATATATTCAAGGAGTTCACCCAAGATGGACAGTCCCGCAGACTAGGAGACATCGGTCTAAATGAAAGAAGGCGACTTCTGAAAACCAGGACTCCCCTTCCAGAGAATTGGGAGGTTGACTGCCATGGAATGCTGATTCCATGTAAGTCATTCCTAAAGACTGCAAGACTCGAAAACATCTTCAAGACACCGGTCAGGTACAACTTCTTTCTAGCCAAGAAGTTAGAGGGCAACATTGAAATGGCACAAGGCTACAAGACATTCCTACCAGACAAGGAATTGAGACCGGTGGCTGCACAGATTGCCATGACATTGTTCGGAACATCTGACATAAAATCGTTAAATGTCCGCTCAAGACTAAGAATCGCACGAGAACTCAGACACGGGTATGCAGCAACCGTCAAACAAGTCTCCAGAATGGTGTATCTAGATACAGAATCACTCAAAGGTTTCATCTAAAGTATGAGGGAAATCCCAATCTAGAAACAAACCCATCTGAAGAGAAAACACGATGAAGAACAGCTGGATAAGGGGCAAGGAGCACAACGCCAGTCCCAGCAACTGCACGAGGGATAGAACGATAGAGTACAGCAGGCCAGGCCTCAGAGAACGCACGAGGGAAAGCGCGGAGAACCCAAACTGGCTAGAATTCAGAAGCGGACAGTGTGCTTTCCCGCCCGCACTCGCGTGCCGGAAAGCGCGCCGTCCTGCAACTCACGCAACCCACACCACCCAACCGCGCTTTCCCTCAGAAAATCCAATGAACATATCAGAGAGCGCCGCACCGCAGCCGGCATATACGATTGCCGGCTGCTCAAGACAGCGTCTGCGAGCTTGACCGGGGCTCGCAGACGCTGCTTGTGCGGATTGAGACTGCAGAGGGATTACAGACAACGACTTGTGAGAATTAAAAACATGTTTATTTCATAAAAACATGTTTATTTCATAAACTTTATTTAAATATGGTTACTGACATCGACACTAAAAAATTAAGAGTTGCAATCGAATGGATTGGCAAACTTGCTAATGGAGTGAATCCCATTGACGGCAGCGCACTTCCTGAAAATGACATCGTCAATAACATCCACATCTCCCGTTGCCTATTCTATGTATCCAATCTTCTGGAAGATATCGTGAAGAAAAAACCTTCATCTAAAAAACAGAATAAACAGGAATTCGAGCTGACTCAAGAAATTGCAGCAAACGTATATATTACTGAGACGACTGGAATTGCCATGTTTGTCAGAGAAATCAATATGGTGCGTCCGGAAACCATGAAACCATTATCCATATCAAAGGTAACACAATGGCTGGTGTCAGTGGGGTATTTAGAAGAGCGAGAGAGAAGTGACGGTCGCAAATACAAGGCTCCAACTGAACTTGGAAGATCCATCGGAATCACATCAGACTGGAAAGAAGGTCCGCAAGGGCGATATCTCTCGGTATCGTATGACACCAACGCTCAACTCTTCTTGCTAGAGAACCTCTTCAAGTAAAACACAAAACTACACAGAAGGCCAAGCAAAGCACACCTAAAAGCGAGGTCAAAATCCACGACCACAGGAGGAAGGAAGGAGGGAAGGCAGGGCCAAAGGCAGGAGGGAAAGCGCGGTGTGGAGCTTCGGAGATGGGTGTAGAGGTGCACAGCGCGCTTTACGGCACGAGGGGATGGGTGGGAAAGCGCGCTACACTGGAACAGACGCTCTCTACGCCGTCCAACTGCGCTTTCCCTCTGAAGGTCAGTCATCCCAAAAGGTTCCGCAACACTATTCTGGACAGTCCCACCACGGTTTCCCTCAGAAAATCCAATGAACATATCAGAGAGCGCCGCACCGCAGCCGGCTTATACGATTGCCGGCTGCTCAAGACAGCGCCTGCGAGCTTGACCAGGGCTCGCAGACGCTGCTTGTGCGGAACGGGAACAGAGAAGGAGGAAAGGCAGAAAAACAAACCAGGCAGCCATCGGATGATGACTGCCTGATTTTAATCTGAACTTCAAACTGACTAGTTTGCGCGGGCCTGCTGAGGCTGGGATGGCTTTGCATGAGCGGCTGCTGCCTCTACACCGGCAAGTTTGTTAAACTCAGCCTCGGTGATGGTCTTGCAGTTACCGTTGAATGTAGCTCCGAGCTCTACAGCAAGGCGACGGATGTGCAGGTTTCCTGTCACAACGCAGCCGTCCATGAGAGAAAGGGTATCCTTTACGAAGATGTTACCTTCTACCTTTCCCCAGAGGTCTATGTTCTCACATACGACGTCTCCTTTGATTACAGCTGACTCGCCTACTACCACGCGGCCTTTTGACTGTACTCTGCCTTCGAATGTACCGTCAATGCGGATGTCAGTCGGAGAGAGGATCTCACCCTTGATGACTGTTCCTGCAGAGATACGGCTGATTGAATTTACGTTTACTGCTGGTTCTGTCTTTGCCATAGTATAATGTTTTAATTTATTGTTTCATAATTAAAGATTGCCACGTAGGGACTTCGTCCCTCCTCGCAATGACGTATGGAGATCCCCGATCAAGTCGGGGATGACGGTCTGTCATGCTTGGGATCCCCGGTCAGGTCGGGGATGACGGCCGGACTACCGTGACGGTCAAACCGGCCAAAAAGGCTACGCCTGAGGCTTGCCGTGGCAGTTCTTGAACTTCTTGCCGGAACCGCATGGGCATGGGTCATTTCTACCCACCTGCTTCTCCACGTGCACAGGCATCTTGCTCTTAGGCTCACCGCCGTTTGTCACGAGGTCAGTCCTGCTTGTGTTCATCTGGCTCATGTCTGGCCTGCGCGGCTGCGCCGGTGCCTGGGCTGTAGAGCCGTCACGAAGCGGAATATGAGCACGGAGAAGGAACGCAAGAACGTCCTTGTTCATATCCTCGAGCATCTGGCTGAAGAGGTTGAAGCTCTCGAACTTGTAGATGAGGAGCGGGTCCTTCTGCTCGTAAGTAGCGTTCTGTACAGACTGCTTGAGGTCGTCCATATCACGAAGATGCTCCTTCCAGCAGTCGTCGATGCGGAAGAGGACTATGCTCTTGCTGATTGCACGGATGAGCTCACGTCCCTCTGACTCGACAGCCTTCTTGATATTGAGGGTTACTGGATATACCTTGCGACCGTCTGACACCGGGATACGGATCATAGCATCGTCCGGCATAGCTGCATTTCTCTCGGCGATATCCTTGAGGATAGGCATTGTTCTCTGGATGATGGTATCCATACGGCGGCGATGGGTCACGAGCATATTCTCGCAAAGGGCTGCCGCAAGATCCTCAACCTTGCCCTTGTTGTATGCTGTCTCATCGAAGCCCGGCTCGATAGAGAGAGTAGACATCACATATTCGCAGAAATCCTCATATGGCATTCCCTCTGACTTCTCGACAAGCAGACGGGCAATATCCTGCATCATGTTCATGACGTCGATCTCGACTCTTTCACCTGAGAGGGCGTTACGTCTCTTCGAGTAGATCACCTCACGCTGAGAGTTCATAACGTCGTCATACTCAAGGAGTCTCTTACGGATACCGAAGTTGTTTTCCTCGACCTTCTTCTGCGCTCTTTCCACTGCATTGTTGAGCATTGGAGCCTCGAGAACGTCGTTTTCCTCCATACCCATACGGTCCACCACTGAAGCGATCTTCTCGCCACCGAAAAGTCGCATGAGCTTGTCCTCAAGAGAGATGAAGAAGATAGACGAACCCGGGTCACCCTGACGTCCTGAACGTCCGCGGAGCTGGCGGTCAACTCGACGGCTGTCATGGCGCTCTGTACCGATGATCGCAAGACCACCTGCGTTCTTTACCTCTTCAGGAAGCTTGATATCGGTACCACGACCGGCCATATTGGTCGCGATGGTCACTGTAGAAGCCTCACCGGCATGTTTTACGACCTCGGCCTCACGCGCGTGCTGCTTGGCATTGAGCACCTGGTGCTGGATGCCACGCAGACGGAGCATACGGCTCAGGAGCTCTGATGTCTCGACGTCTGTTGTACCCACGAGCACCGGACGGCCTGCCTTGGTAAGCTCTACCACCTTGGCGATCACAGCGTCGTACTTAGCTTTCTTGGTTCTATAGATGAGGTCATTCTGGTCATGACGGGCGATCGGTCTGTTGGTAGGGATCACCACTACGTCAAGCTTGTAGATCGACCAGAACTCGCCTGCTTCTGTCTCCGCTGTACCTGTCATACCTGACAGTTTGTGGTACATACGGAAATAGTTCTGAAGAGTAATTGTTGCAAATGTCTGGGTTGCAGCCTCGACCTTCACATTCTCCTTCGCCTCGACAGCCTGGTGGAGTCCGTCACTCCAGCGACGTCCCTCCATGATACGACCTGTCTGCTCGTCGACGATCTTGATCTTGCCGTCAGCGATGATGTAGTCGATCTCCTTGTCGAACATTGTGTATGCCTTAAGGAGCTGAGTGACAGTATGTACACGCTCTGACTTGAGTGCGAAGTCCGCATGGATCTCATCCTTCTTGATCTGCTTCTCTTCAGCAGAAAGCGAGCTATCCTTCTGTACGTCAGCAACTGCCGCACCTACGTCCGGAAGCACGAAGAAGTTAGGGTCATCAAGGTTTCCTGTGATGAGGTCGCGACCCTTGTCTGTCATGTCCACAGAGTGCTGCTTCTCGTTGATCACAAAGTAGAGCTCGTCTGTGATGAAAGGCATCTCGCGCTCGTTGTCCTGGATGTAGAAGTTCTCCACCTTCTGGAGAAGCTGCTTCATGCCCGGCTCGCTGAGGAACTTGATGAGAGGCTTATATTTAGGATATCCCTTGTATGCCCTGAAAAGAAGGATGCCACCTTCTTTCTCGTCACCTGCTGCGATAAGCTTCTTGGCTTCGTTGAGAAGGTTGGTAACGAGAGTCTTCTGTGAAGAATAGAGACGCTCTACAAGAGGCTTATACTCCACGAACTGCTGGTCTTCGCCACGTGGTACAGGTCCTGAGATGATGAGTGGCGTACGGGCGTCGTCGATGAGCACTGAGTCGACCTCGTCGACAATAGCAAAGTGGTGCTTGCGCTGTACCAGGTCGCCCATAGTCACCGCCATGTTGTCACGGAGGTAGTCGAAACCGAACTCGTTGTTTGTACCGAAGGTGATGTTACATGCATATGCCTTGCGGCGTGCCTCGCTGTTTGGCTGGTGCTTGTCGATACAGTCGACTGAAAGGCCGTGGAACATGTAGAGAGGACCCATCCACTCAGAGTCTCGCTTTGAGAGGTAGTCGTTGACTGTCACCACATGCACACCCTTGCCTGCCAATGCATTGAGGAATACCGGAAGGGTTGCCACGAGGGTCTTACCCTCTCCAGTTGCCATCTCGGCGATCTTTCCCTGGTGCAGTACGATACCACCGATGAGCTGTACATCGTAGTGTACCATGTCCCATGTGATCTCGTTTCCGCCGGCCATCCAGTGATTCTGCCATACGGCGTAGTCGCCTTCGATGCTTACGAACTCCTTGGTTGTGCTGAGGTCACGGTCAAACTGTGTTGCCTTTACTCTGATGGTCTGGTTTTCCTTGAAACGACGTGCGGTAGACTTCATGATTGCGAAAGCCTCAGGAAGGATCTCATCGAGTACTTTCTCGATCGTCTCATCCACCTTCTTCACGAGTTTATCTGACTCTGTAGCGAGCTTCTCCTTCTGCTCTACCGGAAGGTCTGTCTCAAGGTCTGTCTTAATCTGTGCTATGCGCTGCTCGTCAGCTGCAATCGCCTCACGTATCTTTGCCTTGAGCTCGTCGCACTTTGCTCTGAGCTGGTCATCGTCAAGCTTGTCAATCTTTTCATACGCTGCGAGGACCATGTTCAGCATAGGTTTGAGCTGCTTCAGGTCTCTCTCGGCCTTAGTGCCGAAAATCTTCTTGAATAGGTCTGTAAATCCCATATGTTGATATTTTTATTTTCTGGTTTTAAACAACCTACAAAGATAATGAAAATATGCAAAAATGCCAAAAAGTCAGGCTGATACATAACTTTTTGGCACATATGGGGAATATTGTAATATTAGAATCTTACACCGGCACTGAGGGTGAACTGACCACGGCGCATGTTATACATGTCTGCCACCTGTCCACGGTATCTGTTGATGAGTCCCCAGTCATATCCGAGTCTCACCTCAAGGATATGGAAGAAATGGGCTCCGACAGACGCACCTAGCATCACGTCAAACCTCCTGACCTTGCCTTCAGGATACATTCCTTCGTTCTCCATCCACTGGGCGAGATCGAATGTTGCAGATGATCCTTTCTCTACAACCTTCTGGTTGAAGATATTATAGTCGACAGCTGTGATTGTATTCTCTGAAAGCCTGGTTCTGTATTTATACTTAGCCGAAAGGCCCATGAGAAGTGTCGGACCGGCATCGAATGTAAGGCCGATGTTATCTACTACATGAACGTCATACTTGAGTCTTACAGGAATACCGAGATGATGCTCTTCCCTGTCACCTACAAGTCTGATAGCCAGGTCAGTAGCCGGAATCTTGATATTATCGTTACTCGACTGATTCTGATAGATGTAATTGAGCCCTGTCTGCAGATAGAGAGCATGTCTGAGAAGAGTAAAATCCTTGGTAATGCCTGCAGTGAATCCATGCAGAGGTTTTGATGTTGTAGGCTCGTCTGTCGCGAGGTCCACTGTCCTGTAAGTTGAATTCACATAACCGAATGTGAGTCCTACTCCGCGAAAAGCGCCATGACCTGACGGAGCTCTGCCCGGACGGCTCTGAGGATGCATCTGTGCACCTGCGCTGAAAGATGCCACTAGCATCATGGCGGCCATTAGTGTTAGAATTCTGATCTTCATAGTGTTATCTGTTCTTATACATACTTTCATAATAATCCTGATAGTCCCCACTTGTGACCCTGTCCATCCACTCCTGATGGTCCAGGTACCACCTTATTGTCTTCTCTATGCCTTCCTCAAACTGGAGGGAGGGAGACCAGCCGAGTTCCTCATGCAGCTTGGTAGAATCTATGGCATATCTAAGGTCATGACCAGCCCTATCCTTAACATATGTTATGAGTCCGAGACTATGTCCTTCCGGATTGCCGAGGATGCGGTCTGCTACCCGTATCATGACCTTGATCAGGTCTATGTTCTTCCACTCGTTGAAGCCCCCGATATTATAGGTTTCTCCGTCTCGTCCTTTATGGAAAATCAGGTCTATCGCACGGGCATGATCCTCAACATAGAGCCAGTCACGGACATTCTCTCCCTTTCCATATACAGGAAGCGGCTTGCCTTGGCGTATATTATTGAGAAACAATGGAATAAGCTTCTCTGGGAACTGATATGGACCGTAGTTGTTCGAGCAGTTGGATATGACTGCAGGAAGTCCATATGTATCATGGAAGGAACGTACGAAATGGTCTGAAGATGCCTTTGAAGCGCTGTATGGACTATGAGGGTCATATTTTGTATCTTCTGTAAAATATGTCCCGTCCATCGCAAGAGCCCCATATACCTCATCGGTACTTACATGGTAGAACCTGTATGGACCTGCGCCTGTCCAGGAGTTACGCGCCGCCTGCAGGAGGCTGAGCGTTCCCATGACATTGGTGCGTGCGAAGGTAAAAGGATCCTTGATGGACCTGTCCACATGGCTTTCAGCTGCAAGATGGATGACTCCGTCCACTGCATATTCGGAGAAGATGCGGGATACCAGCTCATGATCACAGATATCACCCTTGATGAAGAGGTAATTATCCTTTCCTTCGACATCCTTCAGGTTCTCCAGATTGCCGGCATAGGTCAGGGCATCGAGGTTGATGACCCTGTAGTCAGGATACTTCTCTACGAAGAGCCTGACCACATGGCTGCCTATGAAGCCTGCACCGCCTGTTACCAGAATATTTCTCTTGAATGTTCCCATATTATTCATTTACCTGCATATACTCTCTCACTGCCATAGCCAGCGATTCCCTCCAGTGAGGAATCTCGATTGCAAAGTCCTTCTTCACCCTGGTCTTGTCCAGAACCGAATAATGCGGCCTGCGGGCCGGCGTCGGATAGTCCTCGCTGGCGCATGGAACTATACGGCAGGCATGGCCCAGACCGGCACATATCTCGACTGCAAAGTCATACCATGAGCAGAGGCCTTCGTTGGAGTAATTATACACTCCTGTCCTGTCAAGTAGACTCTCTTCTATTATATATGTAATGAGGTGGGCCAGATCATACGCATATGTCGGCGTTCCCACCTGGTCGATCACAACCTTGAGTTCTGGCTTTGAGGCTGTCAGGTCAGCCATGGTCATGAAGAAATTCCTGCCCGCAGCGCTGTAGAGCCATGAGGTTCTGAATATGAGGTATCTGCATCCGGATCCGATGATTGCCTGCTCACCCTCAAGCTTTGTCTGTCCATAGACTCCAAGCGGATTCCTGGCGTCATCCTCGGTATATGGAACATTGGCCTTTCCGTCGAAGACATAGTCTGTAGACACATGGATGAGCATTGCTCCGGCTGCCTTTGCAGCCTTTGCGAGGATGGCAGGAGCATGGGCATTGATCTTGCGCGCCGCCTCGACGTCTGTCTCTGCCTTATTTACATCGGTATAGGCCGCACAGTTGACGATGACATCAAAATCATGCACGAGGGTCTCTACCGCTTTTTCGTCCGTTATGTCAAGCTGCTGCACAAAGCCCTTCTCCCGAAGGTCCGTGAAGACATAAAAATGCTCGGATGATGATGCCTGGGCCATGATTTCGCAGCCAAGCTGTCCCGCAGAGCCTGTAACTAAAATCTTCATAATGTTCTTGCAATAAACTCCTTCAATGAAGGATGATTTCTATCCTTGTCCGAAAGCACCACATCCTCTGAAGGAAGCTTCCAGTCAATTCCCAGGTCCGGATCGTTCCACGCTATCGCTGTTTCTGATGCCGGAGCATAATATCCGTCACATTTATATTGGAAGACGGCAGTCTCGGAAAGTACGCTGAATCCGTGGGCGAAGCCCTTGGGGATATACACCTGAAGGTGGTTTTCTCCTGTCAGTTCAATAGCGAAATGCTTTCCGAATGTCGGAGAGTCCTTTCTGAGGTCAACCGCCACATCAATCACTCTGCCTTCCACCACGCGCACGAGCTTTGCCTGGGCATGTGGAGGGAGCTGCATATGGAGACCTCGCACGACTCCGTATGAAGAGCGGCTTTCATTATCCTGGACGAACTGAGTATCGATTCCTGTCTGCTCGGCAAATTTTGCCGCATTGAAGGACTCGAAGAAGTACCCACGAGAGTCTCCGAACACCTGCGGTTCGACGACCAGAAGGCCAGGTATATGTGTTTCCTTTATTTTCATTTGCCTGCGAGTCTAAGGAGGTACTGTCCGTATGAGTTCTTTGCCATAGGAGCTGCTGTTTCCCTCAGTTTCTCTGAGGAAAGCCAGCCCTTTTCATATGCAATTCCTTCTAGGCAGGCTATCTTGAGGCCCTGTCTCTTCTCGATCACCTCTATGAATGTAGACGCTTCCGAAAGGGAATCATGCGTTCCGGTATCGAGCCATGCGAAGCCCCTTCCAAGGGTCTCCACATTGAGTTCACCTGCCTCCAGGAAGGCCTGGTTGACTGACGTTATCTCAAGTTCTCCTCGTGCAGAAGGTTTTACTGACTTGGCGATCTCCACCACTCTGTTTGGATAGAAATAGAGCCCTGTGACTGCATAGTTGGACTTCGGTTCTGCCGGTTTTTCCTCAATGCTGATGCATCTGCCTTCGGCGTCAAACTCCGCCACTCCGTATCTCTGAGGATCGCTGACCCAGTAGCCGAAGACTGTAGCTCGGCCATCCTGTTCTGCTCTTTCTACTGCCGAATGAAGCATGGGTTCGAAGCCTGAGCCATGGAATATGTTGTCACCAAGGACCATGCATACCGAGTCATCTCCTATGAATTCTTCTCCTATAATGAATGCCTGTGCGAGGCCGTCCGGAGACGGCTGTTCTGCATATGAGAAGTTGACGCCATAGTCAGAGCCGTCGCCCAGGAGGCGCTGGAATGCAGGAAGGTCTGCCGGAGTCGAGATCACGAGGATATCACGGATACCAGCCTGCATGAGGACAGATATCGGGTAGTATACCATCGGCTTGTCGAAGATCGGCAGGAGCTGTTTGCTGACTCCTTTGGTGATCGGATAGAGGCGCGTTCCGCTGCCTCCTGCCAGTACTATTCCTTTCATGGTTCTATAAGAGTTTTTCTTCTTCAGGGTTATATCCCGGGTCCGGCGGAAGCTGGATTCCCCGGGCCGCTGCGCCGCCTCCCGCTGCCACTGCCAGAGCATCGCAGCGTTCGTTTTCCGGATGGCCCGCATGTCCCTTTATCCAGTGGAATGCGACCCTATGTCTTTTCAGGAGCGGAACCAGTCTGCCCCAAAGGTCAGGATTCTTCTTGAAGGAGCCCTTGCGGATCCAGTTTTCCAGCCATCCTTCATTTATCGCCTTGACCACATATGAGGAATCGCTGTAGACATGCACTTGGGCATTATCCCACTTGATTGCTTCCAGGCCCTTGATGACTGCCAGAAGTTCCATCCTGTTATTTGTCGTCATGCAGAATCCGCCTGACATCTCCTTCGCGTGACCGGCGCACTTGAGCACGACTCCGTACCCTCCCGGGCCCGGATTCCCGCTCGCCGCTCCGTCCGTGTACAGATAGATCGGAGACCTCTGCTGTACTGTAGTGCCTTCTGCCATCGTGTGACTACTCTATGATTCTTCCACCTCGTGGCTTGATCTCTGTGTCAGGTGCCTTGATGGTCATACGGTTCTCAATGAGTTCGTCGTACTCTTCCCTCTTGTTGTAGATGTCGATTGCAGCATAGATTGCAGCTTTCATCGAGCGTGGGTCGGCCATATCACGGCCTGCCATTTCATATGCTGTTCCGTGGTCAGGAGATGTCCTGACTATAGGGAGACCTGCCGTAAAGTTGACTCCGTCCTCGAAGGCGAGAGCCTTGAACGGTGTCAGGCCCTGGTCGTGGTACATTGCAAGGACTGCGTCGAACTTAGCGTAGTTTGCAAGTCCGAAGAATCCGTCCGGAGAATATGGTCCGAATGCCATTATGTCTTCTGCAGCGGCTGCCTTGATTGCAGGGAGGATGATCTGCTGCTCCTCGTCACCGAGAAGTCCTCCGTCACCACAGTGAGGGTTGAGTCCCAGGACTGCAATCTTAGGAGCATTGATACCGAAGTCTCTCTGAAGAGATGATTTCATGAGGCGGAGCTTTGCGAGGATCTTTTCTGTTGTGATCTGCTGAGGAACATCCTTGAGGGAGATATGTCCTGTCACCACTCCTACCTTGAGACGGTCGCATACCATGATCATTGCGACTTCGTCTACGCCGAACTTCTTCTCGAGGTACTCAGTGTGGCCTGTGTATCCGAATCCTTCTCCAGCCATGGCTCTCTTGTTGAACGGAGCTGTCACGAGTACGTCGATGTAACCTTCCTTGATGTCCTCGATCGCTCTCTCAAGAGATGTCATTGCCGCCTTGGCAGACTCCGGTGTAGGCTGTCCTGGCTCTACGAATACGTTGTCAGGAAGGCAGTTTACTATGTTCACTCTCTTTGGGTGAACCTCCTTTGCGGAGTTGATTACGTTTGTGTTGATCTGCTCTATATTGTGGATCTGCTTCTTGTAGAATCCGAAAATCTTTGATGATCCGTAAATCACCGGTGTGCACAGGTCAAGCATCCTCTCGTCTGCAAGGGCCTTGATGATGACCTCGTAGCTGATACCGTTTCCGTCTCCTTGAGTGATTCCTACGACTAATTTCTTTGCCATATCTATAGTGATGATATTAATAGTGTCTAAATAACCCACAAATATACAAAAACCTTTTCAAATATGAAACCGGTTATTCATACAAGCAAAACAGACACAAAAACGTTGACTTTGCGCTCAAACCGGCACCCAGGTTCCAAAACAGACACAAAAACGTTGACTTTGTGCCCAAACCGGCACCCAGGTTCCGAAAACAGACACAAAAACGTTGATTTTGTGCTCAAACCGGCACCCAGGTTACGAAACAGACACAAAAACGTTGATTTTGTGCTCAAACCGGCACCCAGGTTCCAAAACAGACACAAAAGTTCGGTTTCTGTTCCCCTATGAAGTCGATTGACGTGCGCCTCTATATTGAATGACAGGTTTCTGGGCCTCCATGGTTTTGCGGGAAAGTGTGGAGGATGTTTGGGAGGAAAGTTGGAGGAACGGGATTTTTTCGTTAGATTTGCCTTGGTTTGGCACAAAGGTTCGGTATATTTGCGATGTATCGAAGATGGATGGCAAACCATGCGGAGAACATAAGACTTTAACGGTTATGAGCAGCAGAGGATCTGATATGGACATACAGTTTCTTCCCGGAGTGGGTCCCAAGAGGGCTGAACTTCTGAGGAAGGAGTTGGGCGTGGAGACTGTCGGAGAACTTCTGAGGATATATCCTTTCAGGTATATCGACAGGTGTTCGTTCGTCAGGATAGCTGACGCCAGACCGGACATGGCTTATGTGCAGATCCGAGCCAGGGTCATCCGTGTAAATCTATACGCCAACTCTTCAGCGCGCGGAGAAGCTCTTGACCAGAGTCAGCAGGATGGACTTAAGTTCAATGTAGTCAAGAGGATGAGTATCTGGGTGTCGGACGGAACCGGCGAGATGGAGATGGTATTCTTCAAGGGTATCAAATGGATGTTCGAGAAACTGAAGCCCGGCACGCAGTGGATATTCTTCGGAAAGCCGCAGCTGTTCAACACCAGGATAAACGTAGTCCACCCGGAAGTCGATGCCGCACCGGAGAATGTCAATGGACAGCAGCCAGCTGGACCACAAGCAGGCAGACAGCAGGGAGGCGGAACTCTGACTGGTGTGTATGCCAGTACGGAGAAGCTGAAGAATGCAGGAGTGACCGGCAAGGTGATGAACAAGATCATGGAGGCAGCTTTGAGCAAGGGGCTGACAGCTGAGAGAGAAAGCATGCCGGAGTGGATTATCAGGCAGTATGGGCTCGTACCTTTGGATTTCGCTCTCAGGAACATCCACTTTCCAAAGGACATGATGTCACTGGAAAAGTCAAAGTACAGACTGAAGTTCGAAGAACTTTTCTACCTTCAGCTGTCACTGCTGAAGCAGAAATATGTCCGTTGCAGAGACATCCACGGCATACAGATGCCTAAGGTCGGCGAGCCGTTCAACCAGTGTTACAATGCTCTCCCCTTCCCGCTTACCGGAGCACAGAAGAGGGTCATCACCGAGATCCGTAACGACATGAAGAGCGGCCACCAGATGAACCGCCTCCTGCAGGGAGATGTTGGCAGCGGAAAGACCATGGTGGCAGTACTCACAGCACTGATCGCGATAGGTAACGGCTTCCAGGCCTGCATCATGGCTCCGACGGAAGTCCTTGCACAGCAGCATTACAAGAACATCCAGAAGTTCCTGGAGCCGACCGGTGTCAAGTCCGCCTTGCTGACCGGCAGCACCAAGACGTCAGAAAGGCGTCAGATACATGCCGGACTGGAAGACGGAACCATAGGAATAATAGTGGGCACACATGCCCTCATAGAGGATAATGTACAGTTCCGAAATCTAGGACTTGCCATCATAGACGAGCAGCACAGATTCGGAGTAGAGCAGAGGTCAAAGCTCTGGCGCAAGGCCTCGTGCGGAGCGCCGCCTCATGTGCTCGTAATGACAGCCACACCGATCCCACGCACCCTCGCCATGACTCTATACGGCGACCTGGACGTATCGGTAATCGACGAACTTCCTCCCGGAAGAAAGCCCGTCAAGACGATTCATGCAACTGAGGGCAAACGTCCGGAGCTCTACCAGTTCATGCGCAACGAGATAGCCAAGGGGCGTCAGGTCTTTATAGTATACCCTCTGATCAATGAAACAGAAAAGCTTGATTACCAGAGTCTTGAGGCCGGAGCAGAAGAGATCATGAGCAAGTTCCCGTTCCCGGAGTACAAGACTGCCGTAGTGCATGGAAAGCAGCTGAACGATGTCAAGAAGTTCAACATGGATGCGTTTGCAGCGGGCCGCGCAGACATTCTTGTAGCGACATCAGTGATTGAAGTAGGAGTCGATGTTCCCAATGCCTCTGTAATGATCATAGAAAGCGCTGAACGCTTCGGTCTGAGCCAGCTGCACCAGCTGCGAGGACGCGTGGGAAGAGGAAGTGAAAAGTCATATTGCGTACTGATGACCGGTTATAAGATGAGCAAGGAATCCAAGCATAGGATCGAGCTGATGTGCGCTACGGAAAACGGATTCGAACTGGCGGAAGAGGACATGAAGATGAGAGGCCCTGGAGACCTTGAGGGAACCCAGCAGAGCGGCCTTCCAATCACTCTGAACATAGCGTCTCTGGCCAAGGACGGACTGATACTGAATGCAGCACGAGACTGCGCCGATGCAGTCCTGAAGGAAGATCCGACGCTGCAGCTTCTGAAGAATCAGCTGCTCAGAGACGAGCTCAAGAAAGACAAATATCAGATCAAAGATTACAGCAAGATAAGCTGATGGGAATATGGTAACAGAATTATTACAGAAGTACATCTGGCTGGTGCAGACATTCATCCGCGCCGGAGAGAGAGGACTGAGTCTCAACGAAATCATCGACAAGTGGGAGAACAGGTTCGAGACAGATTACTCACGCCGCACCTTCAACAACCACAGGGAGGCAGTGTCGGAGGTTTTCGGCATCACGATCGAGTGCAACAGGAGCACCAACAGGTATTTCATCAGGTACACTGAAGACGTGTCTGACGAGAACGCCGAGAATGCATGGCTGATCAACACATTCACAGTAAACAACATGCTCCGCATGAGCAAGGAGCGCCTTTCCGGCCGAGTATCAGTGGAGGACATTCCTTCCGGCCACATGCACTTGACTGGTATCATGGAAGCCATGACCGAGAGCCATGAAATCAAGATCACATACCTCAAGTATACCAACACAGCCGAGGAAGAATTCACACTCCGTCCATACGCGATAAAGGAGTTCGCAAAGCGATGGTATGTCATAGCATATTGCGTTGAGAGAGAAGGTCTTAGAGTATACGGTCTGGACCGAGTGAAGAAGCTCGAGACGACAGACAGAAAGTTCAAGATTCCTGCAGGTTTCGATGTTGACGAACTCTTTGCCACAAGCTTTGGCATCTACATCCCGGAGGGGAAGGCCAAACTGATCAGATTCAGGGTGTCGGAGACCGAAGCCAAGTTCATCCGAGACCTGCCTATCCACAAGAGCCAGGAAGAAGAAGGTCCTGACGGCAAAGGCATAGTCTTCAATATATTCGTATGCCCTAATGACGGACTGATAATGGAGTTCTGCAAGCATGGCAGCAGGATGGAGATCCTGTCACCGAAAGAAGTGAGACAGGAAGTTGCAGACCAGCTATGCAAGGCAGCAGACCTATATAGATAAGAACCTGACGGAAAACCAAAACTATAAAATATGAAGACAACAGGAAAAGTTGTAACATTCCTTGCATTGGCAGGAATATCAGTAGGAACAATACTATTTATGAAAAAGGAAAACAGCAAACCAGCAGAGGACGGCTTCGTAGGAAGAAGCAGCATCGTTATCGAGAACGGCCACATGACCCCCGAGGCCCTGCTTGCCTTCGGCAGGCTGTCAGACCCTCAGGTCTCTCCTGACGGCACACATATATTATACGGAGTAAGCTACACATCCGTGGAAGACAACAGGAGCGTCCGCAACCTGTACATCTGCAAGCTGGACGGTTCTGACAATCAGCTGCTTACCTCCTCCGGCAAGAGCATATCCAACGCAAGATGGAGCAGCGACTCGGACAAGATCGTCTACCTCATGGGAGGTCAGATGTGGGTTGCAGACATAGAACTGAAGGAAGGCAGATGGACCCTTCATACACCAAGGCAGATAAGCGACGTGGCCAACGGCATCGGAGAGTTCAAGCTCTCCCCTGACCAGAAGAAGGTCATGTACATCAGCTATGTCAAGAGCCATGTAGACAAGCCGGTCAACAGACATGCAGACCTGGATAAGGCGACCGCTTATGTTAGCGACGACCTGATGTATCGTCATTGGGACCATACGGTTCTTGAGATTCCGCATACATTTGTTGCCGATTTCAACTTCGGCGGTTCCGAGATCACTCCGGACAATTCAGTTGATATTCTCGCAGGCGAGGTGGAGCTTTATGAGCTTCCAACCGAGCCGTTCGGCGGTCTGGAGCAGCTCTCATGGAGCCCTGACGGAAAGTACATCGCATATTCATGCCGCAAGCTCGTGGGCAAGAAATACGCCTTCTCTACAAACACTGAGATTTATATATATAATGTAGAGAGCGGCGAGTGCCAGGTCATCGACATGAAGGGCGGATATGACACCGATCCTGTATGGAGCCCTGACGGAAGCAAGATTGCATGGATCAGCATGGAGCGCGACGGATATGAGGCTGACAAGCAGAGGCTCATGATGGCGTATGTGGACTGGACCAAAGGCGAGCCTATGGTATGGGGCATCACAGACGCAACCGAGGACTTCAAGTACAATGCGGCCGGCCCTGTTTGGTCTGCGGACTCGAAGAACATCTATTTCAATTCGCTTGCAGAGGGGGTTCAGGGCATGTTCGTAGCCAAGGGACCGGATTTCGACGCTCCTGCCGGATCCAAGATCAAGCCTGCTCCATGGAAGGTAGAGAGGATCACCGACGAAGACATGTGGTATGACTTCGGTTCGCCTTTCCATGTGGCTGAAGACGAGGACGGCTCGACGACATTATACACCACATGGTGCAGCATGGACTTCCCTACCGAACTGGTAGCAGTAAGATGCACCCCCGAGGGCAACGTCTGCACACCCGTCACCAATGAGAACGGACACATCCTTGATCAGCTTGCCGATCATAAGACAGAAGCAAGATACATCAAGACAGTTGACGGAAAGGACATGCTGACATGGGTACTTTATCCGCCTCAGTTTGACTCTACCAAAGTGTATCCAGCGATCACAATATGTCTGGGAGGCCCTCAGGGCACACTCAGCCAGGGATGGTCATACAGATGGAACTACAGGCTCATGGCCTCACAGGGATACATAGTCGTACTTCCTAACAGACGCGGAACTACAGCCTTCGGGCAGGAATGGACAGAACAGATCTCAGGAGATTACCCTGGCCTGAACATGCAGGACTACCTCGTTGCAGCACGTACAATAAAGGCAGAGCCATATGTAGACAAGATTGCAGCATGCGGAGCAAGCTACGGCGGTTATTCGGTTTACTATCTCTGCGGAACCCATGGAGACGTGTTCGATGCATTCATAGCACACGCGGGCATATTCAACGAGGAGCACATGTACATGACAACCGAAGAGATGTGGTTCCCTAACTTTGACAACGGAGGACTTCATGAGACTGTAATCGACCCACGCGTAGGTACACCGGAAGGTCCTGTCGGCCCTGCAGGTGACGGAGTCACATTCGGAGGCATCAAGCAGGGAGGTTCACCTTGGAGCAACCTGCCAGGGGCTGTGCGTCACTATGAACTTTCTCCACATAAGCTGGTTACCAACTGGCACACTCCGCTCATGGTCATTCATGGAGGTATGGACTACAGGGTGCCTGTAGATCAGGGAATGGCTGCCTTCAATGCAGCACAGATGATGGGAGTTCCTTCCAGACTGCTGATCTTCCCGGATGAGAACCATTGGATACTCAAACCACAGAATGCATTAATGTGGCATAGGGAGTATTTCAAATGGTTGGATCAGCATCTTAAATAGACCAATGGAGAGAAGGGGCTAATGCTCCTTCTCTTCCGTTATAAGAAAAGCCGTAGCATAACAGATACCGACGGTAACAAGATATCGCCATGTGATAAGGAGTGCCATAACCATAAAAATGGTTCCGAGTGCAACGCAGATGATCGAGCAAACCTTTTCCATAATAAACACACTAATTGTTATATACTACTACGTTTTATGTTTTATAATTTAGCAAAATAGTGTACATTAGTCAAAAAACGACAGGTTTTCTGTACATTTTCGGATATATTGACTATATTTGTAACACATTTGTGATAACCACACAGCAAATGTAAAACCATTTTTGTAATATCAAACAATTTTTGTAATATTTTTCAACACTTTTTTAGTGTATTATTGTAATATCGCTCAAAATGGCCAGAAAAATCATCGGAAATAAGATCAAAGAGTACTTTGCTGAGATCGGAATGTCGCAGATAGAAGCTGCAAAGATACTCGATGTACAGCAGGCTGCAGTGAGCAACCAGCTCAACGGAAGACCCTTCGGCAAGAACTCTGCAGCAAAATGGAACAAAGCCTTCGGATTCAGGATCAACTGGCTTCTCACCGGCGAAGGACCGATGTTCGACAAAGACTCAGAACAGGCAAAGGAGTACAATATCGAAGACCATCCGGAACTCAATCACGACGATGACATCCCTGTAGTTCCAGCCAGACTTTTCAGAGCACCGGAGATCGACATATATGAATATGTGATCAATTCGACTACAGTAGAGAAGCTTCCTCCTGTACCGCATTTCCAGAAACACGAGCTGTTCGCCACATGTCCGGGAGACGCGATGGCGCCAAGAATATGCAGAGGCTACCTCCTTGCCCTGCGCAGGATGCCGGAGGATACCCCGATCATCAACGGAGAGATCTACGTAGTTGACACCAAGACGCTCGGCATGTTCCTCAGACGAATAGTCGACAACGGTGACACTGTGACATTCATAGCAGAAAATCAGACAGACTTCCCTGACTTTGAGCTTCCTCACACAGACATCACCAACATCTTCAGAGTAGTAGGAGTCCTTATTCCTAATCTATAATATAAAAAGGTTCAGCACTTTACGCTGAACCTTTTTTAGTACCCTCATGCGGAATCGAACCGCAACCGTCAGAACCGGAATCTGAAATTCTATCCATTAAACTATAAGGGCGTGTGCTTTACATTACAAAGATAGTGAAATCTTTTTAGATTTTTCGGCACGTTTTTGGGGAGAATTTATTAAATTTGTGTGTTTGGCTTTTCCTGCACAGAAAAGGCTCTTACAAAACGAAATTAATTACACAAAAGTATAACGAATTATGGCAAACGAGAAAAAATTCGTCACATGTGACGGTAACTGGGCAGCGGCGCACATCGCATACCTGTTCAGTGAGCATGCAGCAATCTACCCTATTACTCCGTCCTCTACAATGGCAGAGTATGTGGATGAGTGGGCTGCTCAGGGCAAGAAGAACCTCTTCGGCGAGACAGTAAAGGTAACAGAGATGCAGAGTGAGGGCGGTGCTGCAGGTGCAGTTCACGGATCACTCCAGGCTGGTGCCCTTACTACAACGTTCACAGCATCTCAGGGTCTCCTTCTGATGATCCCTAACATGTATAAGATTGCAGGAGAGCTCCTTCCTACAGTATTCCATGTATCAGCACGTGCCCTTGCTTCTCATGCACTTTCAATCTTCGGTGACCACCAGGACGTGATGGCATGCCGCCAGACAGGTTTCGCAATGCTCGCTTCAGCTTCCGTACAGGAGGCCCTCGACATGGCAGCTGTGGCTCACCTTGCAACAATCAAGTCAAGCGTACCTTTCCTCCACTTCTTCGACGGTTTCCGTACATCACACGAAATCCAGAAGATCGAGCTCATCGACGAGCAGGCTCTTAAGGGAATGGTAAGCAAGAAGTCTCTTGCAAAGTTCCGCGCAAAGGCTCTCTCGCCAGACGCTCCTGTAACACGCGGTACAGCTCAGAACGCTGACGTATACTTCCAGGCACGCGAGGCTTGCAACCAGTATTATGACGCAGTTCCGGATGTAGTTGCACGCTACATGGGCGAAATCAGCGAGCTCACAGGCCGCGAGTACCGTCCGTTCGACTACTACGGAGACGCTGAGGCAGAGAACATCATCATCGCTATGGGTTCTGTAACTGAGACCATCAAGGAGACTATCGACTATCTTGCAGCTCAGGGCAAGAAGGTCGGTTTGATGACAGTTCGTCTCTACAGACCTTTCTCAGCTAAATATTTCATGAAGGCTCTACCAAAGAGCGTGAAGAGAATCGCAGTCCTCGACAGAACTAAGGAGCCAGGTTCACTCGGCGAGCCATTGTTCCTCGATATCAAGGCTCTCTTCCAGGGCACAGAGAATGCTCCTCTCGTAGTAGGTGGCCGCTATGGTCTTTCATCTAAGGACACAACTCCTGCACAGATCGTTGCAGTTTACGAGAACCTCGAGCTTGCAGAGCCTAAGGACGGTTTCACAATCGGTATCGTGGACGATGTGACATTCAAGTCACTCCCACAAAAGGAAGAGTTCTCAATCGTCAAGCCAGGTACAACAGAGTGCAAATTCTTCGGACTCGGTTCAGACGGTACAGTTGGTGCCAACAAGAACACCATCAAGATCATCGGTGACAATACTCCTAAGTACAGCCAGGCATACTTCGACTATGACTCCAAGAAGTCAGGCGGATATACATGTTCACATCTCCGTTTCGGAGACCTCCCTATCAAGGCTCCATACCTTGTAGGTACACCAGACTTCGTGGCATGTCACGTTCCTTCATACCTTACCAAGTATGACGTACTCAAGGGCATCAAGCAGAACGGTACATTCCTTCTCAACAGCCTCTGGGACGTAGAGGAGACTCTCAAGAGAATCCCTGACCATGTAAAGGCTGTAATCGGAAAGAAGAACATCACCCTCTATATCATCAACGCGACTAAGATCGCCGCAGAGATCGGACTCGGCGGACGTACAAACACAATCCTCCAGTCTGCATTCTTCAAGATCACAGGCATCATTCCTTACGAGCAGGCGGTAGAGTATATGAAGAAGGCTATCGTGAAGAGCTACGGCAAGAAGGGTGAGCACATCGTCAACATGAACTACGCAGCCGTTGACCGCGGTGGCGAGTACATCAAGGTTGATGTTCCAGCTGACTGGAAGAACATCACAGCCAAGTTCGAGAACGCAAACGCTGCTCGTCTTGCTCCGGAGTTCGTAAAGAACATCGCTGACGTAGTGAACGCACAGGCTGGTGACACTCTCCCGGTAAGCGCATTCAACGAGTGGGTGGACGGCACAATCCCAGCAGGTACAACAGCTTATGAGAAGCGTGGTATAGCAGTTAACGTTCCTGAGTGGCAGGCTGACAAGTGTATCCAGTGTAACACTTGTGCATTCGTTTGTCCTCACGCTGCAATCCGTCCATTCCTCCTTACAGACGAAGAGGCTGCAGCTGCACCAGAGGGAGTCAAGCTCACTCAGGGCAAGGCAGTATTCAAGGAGTACAAGTATGGTATCAGCGTATCAGTCCTCGACTGTACAGGTTGCGGTAACTGTGCTGACGTATGTCCATCAAAGGAGAAGGCTCTCGTAATGAAGCCACTCGGAACTCAGGAGGCAGAGCAGGCAAACTTCGACTACCTCAACGCTCATGTAGGCTACAAGGACAATGTTCAGCCTAAGACAGCCAACATCAAGAACGCCCAGTTCGCTCAGCCACTCTTCGAGTACTCAGGTGCTTGTGCAGGTTGCGGTGAGACTCCATACATCAAGACCATCACTCAGCTCTTCGGTGACCACATGATGGTTGCGAACGCTACAGGATGTTCATCAATCTACGGTGCATCATTCCCAGCAGCACCTTACTGCAAGAACTCTGAGGGTCACGGTCCGGCATGGGCTAACTCACTCTTCGAGGACTTCTGTGAGTTCGGTCTCGGTATGAAGCTCGGTTCTGACAGAGCACGCATGACAGTTGCCAAGCTCATGGAGCAGGGTCTTTCATGCACATGCTGCACAGACGAGATGAAGGCTCTCTTCACTCAGTGGCTTGAGAACAAGAACGATGCAAAGGTTACACGTGAGGTTGCTGACAAGCTCATCCCTCTGTGCGAGGGTTGCGGATGCGACGTATGCAAGGGCCTTGTAGAGTACAAGACATTCATCCCTGCACGCAGCCAGTGGATCATCGGTGGTGACGGTGCATCTTACGATATCGGATACGGCGGTCTCGACCACGTACTCGCTTCAGGTGAGAATGTAAACATCCTCGTTCTCGATACAGAGGTTTACTCTAACACAGGTGGACAGTCGTCTAAGGCAACTCCTGCGGGTGCTATCGCGAAGTTCGCTGCTTCAGGTAAGCGCGTACGCAAGAAGGACCTCGGAATGATGGCTATGAGCTACGGATATGTATATGTAGCACAGGTGGCTATGGGTGCATCTCCAGCACAGTACTTCAACGCTATCAAGGAAGCTGAGGCATACGATGGACCATCACTCATCATCGCTTACGCTCCATGTATCAACCATGGTCTCAAGGCTGGTATGGGTCTTAGCCAGAAGGAGGAGAAGCTCGCTGTCGAGTGCGGTTACTGGCACCTCTACAGATACAACCCGGCTCTCGAGGGCACAGACAAGAATCCGTTCACTCTCGACAGCAAGGAGCCAGACTGGAGCAAGTTCCAGGACTTCCTGAAGGGAGAGGTTCGTTTCGCATCCCTCTACAAGATGTATCCAGACTGCGCTGAGGAACTCCTCCAGAAGACAGAAGAGTTCGCTAAGGTACGTCTCGAGACATACAAGAGACTTGCAAAATAAAGTCAGAACCAAAACGATTGACTATCAATCATAAAGTAATATATGCCTGCTGAAATCACAGCAGGCATATATTATTATACAGCGAGTCAGATGCTGACGGATTATTTTGCAAGGAATTGACGGATAAGACGGCAGAGTCTGGTGCAGGCAAAGGTCTGTGACGGACGATATACGATGTCGAAGTAAGAGCACTTTTCCTGGGAGGACGAGAGTGAATCAGACTGCACAGGAACGAACATAGACATTCTGATACGTGCTATCACGTCTTCTGATGGGAGCTCTGCCGACTCTGTTTGTGAAGGAACAAGAGAGATGCTGAGATCTGCATCCTCAAAGAGGCATCTTTCAAAGGTAATTTCAGGATGGATGCTTGCAAAGGCTTCCAAAGCCGGTCCTACGAGATAGCTATACACCTCTTCTGAAGCAGATATCCTTACCTTTGCCGGAGAGAGTTTCACGAACATGCTCTCCATGGAAGAACAGGTCTGCATCAGTCTTTCCACATATGTAAGGAACACACTTCCCTCTGTAGTAAGGACAACTTCACCCTTGAGTCTGTCAAAAAGCTTCCTGTCCAGCATCTTCTCCAGCTCTGCCACATTCTGGCTCACAGCCGGCTGGCTGATGCCCAGCTGCGCTGCCGCCTTGGTAAAGCTGCGCTCCTGCACAACTGCCAGAAATACTTTTAGTCTGAAATCTTCGAGCATAGTCCCTATATTTTTATGCAAATATATAACTATTTTTTGTACATTTGTAGGATATACGCGCAGTGCGCGTGCGTTATCATGTATTATAATAAACCAATTTGTACACTATGAAACGTTTGTTTATCTTCATTGCGGCGATCTTCGCTGCTGCGGTTGCCTTCGGTCAGACACCGCTGCCAAACGACCCTGATGTAAGAGTCGGCAAGCTGGACAACGGCATGACCTATTACATCCGCCACAACAGCCAGCCGGCACAGAGAGCTGAGTTCTACCTCGCCACTGATGTCGGTGCATTCCAGGAAAGCGACGACCAGGATGGTCTCGCCCACTTCCTCGAGCATATGTGCTTCAACGGAACCAAGAACTTCCCTGGCAAGCTTCTTCTCGAGTGGCTCCAGAGCATTGGAGCAGAGTTCGGTAGGAACATCAATGCTTCTACAGGATTTGAGCAGACTCAGTACATGCTCAACAACATTCCAATCACACGTGAGAGCATCGTAGACTCTTGTCTTCTTATCCTTCACGATTATTCACACTTCGTTACTTGCGACCCTGAAGAGATCGATGCTGAAAGAGCAGTGATCCTCGAGGAAAGAAGAACAAGAAGAGATGCAGGCTGGAGAATGTTCGAGAAGGCTCTTCCTTACTACTACGGAGACACTCCATATGCAAAGAGAACCCTCATCGGCGGTGAGGAGCAGCTCAAGACATTTGCATACGAGAGCCTTACAAACTTCTACCAGACATGGTGCCGCCCTGACCTCCAGGCTGTCATCGTAGTCGGAGACGTAGACGTAGACCAGATCGAGTCTAAGATCAAGACAATCTTCGCTGACATCCCTGCACCGGTAAATCCTCAGGAAAAGGTATTCTATCAGCTTCCTCAGCACCAGGAGCCTATGGTCGGCATCATCACTGACCCTGAGGCTACATCGTCAACCATCGAGGTGATGTGGAAAGGCCAGCCGCTTCCTAAGGAGTTCAACAACACTGTAGAGGGCTACATGGTCGAGCTTCTCAAGTCATACATCGGCTTCATCATGAGAGAGCGTTTCGGCGACATCACAGCTAAGCCAGATGCACCATTCCTCAGCGCAAGCCTCGGAGTCGGCAGACTCTGCACAACATGTGAGGCAGCTTTCGGTAACCTTGAGTTCAAGGAGGGAGAGTTCGCTCCAGCTTTCGCAGCATACTTGACAGAAGTTGAGAAGATGAAGAGATTCGGCTTCACTGACGGAGAGTTTGAGCGCGCTACAGCAAAGATCCTCAGCCACTATGAGAGAGCTGTAGAGGCTGCTCCTTCACGCAAGAACGCTGACTTCGTAAGACCTCTCCTCAATGCATTCTACCACAACGAAGCATACATGGATCCTGCGACAGAGCTTCAGGTTGCACAGATGATCTGCTCACAGGTCAACGCACAGCTTCTCAGCCAGTTTGCAGCAAGCCTCATCACAGACGAGAACATGCTGGTTCTCTACAACGGTCCTGAGAAGGAAGGACTCGCAAATCCTACTGAGGCTCAGCTTGCAGAGATCATCGCTGTCGTAAAGAGTGCAGACATCCAGGCAAACGTCGAGGAGACTGTAAACGAGCCTCTCATCTCTGAAAACCTCAAGGGTTCAAAGGTTAAGAAGACTTCGACAGGTATCTATGGTTCTACAGTCTGGACTCTCAAGAACGGCGTGAAGGTGGTGGTTCTTCCTACTGAACACAAGAAGGACCAGGTACTTCTCAACCTCGAGTTCAAGGGCGGTAAGACTCTTATCGCAACAGAGGACCTCCCTTCATTCGAGGAGAACATCTGGGCTATCTATCTTAGCAACAGCGGTCTTTCAAAGTTCCCAAGAACAACCCTCTCTAAGCTTCTTGCAGGCAAGAACGTAAGCATCAACCCTAACGTAGGCAATACAACTCACGGTATCAGCGGTCAGAGTACTCCTAAGGATCTTGAGACAGCGTTCCAGCTGATGTATCTCAACTTTGTTGACCGCCGCTTCGATGCAGAAGAGTATGCAACAGGTATCCAGCAGATCCAGGCTGTGCTTCCTAACCTTGTGAACACTCCTGACTTCAAGTTCCAGAAGTTCGTGAACGAGAAGATGTATGGTGGCAACGAGCGCGTGCTCCTTATCAACGATGAGGTTCTCGAGGCTGCAAGTCTTGAGACTATCGAGAGAGTATACCGCAACGTCCTCTTCAAGGACGCAGCAGGCGCTACCCTCACTATCGTAGGTAACGTGGACCTTGAGACTCTCAAGCCACTCGTTGAGAAGTATATTGGCTCACTTCCTAAGGGCAAGAAGGCATCTGAGGTAAATGAGGAGAACATGATCCAGATCGCCAAGGGCGTTTCTGAGGAAGTCCTCAATGTTGAGATGCAGACTCCTAAGAAGACCGTATTCCAGGTCTGGAGCGCATATATGCCAGTTTCAACAAAGGATATGGCAACTCTTAAGGTGGCAAGCTATGTTCTTGACATGATCTACACAAAGACCATCCGTGAGAAGGAAGGCGGCACATACGGCGTAGGTTCAAGCCTCAGCGCAGCAAGAGCTCCATACGACAGAGTTACATTCATGGTTCAGTTTGACACTAACCCTGAGCAGGCTGAGAAGCTCAGCGGCCTTACAGTGCAGTACCTCAACGAGCTCGCACAGAACGGTCCTACAGCTGAGGAGATGTCTATGGCTCTTGAGAACCTCAAGAAGAATGTTCCAGAGTCAAGAATCAGCAACTCTTACTGGCAGAGCGCGCTCGAGCTCAACCTCGATCACGGTATCGATTATGATGCAGAGTATGAGGCAGCTTTGAACTCTGTAACACCAGAGGACGTCAAGACTCTCATGCAGGCTGTTCTTGCACAGAACAACTTTATCCAGATCGTGCTTGCTCCACAGGAGTAAGCACATCTGTGCATATAAATACAAATAGAAGTGGCACTGAGTCTTTCAGTGCCACTTCTATTTGTATCAGGTATTCCTTAAGAATTATTCACCTGGCTCGATTGCACCCATAGGGCAAGCATCAGCGCAAGTACCGCAGTCGATGCAAGCGTTAGGATCGATCTTGTAGATATCACCCTCAGAGATAGCGCCTACTGGGCACTCAGGCAGACATGAACCACATGCTGCGCAGTTTTCTGTAATCTTGTAAGCCATTTTTGTATTGTTTTAAATGTTAGTATTGTCTTGCATAGAATGTGCTACAGACATTCTGAATGGCAAATTTAATGATAAATTTTGATATTCAAAGTGTGAATTATCTTATCTTTGTAAGAGATTGACAGAATATGAAAAAGATCATAACAATAATATCAGCTGTTGCATTGTCATTGTGCCTGGGAATGGCTCAGGAAAAGATCGGAGGTGTGCTGGAAGTTGACAAGACTGTGCACAACTTCGGAGACATCATGCTTGACAGCGGCCCTGTTTCATGTACATTCACAGTTAAGAACATATCAGAGAAGCCTGTGGTCATTTATAATGTCGTGAGCACATGCGGATGTACTGATGTGGATTGGACAAAGGAGCCGCTGAGGCCTGGCAGCGAAGGAAAGGTTTCAGTCACATATTCCAATGATGAAGGTCCTTATCCGTTTGACAAGACCCTGACTATGTATATATCAGATGTGAAGAAGCCTGTTCTGCTGAAGGTCAGGGGTGTGTGCATAGAGAAGAAGAAGCCGTTGGAGGAGCTGTACACAGTCACATACGGTCCGCTGGCTGTCAGGGAGTCGGTGATCAGGGTCGGCAATATTGAGCAGGGAGAGCTTAAAAGTGAAGCTGTAATGGTAGCCAATCTGTCTGACAAGCCAGTGAAGGTTACCTTTGGGGATGTTTCCCCTCAGCTCGCTGTAGAAGTGTCTCCGAATCCGATTCCGGCACGAGCTACGGCTGAGATGTCATTTACCGTCAGTGCTGACCGCGGTCTTTGGGGCAAGAACAAGTATTGGGCTACGCCTCAGGTGGATGGTAAGGCTTATAAGAACAATGCTGGAGACAGCAGGCTTTGCTTCTGGGCTTTCACGAGGGAGAATTTCAATGATATGACTCAGGAGGAGAAGGATGCGGGACCGATGCCGAGGTTTGCTACCAGCACTTTCCAGGCTGGTAAGGTCAAGCAGGGAGAGACTGTCCATGCTGAGTTTACTTTCACTAATGAGGGCAAGGCTCCGTTCTGCGTCTATAAGGTTGACGCTGATGCAAGGGTGTGGTCACATAGCGACATTCCTTGCTGCGACCCTGGCAAGAGGGTAACATTCCGAGTGCATGTAGACACGAAGGATATGCCTGCAGGCGAAATGCTTACTATTGTCACATTGACCACCAACTGCCCTATCCGCCCTATCATTAACCTATTCGTTGCCGGTTGGATTGAATAATCCAATTGTCATTTCTTTCGCTATCGCTCAAGCGACTTCGTCGATAGCGACCGAGACTTTCAATTGTCATTTCAACCGAGACTTCCAGTTGTCATTTCGACCGAGACTTTCAATTGTCATTTCGACCGAGCGAAGCGAGTGGAGAAATCTTTATGACAGATGTCTCGACTACGCTCGACATGACAGTAGAACACTAGACATGAATGTAGAACGATCGACATGACTGTAGAACGATAGACATGACAGTAGGACTTATTGATAAGAAATAAATGTATAATTATATGATAAATATTATAAGAAACAGCATACTGATTACGGGATTGGTCATTGTCATGATGATGATGATCGAGTCTCTGAATATAGAGTCAAGGGGATTATTCTTCAAGGGGTTGAAGAAGACCAAGATAGGCCAGGTGGTGATAGCTGCCCTTCTGGGATCCGTTCCAGGATGCATGGGCGGATTCGCTACGGTTTCCCTATATACCCACAGGATGTTCAGTTTCGGAGCCTTGGTTGCCATGATGATAGCCTCATCCGGTGACGAGGCCTTCGTCATGCTGGCGATGATTCCTGAGCAGGCTCTGATCCTGTTTGTAATATTGTTCATCATTGCCATAGTAGTCGGCATAGTGACCGATCTGATCCATGGCAGGGCACACGCCAAGGAATGCGACAAACATGACCATGAGGATTGTGGCGTGCATACGGATTGTGACGGATATGAGGTACATAAGCATGAAGAGCATGATAAGAAGAGACATTTCGGATGGAAACGAATCACCATGCTGGTGGGCCTGGCTCTGTTTATAGCTGCGTTAGGTACTGGAAGACTTGGACATGACCACGAGGCTCATGCCGGCCATAATCACACACAAGAGTGTGAACAGATTGCCACGGGCGAAGCCCTCGCAATGACGTGTGAGGGGCATGACCATGGCCACGAGCACGGATGTGAACATGGACACGAGCACGGATGTGACCATGGCCACGAGCACGGACACACGATCAACCTTCTGGATGAAGGCTGGATGAACATCCTTTTTGCAGGACTCAGCGTAGTCATGCTGATCGTATTGATATTTGCTTCCGACCATTTCGTCGAAGGCCATCTCTGGGACCATATCATCAAGAAACATCTTCCTACCATATTTGCATGGACATTCGGAGTGCTGCTGGTGCTGGGAATCGCATTACAGTACATTGAGATAGACAAGTGGATCAGCGATAACACAGCCCTTATGATCCTGCTTGCCACCCTTATCGGAATCATCCCTGAATCAGGCCCTCACATGATCTTTGTGACCCTTTTTGCAGCCGGAGTGGTTCCTTTCCCTGTACTTCTTGCCAGTTCCATCTCACAAGACGGTCATGCATCGATTCCGCTCCTTGCAGAAAGCAAGAAGAGCTTCGCCATGGCGAAGCTCATCAATTGCGTTGTTGCACTGGCGGCAGGTTATGCTGCCATGCTGTTCATCTGCTAGCGGTAAGTAAACTCGAAGGCATCCAGATAGAGAGTCGATCCTACTGCACCGGTGAAGAAGTCTCCGTGATAACTTGCACAGCCAACCACAATAGCATAGGCAGGCTTTCTTGTATCCCCTTCCTTATATGTAAGGGGTATCTCAAATTCAATATACTCTCCGCCTGTACTTTCTGACGAAATCAGTTCACCAAGTGCAATCACTCTCGGATCTGTATGGAGATCCGGCTTGCCCGGTTCGTTCGAAAGAACCGTGTAAGGTCCCGAATTGCTGCCTTCCCCCTCAGCACAAAGAGCAACCATGATCTGCATGATGTCCGGCTGTCCCATGAGTTCAGGATACTCTCCCATCTCATCACGGTTGATGATTCCAGGTTTATAGTCATACCATCCTTTGAGCGAATGCGGACGGGATGTGAACGGCACTCCCCATTCGAGTCTTGCCACCATATCCTTGAATTCAGCGAACTTACCGGTAAAGATATTTCCTGCAGCAAACTTCACTACTGCCATGGTGCTTTCCATCTTGGCAGCTGCCTCTCCCTCCACTTTGTGTTCATATTCCGGAACTGTGGTGTTGGAAATAAGGCTTGATACTCCCGGGTTTGCAGTATCCCACATCGGTGAAAGATCACCTTCCGCATATGGATACATGGTCTTGCCATTAGTTCCACCGATGTGCCAGTCGTTGAAGCCCATACCATCTATCTGGGCTGCAATCTCAGTTCTGAATGAGAATTCCGAACCTACTGCCTCTGCTGAAATCAGGCGAACCACATATTCAGTATCCTGTTCAAGGCCGTTGATCTGAGACTTGACCTTTACTCCGTCTACATGCGCATTATCTACCTTGATCCATTCTGTATCATCAGCTTTCTTATATTCATAATAAGGCGTTCCGCTTCCGTCGAAATCTCCAACGACATCCGCATGGAATGCCCATGCATCCACGGACTTCACCTCGTTGACTATCTTCTGCTGGATAAAAGATACTGTCCAGACATATTCCACGCCCTTATAAAGGACAGTAAACTGCCTTGCGAGGGTACAGTCCAGGTGGATCGGGAACTCGACTGGTTTTGTCACCAGTCCGAGAGTCGCTCCGTCATATCCGGTTGTACTGGTAATCACTGAAGTCTCCGGTTCAAGCTTCATATCAGTGATAAGCATGTCCTCTATAGGCTGCTCGATCACGAAGACCATAGCCTCACGATCCTTAGGGTTGAACAAGGCATCAATGTAACCATTGCACTTGACATATCTGTCGATATGCTGAACAGCTGAGATGGTCCATTTGTATTCCTGGCCCGGGTATGTGCTTAGAACTATCTCGATAGGCTCAGTAAGATCGAGCGGAGAGCTGAGCTGCCTGTCCGCTGTCGTCTTGTCTGTGATGGCAAAATCCAGAAGTCTCAGATTATCAATTTCGGCAGTCTCCTCAAGGATGACCTCAACAGTCAGAGAATCCGGATTGATTATGACCTCCTTCTGTCCCTCAACCACGAACGTAGTTATCTCTCCCCTGAGCGGAGGATAAGACATCGTGTTATCAAAGAGACAGGAAACGAGAGCCACAGATGCACAAGCTACAGCAGCAATCCTGGTTAACATTCTCATCTTTACTGCTTTTTAGGCTTGTTGGACACAGGAGTCGGAAGATAGAATGAGAGTCCCAGACTCAGGGCCAGAGGGTTGATCTTGAAGTTTGCAGAGCTGTTTTCCATAACGCTCACATCCACCTGGTTTGTGGTCTGGATCACCTTATTGTAGTCCACTCCCATCAGGCCGACAGCAAGTTCAACTGCTGCCCAATCTGTAACAAAGACTGTAATTCCAGGAACAAGACCGAGCTCGAACTTATAGATATCCTGATAAGTTCCATATTTCTCAGTCCCCTCTACCTGATAGGCCTCTGACTGGGCATATCCACCGATAGCCCTGAGTTCCGCAAACATTGCGAATCTCTTGCTGTTGGCGATAGGGACATAGTATCTTCCGGTAATGGCTCCGGTATATGACTGCTTGAGGAAATGATAGTCGCTGAGAGTCATGTTGAAGATATCTCCGAGAGCTATTGCAGCATTTCCAAGGCCAAGAGACGAACGGCTGTAGTCAAATCTTGCTCCGATCGAGAAGTTGTCCGCAACAAAATAAGACACCCATGGAGCCACACCGAAGGTCAGCATATTGCCATGGACTGAGGATATCAAGGACAGGATTGAATAACCTGCATCATCGACTCCATTTCCAAGCTGATAATTATTATACGAGACAGAGACACCTGTACCCACATATCCCTTAGGAATGAAGGTACTTGTGGAAATGCCTATACCACGATCAAACTTTTCCTGTATGTCTTCTTCTGTCTGTGTCTGTCCGGATGCGGAGACACAGACCAGAAGCAAAGATGTTATAGCTATAAAAAATCTGTTCATTTGATTACTACTTGTATTTAACTTTAGCGAGCTGATCCTCAGTAAGTTCAGCCGGATCATATACAAATGAGAACTCATCCACATACATCACACTTGATGTAGATCCTGTGAAGTAGTCTCCGTACTTACTTGCAGCTGCTGCGATGACAATATACCTCGGCTGGCGTGTTGTACTGCGGTACGTCAACGGTACTGTAAATTCAACATATCCGTTGGTAGCATTGAAGTCCATGGAACCGTATGCTATGATACCCGCATCGCTTTCTGTATCTACAAACTTACCGCTTGCGGTACTGATACGGAACGGTGAACTCCAATCTGTAATGAACACCTGTACTGTAGCGATATCCAGCTTACCTGACATGCCGTTGTATGGAGCATTGGTCTTATTCACGGTACCTGGTGCATAATCGACATATCCCTTCAGAGCCAATGGTCGTGATGCAAATTGCACTCCCCAATCAAGTTCTGCGCCAGGATCTGTAAGGCTTGTTATGGCCTTGACAAATTTTCCGGTGTAGATGTTACCTGCCGCCAAGCCGACAAGTGCCACGTTCTTGCTTTCAAGCTTTGCCGAGGCCTCTCCACCCTTCTTATGGCTGTACTCGGGACTTGTAGGATATACACCTACAGCATCTGAACCACCGTTGGCCGTATCCCACCAGAAGTTACCTGAATCCGAATTCGGATACCAGATCTTTCCGCTCTGATACCATGAATCAAAGCCCATATTAGGAATAGTACCGGCAGTCTCAGTTGTAAACGACTTCTCCTTGGTATTGCTGTCAAGTGCAGAAATTGCCCTGAACACATATGAAGAAGATGGTTCGAGTCCCCATACCTCCGCAGTAAATGTCTTGGAAGCATCGTCTGTCAGCACAATAGATGGATCGACATCAGTCCACTCGGAAGCAGTCTGCTTACGGTACTGGAATGACAGGCCCTCAGGACGTACATCCGGATACCACTTTGCTGAAAGTATTGCAAACTTTGCCCATGGCGTAGCAGACACAGCCTCAACCTCCACAGACGGAACAACCTCAAAATTACAGAACTGTGTCCTGTTCTTTCCGTTCTCAGAATCAATGAAGAACTTGATCTGATACTTGCCGATAGGAAGTTTTGCGAACAGACCGCTCAGGTTCAGCTGTGCAAAGGTATCACCTGCCTTTATCTCTGGAATCAGGATACCTTTATTAGCATAATATGTGCGATCATTTATAGTCATACCCATGATCGCGAAGTTGTACGGAAGCGAATTACTTGAAAGTTCACTGATCGAATGGCTTATCACTGCCGACCTGAAACCTCCAGGAACATTGATCTTGAATATAGCCTCTACCGCCTCACCTTCAGAGTATGTGAATACCTGGTTCATGTCGAATGATGCACTGACAGTAGGACGGACATTCGCCTCAAAGTCGAGAAGAAGATCATATGCTTTATCCTTTGTCGAGTCATCCAGACGTACAACCATACCGGTACCGCCGAACTCAACCTCCTCCTGAAGGTCGAACTGAAGGTTGTAATGCTGACGAGGCTTCACGTCGGTGTAAGTCTCTGTGATCAGCTGATACTCTTCTCCTTCTATATTCTTCAGTGCAAGGCTCCATGTAAGAGTGCCTGTAGCCGCAAAATATCCTTCCTTATTGATAGTACCGTCGAGGTTGCTGTAAACAAGGCTGCCCTCGCCGTTTGTCACTGTAAGTATGTATTCCGCAAACTGGTTTGCGATCTCTTCTGAAAAAGATGCTGTCACCTTCACGTTTGCAAGACTTGCTGTCAACGTCACTGTGCTCATCGTACTGCTCTTGATCAGAATCTCCTTTTCACCATAGTAGAATGGAGAATCAAAGGCAGCTGCCCCCACTGGAGCAGAGCTTGCTGTCAGACGATAGGTGCCGACATGGAGTTCAAGCGGCGCACCCTCGATCTGTCTATGGTCATCATAAGCCGCAACCACCTGACCTTTAGAATCATAGATAGTCACAGCGAAGACCACATCCTCCGCAGCTTCACTTTTGAAGACTACTTCTTCGCTAAAGTCCTGCTGCAGGTTGAAATACAGATATCCAGTCTGCTTTTCCGCCATCTCTACCCTTTCACAGGAGAATATGGACAGCATAAGCAGAAGAATAGCTGGTATTGCTGATAAATTCCTGAACATGACCATTACTATTCAGCTGGATTATAGAACACAACATCCTTTACAAGGTTATTTCCCGCCTCATCTGTAACATCAAGAGTGAACACATAGTCTTCGCCCTTGTTACCTACGCTTGCAATGAGAGGTACAAGCTGTGAAAGTGAGAACATCACCTCTGTCTGGCCAAGGAGCTGGTCGCCTACCGGAAGGAGGGTTCCGAGCTGGGCCTTTGCAACCTCATCATTGATAAGGTCAAGATATTCTGCTCCTGGAACAAGAATCTGGATAGCAGGAAGGAAGTTTTCACTTACTCTTACTATGAATTCCTTGATCTTTCCTGGTGCATAGACCATGAGTTCCACGTTCATGCCATCACAGATATCCATTTTCTCGAATTCAGGATTTGCCTCCCACTCAAGATAAGGAGCCTCTACCTTAATCTCAGGCTGGTCCTCCTCAGGTTCGCCCCAACCTACTTCTATATCATCGTCGATATTTGAATCATCAGGATCAATGCCCGGGAACTTGATGTCCACTGAATTATCATTCACTGAAGAATCGATGCTGAGTGTCATCTGTGACTGACCTGTAACATATGCGTCTACATAGAGGATATGGTGGTCACGCGCCTGAACATTCTTTATCTCGTAAGCCAAAGTAGCTGTAGTATTGTCAAGCTCGCGATAACCGCTCACATTGATAGTAAGGGCCTCAACTGAGAAATATGCATACTTGGAAGGATATTTCTTGATAGTCTTTACCCCGTCTACTTCTTCGTAGATGCCGACTTCATCAGCCTCCCACACTACAAAGCCATCATTGTTTGCGATCTTGACGTCAAAAGTTGTAAGTTCATCAACCAGATGCTGAGAGCAGTACACGGAATTCTTCATATTCTGGAGCGTACACACCACATCGATCGGAGTCACCACTCCGTCAAGAATAGCGAAATCCATGCTTCCGCCATATACCGGAACCTCCCATCCTGTAGTCTCTACTCCAGGAGAAGTCACATTTACAGTGTAATCGCCTGTAGAAAGCTCCACAAGCGTAGGGAGTTCACCATAAGCCCATGTATTTGAGAACTTGCCGTCCTTCTTTTCAATGGTAACCAGAAAAGAGTTCAGGTCCACTGACAATCCTGATTTCACTATCTTATCCACAGAAGTGTCATCTGCAGAAATCTTAAGCTGGAGTCCTGACTGCATTTCCACCTGTGTCTCCTTGCAACCTGCAGTCAAGGCTGCAATTGCGATCAAAAGTATATATATTGTCTTTTTCATATCTGTTTGTTTAGTAATTCAATTTGACTTCATCGATCCAGAGAATATTACCGGCATGAACATTACTGCTCTTCTCACTGCCTGACTCGTAACGGGACAGTGATATTTTTCTTGATTCCACCTTTCCAGAGGCAGAAGACTTGAAGATGACGTATATCTTGGACGGTCTCTTAGTCGTTGTCTCATAGGTCAGAGGAAGAGTCACATTTGTCCAGCTTGATACGGAACTGGTTACATCCTGCTTCTTAGCCGAAGCTATGACCCCACCCTGATCATCAAGCAGCTGAACCTGAACATAATAAGCATCACCGCCATAAGAGTCAAACTTATGCATGAATGACAGACTGGTAGGGCGGCTTGAGAACGCATGGCCGTCTTCGATATGTGAGCCGTTGTGCTCGGTAGAGTTGTCGGCCTTTCCGATGAACACCTCTCCTACCTGAGCGTCACCCCACGAATTGAACCAGTTCACTTCAGACGAGGCATCTCCTACTGCAATCGAAGCCACTGATACTGCATATCTACCAGCATATGGACTTGATGAAGTCACATTGACGGTCGGGAATGACTTATAGGTACCATATGCAGCTGTATTACTCTTGTCCAGAGTAATGGAACTGTTGACAGCCCACCATGGGTCAGTTTCACCAGACTGCCACAACTCATACCACAAAGTGTTGTGTGTACCAGAGAATGTATTCATCACGAAATTCTCAAACCCGTTGTTACCGAGCTGTGCGGCATTTTCTGTATTGAATTCTACCTCTGATGACTTACTGTATGAATTATTGTTGTACTGCGCCCACACTCTGTAGGTCGTTCCAGGATTAAGACCGTAGAATCCGTCGAACTTTAAGGTCTTTCCTGAAACTGATGCTGGGTTGATGGTCTGGACATTCTGGTAAAATATATCGCTTGCAGCAACACATTTGAGAACAAACTTCGCAGGATCTCCCTTTGTCACGGTCAACGATGGTGCAAGCATTTTTGTAGCCCATATATCATAATCATTGAACTTGAGTTCAGCCTCGGCCTTTTCAATGGCTACAGTGAATACCTCTGACTGAGCGGTCTTGCCATTTGCATCTACGACCTTAATGCTGATATCAGCTGCAGACTCCCCATTCTGAGGATCATATGGTGCATTCAGACTGATATAATCAATCATTCCGCTGAAATCCACGTATGAGAGTCTCTTTCCCGACATATCCTTCAGATACTGGACGCCTACCTTCTCCAGAAGAGCCTCCTGCTGAGGACTGAGTGCAGCAAGGTCAAGCTGCGAAGGCAGACCGGCTGAAGCAAGAACTGATGATGTAATATTCATAATACAGTTCTGCAGACCTCCCATGGCTATGATATTCGCCTTGAAACCGGAATGAGTGATTGTCGAAGATTCCACCACAGAATAACGTCCCTGGTCGAATCCTTCGACTGTAAGAGACGGAGCATCCTTCGGTGCAGCCTCTGCAGGAACTTCGAATTCCTTGACCACCTCATCTGTACCATTATCTATGACGATCTCTATGGCAGCAAGGTCCGCATAACGCTCAGTATCAAGGTTGAAGGTAACGAAGTCATTGCCCTGACATGTCACCGGCTCGCTTGCATAGCAGAGCCACATGTCGTTGACATGGACATACAGAACTACGGATACATCCCCGGCAGGGACATAACCGCATCTTTTTTCCTTCTTGTCGAATGTAAGCTTACGTCCTGTAGAGGTGAGTACCTGGGCGTAATAATCTTTGTAATCCAAGGCCAGAGTAGGACCGAAATTGACAGCAACCTTGACATTTGCCAGCTTGGCTGTCAGTTCTACATTTGCCGGCTGGTCACGTCTGATGTCAACATATGACTCGGCAATGTAAAAACAGGATTTGAAGCCGACACCGTATGGATCACCATAAAAAGCGACGCACTGGTGTTCACCCTCGTTAAGATTGATGGTCTGACCGGCTGCATCAGAATACTTCTTTCTGTAGAACAGCCTTCCACTGGAGGTCTCAGTCACCTCCACGACGAACTCACCCACCTCCGGCAGGTCGTCATCCGCCTTTGTGGACGTTGCCTTAAAGTCCTGATTCAGAGTAATTCTGAGTTCTCCCTGTGCACCGGAGAAACCGAAATCAACGTTCTCTGTACAGGATGTCAACATGAAGGCAAGTCCAAGTAAAACTAATCCAATATGTCTCATTTTGGTTAAGAATAATGCCGCAAATTTACGAAATAAATTTTAATTATGTATCTTTGCACGATTATGTCTTTTTATTCATATGGCAGAGATTATTAACTATACGGACGACAATATCAGGACCATGGACGGTGTGGAGCACATCCGCAAACGCCCGGGAATGTACATCGGAAGACTTGGTAACGGAGATGATCAGGGAGACGGTATCTACGTCCTCCTGAAGGAGGTTGTGGACAACTCGATCGACGAGTTCTCCATGGGCTTCGGTAAACAGATCCAGATCGAGGTGACAGAGAAGGAGGCGACAGTAAGGGACTTTGGACGAGGCATTCCTCTCAACTCCGTCGTGAAGGCGGTAAGCGTCCTGAACACAGGTGGTAAATACGACACAAAAGGATACAAGAAGTCAGTAGGTCTGAACGGTGTGGGTCTCAAGGCGGTGAACGCCCTTTCGACTCATTTCTACGTAGAGGCATACCGTGACGGAATGTGCTCATATGCAGAGTTCACAGAGGGTAAGCTCGTCAACGACGGCATGAAGGAGACAAAGGAGAAGAACGGAACAATGGTGAAGTTCGTCCCTGACAACCACCTTTTCGTTGACTATACCTTCCACATGGACATCATCGAAACGATGATGAAGAACTACTCATACCTTAAGAAAGGTCTGACACTGAATTTCAACGGCACAGCATACAAGTCTGAGCACGGTCTCCTCGACCTGATCAAGGACAACATGTCAGAGACTCCTCTCTATGAGCCTATCCACCTTATCGGTGAGGATATAGAGATCGTAATGACTCACGGAAACAGCTACGGTGAGAACATAGCCTCATTCGTGAACGGACAGAACACCCGCGACGGAGGTACTCACCTTGCCGCAATGAGAGAAGGTATAGCAAAGACCCTCAAGGAGTTCTACAAGACATTCGCAAAGAAGGACTTCGATCCTCAGGATATCCGCCAGGGTATCATCGGAGCGATAAGCATCCAGATCCAGGAGCCGAACTTCGAGGGCCAGACCAAGACAAAGCTCGGTTCCACATACATGTGGGAGACAGACATGCAGAACCAGGACGGCACCCACACATATGAGCAGGGCCCTACCATCCGTAGTGCAGTAAACGAGTTCCTCAAGACAAACCTGGACAACTACCTGCACATGCATAAGGAGATCATCCCGGTACTGCAGCAGAAGATCACCGAGTCAGAGCAGGAGCGCAAGGAGATCTCGACCATCCAGAAGAAGACTAAGGAAAGAAACAAGAGAACAAATATCTACAACCGCAAGCTTCGCGATTGCGAGATCCATTACAATGACAAGCTTCCTGCAGCCAAGAAGGAACTGGCGGAATACACCAGCATCTTCATCACCGAGGGAGACTCTGCGAGCGGAACCATCACAAAGGCACGTAACGCAAAGACCCAGGCAGTGTTCAGCCTCAGAGGTAAGCCTATCAACTGCTACAAGGAAAGCCGCAAGAAGGTTGCAGAAAACGAAGAACTTGCACTCCTTGTGAATGCACTTGGCCTGGAAGATGATATGGAGAATCTCAGATACAACAAGATCATCGTAGCAACCGATGCCGATGACGACGGAATGCACATCCGTATGCTTGTCCTGACATTCTTCATGAAATACTATCCTGACCTTATCAGAAGAGGACACGTACACATCCTTCAGACCCCTCTCTTCAGAGTCAAGAACAAGAAGGACATACGCTACTGCTACTCTATCGAGGAAAAGGACAAGGTGGTGAGAGAGCTCAAGACAGGTGTCGAGATCACACGATTCAAAGGTCTTGGAGAGATCTCGTCAAACGAGTTCGTAGAGTTCATCGGAGAGAAGATGAGACTTGACAGAGTGAAGCTCAGCGATGAAGAATCGATTGCAGAGATCATGGAGTTCTACATGGGCGACAACACGATCGACCGTCAGAACTTCATCCGTACCAACCTCCGCAGCGAGGCCGAACTTGAGGACGTAAACATCTAGTTGTCATTTCGACCGAAGTTATTAGTTGTCATTTCGACCGAACGAAGTGAGTGGAGAAATCTAATACCATTATATTATGTGGAGAAAATTTTGCGGATGGCTACTCCGCACACTAGGCTGGACAGCAGTCGACCCAGTAGTCCCTGAAGACAAATGCATCATCCTTGGCGTACCTCATACATCGATCTGGGATTTTGTAATTTCATACCTTTATTATGTATCAGTGGGCGGCAAGCCTTACTGCATGGTAAAGGGAGAACTTTTCTGGGGACCACTCGGATGGCTTCTGCGCAAGCTCGGTGGAATACCTGTAGACAGAAAGAGAGGCAGCAATGTCGTTCTGAGCGTGATCAAGGAAATGAAGGCACGTAAGGTAGTACACCTTGCGCTTGCTCCCGAAGGAACACGCAAGCCTGTCAAAAGATGGAAGACCGGCTTCCACACAATCGCCCGCGAGGTAGGCTGCCCAGTATACATGGGCTACTTCGACTGGGGCACAAAGCGCATCAGCCGCGGCCACAAGGTCGAGCTGACTGACGACGCAAGAGCAGACATGGAGCGCATACAGGCAATGTATGAGGAAATGCACCTTGTCGGCAAGCATCCTGAAATGTACGTTACACATTAATACTAAACCTAAATCATTTTTTATGTTACAACTCTACAAGCGCATGCAGAAGATGAGGGAGAAGTACGTAGATACCCTCGCAAAGCTGTATGAGTACGCAACAACCGTCTATTCCAAGAAGCAGTACACGCAGTGGTACGACTCCAAGGAAGGCGGCTACACATTTGCTGAATTCAAATCTAAGTGTGATAGCCTCTCGAAGATGCTTACGCAGTATGGCATCGGAGCCGGGGACAAGGTTGCAATCCTGTCGCAGAGTATGCCTAACTGGTCTGTAGCGTTCTTCAGCACAGTGGCATTCGGCAGAATTTCAATCCCTATTCTTCCAGACAGTTCTGAGAATGAAGTGAACAACATCCTCGAGCACTCTGAGAGCAAGGTGATCTTCGTATCACAGAGACTTGCATCAAAACTCAGCCAGGAGTACAGAGACAAGATGACTCTTGTCATCGACATGGACACATTCGAAGTGATCAAGGCAGATGATGAGAAGTTCACATGTGACGGAAGACCAAGCGTTCCTACACCGGACGAGATCGCGACCATCATCTACACATCAGGTACCACAGGAAGTGCAAAGGGTGTTGTGCTCAGCCACAGAAACCTTGCGTCTAATGTGATCACATGCTACCACTCGTGCAAGAGGACCCATAAGGACAGATGGTTGTCAATCCTTCCGATGGCACATACTCTTGAGATGACTATCGGAATGCTCTACCCTATGTACTGCGGTGCTACAGTTTATTACTTACCTAAGCCACCGGTACCATCACTCCTGATGAAGGCACTCAAGGTTGTAAAGCCTACAACAATGCTAACAGTCCCTCTCATCATTGAGAAGGTATACAAGGGCAGCGTACTTCCTACCATCCAGAAGAGCCGCACACTCACATGGATGAACGAGCATATGAACGGACTCATGTGCAGGATCATCGGAATGAAACTCAAGGCAACATTCGGAGGCCATATATCCTTCTACGGCATCGGAGGTGCCAAGCTTGACCCTGAGGTAGAAAAGTTCCTGCTTAAGGCAAAGTTCCCTTATGCGATCGGATACGGTCTGACAGAGACATCGCCACTGCTGGGATATTCAATGCATAGATGGAGGGCAGTTGGTTCATTCGGATATCCGGTATATAATGTACAGCTCAAGCTGCACAACGTAAATCCGGAAACCGGCGAAGGCGAGGTCGTTGCCAAGGGACCTAACGTAATGCTCGGCTACTACAAGGATCCAAAGCGCACAAAGAGCGTATTCACTGAGGACGGATGGTTCCGCACAAGCGACATCGCAGTCCAGGATGAGAAAGGACGTTTCTATATCAAGGGCAGAAACAGCAACATGATCCTCGGCCCGTCAGGAGAGAACATCTATCCGGAGGAGATCGAGAACGTGATCAATAACGTAGAAGGCGTAAGCGAGTCAATCGTCGTAGAACGTGACGGCCGTCTTGTGGCCCTCGTCCAACCACAGGAGAACTTCATCCAGTGGGACAAGGAAAGCGAGGACAAGCTCTACGAGAAGCTCGACGCATGGAAGAAGAAACTCCTGAACATCACCAACAAGAATGTCAGCAAGGCATCTCAGGTAAGCTCTGTCGAGGTTATGAAAGAGCCGTTCGAGAAGACAGCAACCCAGAAGATCCGCAGATTCAAATACAAGAACTCTGCCCCTACCGTAGAATCGGAAAAAAGGGATAAAGAGTAAACAGAAGAGGTGACCAGTCAAGGTCACCTCTTAGTTTTTTATCCATGCTGCGAATCACAGATTTGCAGTACGCTCTATGATCTCAAGGCACATGCGTCCGTTATGGTAAGGACACTTCCAGAAACCAGCCTTATCTTCATCGGTATTGATGGTACCGTCCGCCTTTATGCTCCAGAACCATTCACCGTTCTTGCCGTCTATAAGATACTTCTTGATATACTCCCAGCAATAGATGGCATTCTCCAGCCCCTCAGGCTTCTTGAAATGCTCCCACAGGTTGAAATAACCTACTGCAGCCTCAGCCTGGACCCACCAGTGACGGTCTTCGTCGATATGGTCACCCATTTTCTCATAGATCATTCCTCCCTCCGGTGTAAATCCCTCAGATGAGGCAGCAACCACTGACGGAACTCTCGCCTCTATCTTTGCGAGCATCTCCTCGTCTGCCAGCACCAATGCCGATTCATGAAGCAACCATGAGGCTTCGATATCATGTCCATATGAGAAGATATCATAACCGCAGTTCCAATCATTATCGAAGAAAAGCTTAAGATGTCCATTCTGATCAAGAATATAAGAGTCAAAGATATTGATCAGTCCACGGAGTCGTTTCTCAAGCAATGAATCCTTCCACACTCTATAGAGGCATGTGTATGCTTCAATGACATGAAGATGAGTGTTCATCGTCTTGCTTTCATTTGCATCCTTGTCACTCAGGCGCATATCCTCGATAGGTTCCCATGTGCGTGTAAAAGCCTCGAAATAACCATCCTTCTCCATATCAAAGCTATGATCCTCGATCGAATGGAACAATCTGACAGCATAATCAAGAGCTTCGGCATCGCCTGTTGCCCTGTTCAGTTCTGACAATCCATATATTGCAAAAGCTATTGCGTAAATCTGCTTTTTTGTGTCAAGAGGTGTATAATCAGGATTCAAAGACCAATATATACCTCCGAACTCGGGGTCATAGAAATGATTGATTATGATGGACTTGGCCTTGAGTGCCATTTCAAGATACTCCGGATTGCCAAGGACTCTGTATGCAGAGGCAAATGTCCACAGGATGCGGGCTGTCATGATGCCACCGACAGGTGCGGCAGGATCAAGTATCTCCGTTCCGCTGATGCGGCCGTAAAATCCTCCCTCAGGAGTACACATCTTATTCATCCAGTAAGCCAGGATATTATCTGTAAGTTCTCTTTTCATCTCAGCTGCAAGGCCTTTTGCAGCCAGCAGCTCGGCAGAAGTAGTGCTCATACAAGTTTTGTTTATTACGCGTTTGATGCAAATATATATAAAATTGATTTGCATTTAAAGACTATGTCAAAAAAGTATCATTAAAGGACAAATATATATTTGCACAACTATCGTTCAAATACTAAATTTGCAAATATATATGCACAGGTCCCAAAGACATGAAAATAAATAAAACAATAGCAATAATGGCAACTGCACTAGCAGTTACAGCATGTGGAGACATGAAGAAACAGACACCTGCAGAATCGCTGCTTGAGCAGCTCACTGCCAATATCGACAATGGAAAAATAATGTTCGGACATCAGGACACCTACCTTTACGGACACTCATGGAAGGTAGAGGTTGATGCAACCGGGTTTGACAAGACCGACATCCACGACGTAACCGGCAGATATCCTGCTCTCTACGGACTGGATCTTGGAGGCATCGAACTTGACTCTCCTCTTAACATCGACAAGAACGACTTCAACCATATGAGGGCGTCAGCTGTCGCACATCACGAAAGAGGTGGCATAGTCACTTTCTCATGGCACCCACGTAACCCTCTCACAGGAGGAGACACATGGGACAACAACTCTACCGAGGTTGTTGCATCAATCCTTCCTGGAGGAGAAAAGCACGAGATGTTCATGGGCTGGCTTTCAAAGGCTGCTGATTTCCTCGGATCAATCAAGGATGCAGAGGGCAACATGATTCCTGTAATCTTCCGTCCTTGGCATGAGCATACAAGAGACTGGTTCTGGTGGGGACAGAATCTCTGCACCACAGAGCAGTATGTCGCTCTTTGGAGAATGACACATGACTACATGACAAATGTAAGAGGCTTCAACCACCTCGTATGGTCATACTCTCCTGACGCAGGCGGACTTACAGACGATAATTTCGGCGAGAAATGGCCTGGCGATGACGTAGTGGACATGGTCGGTATAGATTTCTACCAGTTCACATCAAACGAGATATATGTCGAGAGGACAAGACACTGTCTCGAACTCACAGAAGCGTTTGCAAAGGAGCACGGCAAGCTTATGGCCGTGACTGAGGCAGGATATGAAGGAGTGAAATATGAGAAATGGTGGACTGAGGTGCTCTACCCTGCCATCAAGGACTTCCCAGTCTCATATGTGCTTCTCTGGAGAAATGCCTGCGATGAGACAATGCAGCACCATTTCTATGCCCCATATCCGGGCCACGACTCAGCGGAGGACTTCAAGGCATTCGCTGAAATGGATGAGATTATGTTTTTATAGTAAATAACTTTAATTATTAAGATTATGAATTTTGAGCAGAGACTTGCTTGGCTTAAGGCAGAGCATGAGGCACTCATTACAAGAAAGAATGAGCCTATCGAGGGAAACGGCGTTTACGAGCGCTACACTCACCCTATCCTTACTGGTGACCACTCTCCACTCCACTGGAGATATGACCTCAACAAGGAGACTAATCCGTATCTCATGGAGCGCTACGGCATCCACGCAGCCCTCAACTCAGGTGCTATCAAGTGGAACGGCAAATATATCCTCGTAGTTCGCGTAGAGGGTGCTGACCGTAAGTCATTCTTCGCAGTTGCAGAGAGCCCTAACGGAGTAGACAACTTCCGTTTCTGGGACCGTCCTATCACTATGCCTGAGTACGGCGAGCCAGCTACAAACGTATATGACATGCGACTCACAGCACATGAGGACGGCTGGATCTACGGTATCTTCTGCGTAGAACGCAAGGATCCTAACGCTCCTGCAGGTGACCTTTCTTCAGCAGTTGCTGCTGCAGGTATCGCACGTACTAAGGACCTCGTAAACTGGGAGCGTCTTCCAGACCTCGAGTCTAAGTCACAGCAGAGAAACGTTGTTCTCCACCCTGAGTTCGTAGACGGCAAGTACGCTCTCTACACTCGTCCACAGGACGGATTCATCGACGCTGGTAGCGGCGGAGGAATCGGCTGGGCACTCGTTGACAGCATGGAGAAGGCTGTTGTTACTGAGGAGAAGATCATCAACCAGAGATTCTACCACACTATCAAGGAAGTAAAGAACGGTGAGGGTCCACACCCAATCAAGACTGACAAGGGTTGGCTGCACCTTGCACACGGTGTACGTGGCTGCGCTTCAGGTCTGCGTTATGTTCTCTACATGTACATGACTTCACTCGAGGACCCTACTAAGATGATCGCTGACCCAGCAGGCTTCTTCATGGTACCAGAGGGTGAGGAGTACATCGGTGATGTAATGAACGTTCTCTTCACAAACGGTTGGATCGTTGACGAGGATGGAAAGGTATTCATCTACTACGCATCAAGCGACACCCGTATGCACGTAGCGACATCTACAGTTGACCGTCTTGTTGACTACTGTATGAATACAGAGCCTGATGCACTCACAACAGGTGAAAGCGTAAAGAGACTCAACAGACTCATCGACATGAACCTCAAATAGGCCTGAAAAGGATGGGAAATAACACAATGACAGCGGCGCCAAAAGCGCCGCTTATCAGAAAGATCGGTTACGGATTCGGAGACATGTCATCTTCGATGTTCTGGAAGATCTTCACTGCTTACCTGCCGTTCTTCTATTCAACTATCTTCGGACTCAGTCTTGTAGATGCGACATTCCTTATGCTCGTCACCCGTATCTGGGACGCAGTTTCTGACCCGATGATGGGTATAATCGCAGACAGAACGCAGACAAAGTGGGGAAAGTACAGACCGTACCTTCTGTGGATTGCAATTCCTTTCTCGATAGTAGGAATCCTGCTTTTCACAACTCCAGAGATGGCATACGCCGGAAAGCGCATTTGGGCTTACGTCACATATATCATGATGATGACAGTATACACAGCCATCAATGTCCCTTACGGAGCCATGCTTGGCGTCATGACATCTGACTCGGACGAGAAGACTGTATTCTCATCATTCCGTATGTTCTTTGCATACGCAGGTAGCTTTGTAGTCCTCGCAGGATGGGAGCCTCTCTGCAAATTCTTCAACAAGATTCAGGGAATCGAGAGTTCAGTCAATGCACCTTCGTCTTGGCAGTATGCAATGATCGTCGTTGCAGTATGCTGCTTCATACTCTTCATCCTCACCTTCCTTATGACAAGGGAGACAGTGAAGACTATGCCGAAGGAAACTTCAGTAGGTTCAGACCTCAAGACACTCTTCAGAAATGCTCCATGGTGGATCCTCCTTGGTGGAGTGCTTTTCTTCAATCTCTTCTCTGCAATCCGCTACACAGCAGGTCCGTTCTTCTTTGCCAGCGTCATAGGAGATGGAGCTCAGCTCAAGATATTCTCTACAGAATTCCTTTTCTATGCAGGTATCTTCTTCGCTGTCGGAGAGGTTTCGAACATGGCTGGTGTTGCAATGACTCCATTCATCACGTCGAAGCTCGGTAAGAAGAGCACATACATGTATGCACTCATGTTGATGATCGTATTCAGCAGTCTCTTCTTCTTTGTACCGCTCACATCAGGCGGATACTGGATAATGATGCTGCTTCAGGTGCTCATCAACATTCTTACAGGTATCATCTCACCTCTTGTATGGAGTATGTATGCTGATATCGCAGACTATGCTGAGCATAAGTTCAACACCTCATCTACAGGTCTGATCTTCTCATCATCATCTATGGCTCAGAAGTTCGGTGGCGCGATCGGAGGTTCTGCAGTGACTGCAATCCTTGCAGCAATCGGTTTCAGTACAGAAGCTTCAGCTGTACAAACTGAATCAGCATTGGTATGGGTAAGAGCGCTTATGAGTTTCGTTCCTGCAGCTGTTGCCGGACTGTCACTCTTCTTCGTTTCCATCTATCCTCTTACAACAAAGAAGATGAAGGAAATCCAGAGCGATCTCGAAATCAGACGTGCTGCGAAGTAATTTGAAAGCACATAAAAAATTAAGACCATCAGTTACAGAAGTTCTGATGGTCTTAATTTTTATTTGTCGTTTCTGATGTATTTAAGGAGAAGGAGGTGAGCAGGTTCTGCCATATCTCCATGGTCGAATCCGTCTACCTCATAGAAGGTAACGTCCTTGTGACCGTTGAGGCGGAGCATTCTCACGAAGTATGCATTCTCCTCATAACGTCCGAAGAGTTCCACTTCCCTATCGCCTGAGATCACGAGCATCGGAGCTGCATCACCTCGAACGTAGAAAAGAGGCGCGAACTCATCGATTGTAGGAGTAAGGTTTGCGATGCCCTGTTTCTGTCTCTGTGCAAAGTGAGTGATCACCTGGCCGCTGTATGGCACGAGAGCCTTGATCTGCTTGTCTGGATCAATGCCATACTTTGCAAGATATGCCTTGTTAAGACCGAGCATGCTCACAAGATATCCACCTGCAGAGTGGCCTGCGAGATAAATCTTTGAAAGGTCACCGCCATATTTCTCAATATTCTGGAACACCCATGCAACTGAAGCTGCAGCATCATCGATAGTCTCATCAAGCGAAACCTCAGTTACGAAACGATAGCCGACGCCGACTACAATGGCACCGTCGCGGCGAAGAGCATCCGGAATATGTCTCCAGCCGCTTGTAAGCCCACCGCCGTGGAACCATACGATCACAGGACGATTCTCCCCTCCCTTCTCGTATGCAACATCAAGACGGCACATCTTCTCGGTGTAGGCATCAGGTGTACCCTTATACAGGATCTCTGTGTCCCATCCGTAGTTTTTTGCTGAAGCAGCTACTGTCACCACAAGGGCAATAGCAATCAAAAGAATTCTTTTCATATGTTGGTCATTTAGTTTCAATCCTGACAAAGATAACAAAAAAGACGAGTCCAACCCTTACAGCAGATCATTCTCGCATAAAAAACACGATTTTCATACGACGATGTGGGAATCTTCGGAGGGAAAGCGTGGCTACACTTAACTGAAGCATGTTAAAAACACCGTACTGCGCTTTCCCTCATACAACATCGCTAGGGAAAGCGCACCACCATGTTCTAGATGCCCTCCTGCCAATCTTGCCACGCTTTCCCTCCGAAGTCATAATACGCTCCGAAGTCACAATCCGACACCCCAACCTTGAAGAATCCCGGGTTAAAATACTGTTTCAACACTCTTTTTGTCCCAAGCTTGCATCCTTGCACAAAAATCTGCTAATTCTTTTGCAAGGATTGCCAATTTCACGTAAAATCACTGCTACATGGCTGTTTTACGGAATCCTCGCACAAAAAATTGCCGTTTCTTCTGCAAGGATTTACCAGCGCCGGTGACGGTCTGACTCTCTGCTTAGTCTACAATCCAGGATAGTCTTGTAACACCCCGGCCAGAAATCAAGCCCTTTTCTTGGCCATAATGTCCAAACTCAAGCGCACGGCCAAGATTTAGGTCCTTTTTCTGGCCGTACCTCAGAGCGGACAGAGTAATAAGACGGCGGGAAGAGAAACAAGCCTGACGCCCCGGGGCTGCAGGATTTTAGGTTGAAGCGCTGAGTATCAGATGTTTGCATTTTACCCAGAGCAACGAAAAAAGCCGCACCAAAGTGATGCGGCTTTTGAGTCATATGTGAGAGGGATTACTCCTTGTCAAACATGAAGACATGGTCACGTGCCCATACATAGTGGCGAGCGAAACCGTTTGATGTAGTAGAGTAACCTGCTACTCGTGCCTCAGTATATCCAAGGTCGAGGTGGAATCCGAAAGCAGCAGCTGAAGGAACTGTCACATCAAGACCTGAATACTTGTATGTACCAGGAACAAGGAAATCTACCACGTACTCTCTTCCATCAGCGTTGAGAGTTACTGTGCCTGCAACAGCATTGTAAACGTAAGTAGTCGTGCCCTCAACAGAGAAAATAGCATATAAACTTGTGCCATCATACTCCTTATTATTATTCATGTTATCAAGGAGTTTGAAGTCCCAAGTTGCTCCGTTAGCACCTTTGTTAAATGTCACTGTTCCTGTTTCATTGCCATTAGCATCTGTACCAGTAGCCTCAAACACATAAACATCATCAGACATCTTATTTACGGTCGTATAATAGTGATAGACCTTATCAGAATCTGTCCAACCCCATGTGCCATACTGCTCAACAAGACCCTTTGCAGTGATAGACCCATCCTTACCACCGACAGTCTTACCGTCTCTGAACTTGTAAGTACCTGCGAGAGTCTTCGGCATCTCAACATCCTCGCTTGGACGCTCAGGAATTACAGGAGTAACCTTAGCCTCAGTAGTCTTAGACTCTTCAGGAACACTATCAAACTTCTGAACATCGAAGATTACTTCACGAGGGTTGTAATACATCTTATCCAACTCTCTCTCTATAGAAGTATACTGTTTGTCTTCTCCACCCCAATAGTCTGTACCTTTAACAGTAGCATGGAAGGTCACATCCATACCATCAGCAGGAGATTCTCCAGCTTTATATGTTCCTGGGAAATATCTCGTATTTCCTGCAGCATTTGAGTCCTTATATCCAGGAACAAACTCATATGGTGCCGAAGCCTCATAAAGCTTAAGTACAGTCTGCTTGCCATCAGCATCTGTGAAAGTCACAGTATTTGGAGTTACATTATAGTCACGGACCCAAGTACTTGTGCCAATAGGAATCTGGCGATAGAAGTTATTAACGTCCTTTGCACCGTCAGCAATGCGATACTCACCAGAGTTATTCTTGTTATCATGGAACCAGCAATCCCAGTTCTTACCATCCTTACCTGCCCAGTTCACGCACTGACCAGTACTCTGCTTTGTAGCATCATTGTACTCAGTAAGAGTAAACTCAAAATAGTTGTCAAGTTCAGCACCAATACCATGGCCTGTAGTCTGGTCAAAGAACCAAGTCTTCTCAAAGATTGGATACCAGCCTGCACCACCATACTGCGGACCTGTTCCGCCATAAACCCAAATCTTCTTGATCTTATATGCACCTACGAGAGTCTCAACTGGAGCAGGAACAAAGCCACCCTCCTGAGCAACAGTGAATGTAAGTTCAGTCTCGCCTGAAGCAACCTTTACAGAAGCCTCACGAGCCTCACCCTCATTAGCAGCAACAGCGAAAGTGAGAGTCTTCTCCTCTACAGCCTTAGTCTCAACGTAAGTGATCCACTCAGCGCCTACAGTCACCTCGAATGCAGTGTTTGTAGCAACCTTGAACTCTACGTTGCCACCCTTAGCCTCAACAGCGTAAGATGCCTGGTTGCCCTCTACCTCGTAGAATACGCCAGAGACGAGTCTTACAGCCTGTGAAACTGTTGTACCATCCTCAGCTACAGCGAAGATACCAACCTTACCCTTTGACTCAGTCTGAGCAGCAGCGAGCTGCTTTACAACAACCTTTCCAGCAAGAGCTGACTCCTCAACGAGCTCAGCCTCAAATGCAGCACCCTCCTTAAGAAGGAATACAACTACATCACCCTCAACGCCCTCAACAGTGTAAGGGATCTCGAGGTCAGCGCCATACTGAAGTGCAGTTGCGTCGAACTCACCGAGAACCACCTTCATAGGGCTTCCAAGAGGAACTGCGATAGAAGTACCGTCAGCCATTGTGATAACGAGCTCACCGTTCTCCTCCTTGATGTCCTTGATACCTACAGAAACTGCAGCACCAAGCTCTTCCCAAGTCTTGCCATCGTCGTAAGACACGAACCATGTCTCGTCCTCGATCTTGAGCTGTGGAGTAGCGCCTACAGTCACGAGAGGAATCTTGTTGCCCTCGCCGTCAAGCACCCACTCACCGTCGATTGTCCAGTAGTAAGCATCGTCAGTATCCTGCTTTGTTCCGAGAACCGGAGTGTGACCGTCAGTACCGTTTGCTCCGTCCTGACCGTTAGCACCATCCTTTCCGTCCTGACCGTTGGCACCGTCCTTACCGTCTTCGCCGTCAGCGCCATCCTTACCATGGTAGAGGTCTACGATACCGCTCTCCTTGAATACGATGCGGTAACCTACTTCAACACCGTCCTCAATAAGTGGAGACACGCTTACAACGTAGTCACCCTTCTGCATTGCCTGCACGAGAGTATTCAGTGCAGTGATGTTTGAGTTCAACTCTGTACAGAGAGTCTCGAGAGTCGTAACTCTTCCTTTGAGGTCCTCTATAGACTCTCTGAGTTCCATGTCGTCATAGCAGGATGTCGACATAAAGCCTAAGATAACAAGGCTCAAAATTGATAAAAATCTTTTCATTACAAGATGTTTTAGTTATTTATGTATTAGTTATATTATTGTCTTTCAAGACAAAGAACATAGTGACGTGACCATACATAATGGCGAGCAAAACCGTTGTTTGGGTTAGAATAGTTTGCCACACGTGCCTCAGTATAACCCTGATTATAGTGCATACCAAATGTTGAAGAAACCTGTACCTCCTTACCATCGTAAGTATATTTACCTGGGACAAGATACTTCACCACATATTCTTTTCCTCGAGTTGTGAAAGTAATTGTTCTTGCTGCTCTATCGTAAACATACTTTGTAGTACTATCGTGAGCTATGAATCCATATAGTTCTGTCGCATCAGTTACTGGATATGGTCTTGCCTGTGTATTATCCATCAACTGATACTCCCATGTACCGTCACCACCATCATCAAATGCCACAGTACCTACCTCATTCTGTTTCTCATCAATGCCTGTTGCAGTGAAAGTATAAACATCATTCTGGATTTTCCTAATGATTAGATTGAATTGTGTGCCATCGCCTGTAAGAGGTTCTGTCCAACGACTTTGATCAGAATCAAACTGAGCAATGAGACCTTTGACTGTAATATTACCATCTTTTCCACCAACAGAGAAATCAGTACTATACTTATATGTACCTGCAATGCTCTCTGGATACTGGTCTGTCGGGTCGTATGGTTTCTCGTATGTCTTAGCCTCCAGAGGAATCTCATCGACTCTCTCCACATCGATGAAGAAGTCACGAGGATTCCAATAAACCTTATCTACTTCAGTGTAATGCTGGTCCCAATTATCAGAACGTCCTGTAGTTTTAGCATGGAAGGTCAAATCATCTTCGTCCGATCTAGGGAATGTACGTTTATTATTTTCGAAATTACTATCGTTAGCTGGTGGATTAAATGTATATTTTGGCTCATATACCTCAACTACAGTATTATTACCATAAGCATCAGTGAACGTAATAGTATTTGGAGTCACAGTCAGATCTTTAACCCAAGTACTTTCACCAATAGGAATATGGCGATAGAAGTTACGTGCATCTGTAGGCTCACCGCCATTAACTGATGAATTATGGAAGAAACAGCTCCAGTTCTTTCCATCAACACCGGCCCAGTTTATACACTTACCAGTAAGTTTATTTCCAGCATCAATGAGATCTACAAGAGTGAACTCAAGATAGTTGTCTCTTTCTGCAGTAATGCCATGACCACTTGCCTCGTCAAACCACCATGTCTTGTTATGGAGATCGACCCATCCACCGCCACCATACTGAGGGCCAGCACCACCATAAACCCACATTGTCTTGATCCTGAACTTGCCGAGGAGGCTGTCCTGAATCTGTGTAACATCGTAGTAAGTGTAATCGATAGATGTCATCTTGCCTGGAGCAAATAAGAGATCCTCATTGAGAGAGATCTGCTTCTCGCTGCCGTTTACTGAGATTGTAAGTCCATCAGCCGCTTTTGCTGTAAAAGGCTTTACGATGAGGTAGAATTTAGCGGACTCGCCGTTCTGAAGAGTTGCAGGCTCCTTGATTGTGAGGGCAGCGGTGTTGCTTGATGCACCCTCGACAGGAGTCATAGTACCCTTGATGAAGTCGAATACGAACTCACCAACGATAGCCTCGCCTGCTGTCACCTTGATCTCAGTGATCTGCACATCAGTAGGCATGCAGCTGGCGATGTTAAGCTCGAGGATTGACGAAAGGTGCTGGAGCTCCGCATTTGGAATCTTGCCTTCCTCAACGCCTGTCACCGTACCGAACATAGGCATGTAGTCTCCTGACACATGAGTCTTGTCTCCATAAACAGACTGGATCTGTGCCTTGTCAGCCTTTGAACCGATGATAGCGGCACTTGTGTTGTTTACGATTGTGAGGTCCTCATTGTAAGGATAGAAGATATACCAATCATAGGTATAGCCCTTCTTGAGCTCCTTTCCGAGCTTGCCGAGGAATTCATTAGGCTTCTCCGAACGTGGATTATAGAAAACCACTCCGTCAGAAACCAGTTCCGCCTCACCTGATACTCCGTGGAATACATTGATGAGGTCGCCGGCAGTCCATGCGAGACCGCCATCCTCGGTAACAACCGACTTGGTCTGTGCAATCGAAGCATACACAGAGAAGTCAGTCACCGCAGGGATTACCAGACCGGGACCGTTTCCGCTGTCGGAGCCACCTTTTGATTGCTCCGGCTCCCAGTCAGGGTAAGCGCAGTTGGTTAAAGCGAACGCCGACATAGCCAGCGCCATGCAAAGAATTGTGATTCTTCTCATATCAGTTTATAATTTTAATGTTGTATTATCTACATTATATCCTTCTGCCATTATAGCACCGGCCGAAGGTGAGTGTACCTCAATGATCCTCTTCTCGCCAGGAAGAAGGTGGAAATATCCGTCGCTGAAATAAGCAGGAAGGATGATCTCACCGTTCTCCGGATTGACGAGATTGAACTTGAGGTTCAATGCTATATTTCCTGAAATATTTGTAATCTCATAACGCTGCTGGCCGTCCTTTGACGAAAGTCTGCGGATCTTGAGCTGCGCCTTGCCCACACTGTTGAACGCCGTGAAGTCTTCTGTACCCTCGCCACGCATCATGTAATCGTTGACTGTGACAACCTTTCCCTTTCTGTCTGAAAGTACCAGACGGACCATGTAGTTGCCCTTAAGTCCTTCGAGCTCCGCCTTGAAAAGTTCGAGCTTCGAGTTTGCAGGCACGTCAATGTCCTTGACAGTCTTTGCAGAAAGCTTCTTTCCTGCAAGGTCGTAGCAGGCAAGGTTCACCTTCATGTCTTCAATGGCTGAAGTCGTAGTGTTCAGCACAACAACATCGTGATCATCCAGATTCATCTGCACATGCACAGGCTCGCAAGCCTTGCGTGAGCCGTAATATGAACCGAATGTCTCATAATCCCATGAATAGGTCTGCCACTCTACGCTCGGCCAAGCCGGATGAGACATCCACAGAAGCACTCCGGAGCCGTCTGCCCACATGACGCTGTTCCATGATTCGAACATCGCCCTGTAGCTGTCGTAGTTGATGAACTGTACCTTTGAACAGAAGTCTTCGAGGCTCTCGGCCTTGCCGTAGAGTCTGTCGACAGCTGCCACATATTCGTCGAGACCGTTCAAGAGGTCGTGGTAATGCCATGTATCCGAAATAGGCCATTGGTCTGCCTCCGGCATCATCTTTCTCATCGATGCTGCTGTAGGAACGGAAGGAGAGCCGATCTCAGAGTTGAATCCGTGAGCGTCATAATGATAGTAGACGCTTGCATCCTTGTAGTAGTGCCAAGGGCCGCTCCAACGCATGTTGCAGTTGCGCGAGTTCGGATGATATCTTCGTGTCACATCCTCCTTGTGGATCATCGCCGAGAGTCTTCTCTCAAGAGTCTCCGTAGCGTAACCCTCGTTGCGAGGACACCACATCACGATGGACGGATGGTGGCCGAAACGTCTTACGACATCTGTTGCGTTGCGCATGAACAGATCCTCATCAAGCGGATCAAGGTTGAATCCCTCTGTTGAGATCCAGAAGTCGTTCCACACCAGCATACCGTACTCATCACACAGGTCGTAGAAGTTCTCCGATGTGCTTGCGCCTGTCCAGTTGCGGATCATATTGAAGTTGGCCTCCTTGTGGAGGATGAAATATGGCTCAAGATGCTCTCTTGACACATTCTTCATCATGTCGTCCATTCCCCAGTTACCACCGCGGCAGAAGATCCTTACGCCGTTCACCTTGATCACAAGGTACGGGCTCATGCCATCATTCGGAATCGCAGTCACATCCTTGACATCGAGTCCCTCTGCAAGAGAAGGAATGTGAAGGCCGCCGAGAGTGTCTCTGAGCATTCTGTGGTCAAGGAGCTGTCCGAGGTGGTTGTCTGCGAGCGGATTATGCTCGATTCTAAGGCCCTTTGCGGACGGAGCATCCACTGTGAGTTCGTATGACAACTCCCTCACACCGAAACGTGTCACCTGAGTGTCTGAAACCTTGTCGCTGAGAACGCAGCTCAGCTCAAGTTCATACATGTTAGGATCACCGTATCCGTTAGGCATCCAGAGCTTAGGATTCGACAGCAGCAGCTCAGATACTTCCACCGGCACATGAGCGCCAGCAGGAACGTTGACTATCTTTGAGAAAGAGATGAGATCGCCGATCTTACCCTCCAGGAGAACTGTCTGATCCGAATCAAGACTGTTCTTTAGTGAAGTCTTGACTGTAAGGTCAGCATAGCTTACGTCCGGAAGAGGGAGATCTGTGATCACCTGAGTGTCTCCGAATGAAATGCCGTCAGTTGCCACGAGCTGGACATCCTGCCATATACCGATGTTTCTGTCTCTGACTCCAGGCATCCAGTCCCAGCCTTCCGAACAGATGAATGTCGGACCGTCGAGACACAATGCACCTCCGTTCTTTCCGCCGCCTGAGCGTGGAGACTGCTCATGAGGGATTCCCGGATTTGCAGGCGGATAGATGTGCACCGCCAGATTGTTCTCGGCTGCTGCCAGGTCTGTGATGTCGAATCTGCCACGGATGAATGCACCGGCAATACTGCCGAGCTTCTGTCCGTTGAACCAGATGTCTGCCTTGTAATTGATGCCGTTGAATAGAAGCTCGAGGCTCTCCTTCGCAAGCATGTCGTCAGAGAGGTTGAACGAACATCTGTACCACCAGTCCTTACGGCAGAGATCCTCAGGGATGGACAGATTGTTGAGGCCATAATAAGGATCCGGATATACGCCCTGATCCACCAGAGTTCTGAGGACTGTACCAGGTACTGTAGCGTTATACCAGTCATCAGTCATCACTTTATCTCCCTCGCACATTTCCCAACCGGAAGTGATCTCCCAGACATTGTCAGCCACAGGACGGAGTACTGTCTGGGCATCAACCTTAGCTACCCTTTCAGGCATCTGTACTGGTACAGAAGACTTTGGAAGGGTCTCCTCAGGCTGTGGAGACGGCAGGCCGAAGTTGGTAGACAACATCTGCTTATGAGGAGCCTGTGCATTTGCCGAAACAATGCAGCAAGCCACCGACACGAGAGAGACAAAGAAATTTCTGAAATTCATCTTACTATTTGATTACAAATACTTTTTCTTCCCAATGCTTGAGACCGAGGTTCTCAAAGGTGAGAGTTCCGTCTGAAGTCATGCGAACTGGTTTAGTCAGCTTTACATTCTCAGTATCGAGAGTTGAGACCTTAACCTTTCCAGCCTTTCCGATCTCGATGCTGATGGTGTCGAGCACATCCTCGTTGCCGTTGTATACATATACGAATGTAGTCTTGCCACAACGTACAGCATATGCCTCAGCCTTATCATGCTTCACAGTCTGGAACTTCTGGAAGTCACCCTTTCCTGCCTTAAGCATCATGTCGCTGATAAAACGAGCGTTCTTCATGTAAGGGATAGTCTTGTGCTCGTCGAACCACTCCCACCACCATGTCATAGGTGTAAGGGCTGTCTGGCTGAAGAGGCCGTACCAGAATGCTCTGCGGAAGTCCATCTCCATACCGTCAGCGAAATCGTCAAAGTTCTTTGACCAGTCCCACTCATAACCTACCTCACCTACGATGTATGGCTTGTTATGCTTTGCGATGTAAGCATCGATAGTCTCTGGAACAACGTGAGTTGCATTATAGATATGCTTCTGGTTGATGTCAAGGTTAGGAAGATCATTAAGACCTTCGAGGTCGCGATGCGAGATTGAAGTTGTTCTGATGTGCTGGAACGGATCGATGGAAGCTACATATGTGCTCATCTGGTCGTGCCAAGCAACGATCTCCTCAGCAGGTATCACTCCTGCCGGATCCCAATGCTGAACATTGTCGATCTCGTTGAAGAATTCCCACATAGCGATTGCAGGGCTATAGCCCCATCTTGCCACGATATAACGGACATAGTTGCGATAGCGCGCCTTTGCCTCATCTGTAGTAAAGAACTCACGGTAAGCAGGACCCTTGCCCTGACCCATGCAGAGCATGATCTTGATATCGAGGTCCTCAGCGAGGCTCAGAACATGATCGAGACGTTCGCAAGCGCTGCGGTTCATATACTCTGTAGTCTCCTCGTAACGGTGGTTATTGAAACCGTCCTGTCTGTCAATAGGGAAATTCCAGTCGCAGATCCACATACGGGTGAAGTTACCTCCGTTCTTTGCGAAGTCTGGAAGCATCGCATCGAAGTTGAATCTGTCGTGCTGCTCGTGAAGATCAGAGAAGAACTTAGAGTCGTCCTGTGTACGTGACTCCCAGCAAAGGTTGATACCTACACCTCTGAAAGGCTTGCCGTTGTCATATACGAGGGTCCAGTTGTCACGAACATGGAGGATACCGTTAAGCTTGCTTCTGCGTGACTTGAATGTAGCAGGAGCTGACTCATAAGCCACCTCACCGTCCTGTGTATAACGGAAATGATAAGTGTACTTACCCTTCTCCTGTGGAGTGAATCTTGCCTCCCAAGTGCTCTCGGCACCGCTCTGGCCATCCTTATAGAATGCTGGAAGAACGAGTTCCTTTCCTGAAGGAGCTGTAAGGATCATGTCAAGGGCAGCCTCTTCCTGGAGATATGGGTTCTCCCATTCTCCAGTAAGAGTCACCTCAAAGAATATTGCGTCGTACTGCTTTACCTTTGATGCAGAAGGTGTCACAGACTTGATCTGCGCTCCTGCACACAAAGCAAGGAGAAGCGCGAATGCTGATAATACGATCTTCTTCATGGGCTAGAGGTTTAAAGCGTCAACATTCACAAGTACTGTAACCTCTGAAGCCTTCTCGTTGAGCTCATACTTAGTCGGGCTTGCGAGACCTACGCAGAGAACGAGCTTCTTGCCCACCTGCTCCTTGAGGGCGGCCTTGTTGAGGCTGAGGTTAAAGGTCTTGCTGTTTGTGCCGGCCGCTACGGTTACACTCTCCGGGAGAGTATAGATGTCTGCACCCATTACCTCTGCTCCAAGGGCAGTAGCCTGGGCTGCAGAAGTTTCGTCATTGACAACAACATTGACAGTGAATGCCTCACCTGCCTGCTTTCCCGAACGCATGACTCCGAGGAAAACCTCGACAGTCTCCTCCTGGATGGAGAAGTTGTATGTGTATTCTCCGTCTCCTGAAGGTACATTGTAGACGTTGGTGATGCCGCCGTCAGCCATAGACTGAGGGATATACACCTTCTCAACGCCATAAATCTTGTCGCCGTCGCCCTGCGCGCATGAAGAAAGCGCGAAGAGGGCGAAGACTGACATTATTGCAAATAAAATCTTTCTCATATACGTCTGTTAATATTGAGGGTTCTGCTCCAAAGTGTTACCTGAGTTCTCGATCTCCGAGCGGAGGAACGGAAGGTAGTAGTTTCTCTCGTAGAATGTACGTGTAGCAACTTCATGCACCTGATAGCTCCATCCTGTCTCTGTCTTGGTCACTGCAACTCCGAGAACAGGCTTGTTAAGCACATCCATGGCATCCTTCCAGCGGAGAAGATCCCAATAACGGTGATCCTCAAACGCAAGCTCTACACGTCTCTCGTGCTTTACAGCCTCACGGAATGCCTCCTGATCAGCTGCAATCACCTTAGGGAGCTTTGCGCTTGCACGGTCCCTTACCTGCTGGAGAGCCTGTCTTGCAGACATTGTGAATCCTGCCGGAACTGCATCAGGACCGTACGCTTCGTTCATTGCCTCAGCATAGTTGAGGAGAACCTCGGCGTAACGATATGCGATCCAGTTATGCTGCGCTACCTGACCCTGCTGGAGGTTGAGGTTGTCTGTGAGGAACTTCTTGAGGTAGTATCCTGTGCGGCTTGCATTGGCATTCGCCATATCGTCGGTCGCACCGGCAGACTGATCGATTACGCGGCCGTTCCATGTACTTCCGTTAGTCACTACCGAAGCGGCAAGACGAGGATCACGGTTTGCATATGGGTTGGCAGGATCCGGAGTTCCTACATACTCATAAGCTGCGACAAGGTTGTGAGTAGGAGTAGCACCGCTCTTACCACCCTGTGTTGCGATAGGATAGTTGCTCTTCTCCATGTTGTTTGACTGTGCACGACGTACGGCATAGATGGTCTCCGGGCTATTGAGCGGGTTCTGGCCGACGAAGTATGAACCATAGCTTGGATCAAGCGAGTAGTTCAGAGAGTCATGCTGGATAAGCTCGTTTGCTGCTGCAGCAGCTGCCTCCCACTTCTTGACGTCGTTATCAGGGTTGTGGAGCGGAGAAGCCGCATAAAGGAGTGTACGAGACTTGATAGCAAGGGCAACACCAAGGGTGAAGCGGCCTTCACGGTCCTTGAACTTATCCCAATTGGAAGCAAGCTCATCCTTATAGTCATCAATCTCCTTTACGATGTAAGTGACTACTGTGTCATAAGGTGCACGTGATACCATTGTGCCATCGTCGACATGTGACTCTACGATCGGAACGCCACCATACATCTTGGCAAGCTCTGAGTAGTAGTATGCTCTGGCAACATGTGCCTCAGCCTTGAACCATGCAAGGGACTGAAGGTCACGCTCATAGTTCACCTTATCGGTCACGAGGTTACGGTTATGCGCGAGCATCTCCTCTCCCTTTCCGTCAGCGACGTAGTCGAGGAAGAAGTTTGCGGCACGGATGCCCTCGTAATAGTTTCTATAGTATGTGAAGAGAGGGTTGATGTTCTCATTCAGCATACCCTTGTTGAAATAGATTACATTGGACTGGGCAGATGTCTGCTGAGCCTCATCAGAAGCTGTCGCGAAGATATTGCTGTCGATCATGCCGAATCCGTAGCCGATCGGAGTGTAGAATGCTCTACCGAAACCCCAGATCGCGCTGTAGTTTGTCTGGATTGTCTCTCCAGTCGAGTTGCGGTCGACACTTGTTTCGAGAAAATCGCAGGCAGATGACACCAATGCAATCACAATAACTGATAATATTGTCCTTATTTTCATAATCTGCATTCTTTAGAAGGTAATCGATACGCCTACGTTGTAGGATTTGATAGTAGGATATCCGCTGATCTTCTCAGGATCCATGTTGTAGTGCTTGAGAAGTCCGCTGAAAGTAAGGAGGTTCTGAGCACTCAGATATACTCTGAGGTTGTCCACACCTGCCCTCTGGAGCTTCATTGCATTGAAGTTGTAGCCGAGCTCAAGGTTACGCAGCTTCAGGTAGTCTGCGTTCTTCACCCACATCGAGCTTGTCTGATAGTTGTTCTCGTTGCTCTGGGTTGTAAGACGCGGATATGTTGCAGTTGCGCGGGTGTCGATGCCCTGCTCAGGATAATATGCCCATGCTCCCTTGGCGATGTCATAAGCGTTTCCGTTGTTGACGAATGCCACAACCTGGTTCTTGTTGTCAAGGATGTTTACAGACATTCCGGCTGCTCCCTGGAAGAGAACCTCGAGGTCAAAGCCCTTCCATGCGATCTTTCCACCGAAGCTGAAATACCACTCTGGGAATGGAGACTTGCCTACCTGTGTAACGTCATTCTGGTCAACGACGCCGTTCTTGTCAAGGTCACGATACTTCACGTCACCAGGCTGAACCGATCCGAAAGCCGGTGTAGGGATACCCATCTTGAGGTTACCCTCGCTGTCGAAGTCACTGATGTCATAGAATCTCTCAGCCTCAAGTCCGATGAATGTTCCGTATGGACGACCTGTCTTTGCACTGAAATCATTTGCCGGCTGCACCTCGTTCATATAGTCGATGGTGTTCTTTGCATATGTCATCATTCCGTTGAGCCTGTATGAGAAATCTCCGCTCTTGCCAGAATATACCACATTAGCCTCGACGCCCTTGTTGGTCATCTCACCGTCATTAGAGAAGACATACTGCTTTCCGTAGTATCCCATTCTGCTGTTGTCGAGAGTGAGGATGTTGCTTCTCTTGTCCATGAATGCGTCAACTGTGAGGTTGAGTCCGTGGAAAAGGGTAGCATCGATACCTATATTATATTTCATGCTCAACTCAGGAACCACGTTAGGATTCTTGATGAACATAGGCACGAGCGATCCGTTGTCAGTACCGCCGTTTGCTCCGATGTAAAACGCTCCGATGTAGCTGCTTGTGTAGTAGTCCTTGAAGAGGTAGCGTCCGTTGGTCGAGAAGTTGGTGAGTACAGAGGTTGCATTTGACTCTGACGAACCTGCCATACCGAAGGATGCCCTTACCTTAAGGAAGTCAACCCATGAGCTGTTCTGGAGGAAATCCTCGTTTGAAACGACCCATCCGAACGATGCTGACGGATAGAAATGCCATCTATGACCCTTGGCAAAGGCGTCGTTACCGAAGTATGAGAATGCCACCTGAGCAACATAGCGGTTGTCGTAGCTATAATCGAAGATTCCGTTAAGGTTGAGGTAATTCACCTTATATGTATAGAAGTCATTACCCTTGTAAGCGGAAATGTTGTAATTCACTACGGCGTTTACATCATGCTTGTCAAAGGTCCTGTCATAACCTACGGTGAGACGGCCCTGCTTCCAGTCCTGCATACCGGCCGAGCCGTAACCGCTGGCTGTGATGGAGGTTGTCTGGTTTGTGGTTGTGGCCTCGCCGTTGAAATAACGCGCATAGTCCTTGGTCTTGCTGTATGTGCTCAAGGTGTAGCTGTAGAATGAGAACGCTTCCTCGAGATAGAGACCAGGAGTTATGATGTCGAGCTTCTCCCTGAGCTGGAAGTTACCCTGGAGGGCTCTCGCCTTCTGTGATGTCCATCCGAGTTCGTTAGCCGAAGCGTAAGGGTTGTTCGGATAGATTGAAGTACCTGAAAGATGACCCAGTTCCTTGTCGTCATAGATGTTGTATGCGTTTGAAGGAGTCTTGGCGAGATCACTGAAGAGATCTGTAACTCCGTAGTTAGGTCTTCTGCGCTGCTCGATCCTACCGTTGAAGTCTACTCTGAACTCAAATATCTGGAGGATATTGAAGTCAAGGTTTGCACGGATATTATATCTCTCGTAACCGAGATTCTTGGTGCTGTCAGTGTTTCTTGTGTTGAACAGACCCTGGGTGTTGAGGTAGCTGAGGCCCACGTTGTAGCGTGCATTCTCATTACCTCCGTTGAAGATCACGTCACCGTCCACATATGAACCTGCATCGCGAAGAACCTCATCATACCAGTCTACGTTGACTCCTTCACCGTTCGCATAAGCATTCAGCTGCTCAGCGCTATACGCTGGAGACCATACCCTGCCGTTGTCATTTGACACAGCCTGGTTATACAGGTTGGCAAAGTCATATGAATTGAGCGGCTTGTTGATGATGTTAGGAGTGGTCGCTCCATAACGCACCTTGGCGCTTACTGTAGCCGGACCGATCTTACCTCTCTTGGTTTCGATTCTGATCACACCATTGGCACCGCGGTCACCATAGATCGCGAGGGCTGCTCCGTCCTTGAGGATTGAAATGCTCTCGATCTCTGATGGAGAAAGCGATACGAGATACTCCGAATTGACTTCGAATCCGTCAACGAAGATCTTTGCCGAGTTCCATGTACCCGATCCGTAGCTTCCTACGCCACGGATGATCCACTGGGCATTGTCATATCCCACAGCGCCATTGCCCTGGAGAACTGTCAGTCCAGGAAGCATTCCGGCCCAAGTGTTCGAAAGGTTCGACGCCTGGATGTGGTACAGGTCATCTCCGCTCACGGTCGATACTGCAGCTGTAGACAGCGTGTCGGATTTCTCCTGCGCCACCACAGCTGTGGAAATCAGTATCGATGCGCTCAGCAGAGTGAGACATCTGAATATATTCTGTTTTCTCATTGTCGTCTATATTTTAATAACCTGGATTCTGAGTTATTGTTCCCTTGTTGATTTCAGTCTGAGGGAATGGCTCGAGGAACATTGCAGGAGACCAGAAAGCCTGATAGTATTCAGTTTCCCACCAAGTCTCGATCCACTTCTTGTCCCATGGCCATACTGCCTCAGGAACATCCTTGATGTTGAATGTAAATGCACGCATTGATCCGCCGCAGATGCCGTTTCCGATATCCTTGTGCTTCCAGTGCTTTACATCAAAGTATCTGTGGTTCTCGCTGAAGAACTCGATAGCCTTCTCTCTCTGGATGATTTCCCTGAGCTTGGCCTGGTCTGTCTCGGTGATTGCCGGAAGACCTGCACGCACGTGTATCTTGTTGAGATTCTCAAGAGCCTTTGTAGAATTGCCATACTCGTTGTACGCCTCTGCAAGGTTGAGGTATGTCTCAGCAAGACGGAAGAGAGGGAACTCGAACCATGTTCTTGAACCTGCCTTATAGTAGAACTTTATTCTCTCTCCTGAAAGCTGACCCTTGTCAGTTCCTCCGACGCTGTTAGGGAATATGTGACCGGCAGCCTTCTTTCCGTCATATCCGTTACGGCCCCATCCGAGATTGGTCCACTTTGTGTCGCCAGGGTTGTTGGCTGCGTCGTGGCCAGCGAACTTGATGTCAGCAAGAGCTCTAGGCTCGAGATTGGCAATGTTCTCAATCCACTCGGCACCGGATCTAGGTGTCTGATTTCCCATTGTCGGCCAGCTCATCTCAGAGCCATCCTTCTTGTAATAGTTCCTGATGTGGTTTGAAAGGACTCCTGACTCTCCGTTATCGAAGCGAGACTTCGATGGCCAATAAGCCGAACAGTTATTATAAAGGAATATAGTCGCACTGTAGTCTAGAGCCGTGCTGTTGTTCTTGAACGCAAGAATGATCTCCTTGTTTGCAGGAACCGATGTCGCAGTAGCATAGTCAACAAAAGGATCTCCAGTGTTGATGAGTGCCACACCATTGGCTGCCGCCCATGTAAGGACGTCCTCGTTTGCCTGGATGGCAGCATTCCAGCGCTCCTTGTCGGCATTACCGAAGCAGATGAGGTTGTTATTCTCACCATTGTCAAGATAAGGAGTTGCGCTGTTGAAGAGAGGACGCGCTGCAAACTGAAGCGCTCTCGCCTTGATAGCAAGTACTGCTCCCTGTGTCATGCGGCCTGTGTTGGCTGCATCCCACTTTGCAGGAAGACCCGCATGAGCCTCATCACAAAGATCGATGATATGCTGGAGTGTCTCCTCAAGAGGAACTCTACCTGTTGTGAGGTCATCAGAAGCCTCGAAAGATCTTGTCACGATAGGCACACCACCGTAGCGGTAGAACATACCCATGTATCTGTACGCTACAAGGGCAGTTACCTCAGCCTTGATGACAGCCTTTTCTGCATCAGTGAGGTCTTCCACCATATCGATATTCTCTTTCACGATATAGCACTGACGGATCACACTCCAGTTCTTTGCCCAGTTCTCTGAACCGGCACTCGAACCGTTGCCTGAATCTGTCGCGTCTGATCCTGCTCCGTTGACATTAAGTCCCTGCTGGGCAATGAAGTATGTACCATGCCAGCTGGCACCTCTGTTGATCTCGCCTGAGATAGCTCCAAGAGTGCCGTGGCTGTATCCCAAACCACCAGGAAGGCCATGGATCAAGGCGTTTGAATAGCAGGACATCAATGCAGCCTCAGCATTCTTCTTTGTGCTGAACACTGCATCACGGTCAACTGTACCTGTAGTGTCTGGCTTCTGAAGGAAGAAGTCGCACGATGTCATGGCAAAGAGACCGATAACTGCCAATATTGTTGTTATTCTTTTCATCTTGTTCATTCTTTAATTTTAGAAACGCAGGTTTACACCGAAGGTAACTACTCTTGTAAGTGGATATACGTATGCGCTTCCGTCAGTAGTCTCAGGATCGATTCCGTAAGGAGTCAGGGCGTTCTTGAATGTATAAACGTTGTTTGCATTCATGAACAGTCTGAGAGACTGCACCTGGAGCTGGCTGAGGATACCCTTCTTCACGTTGAATGTATAACCGAACTCAACATTCTTGAGCTTGAAGTGGTTGGTAGAAACCATCCAGTAGTCGCTCTGGAGATAGTTGTTATGTGCTGTTGTAGGGCTGTAAGTTGCTCGAGGATATGTGATTTCCTCACCTGCAGCATACTTCTCCGGAGTCCAGCGTCCCTCATACTGCCAGAGCCAAGCGTTACCGGCGTTCTTGAAGAACGGCATTGTGTATCCGCTGTTCAGGTAGTATGAACCGTTTGCAGAACCTGTGAAGAGCAATCTGAGGTCAAATCCCTTATATGCAACATGCATCTTCACGTTGAAGTGGTACTGTGCATAATTAGGGAAGCCGATCGGCGCCTTATCGTTCTGGTTGATCAGACCGTCACCGTCGAGATCCTTGTATCTGATGTCACCAAGAGTCGCTCTGTTTGAAGTGAAGGTATTGTAAGGACGGTTTGCGAGTTCCTCCTGAGTATTGAAGAGACCGTCGCTTACAAGTCCGAAACGCTGTCCGATAGCATGTCCTGTCGCACTCATCCAAGGATATGGATTGTTAGCCTCCGCCTTGTAGATGATCTTGTTGCGTGTCCAGCTGACATCACCTCCGATAGAGTATGTAAGGTCACCCACTGTGTCTGACCAGTTGAGCACGAGCTCGTATCCCTGGTTCTGAGTGATACCCACGTTTGCAGGAGGTACGGCACTTGCCGGAACACCATAGATGCCTGGGATGATACCGAGGGTTGTGAGGATGTTGTCACGCTTCTCGTAGAAGTAGTCGAAGTCAGCAGAGAGTCTGTTGCTGAACCACTTGGTCTCGAGACCTACGTCATACTTGCGTGATCTTTCCCATGTGATGTCCGGATTACCGAGCACTCCTTCAGTAGCACCATAGAAGTATGGGTTCTTGTTTGAACCGTTGCTGGCACCTAGGTAATATCCTCCCTGCTGGAGATTATATGTATTAGGAAGATAGTAGTATCTTCTTGATCCGCCGAGACGGTCGTTACCGACCTCTCCGTATGATCCACGGATCTTCATGAATGAAAGGACTTCATTCTTAGGGAACCACTTCTCCTTTGTCGGAACCCAACCTCCGGAAACCGCAGGGAAGAGGCCGAAGCGCTTGCCCTCAGCGAACTGCTCTGTACCGTTGTAACCTGCGTTGACCTCGAACATATAGCGGTCATCGTAGTTGTAAGTCACACGGCCTACAAAACCCATGATACCTGAAGGTACATGATATGAGTCACCTGGCATTGTGTAACGCGACGCCTTTCCGAGGAGGAGAGTCGAAACATTGTGCTTGCCATAAGACTCATGCCAGCTGGCACCTGCATCCATATAGAGTTTGTTCCAGTTACTGTATCCGTATGATGAGAATGAACCGGCACCCATAGAACCTCCGAAGAACTCGAGTTCATTAGGGTTTGCAAGGCTGCGCTGTACTGTATATGAAGGTATCGAAGGAGTGAACTTCACATAACGGTTGTAGTTGTCCTGGTATGATACAGTCGCATAAACCTTGAGGTTAGGATGGATGTAATCCATTGTATGGTCGAGCTTGATCGAATTGTCGAGCAAACTGTTGAAGATTGTACCTGAACCACTCTGGAGGAGGTTATATACAGCGTTCTGCATACCGATCTTGCTGTCCACCTTGGTAGCGAGAGGGTTCTGGATAAGGCTGGTTGTACCGGCAAATCCACTGATGAGCTTTCCATCGATGATACCTGGCGAGATGAACGGGTTGGAATCATAGATGTACTGCATGATGATCTTGTAACGCTCTGAAATGTTGTATGGGTCAGCAACGTTACCAGGTCCTGTAGTCTCACCGAACTGTCCTGCAGAATTTACAGTGATCTTGAGGTTATCAGTGATGTTGATGTCGAAGTTGCTTCGGAAGTTGTAACGGTTGAATGTCGAACCGGTCTGAGATCCGTAGTACTCTACAGCATTGGTGATACCCTCCTGACGGAAGTAACCGAACGAAACGAAGTACTTCACTCTGTCTGTACCTCCGCTGATGTTGATATTAGCCTGATACTGAGGAGCCACCCTGTTGAACTGCTCCTTGTAGAGGTTACGCGAAGCATAGTAGAGGGCAGGAGTATTCTTGAGCTGTTCCTTCTGCTCAGGAGTGAGCTGTGTCATGGCATCAACCTCCTGTGGAGTGAAGTCGCGGTTGTTCTTGAACTTCCAAAGGTCGTACGCGTCAAAGATGTTGTTTGACAGACCGTCGTTACCTGCATAACTCTTCTGCTCGTTGCGGATAGCCTCGTTTCTGAAAAGGGCGTACTCATAAGCTGTAGTACCCTCCTGAAGCTGAGAGGCTGCAGTGAGACCGAAGTTTGCAGAAGCACTGATGGTCGGCTTGCCGACATTACCGCGCTTTGTGGTCACGATGATTACACCGTTTGCACCACGGACACCGTATACAGCTGTCGAAGATGCGTCCTTCAGTACGGAGATGCTTGCGATTTCGTTCGCATCCATCGCGTTGAATGCTGCGAAAGCCTGCTCAGAAGCCTGCTCCACACCGTCGATGATGATCAGAGGAGTAGACTCTCCATAAGTGGAGACACCGCGGACGAAGATGTTCGACTCGTTACGTCCAGGCTCTCCGGAAGTCTGGAGACCGCTGACACCAGGGGTGTTACCGATAAGGGCATTTGAGATGTTGGCCACCGGTGATGCGACGAGTTCATTACCGTTCACAGCTGAAATCGCACCTGTGACGTTAACCTTCTTCTGAGTGGCGAAAGCCGTAACCACGACTTCTTCCATCATATTCGCATCGGTAGTCATCTTCACCATGAACTGGGTCTGTTTTCCTACCGGAATCTCTTGTGTAGTGAAACCGATGAACTGGAATTCGAGAACAGATGCATCGGAAGCCACAACAAGCTCGAACTTACCGTCAAAATCGGTAGAAGTTCCGTTTGTCGTACCTTTCTCGACCACAAATGCACCGAACAACGGCTCGTCAAAGTCGTCCACCACTACACCACTGACAGTCCTGCTTTGCGCATAAAGCGGGCTGGCAATGACTCCGCCAAGCAGCATGAGGCAGCTTAACAGAAATAATTTGAGTGATTTGGTCATTTTGGTTATGTTTTGTTGTTAATATTCTTTTACAGGATTACTTTACCTCATATCCTTTAGGCATGGAATACATGTCTGGCAGGTCTTTGCTGAAGAAAGTAGCATCGCTCGCATACATGGTGCGGAAATCGTCCTCTGACGGATGACCCGGATAGACCGAATAGAAATGTCTGTCCGACTCGTTGTTTCCGACATACTTGTTTCTCCACATCACAATCATGCTTACCCTCTGATTGAGAGCGCTCTGAAGAATATGACCTGTCCAATAGTCCTTCCAGTCAAATCCTTCAGGTCCGGTCTCGGTCACGCCGCACGGCTTGTTCTTCTCAAGAGACAGCTTTGACATAGCCTCAAGGTTGCTCTTGAATGCCTGCTTCCAGCTGTAATGGTAGCAGTCCATTCCGAGGAAGTCCACGTAATCGTCTCCCGGCCAGCGGTATGTAAGTCTCGACCTGGCATCCTGATAGACCTCGTCCATCTGCGGAGAGATTGCATAAATGAAGTTGTGCACTCCCTTTGTATCCCTAAGATACTCTACCGTGAATTTCCAGAATCTGATGAACTCATCTTCTGTGGTGCATTTCGAACCCCACCATGACCATGTCTGAGTATGCTCGTGATATGGCCTGAAGATTACCGGGATAAGCTTTCCGTCTGTTCCTCTGAGGTTGTTCGCGAAATCCGCACATCTGTCAAGCCATGTCAGATACTTTGTCCTTGTAGCATGTCCTTCTGTCAGGATGCTCTTCACGACATCGTTGCTGTTGTTGTCCCATGAGTCACCTCCTGTGTGAGGGTTGTTCAGGTGACAGCACATCGTGATGACTTCTCCCCTGTCGTAGGCCTCGATGATGACTCTACGGCGGATGGCATTTTCAGCACTATTGTATCTATCGTCCATTATAGGACCCATATCTACGCTGAAGACAGCCGGATAATCTCCGCAAACGGCCTTTGTATCAGACTTGCCCGGCTCATTGTACCAGTAACGTCCATACCATAGGTCGTCATGGTGACCGAACATGAATCCTTTTGATGAAATATCCCAAAGGTTGGCATAAAGAGCCTTCGTCTGAGCTGTCGCCCCCTTATCCACAATGCTGAGCGACATCGCCACCTCAGGATTCCTGTCATAGTCCTGTGATACCCTGACCTCCTTGTAGAAGAAGCTGCGCTCGGGGTCAGTGAACTTCACCTTTCCCATACGGGCTTCCCTTTCCTCATTCGCCTGGGCTGTAAACCATACCTTCGAGCCTTCGACCCTGTCGAAACTGATCCAGTCAGCCTGAGGCTCGACATTGAACTCAAAGTTAGCCACTACGTTGATGGAAAACGTTCCGCCATCATGGCCTACCTCAACTCTTTCCTGAACGGTGATGGTTCTCTCTTTTGCAGAATCCCCAGGCTGCTCCTTGGCGTCAGTACATGACAAGACAGCCGTTGCGGACACAACTGCAGCAAGAATCGATATGCCCATAATCCTGTTCATACCTGATTACTCTGCGTTTAGGTAGTCGTCGTGCTCAGGCAAAGGCAAGTCGCTGTCCTTCTTTATGAGCCAGAAGACATTGCGGATGTTGTTCGCATACCAACGCTCATCTCCCCAGTTGCTTGTCTCGTTATTGAAAGGACCTGGGCCGAATGAACGGTGAAGGGCAAGTTCAGGCACGTTAACGATCTTTTCCGCACTGCCACCTTCCGCCTGTACAGTTTCAGACCAATACTTGTGCTCACCCTTCTCAAGAAGTTCGATCTTGTGGAGAGGAGTCTTGTATTCTGTATCTTCATACTTGTAGATGGTGATGAATCCGTCACCATGCTTTGCCCAGCGGCTCTTTCCAGCTGGAATCAGACGGTATTCCTCATTGATGTCGATACCCTTGAAGATGTAGTTCGCATATTTGCCGTCAGGACCTGGAGTGTTCACGATCGTTCCGAATGTCTCTCCGGTCTGGTCGTCTGCCTTCTCAAGACAGAAGCTGAGCGTGTTGTCATCCTCATCTCTTGGATTGTAGTCAGCTGTCCATATCCAGTATTTGTCCATTACCTGGCAGTAAGTGACCCATCCCTCGAATCCACCGATCATCACGAGGCTTGCCTGCGGAACAGCTCCGCTTGTGTCAAGGATACCGCCGACAGTTGTAAAGCTGTAGCATCCCTCAAGGGTGTCAGTGAAGACGTTATAAGTGATAGTGTAAGTGCGAGTCTCGCCGTTTTTGGCTGTCACGACAAATTCGGCTGATCCGTCACTCAGGTCTACTGTGTCACCAGGACCGATGCTTGCTGTCGGACAGAACTCGCTGTCTGAATACTGGAAGTCCAATGCAACAACCTTTACAGCAGACAGGTCAAGACCTGTTGTGATCAAGCTCACTGCTACTGAACCCTGATCGTCAGTACGCCAATCATGTGAAATGATAGCAGGACCAATCTGAGACTCGAGTCTCACATTGACAGGAGTACGCTCACGAAGCCAAGGATCGATCAGTTCCTCTGTGTTGCGTTCCTTCTCCTGACATGCAGAAAAAGCCATGAGCGCAGCCACTGAAAGAAGCAGATGTCTTAAATTTTTCTTCATAACGTGGTTTTTAAAATTTATAATTTTAGTTTATAGTTTTCAGTGTGTCCAATGAAGGCATGATAAATCACACAAAGTTAATTTGACTTCAATTCTTAGAATACTTGTATTTAGTCAATTAGTTGTACTATTTTGAATTATGTTCAAAAATCATAACAGAAACCTCATTGATGAAGATGAAGTTATAGTCGATAGTTGAGGATTTAATTATATTTTTTTGAAAAAAATAGGTATAATGAATTGAAAATTGATTATTTTTGTATACCACAATACTGATAACTATGACTGAGATCCAACAGGAGATATGCCCCATCACGGCAGACGACCTATTCATTATCCTTGACCACACGAACGCAAAATTCGAATACCCGATACACTGCCATCCAGAATATGAGATTAACCTGGTAATCAATACGAAAGGTACCAGAGTAGTCGGTGATTCAGAGGAGAAATTCTCAGGCCTGGACTTCGTGATGACAGGTCCGTACATACCTCACGTCTGGAAGGCTCCAGACGAGCCGAATCACGTGGTCACAATACAGTTTTCTGACGAACTTCTCAATTTTCAAATTTTGAACAAGAGATTGTTCACACCGATTAAGCAATTGCTACTGGACTCAATGCAGGGATTGCACTTTTATGGCAAGGAAGCAGAAAACATAAAGGACGAAATCGTGGAATTGACTAGAATGCAAGGCTTCCAGACAGCGACAAAATTCCTCAGCATCCTTCACTCTATGGCAAACGCACCAAGGAGGAAACTCGTAAGCAACATGTACGAAACCGAGAGTCTTATCCATCAGTCAAAATCACGAAGAATCAGCAAGGTCTGCAGGCATATTGAGGAACACATCGCCCAGAAGATAACCCTGTCGGACGCAGCAAAGCTCGTGAACATGTCGGACTCTGCATTCAGTCATTTCTTCAAGAGACAGACAGGCATTTCATTCATCACATACGTCAACAACCTCAGAGTTGCAAAAGCTTGTGATCTCCTTGCAAACACAGCCCTTAGCGCATCGGAGATATGTTATGACTGCGGTTTCAACAACAAATCCAACTTCATCAGGATCTTTACCAAAAGAAAAAATATGACCCCTATAGAGTATAGGAATCATATTTCTCAGTTGCTTATCAAGTATTAAACTTACTTGATCTTAGTAACTTTAGAAGGTCTTTTAACAGCCTTGTGAGCAGCCTTCTGAGCAAGTCTGCACTCCTGTGGTGTCATTCCCTCAGGACAGTAAGTGTTACCTATCGGATTGACTCCCAAAACAGCCTCAAGCCAAGTGCATGAAGCGATGTAGCGTCCGTGTGCAAAGCTGAGATGGAAGCCGTCACGTGTAAGGTCTGTTCCAAGAGAAGATGTCCTGGCATTCTGGATAGCTGTTCCGCATGGGATGATAAGCTTGATGCCCACCTTCGAAGCCTCCTGATTGACTGTCTTCACAATCGCATTATACATCTTCATCTGATCCCTGTCATAGTTCACAAAGCCACCATGGTTTGACTTAGGGGCATATGCCCAGGTCTGATGGAACATGAGGACAGCATCTTCCGGAACTCTGGCCTTGACATACTCAACAAGCTCAGGAAGAAGCACATACGACTCAGGCATACCTGAATTCTGACTCACCTGCTGAAGGCTGACATAGTCCCAATCCTCCTCTGCAAGAGCAGCCTCAAGTGTGTGGTTCCACTTCTCCGTAAGCTTACCGTTGACGTCGAATTTGCGATATCTGTATTCTGGTTTATTGCCACGGAGATTTTCTACATGCCTTTCGATAGAGCATCCTCCGATATACATGTTGCAGATGATGACATTAAGACCTTCCGCTCTGACGAGAGCCGACAGATGCTGCTCGATCGCATCTTCAGAAAAGCTATTTCCGATCGCAAGAACCTTCACTGTATCCTTCTGAGCCGCTCCAGCAGCAAATACAGAGAAGAATACAACACTTAAAACAAGAAAAAATTTCTTCATAAAAAATCTATTTTAATGCTATTAATCAGTTTTCCGATATGGTTATAAAGAAGGTAGACGCAGGCAGATTCTCTCCATTTACAAGGTTTGCACTAGTGTATGGCTGCCATGCATATCTCACATATTCAGGAGACTCAACATCAGAAGAAAGAACCACCTTATCATCTGCTATAACAGCAGCCGCAGTAACAAAACAGCCATCTTCACCCGCCACCTCAAAACATCTTAGTGTCTGAGAATCAGAGGCTTTCAAGCCCTCCGCAAAGTCAAACTCAAGTATCACATGATCACCATCAACTACAGCTCTTCTGATTGACGGACCACAAGGAACGATATCAAATCCGTAATCATAACGTAGAGCAAGTCTTGCAAGTCTCTCTCCTACCGGCTTCTTCTGACGAGGGTGGATATCCAAGGAATCAGCCACATCGCTTGACACAGCAATATCGCAATAAGGCATGGCATCTGCCATCTTCCTCTGGCTATCTCTGAACTCCGGCCAGTTGTACCTGTCATGAAGTCCGGCAAGCTGCACGAAATGGAATGGCAGTTCTTCATTGTTCCAATTGCGTCTCCAGCTGTCCACAAGAAGTCCGAAAAGCTTCTCATGCATTGGAATATCGAAGTCATTCGACTCTCCCTGGTACCAGATCACACCCTTGATCGGGAACTGCTCCATAGTTGCAACACCAGTCTCGAAAAGGCATGCAGGAGCAAACGGATGGTTTGCGAAATTATTTTCAGGATATCCGAGATTGATCTTACCCATCTCCACGCACCACTGATTGACCATAGGGTTGTTAAACCAGTCCTCCAACACCTCAGGATAGCTTTCTGCAAGGTCTTTTCTGCTGATCCATGCTTCTGTAGGCGAGCCACCGATCGCGTTGCAGATGAGACCTACTGGCACACCCAGCTGCTCACGGAGCTTCTTTCCGAAATTATATGCCACAGCACTGAAGCCTCTTACATTCTCCCCGTCACAAGCCTGCCACTGAGTTGGACGATAGAAGTCCATATTCCTGGCCAGGTCCACATGTTCATCCGACCATTCCACCATGCTAAGATGGAAAGGAATCTCCATATTATAAAGACGAAGGTCATTATCGGCAACCGCTTCAGCACTCTCCGCACTTTCCCACACTCTGAAGTACATATTTGACTGTCCTGAGCAGACCCAGACTTCACCAGCAGCCACGTTGTCATATACCAACGTCTTACCTTCAGCCTCAACGATGAGCTTAAGTCCTACACCGGCCTTCAATGCAGGGAACTTTACAGCCCATACGCCTTCGGATGAAGCCTTAGCCTTCTTGCTCCTTGTTCTGAACGGACCTTCCAATGTAACATTGACACGCTCTCCCGGATTGGCATATCCTTTAATCACCAATGGAATGTCTCTTTGTAGAACCATGCCATCGGAATACATCCGCGACATCTTAAGTCCACTTTCTTGAGCCTCGTTCTGAACCGGCGCACAGCTTCCTGCGAGAAGCAGGGCTGCTACCATCATAATGATATTTTTCATCTTGTCAGTCATTTAATCTAAACCAAGCCAAATATAGCAAAAAAAAGAGTAGCAGAAACCCTCTGCTACTCTTTTTTAATGTATTTCGAACTGATTACTCAGCTACGATCTCATACTTGAAGGTACCCTTGATGTCCTTGTAGCACTTTACAGTTGCCTCGTAAACACCGAGCTCCTTAGCAGCCTCAGCTACTGTGATGTCCTTCTTGTCAACCTCTACACCAGCTGCTACGAGAGCCTCAGCGAGCTGAGCTGTAGTAACTGAACCGTAGATCTTGCCTGACTCGCTTACCTTAGCTGAAACCTTTACAGTTGTCTCTGCAAGCTTAGCTGCGAGAGCCTCTGCATCAGCAACGAACTTAGCGATCTTGTGAGCTCTCTGACGAAGATTCTCAGCAAGTACCTTCTTTGCTGAAGGTGTAGCCATGATAGCGTAGCCCTGTGGGATAAGGTAGGAGACAGCGTATCCTGTCTTTACATTGACGCTATCGTCTGCGTGGCCAAGGTTAGCCACATCCTTCTTAAGAATAATCTCCATATTGCTGTCCTCCTTATTATTTCAAAAGGTCTGTTACGTATGGAAGAAGTGCAAGGTGTCTTGCTCTCTTCACTGCCTGAGCTACCTTTCTCTGGAACTTAAGTGAAGTACCAGTGAGACGACGAGGAAGGATCTTACCCTGCTCGTTGAGGAATCTCTTAAGGAACTCTGCATCCTTGTAATCAACATACTTGATACCTGCCTTCTTGAAACGGCAGTACTTCTTCTTTCTAACCTCTACTGTAGGAGGGTTAAGATAACGGATTTCATTGTTCTGTGCCATAATTCTAGTCCTCCTGATTATTTAGCCTGTTTGTTAGCTCTTCTTCTCTCAGCGTATGCTACTGCATGCTTGTCCATAGCGAAAGTGAGGAATCTCATGATTCTCTCGTCGCGACGGTACTGAGTCTCGAGTCTTGCGATCACCTGAGTGTCAGCCTTGAACTCAATAAGATAATAGAATCCTGTTGTCTTCTTCTGGATAGGGTAAGCGAGCTGCTTGAGACCCCAGTCCTCCTCGTACACGATCTCGCCGCCCTTAGCAACGATGTAGTCGATGTACTTCTTTACCGTTTCCTTCATCTGAGCCTCAGACAAAACGGGAGTAGCAATGAAAACGGTTTCGTACTGTTTGATCATTTTGTTTTGTAATTAATTGTTTAATAATAAATTGCGCCCATCCTGGAACACAAAATTCCACAAATGGGCTGCAAATATAGTCATTTTATTTCAATCTGCAAAAATTCTTTAAAGGTTTTGAATCTCATCCACAGACAATCCAGTCGCCGTTGGAATAAGCTCAAGATCAACTCCCAAGTCTCTGAAAACGAATCTGGCATATCAAGATGTCTCGACATGTTTTTGATTGTGCTCAACATTCCTTTTACTTAAATCATCATCACCTTTTACAAAGAACGAAAAAATCCACCGGATTGACAACTTTTTCATCGGCTCCCATGAAGATTTTTCTTTTTCTTTAATTTTTTCTTTTTTTCATTGCTGTCCGGTAAAAGTTCCGGACGATTATTATAAAGTTTAACAATTAAAACAAACTTGGTTCGGTAGAACCATCCAGTTCATTGACAATATTGTAGTTAGGTTTTGCAAAGAGGTCTTTAAGGTTGGTAGTATCTG
>JBGVNX010000008.1:0-4208 GCA_045126075.1 Candidatus Cryptobacteroides sp.
AAAATCACTTCCGATGCCTATCGTCGAGGGATGTCTCAAAAGACTCGATATCATTGACAGCCCGGAAGGTGACGCACTCCGCGCTCAGCTTTGGAAGGTGACAAGGCGCCTTCAGGAAGGTTTCCGTGAGTTAGGCTTCGACATCGGACCGGCTGAGGCATGCGTTACGCCGGTTCTTGTGAAAGCGGGTGTAAATTCTGCAGCGAACATTGCTGTAGCACTACGTGAGGAGTATCATATCTTCTGTTCAGTGGTAATCTATCCAGTTATTCCTCCGGGAATGGTGATTTTCCGAATCATTCCTACAGCAGCTCACACAATGGAAGATGTAGAGAGGACACTTGCTGCATTCAAGGACATGAAGGAACGCCTTGACCGCGGCGAATTCGATAAGGAAATGCCCAATATGGCTCTTATAAAGTAAGATATGTTATCCGTCTGGATTACAGGTGCATCTTCCGGAATAGGAGAGGCATGCGCTTACAGATATGCTGCTCAAGGAGCGAGGCTGGCCCTCACATCTTCATCAGCTGAGCGGCTTGAAAAGGTTGCAGAAAAATGTCGTGCGGCGGGCGCCACCCAAGTGGTGGTGCTCCCATACGACTTCAGCAGCAATGATGACATAGAAGCCCTTGTTCAATCTGCTTGGGATGCAACTGAAGGAATTGACATCGTAATGCTCAATGCTGGTATCAGCCAGCGTACTAACGTAGAGGATACCTCTATGGAGATGGTGCGTAAGATAATGGAAGTGAACTATTTCGCTCCAGTTGCAATCGCAAAGGAAATCTTACCGAAGATGTTAAAACGAGGAGGTGGTAAAATGGCAGTGACGACCTCGATAGCAGGACGTTTCGGATTCCCTCTCAGATGCGGGTATAGTTCATCAAAATTTGCATTGTATGGGTTTTTCGAGACATTGCAGGCTGAATATTACGACGCTGGCATAAGAGTGACCATCGTATGTCCGGGCCGCATACAGACCAACATATCCAGATATGCCCTTGACAAGGGAGGAAAGCCTCATGGAGTGATGGATCCAGGTCAGGCCGACGGAATGACGGCAGAAGCCGCGGCGCGCGTCATCACAAGAGCGATAGTAAAGGAGAAGAAGGAAGTTCTGGTTGGAAGAAAGGAACTCCTGATGGTGTATATCAAGCGCTTCTTCCCTGGACTATGCGCCATGCTTGCACGTAGGATAAACCCGATGTAATCTCAATCTTATCAAAATCATGAAATTTCAAAAGACAATATATCATCTCAAAAATGTTGCGGATGGCAGAGAATTCGAGGATTCAGGATGGACTTTAGCTGATCCGGAATATAAGTATCCATCTTTAATACAGGCCGTTTATGAAAATAAGCGCTTCATGCCCCGTGAAGATCTTGACGGCATCTACAGATATGCGGATTGGATGCCGGTTAAAAGAATATTGAAACATTCCTGTGCACCGGTAACATATAAATCCAAAGGTCTGGCTTCCTTTCTGGGACTTGAAAACCTATACATTACATTCTCCGGATGGAATCCGAAAATAGGGGCAAAAATGCGTACCTGTTCTTTCAAGGAAACAGAGGCATATAGCATCCTTGCAAGAATGGATGAGAAGGAAAAGCGCATACTCATCGTCCAGTCTGCCGGTAATACAGCGCGCGCCTTTGCACAGGTATGTTCTGATAACAGAATTCCTGTTGTCATCTGTGTCCCTCAAGATAACATACACGATCTGTGGTTCCGTAAGCCACTTCGTAAATGCGTGAAACTAATTGCAGTTCCCCATGGATGTGATTACTACGACGCAATCGCATTGGGAGAGAAACTCGCCTCAGACCCTCGCTTCATGCTTGAAGGAGGTGCAAAGAATATTGCCCGACGGGATGGCATGGGAACAACAATCCTTAGCTGCGTGGAAAAGATGGGCCGCATCCCGGATGCATATTTCCAGGCGGTAGGTTCCGGAACAGGAGCGATAGCTGCTTGGGAGAATGCATGCAGACTTGCAGAAGATGGCAGATTCGGAGAAAATAACATGAGGGTGTATGTGGCCCAGAACAGCCCTTTCACTCTTATGTATGACGCTTGGAAAGCCGGTTCTCGTTCTCTTCCTGATATTACACCAGAGGAAGGACGAAACAAATCCGAGATGATTCTTGCTAAAGTGCTCTCCAACAGAAAACCGCCATACAGCATAGCGGGTGGACTCTACGATGTTCTGAAACAGAGTAATGGAGACTTCTTCCTTGCATCCAACAATGATATCATCTACTGGCTGATGCAGTTCCGTAATCGTGAGGGTTACGACCTGTTGCCAGCAGCCTGCACAGCGGTTGCGGCTTTGGCGCAAGCGGTCCGCGATGGAGTTGTGAAAAAAGATGAATACATTATGCTGAACTGCACAGGTGGAGGCACCCTAAGTGCCATGTCTAGAGGGTTTATTCATAAGGAACCGGACCTAGTGCTCTCACCGGATTTGCCGGCAGATGAGGTTGTGCGTGCTGTAATGGATCTGTTTTAAAAAGAGCTATTCTGCAGTATTCTCAATTGTCATATTGACATTGAGCTTATTTAAAGTAGAAAGAAATGACCTCAATTCAGCCTCGCTGATGCCTTCTAGCATTTCATCAAGGATTGAAATACCTTTCTGCTTCGCATGATCCCTCAGTTCAAGAGCTTTTTCGGTTAGAACTAAGGTATTTGATCTGCGGTCAGAAGCATTTTGCTGACGATACACAAAGCCTTTGCGCTCGATTGCATCCACAAGCTTAGTAACAGAGTTCTTGTCCTTATGCATCTGATCGGCTAACTGCTGTTGAGACATTGATCCCTGATTCCAAAGCAGGTCAATGAGGAGGAACTGTTCAGGGGTTAACGGAACATTCTCTTGTCTGAGTTTAGCTGCGATGAACTGTTTGAGTTTGCAGCCCGTGAGATTTAATTCTACGGCTACTTCTTTAGATAGTAACATATGTATACAATATAGGTGTTTTACAAAAATAGAAAATTTATGAAATCTACAATATCAAAACTTTGGAAAAGCGAGGATTGGCTCGCTGTCTGGATCGGCTTCATCATAATTGCCGTAGGCTGTATCGCTGTCCTTACAGGCTCATTCGATTTCAGTGCTGCAAAATTCTCAACATGGCATCTGTGGGAGAATGTCGCTGAACCTAAATCCATATCTTCACTGTTCACAGGAACCTTCTGGATTAAACTCGTCCGCACATTGGCAGTTCTAGGCCTCCTGTTCACTGCTGGAGTCAAGCTTCAAGGTGGCAAGATAAAGGAGTATGTCCCTGCTTTTGCCGTACTTTTCGTAATATCTTTAGTTGTAAGATTGGTCAGCGCAGAATACACTCTCAACCGCTATTTGGAATGGGCGTTCTGGGCCCTGATCATAGGACTCACAATATCTAACACAGTAGGAGTTCCTAAGTGGTTACGCCCTGCAATACGCACTGAATTCTACATCAAGACCGGACTTGTAATAATGGGATTCAGTGTCTTGTTCAGCAATATTGCTAAATTTGGTCTCTATGGTCTTGGCATCGCATGGGGAGTAACTCCGATTGTAATCATCTTCATGTGGTGGTTCGGTACAAGAGTATTGAAGATTGACAACAAACCATTGGTCATTACTGTCGCATCTGCTACATCAGTCTGCGGAACAAGTGCAGCGATTGCGACGGGAGCTGCAGCCGGTGCAAAGAAGAATGACCTCGGAGTCGCAATCTCCATATCAATCATTTTCACTATCCTGATGATGGTCTTCGAACCGATGATAATCAAGGCTGTAGGTATGAACGAACTCATGGGAGGAGCTCTTATCGGCGGTACAGTCGATTCGACAGGAGCAGTTGTTCTTGCCGGTAATGCACTCGGTCCTGAAGGAGAGCAGGCAGCCGTTCTCGTGAAGAGCATACAGAATATCCTCATCGGATTCATAGCTTTTTTTACAGCTCTGTTCTTTGCAACTCACGTGGACAATAACTCCGGACAGAAAGTTGGAGCTGGCGAGATATGGACACGCTTCCCTAAATTCATAATAGGTTTCTTCGTTGCATCTCTCGTGGCTTCATTCATAATCCAGCCGCTTGCAGGAAGTTCAGAAGTTAAGGAAATCAACAGCGTGCTCTCGCAATACAAGAACTGGGCATTCATTCTTGCATTTACCAGCATCGGCCTCGACACCAATTTCAAGGAAATAGCC
>JBGVNX010000009.1:0-36669 GCA_045126075.1 Candidatus Cryptobacteroides sp.
AGGGAACACCTAGAAGGGACCGTAGTTCACATTATTCAGACCTATGTCAAAGGTACAATAAAAGAGCACCATAACTCCATATTGGAATTATGGTGCAAATCTAAAAGAAGGGGCCCACGGAGTGGGAAGGACCGTCAGAGACTGCTGCTACTGTTTTTTATTAACTGGATATTAGATGTGTTTTGCGAGTTTGGCTAGTTCGAAGTCAGCTTTGATCTTATCGATGATTGTACATACGATCTGGTGCATGCGGCTGCCTTCTGTGTAGCATGCGGGTGCAATGAAGTTGACGCGGTGCTGACGAAGAAGTTTCTTGGCTACGTTTATCTTCTTTTTATTTTCAGGATTGTAGACACCAATTGAGTTTCCTCCGAACATCTTGACGATCTTCATGCATGGGACGTCTGTCTCTCCATCTCCAAAGTAGATCATGTGCGGGAATGGAATTCTCTTTATGTCCTCCGCCTGACTCTCGTTTACTTTCTTGTTGTCCCTTACGCTGAGGATGCCCTTGTTGATCTTGAAAAGGAACTGCGTCTTTGCCGTATAGTCTACAGCCACTCCAGGCCACTCTGCCTCACCTTCATTATTATATAGGAAGGAGCAGGCGAATATGCGTTTAAATTCTGATGCGATCTCTGTGCCCTCGATCATCTCTGCCAGTCCGGAAGAGTTGATGTAGTGCTCGATCTTGACACCCTTCTCCTTACCATAAGCGTTGATCATCTTGAACCATTCTTTGACGCCGTCGAACAGTTCTACTGATGCTCCAAACCTCTTGAAGTCTTCTCTGCGAAGTTTGATGCCGGCCTTGCGGGCCTCGTCAAACATGAGCTTCATGTAGCTGAGGATATTGCTGGCATCCTGACCTACAGCAATGTTGTCACTTTCCTGCCAGAACTCCTGCGGTTTCTTTCCGATTGCCTGGATGAATCCGAATTCCTGCATATTGCCAGGCGATAATGTACCGTCAAAATCGTAGATCAGTGCTACGATAGGTTTGCTTCTCATGGGCTGAATCTCCTGTGTTTTTGTTGAAAAGTCGCCACTCTAATGTGACTTTCACCACAAATATAATGAATTATACACGCGCGCAAGCATATTTTTCTACTTTTGCGCCGGAATTAACTTAAACCGAACATACTTTAAGACTATGCATTATTTTTCAAGACTTGAAAATACCATCAAATCCAACTGGGATGGTATGGCACTGGCGAACTATCGTGGTGAGAACTTTACATTCGGAGAGCTCGCGACTCAGATTGCAAAGTTTCACGTATTTTTTGAGACAGCCGGTCTGAAGAAAGGAGACAAGGTGGCGCTCTGCGCAAAGAACTCAGCAAGATGGGGTATCACTTTCTTTGCTGCGAATACATATGAGGCGGTTCTTGTACCGATCCTCGCTGACTTCCATCCTGAGAGTGTAAACTCACTCGTGGATCATTCAGAGAGTAAGATCCTCCTTACTGATACAGATATCTGGAACAAGCTTGACATAACAAAGATGCCTATAGTACAGGCTGTATTCTCGTCAAGTGACTTCTCTCTTCTGTATGCGGCTGACGAAAATATCCAGAAGGCATGTGATGACTTGGATGCACTTTTCGCTGCAAGATATCCAAATGGTTTTACAGCATCTGATGTAGCATATCCTACAGACAATGACAAGGAACTTGCAATCATCAACTATACATCAGGAACAACCAGTGCTCCTAAGGGCGTGATGCTTCGCTATGAGTGTGTCTCTGAGAATGTTACATTCGGTCAGAAGAGACTTCCTACCGGTCCTGGCGACACCCTCGTATCGATGCTTCCTATGGCGCATATGTACGGTATGATGTTCGAGCTCATCTATCCTATATGTAACGGTGCAGCTGTATATTATCTTGGCAAGACTCCTACTCCGGCCCTTCTTCTTGGAGCACTCAAGGAGGTTAAGCCATATCTGGTGATTACAGTTCCATTGGTGATGGAGAAGATTTTCAAGAGCAAGGTGGCCCCTATCGTAAACAAGCCTGTAATGAAGGTTCTCTGCTCGATTCCTGGACTGAATCAGGTGATCTTCAAGAAGGTCCGCAACACTCTCCTCGAGGCGTTCGGCGGCAGAATCAGAGAGATCGTCATGGGTGGTGCCGCGCTTAATCCTGATGTAGAGAAGTGGTTCCGCAGATTCAAGCTTCCTTTCACAGTCGGTTACGGTATGACAGAGGCAGCTCCGCTTCTTGCATATGAGGATTGGTGGGAATTCGCTCCTAAGTCATGCGGAAAGGCTGTGGACTCTGTAGAGGTACGTATTGACTCAGAGGATCCATACACTAAGGTAGGAGAGATCCAGGCAAAGGGTATCAGCCTCATGAGCGGATATTATAAGAATGAGGAGGCTACTGCTGCTGCATTCACTGCTGACGGTTGGATGCGTACAGGTGACCTCGGACTTCTTGACAAGAAGGGTAATATCTTCATCAAGGGACGTAGCAAGAACATGATCCTCTCTGCAAACGGACAGAATATCTATCCCGAGGAGATCGAGGCAGTGGTAAACAACCAGCCATATGTAATTGAGTCAGTTGTTGTTGACAGAGGCGCAAAGCTTGTTGCTCTCGTATACATGGATGCTGATGCAATCAAGAATGCAGGAGTTGATGTAGAACTTTACAAGGTTGAGCTTATGGCGGAGGTGAACAAGTCAATGCCAGTTTATAGCAAGGTCGGACTTGTAGAGATCATGGCAGAGCCTTTCGAGAAGACCCCTAAGATGAGTATCAAGCGCTTCATGTATAAGTAAAATTGGCAGTCCTGGCTGACTATTTGTCAGTATTTTAGGATTGGAATATATTTTGACTATATGAGGTCGTCCTTCGGGACGACCTTTGTGTTGTCCTTCGAGGCGACCTTTGTGTTGTCCTACGGGGCGACCTTTGTGTTGTCCTGAGTGCTTCCCTCTGTCATTCTGAGCGAAGTCGAAGGATCTTCAATTATGTAATTTTAAAATAAACAACATATGGCAACAACAGGAAAAATTGGAGTAACCACCGAGAATATCTTCCCGGTAATCAAGAAATTCCTTTATTCGGACCACGAGATCTTCCTTCGTGAGCTTGTGGCAAATGCAGTGGATGCAACACAGAAGATGAAGGCTCTCGCGGCTTCTGGCGAATTTGCCGGAGAGCTGGAAGAACTGTCAGTCCGTATCGAACTTGATGAGTCTGCAAGGACACTCAAGATCATCGACAACGGTATAGGTATGACAGCAGAGGAAGTTGACAGATATATCAATCAGATTGCATTCTCCAGTGCAGGGGAGTTCCTCGAGAAGTATAAGGATCAGCTAAGCAGCATAATCGGCCATTTCGGACTCGGATTCTATTCTGCTTTCATGGTTGCAGAGAAGGTGACTATTGAGACACTTTCTTGGAAGGATGGAGCAAAGGCGGTGAAGTGGTCTTGCGACGGTTCTCCTGAGTATGATATGGAGGAGTGTGACAAGACTGACAGAGGAACTGTCATTACGCTTTATATCGCTGAGGATGAGAAGGAGTTTGCCCAGAAATCGCGCATCTCGTCTCTTCTGAACAAGTATTGCAAGTTCATGCCGGTGCCTGTAATCTTCGGCAAGGAGCAGGAGTGGAAGGACGGCAAATATGTGGACACTGACAAGGATAACCAGATCAACAAAGTAGAGCCTCTCTGGGCAAAGAAACCTGCAGATCTGAAAGATGAGGATTATAAGGAGTTCTATCGTGCCCTCTATCCTATGGCAGATGAACCGCTGTTCCATATCCATCTCAATGTGGATTATCCGTTCAACCTGACAGGTATCCTATATTTCCCTAAGATCAAGAACAATGTGGAGATTTCACGTAACAAGATCCAGCTCTACTGCAACCAGATGTTCGTGACAGACTCGGTCGAGAATATCGTACCAGAGTTCCTTACTCTGCTTCATGGTGTGATCGATTCGCCGGACATCCCGCTCAATGTGTCACGAAGCTATCTTCAGAGCGATGCTAATGTAAAGAAGATCTCTACATACATCACAAAGAAGGTTGCAGACCGACTTGATGAAATTTTTAGAAACGAGCGTCAGCAGCTCGAGGAGAAATGGGACAACCTGAAACTGTTCATCGAATTCGGTATGCTTTCGGACGAGAAGTTCTGCGAGCGTGCGATGAAATTTGCTCTTCTCAAGAGCACAGAAGGCAAGTATTTCAGCATTGAGGATTATAAGACAGCGATTGCAGGAGGCCAGACTGACAAGGATGGTAAGGTTGTATTCCTTTATGCTACAGATGTGGATGCACAATACTCCTTCATCGAAGCAGCTAAGAACAGGGGATATGACGTGCTTCTGATGGACTGCCAGCTTGACAGCCACTATGTTCAGCTCCTGGAGACCAAGATTGAGAATGCACGTTTTGCGCGTGTTGACTCGGATACGGTTGATAATCTGATCCCTAAGGAGGACAAATCAAAGCCGGAGCTCACAGACGAGCAGAAGGAAGAAATCTCGACAATCTTCAAAGCAACCCTTCCTAAGGATAATGAGTATTATGTACAGGCAGAGAATCTTGGTGCGGAGGCTGCTCCAATCCTCATTACTCAGAGCGAGTTCATGCGTCGTTATCGCGAGATGTCCGCGATGGGTGGTGGAATGAATTTCTATGGTGAGATGCCGCAGATGTACAATATCATCGTGAACCTGGAGAATCCTCTTGTGTCAAAGATACTTTCTGCAGCAGAGTCCCATAAGGAAGACCTGGAGACATTCGCTTCCGGAAGCGATATGCTCCGTCAGATAACCGATCTTGCCCTCCTGGCAAACGGAATGCTCAAGGGTAAGGATCTGAGCGACTTTATCGCGCGAAGTGCAAAGGTCGTTGAAGATGCATACCTGAAGTAGAATACATATTGTAACTGAACGACACCTTGGACGGTTTTCGATTGTAAAACGTCCGAGGTGTCTTGATTTTGTGTAATTATTCTTGAAATACTGTAGACCTTGGACGTTTGTGCTATGTTTTTTGTCCAAGGTCTGATCTGAGTGGTATCAGATACAGCTATTATTTGATAAGATTGAGGAACTCGTTTCGGGTACGCTCGTCCTTGAGGAAAATGCCGCTGAATGCAGATGTTGTCGTTACTGCATTGGCTTTCTGTACGCCTCGCAGTGTCATGCATGTATGTGATGCCTCGATGACTACTGCCACTCCAAGAGGGTTAAGTGTATCCTGGATACAATCGCGGATCTGAGTGGTGAGTCTTTCCTGGACCTGAAGACGGCGTGCATAGGTTTCCACAACTCGTGCAATCTTGCTCAGTCCGGTAATTGTTCCATTAGGGATGTATGCTACGTGTGCCTTTCCTATGAACGGCATGACATGGTGCTCGCAGGTTGAATACAGTTCGATATCCTTTACCAGGACCATCTGCTGATATTCTTCCTTGAACATGGCGCTGCGAAGAATTTCGGCTCCGTCCTGATTCATTCCGTGGGTCAGGAATTGAAGCGCCTTGGCAACGCGCTCAGGAGTCTTGACAAGTCCCTCTCGCTCAGGGTCTTCTCCCAGAAGCCTGAGTATCTCCTTATAATGTTCCGCAATTGCCTCAGTTGTAGCCAAATCGTATCTTTCTTCTTTTAAGTATGCCATCTTGCAAGGTTTTTGATTGAAATAGTAAAATTGTATGCAAAAATAGCAAAAAGAACTTCACGATTAAGTTTTTTTGTCTATATTTGCCGCCCCAAAAATAAGAAGCTTTGCTAAAAACGCTGATTATTAATTATTTAATCTATATAGACTATGTATTGGACACTTGAACTTGCGTCTAAACTTGAGGACGCTCCATGGCCGGCAACAAAGGAAGAACTCATCGACTATGCAGTACGTTCGGGAGCTTGGGCTGAAGTGGTAGAGAACCTTGAGGAGCTTGAGGACGACGGCGAGATCTACGAGAGTATCGAGGATATCTGGCCAGACTATCCAACCAAGGATGATTTCTTCTTTAACGAAGAGGAGTATTAAGATTGGAAATGATCGGACAATTGCAAAAGCAGTTGTCCGATTTTTTTATAATGTAGGAATTTCTTAAATTTGCCGATGTACTAAACTTATAAACCCTAATTATGGCAAAGACTAACCCAAGGGATCACTCCCTTTTCCTGAAGGCATTCCGCGCCTATCTGCAGTTCGTAAATTCGGGACTGTACTTCAAGAAGGAGCATGTACTGGGACTTGAAAATGTCCCGGTAAACGGAACTCCTACAATCATCGTATCTAACCATCAGAACTGTCTTAACGACCCTCTCTGCGTGTGTCTGCAGCTTACAGACCGAAGGATGAACTTCCTTGCCAGGGCGAACGTGTTCAATATTCCGATCTTCAATAAGGCACTTCGTGCTATGGGACTTCTTCCTGCCTATAGAATGGGATATGAGGGACTTGCGCATGTGCGCAGGAACTCCGAGACATTCGAGGATGCAGGAAATGCACTTATGGACGGCGAGACAGTGATGCTTTATCCGGAAGGCGGCCATCAGGATAAGAGATGGCTCGGCCAGTTCAAGCTCGGATATCTGAGGATTGCCTTTGCGGCTGCCGAGAAGATGGAGTTCAAGGAGGATGTGGTCATCCTGCCTTCATGCAACCACTATTCTAACTATTTCCATGCAAGGACTGAGATGCTCATCAGGTTCGGCAAGCCTATTTCGCTGAAGCCGTACTATGAGCGTTACCAGGAGGAGCCGCGCGCTATTATGATGGAGATCAATGCCCGCGTGCATAGCGAGATCAAGGAGATGATGCTCCACGTCGATGACATCGAGCATTACGACCAGATCGACTGGCTCCGCGAGAACGAATATGGTAAGAGGTATGCCCGTAAGCACGGATACAAGTTCAATTATCTTCCTTCACGTCTTCTTTCCGATCAGGCTCTCGTGAACGACCTTCAGAAGGCGTCGGCAGAGCATCCTGAGGAAATGGAGGCAATATACAAGGATACCGCTGAAGTGATAAGCGGCATCAAGGAACTTAATGTCAGGGACTGGCTCTTCCGCCGCAAGCCAAGGGCCATTTCTGCAGTGCTCAGAGGACTTGCTCTGTTTGTTCTTCTGCCTCTGTTCATCGTGTCCATCATACCGACAGCCCTTCTTTTCATCGTTCCTGAGATATTCCTCAAGAAGATGATCAAGGACCAGATGTTCATCAGTACATTCCGCCTTGCGGTGAGCGCTCTGATCACGATTCCTTTGTGTATGCTCATCCCGTCGGCTCTTCTTTGGATCTTTGCCGGATTCTGGTGGGCGTTGGGATATTTCGTGGCATTCCCGTTCATGTTCCTCCTTGCATGGAACTATATGAGGCTGTTCATGAAGTTCCTCGGTACATGCAGATTCGTGGCAAAGAAGAACCGTGCCAAGATCAAGGAGATCCACAAGAAGCGCCTGAGCATCTTCAGCCGCCTGGACGCTCTCTTGAAATAAAGTCTTCTATTTCATTCCATACGTCTTCCTTTCCGATTTCGTTGAGGACTTCGTGACGCATTCCAGCGAAGATGACGCTGTGGACGTCGGTATATCCGACAGTATTCAAGAATCCTGCTGATCTGTGCAGGTCTTTCAAGCTGAGCATGCATGAGTCATGCTCTCCGGAAATGAACAATATAGGTAGAGAAGGGTTGGTGACATGCCAGCCCTTCTTGCTGTATGTCTCTTTCATAAGCTGCAGCAAGGTAAGTGAGCAGTCTGTTGTGCATATGTAGTTGCACTCGGGGTCCTCATGGAACAGTTTCCGCTGGTCAGGGTCAGAGCATATCCATGCCTGATAACCCTCCTCTCTGAATTCTCTGTTGTATAGATTGGATGTAAATCTCTGAAGCCATTCCGGCCTTGATCGTCCGTCGGATATGCTGTTATATATCTGTAGAAGAATTCTTGCGTATGGACTTAGAGGATTATAGCTCGGGCTGCCACATATGATCAGGCCTTGTATGTGCCCATCATCATTCTTGAGATATGTTCTGGCTGCAAGTGAGCCCATGCTGTGAGCTACTATGAATAATGGAATCTTCGGATAGCGTATATGGAGCCATTCTACCACGCTCTTTATATCGGCAGCCATAGCTTTGCTGCCGCCTTTATATGTATATCCTCTATCCCTTTCCTTTCTGACACTGTTTCCGTGGCCTCTCATGTCAAAGCAGGCGCACGCGAAACCTGCATCTGAGAAATGCTTCATGGTCGGGAGCATGCGGTCGATCTTTCCGCAAAGCCCATGAATGAACAGAATCACAGCCTTCGGGCTGCTGGTGTCGCATATGACCATCGTATTCAGACTCAGACCGTCTGCCGGTGATTTTATATGTATATGCATGTTCATGTCCTATTTGTTTTTAACGTTCATGCAGTCGAGAATCAAGACTTGCGCCAATCTGTTTTGGTATGCCCTTTGCCTTGTCTGATTTTGAACTATTAAAAATACAAATAGATATGAAAAGAGTTTTACTGACCTTTATGGTTATAGTCGCAGGGCTTGCATTGGCTGCCCACGACGCATCTGCTCAGAGCGGCAACCGCAATGGTCGTGCCGATAATGGGCAGAATACAATGGATGCCTGGAAGAAGGATATGGAAGAATTCAGGGCTCGCTCAGCAGCTGACAGACAGCTTGAGCATCTAACGGATTCGATCGCATCAGTACATGCATATGCGGCAGTCAGGAATCAGGATTTTGTGCTGGAGGCTCAGTCAGTCCAGTTCAGAAACGGATCAACCGTATTTGTGAACTCAACAACTAACTTCATCTCCGTCAAAGGTAACAAGGCCGTCGTACAGATATCCCCAAGCAATTATGCGTCTGGCCCTAATGGTGTCGGTGGAGTTACTGTGGAGGGTATGATTTCAGGTCCTGAATTCCGTGTGGGTAAGAATGGCAATGCTACATATTCATTCAATGTGATGGGTATAGGCATCAATGCACAGGTTGAGATCTATCTCTATCCAGGTTCTAATCAGGCTTCTGCTACCATCTATCCGAACTTCAACTCTAATACTGTCTGGCTTCAGGGAAATGTCGTCCCTTATGAGAACTCGAACGTTTTTGAAGGCAGCTCATTATAGTGATATATATAAACGAATTAAACAAGATTGATATGAAAAAGTTTTTCTTTATCTCAACATTGGCGCTTCTGGCCATAGCTTGTCAGAAGGAGCCATATCCACAGGACGGTGATAATGAGTATCTCGTATATACTGCCCCGGCAAAGAATGTGAACTTTACACAATACACAACATTTGACATACCAGACAGCCTTCTGATCATTGGTCAGGGCGAGAAGCCTCAGTATTCACAGTCAGACAATGCACTTGCCATCATCCAGGCCTTCAGGACAAATATGGAAAAGATGGGCTATATCTATACTCCGTCAAATCCTGATGCGGACCTCGGCATACAGCTTACCTATATGATCAAGACAGAAAGGTTTGTACAATATTATGATGATCCTTACTGGTGGCTTGATTATCCTGGATATTGGTCACCTGGCTACTGGGGAGACTGGTATGGATATTATTATCCACGCAGAGTGACATATACCTATTCTACTAATGCGCTTGTGGCAGACATGGTTGACCTTACAGCTGAGCAGGGTAGCGGCAAGTCTCTGGAAATCATCTGGTCTTCATACATCGGAGGCCCGGCAGGCCCTAGCGCAAGCTATGATGTAAAGAGGATGCAGGCAGCAGTCAATCAGGCTTTCGCCCAGTCTCCTTACCTCGACAAGGATGCAGACCAATAATAACTGACAAGATATATAAACAATTTAAATTTTGAAGATATGAAAAGGTTCATATATATACTTATAGCCTTCTCGGCAATGATATTCTTTGCTGCTGAAGCCAATGCCCAGATGGGCAAGAGGATGTATATCAATGCCGGATGGCAGTTCAACGGAACCATAGCAAATGACTATGTGGAGAACGCTCAGGGTTATGGCGCCTATCTGGAAGGAGGATATTACATTACCCCTATGATTGCAGTCGGTGGATTTGCATCTTTCGGTACCAACAATGAATACATTCCTAAGAAGACATACTCTCTGGAAGATAATGCGGCCATCACTACTGACCTTGACCATTCACTGTACCAGGTACCTTTCGGAACAACTATAAGAGTACGTTTCATGAGAAGTGAATTTCAGCCATACGTTGAGGCAAAGATCGGTAGCGAGTATTCGACTCAGAGTACCTATATGTCTACATTCGTGAACAGACAGGACAACTGGGGATTCTATATTTCTCCTGAGGTGGGTTTCACATATTTCCCATTCTATAAGGAGGATGTAGGCTTCCATCTTGCAGCGTACTACAGCTATGCGACTAATAGAAATGACAAGTTCGGCATAAAGGGACTCAATAATCTCGGATTCAAACTTGGACTGGCTTTCTAGCAGATTTTAAACGATAGTCTTTACATTCTGCTCCCGTTTACAGATTCTGGTGCAGAATGTAAAGATTTTTTGTCAAAAAAGTTTGGAGATTAGGAAAATAATAGTACCTTTGCAGTCCCAATTCGAAAGGAACTCACTTGAGACCCGCGAAACGGCCACGGATAGATTCGTTAGCTCAGTAGGTAGAGCACAACACTTTTAATGTTGGGGTCTTGGGTTCGAGCCCCAAACGAATCACGAAAATACTGCTTCCCTAGCTCAGTTGGTAGAGCACGACACTCTTAATGTTGGGGTCCAGGGTTCGAGCCCCTGGGGGAGCACAAAGGCGAAAGCCCCTTAAAATATCGAAGCAATGCTTCCCTAGCTCAGTTGGTAGAGCACGACACTCTTAATGTTGGGGTCCAGGGTTCGAGCCCCTGGGGGAGCACAAAAGGAGTTCAGAAATGAACTCCTTTTTCTGTAAATTCTTGATTTGAAGCTATTTAACATCAAATATTTATACAATATGCGAAAACTTCTAATTCTATTTATGGCTCTCATGCATGTGTTGATCGCATGTACGGAGAAGCCGGAACCGACTCCAGAACCAGGTATAGGACCTGGGATAGGCACAGAACCGACTCCAGAACCACTTCCTGTAAATGTCGTTATTGCAGTCACCACATCTGATGTAGCTCTTTCTGAGGCATTTGTTGCAGACCTGCAGTTTGAGGTGACTCCGGCAGATTTCGAATTCGATTACACTGTAGGTGTTCCGGAATGTCAGATCAGCCTTAAGGTGGCGGAGACAGCTGAAGGCCCATGTGATGCTGCAGAGCCAGTGAACTACAAGATGACGCAGGTGTTGAAGAATGAAGAAGGTAAATATACTGCGAAGATCAAGGATTCAGGTAAGAGTACCAGTTACTCAGATAAGGCTATCCTTTCTCTCCAGTATAACGATAATGATGGCAAGTCTGTGACTGTCAATTCGGAACCTTTTGCTCTGCGCATGACCGGCACTGATATGATCAGCATGACATTTACCAAGGAGGCAAATCAGACAGGTGTATTTGAGGACTTCGTCCTTGATTATAAGGACGGTGTGTTCCGTGTGAAGTCTCCGCTTATCAGCAGTTCTGATCTTGTGATGTCGTACGAGACTACAGGATATAAGGTCTATGTCAATGGCGTGGAGCAGGTGAGTGGTGAGACAGTAAACGACTTCTCTTCTCCTGTTACCTACAAGGTCGTATCGGCGGATGGTACAGAGAAGGAGTATGTGGTAAACGTAACTTATTCCGGTCTTCCAGTCCTCTTCATCAATACTCCAGGTGGTGCAGAAGTGCCTGACAAGCATTCTGACTGGCTATCTGGAACAGAGATCGTCCTTTATAATTCAGACTGGACGGTAGATTTTGAGGGAACTACAGGCATGCGAGGCCGCGGAAACAGTACATGGCATTACCCTAAGAAGCCATATGCGTTCAAACTCGACAGCAAGGCAGAGATCCTCGGAATGCCGAAGCACAAGAGATGGGTGCTCCTTGCAAACTGGATGGACCGTACTCTCCTGAGAAACAGGATTTCGTTTGCAATTGCGATGAAGACAGGTCTTGCGTGGACTCCGCATGGCGAGTTCGTAGAGGTTTTCCTTAACGGAGAGTTCCTAGGCAACTACTATCTGTGCGAGCACATCAAGATAGATAAGAACAGGGTGAATATCGATGAACTTGAGGATGACGATGTCGATAGCGGATATATGTTCGAACTTGACACTTATTTTGATGAGAACTATAAGTTCCGTTCGCAGTACTATAACATGCCGTATATGTTCAAGGATCCTGATGAGGTCAATGAAGATCAGTTTGCATTCATGCAGGACTATGTGAATAACATGGAGGCATCTTTATATATCAACAGCAGGTTTGCCAATCGCGAATACACCGAGTATCTCAATGTGGATTCATTCATTGATTGGTGGCTTGTCCATGAAATTACAGGAAATGCTGAACCAAAGCATCCTAAGAGCTCTTATATGCATAGAAACACAGGCGGTAAACTTACTATGGGACCAGTGTGGGATTTCGACTGGGAGACCTTCAAGCCTCATAAGAACTATATCATCAAGGATAAGATGTATTATGGCAGACTTTTCCAAGATGCAAAGTTCAGAGAGCGTGTTAAGGAAAGATGGAGCGCTCTTGAGGCGGGTTTCAGAGAGATTCCTGCATATATCGAGTCAGAGGCGGCTCGTATCAAGAGTTCAGAGTCTATGAACCATGAGATGTGGCCTATTACGCCGGAAGGCGGACAGGGTCTTGTAAACGGTGACGAGAAACTTACATTCGACGATGCTGTCCAGCGTATGATCAAAGCATATGAGGACAAACTCGAATGGCTGGATCAGAACATAGCTAATTTATAAATTAAAATAAAAGGTCTGACAATCATGACATTGTCAGACCTTTTGCTGTCCAGTCCGAGTAGGACCGAAGTTTTATATCAATCCAAGAAGTTTGCTTCGGCTGAGCATGCATGAACCTACAGATCCCGCTTTCTTGCCCAGCTTTGAGAACTTGATGGTTGTGTCGCTGTTGATGATGTTCAAAGAGTGTTTCTGAATTGCACTCTTCATAGGTAGAAGAAGGTATTCTTTGGTATCAGCAATTATTCCTCCGACAACAATGAGTTCCGGATTGAACAAGTTAATCAGACCTGCGACTGCACGTCCGAGTGTCATGCCGATCTCTTCAATGACCTCAATGGCCAGCACATCTTCTTCCTTGACAGCAGAAACGATTTCTTCAACATGAATCTCTTCTCCTTTGTTGAACTTCTCCGAGAGCATTGATGTTCTGCCCGCCTTGAGCTTTTCCAGAAAGATCCTGTGGACAGCAGAACCGGATGCTCCAGTCTCCAGGCAACCCATCTTGCCGCATTGGCAGATCTGGTTGTTGTTAAGGAGAGGGAAGTGACCTATTTCGCCAGAAAATCCTGATTTGCCGTAGGAAAGCCTGCCGTCCACGATTATACCCATTCCGAGTCCCCATGTAATATTGAGGAAGAGCATGTTTTTCTCGCCATTGGCTGCACCGCAGATATACTCTCCATAAGTCATGGATCTTGAGTCGTTGTCTATGAATACAGGCTTGCCGAGCTCGTCTTCCAATACGGTTGCTATCGGTTTATCCTCGCCGATGAAGTATGAAAAGCAATATCCGGTCTCATTGTTGACGCGACCTGCCAGGTTGAATCCGTATGCAAGAATCTTGTTGGTGTCAATACCGCTTTCCTCAAGCACAGTCTTGATGTTTCTGCATATCGCTCTGAAGGATTTTTCTGAGTTTTGAGCGATGTATTCAAGCCTCTCATGAAAGTCAATCAGCGTTCCTTTGAAGTCGGTGACGGCTATATTGATGAAGTCGCTCCTTATATCTACTCCGACAAAGTAACCGGCAGCGGGATTAAGTCCAAATATGCTCGGACGACGTCCGCCATTTGTGCCGACCTTGCCCATATCTATAAGCAGTCCATCATCCACCAGTTCTCCGACCAGTTTGGTTGTGGTAGGGATGCTGGTGTCAAGCTCCTTACTTAAGTCGGCAAGACTATAATCTCCATCGTTGATGCAGAGGGCTATGATCCTCTGCTTCAACGATGAGTTCTTGCCGTCCATTATTCTTGTGAAGTTCATGGCTAAGTACGGTTATAGTTTTATTTTCTGTTGTTCCAATATTCCTCGATTTCTTCAAGCGTCTTGCCTGTGGTCTCAGGAATGACTCTCCACATGATCAGCATATATGGGACGCAGCATGCTGCAAAGATGAAGAATGTGCCTGCCTGGCTCCACCCGAGTAGGATAGGGGTGAGCTGGCCAATGAGGTATGTGCCGATCCAGAGTGCGAAGCCGGCGATTGACATCGCGCGGCCGCGTACGCTGTTAGGATACATCTCGGACAGGAGTACGAATACGACTGCGCAGATTGATATCGCAGTACAGAATACATATGCAAGGAAGAAGGTCAGCATGAATCCGTTGCCAAGGCCGATCTGGGCACCCCATGCAAAGTAGATGCCGATGGCAATAAGGCAGAGAATCATGCCGCTTACGCCCCAGTAGATGAGCTGCTTGCGGCCTACTCTGTCAATTATGAATACCGCTAGTATTGTAGTAACGCAGTTAACGACTCCTACGAGTACTGTAGAGAACATAGGATTGTCAAATCCGGCATCAGAGAAGATCTTCGGGCCGTAGTAAAGTACGGCGTTCACACCCATGAACTGGCCGAGGATAGCGATGGCGCTACCTGCGATTACAGCTACAAGAATGCCAGGCTTGAGCAGGTCTGCCCATGCTCCCTTGGTCTCGCCCTTGAGGGATGTCTGGGTTGTGTGGATTTCATCTTGTATTTCTGCCTCGGAAGCATAGATCTTACCAAGAACTGCGGAAGCCTTGTCGAGCTTGCCGTTTACTATGAGCCATTTCGGACTTTCAGGAATGAAGAAGATGACGAGGAAGAAGAGAAGGGCAGGGAGGGTCTCGCTACCAAGCATTCCGCGCCACATCTGGCTGTTCCAGATGTTTGTCCAAAGGTCACCTGCAACACTAAGATCACCATTTATATCAATCACCCAGTTTGACATATATGCAAGGAGGAATCCTACAGTCACGGCAAGCTGGTAAAGAGATACGAGTGTACCGCGGATCTTTGCTGGTGATACCTCTGATATATATATAGGTGAAACGATCGATACGATACCGATACCTACGCCGCCTATGATTCTGTATGCTACAAGACCGTCGAAGCTGCCGCATACTGCGCAGCCGATGGCCGAGATGCTGAAGAGAGCAGCGGAGATGAGCATTGTGAGCTTGCGGCCTAGGTAGTCGCTAAGCGATCCGGCAACGAGCACACCGCAGATCGATCCGATCAACGCGCAACCTACATACCAGCCTTCTCCTGCGTCAGACAGACCGAACTGTGCCTTTACTATGGCTGTCGTTCCGGAAATGACTGCAGTGTCATATCCGAAGAGAATACCTCCTATGGCGGCAACTACCGCCATGAAGATTACATATCCTAATGTGTTTTTCTGTTTCATGATTCTGGTTTGTGGGATTGCCACGTCGCTTCGCTCCTCGCAATGACGTGTGTATCGTGTCGTGTCTCCTTGTCAACGACTTTGGTTGTGTCTCCACGTCATTGCGAGGCCCTGAAAGGGCCGTGGCAATCTCCTTATTTAATGTTAAAATACTCCTTATATCTATTATAGAGGTTGCCGGCAGCGCCGTAAACCGACTGAGGGCTCAGGAAGTGCGGGAACTCGAATGTGATGGCCTTGTCATATCCGCATCTCTTCGCAGCCTCCAGCTTCAGGCGGAGCTTGTCGAACTTGATAGGGAGAAACTTGATAGGCATGTCGCGGTCGAATGTCTCGGCGTTAGTCCAGCACTGCATGCCGTACTTGTCAGCCATCTTCTTGTTCACGCTGAAGAATGCGTCAAGCTCGTCATAGTCGATGTGTCCGTCCTGGAATGCCACAGCATCTACTACATCATGAATTCCCGAGAAGATCTGGCTCCACTCTCTCTCATGAGCTTCAATAGATACAGCATCCTCCTTGGTGAGTGCCGCGCCTGCTGCGCTGACCGCCTTCTTGCCGTCGATCCATGGAGAGATGAATACAGGCATGCCGCCTGAAACCTCCTTACACTGCGCTCCCATAGCGTGGAAAGCGTCCACCGCACCGATTGTGTCACGGCTGATCTCTGTGCTGAGGTACCATCCGCCGAAGCTGTCGTACTTCTCGCCGTACATCTTCCATACCTCGTCAATGACGAACTTGTTGTCCTCGATCTCGTGGCTCATGTCCTTTGTGTCCCAATATACGCCAGAGTCATAAAGTCCGAGGTAGAACTTCATGCCGTGCTTCTGCGCAAGACGGCAGAACATGTCGATAAGGTCCACTGAAGGCATGTAGCATCCCTTCTTGAGGAGATAAGGTGACGGGTAAGTGATGAATTTACGGTATCCGCAGCGGATGTCTATTACTGTGTCGATACCGATAGCTTTCATGTAGGCAAAGTCCTGGTCCCATTCCTTCTCACCCCAGTTCTGGTGCGGGATGTCGTGTGAGATCTCGTCAAGGAATGTTCCTGTGATGCGGAGTCCGTTGTCCTTTGGGACGATCAGTCCTCCGGCAGAAGTGTCGAGGACTGTATCTGCGCTCTTGTCAGAAGAGCAGGACGATAGAAGTGACGGCGCAACGAGGGCGGATGCTCCTCCGATCGCCATGGTTTTTAGGAAGTCTCTACGGTCAGCCATAGTGTATGTTGTTAATAGTATTTAATATTTCAAATCAACAAATTTAATAAAAAACCGGATATTTCAATAAATGTGTCCTGTAATTGCGCTAAAATTTAAAAAAATATCTCGAATTCTTAAATATTTTGAAAATAGTTTGCTTTAGGGTAAATTTTGTGTATATTTGTAGAATAACTTTTAACCAAATGAAGACATTTAAGCTGGTTCTCGTACATGTGATGACGGTCATCGCGTTGATTTCATGTCAAAAGGAATATAACCATAATTACATGTGGTTCGACTGTGAGGCTAATTATGCTACTCTATCGCATCCTGACTCTATCAGATTCTATCTTGAAAAATGTAAGGACCTCGGTTTTGACAATGTTGTAGTCGATGTAAAGTCCATCATGGGTGAAGTTCTCTATGATAGTGAAATAGCACCATATATGGGTGACTGGGAGGGTGTAGAGAGACCGCGCGACTATGATATGCTCGGATACTTCATCGAGTATGGACATGAAATGGGCCTTAAGGTCTTCGGTTCACTTAATGTGTTTGCAGGTGGTCATAATTTCTTTGACCGTGGAGTAGTATATATGGATAAGGCTGCATGGCAGTCGATATGTTATCATAACGGAAAGCTCACTCCGATATCTGAGATCAAGAGCAACTACAACTGCATGATGAACCCGTCTAACCCAGAGGTACAGGAGTATCAGATCGAGATTCTCAAGGAGTTCGCACGCAAATATCCTGAGGTTGACGGCCTTATCTTTGACCGCGTACGTTACGACGGCATTACAGCTGACTTCAGTGAACTTTCAAAGAAACAGTTCGAGGAGTATGCCGGCGTGACAGTGGAGAATTTCCCTGAGGATATCCTCAGCTGGTATGATGAAGATGGTAACCTCAGAGAAAACTGGGCGCCGGGAAAATACGGGAAGAAGTGGGTTGAGTGGAGAGCCATGGTCATCCATGACTTCGTAGAGAAGGCTCATGCTGCCCTCAAGGAGATCAATCCTGACCTTATCATCGGCGACTACACAGGAGCGTGGTATCCAACATACTGGCAGCTCGGTGTGAACTGGGCTAGCAAGGACTATGATCCATATCAGGTTCCTGAGTACAAGGCTTGGGCAACAGAAGATTACTATAAGTCAGGCTATGCCGAGATGCTTGATATATATATGACAGGCCTTTACTACTCATTTATTACGAAGGATGATGTGGACAGAGCTACTGGTATCGTAGGACAGCGCAGCGAGGCAGGTATGGACAACAGCCTTACTTACTGCTACAGCGTTGAAGGCGGTGCTGAGATTGCAAAGCATATCACAAAGGGTGTCGTTCCGGTGATCGGCTCTATCTATGTGGAGCAGTACCTTGGAGACTTTACTCCGTTCGGACCAGCTGTGACTCAGGCGCTTAAGAGTACTGACGGCGTGATGATCTTCGACATTGTCCACCTTAACAAGCACAAGCTTTGGGAGGAACTTGAGGCTGCGATGAAGGCAGTAGAATAATAGCAAAACTAACAACAACTAATCATACTACCCAAATGAAAGCGATTTATAGAAATCTGCTTGTCGTGTTGATTTTCCTCATGGGGGGGGCAGCCATATCTTATGCTCAGCCTTCCGTTCGAGGTAAGGTAACCGACGAATCCGGACAGCCTCTGCCAGGCGTGGCTGTCATGGTCCCAGGTACCACAAACGGTACAATGACGGACGAAAACGGAAACTATTCACTTTCCGGCCTCAAGAAGGGCGACGCTATCCTGTTCACAAGCCTTGGTCTGGGTGATCAGACCTTCAATTGTGACGGTTCTCTTACAAGACTTGATGTCACAATGAAGGAGGATACAAACTTCATTGAAGAAACTATCGTTGTAGGTTACGGTGTGCAGAAGAAGTCATCGATGACATCTGCCGTTTCTGCAATCAAGGGTGATGATCTCTTAAAGGCTCCTTCTACTAATGTTTCTCAGCTTCTTGCTGGACGTCTAACAGGTGTGTCTTCTGTCCAGGAGTCAGGAGAACCGGGTCTTGATCAGGCGGCTATTCGTATTAGAGGAGCACAATATTCAGCAAAATATGTTGTAGACGGTTTCCCTGTTGATAATATCAACGATATCGACCCTTATGATATTGAAAGTATATCTGTCCTTAAGGATGGTGCATCTGCTGCAGTATATGGATTACAGGCTGCAAATGGAGTCATTATCATTACAACTAAGAAGGGAAATGTAGGTAAGCCTAAAATTACTTATAGTGCTACTTTGGGAGCATCAATGAATGCAAATTTCCCTGAGTTTATGGATGGTCCTGAGTTCGCATACTATTACAATGTGGCTCAGATGATGGACCAGCTTGCTTCAGGTGCGATTGCAAACGAGTCGGAGTATATTCCTCATTTCACAAGCGATCAGGTTGCTCTGATGCTGAATGATGACCCTACTGACGGATGGGATAATGTCAACTACATTGACAAGGTGTTTGGAACTGGCTTTACCCAGAAACATAACATTACAGTTCAGGGCGGTACAGAGAAGACGAGGTATTTCGCATCATTCGGATATCTCGGTCAGAATGGTAACATCGATAACTTCAACTACGACAGATATAACATCCGTACAAACATCGAAGCCGATCTTGCAGAGAACTTCAAATTCAATCTTGGCCTGTCAGGTGTATTGAGCAATCGTCATACACCGGCTTTCAATTCTGGCGGTACCGATGCAAACTCGGATCTTGATGAGCAGGGATGGCTTTCAATCGCCAGTCAGACCATCATCATGCATCCATATCTTCCAGAGAAATATAATGGACTCTATACAGCCACACCTAAGAAGAATACATCTCTTCCGCAGTCACCTCTAGCTGCTATTTATGAATCGGGATACAAGAAGACACGTGGTATGGATGTTTCTGCAAATATGGCTCTCTCTTATGATGTGCCATGGGTAAAAGGACTCCAACTGAAAGTGTCGGGAGCATTCGATTACAGTACCTCGATGAACAAGAATCTCAATACTCCATATAAGGTGATGCAGATGTCCCTTGGTGCTTATGATTCGGGAGCTGGAATATATAAGGAAACTACATGGGCAGAAGTTTCCGACCCTCGTGGAACCGGTAGTGGAGTAAATCTTGGTGAGGGTACTTCTTACTATCAGCGTCTTACTGGACAGGCTTCTGTGTCATATGTAAACTCTTTTGGAAAGCATAATGTGGATGCCCTTGTTCTTGCCGAACTGATCGATACCAAGTCAAACAATCATTCTGCGTATGCCAAGTTGCTTCCTTTTGCAAGTCTTCCGGAACTTAGCTACGGACAACCGACTGACAGCCCGATTTCCGGCGTCAGTGATGCATGGCGTTCTGCAGGATATGTCTTCCGTGCACGATACAACTGGGATGAGAGATATCTTGCTGAGTTTACAGGACGTTATGATGGTTCTTATAAGTTCTCCGGTATGGCTAAGACCCGTTGGGGATTCTTTCCGTCAGGCTCGGTTGCATGGAGAATGTCTAAGGAGCCGTGGATGAAAAGCGTATCGTGCATCGATGACCTCAAGATCAGAGGTTCCATCGCCCTGCTCGGTAATGACAATGCAAGCGCATATATGTTCCTTACATCATATGGAAAATATGATTATCCTGTGATTTACGGCGGATATGGTAAAGGGACAACGATCAACCATGCATACAAGGATCTTGGAATGGCAAATCAGACACTTACTTGGGAAAAGAGCCTTTCTTACAACATCGGTTATGACTTGAGTATGTGGAATGAGAAGTTGGGAATGGAAGTCGACGTGTTCTACAATTATGTCTATGATATGCTCAGTTCTCAGGGATCGGGATTTCCTGCTTCAATGGGAGGCTATTATCCAGCAGTCATAAACAAGAATTCGTACGATACAAAGGGTGTCGACATCCTTCTTTCTCATAAGAATGTGGCCTATGCGGGCGGCAAACCGTTCTACTATGGCATTACAGGTACAGTTACCTTTGCAAGAAGCCGTTGGCTTGTATACCCGGATGAACCTAATGTTCCCGACGGATGGAAGGTGGTCGGAAAGCCTCTTGGAGCCGTTATGGCTTGGCAGGCTGATGGCCTTTACAAGACGGAAGAGGAAATCGATAACTCTGCGTGGTATAACACTAGACCTAACATCGGTGATATCAGATATGTTGACCTCAATGGTGATGGAAAGATCGACTCTTATGACAAGGCGTTCATAGGCCGCACGAACCGTCCTGAACTCACTTTTGGTCTCAACCTTAACTTCGCTTGGAACGGAATCGATTTCAATGCCCAGTTTACCGGAGGAGCACTCTTCGATGTATCCTTGACAGGTACTTATTACAATGGCTCCGATGACAATACAATCTGGACACAGACTTTCAAGGAGAATGCAAATTCTCCATTGTTCCTTGTTCAGAACGCATACAGCATCTATAATCCGGAAGGTACATTCCCTCGTCTGACACTGAGTGCGCCGGGACATGGCGGAGACAACGGTCTCGCTTCTACATTCTGGCTCAGGGATGGAACATATGTTCGTCTTAAGTCAGCTCAGCTCGGCTACACATTCCCGCATAAGTGGATGGAAAAGATTCGAATTGAATCTCTCAGACTCTTTGTGGAGGGCCAGAATATCTTCACTATTGACAGACTGCCGCAGGGTATCGACCCAGAGTCTCCAGGTGTTAACAACGGTTATTATCCGCAGCAACGCCTGCTGATGGGAGGTATCACATTGACATTCTAATTGTCATCTTGAACGAAACATTGTCCTCCTAAAAGAAAGTGAAGGATCTCAAAATATGAAATTTATGAAAAAAACAATAAAAATATCATTGGTTGTAGTTGCCTTGCTGTCATTAATCTCTTGCAACAAGTTCTTCGATAGCATGGATCCTACTGACCGTGTGTCTGACAAGATGCTCTGGTCTACGACAGAGTCAGCTGAATATCATGTCAATTATCTGTACACCTACATTTATGACGTGCTTATGACCCAGACCGCGGTCGGACAGACAGAGGCTCTTACTGATCAGTTGAAATACGGATCTTACAACTATAATGCTCTCTGTCTGATCCCGAGCGAGATTGCATACGGAGATGAGACCACTCTGACGGCAAACTATGTCAGCACATATCTTGGTTACTGGGATACAATGTACCAAGCTATAGCAAAGGTTAACAATGCAATTTTCTGCCTGCACGAGTACGGACGGATGTCGGACGTAGACAAAGCTCGTCTCGAAGCTGAACTCAAGTTTATCCGTGCTTATCTGTATTTTGACCTTGTAAAGCGCTACAAGGAGGTTATCATCTATGATGAGGATATGACCAAGTATGCAAAGGATAAGGCCCTGAGCAGTGAGAACGATGCATGGGACTTTATTTACAACGACCTTATGGCGGCAACTGCTCTCCCCGCACGTGAGGCATCAGGAGGAAGACTGAACAAAGGTATGGCCTGGGGATTCATGACACGTGCAATGCTTTATGCTAAGCGTTATGATGTGGTCAAGACTGCAGCAGAGGAGGTGAAGAAGCTCGGATATACCCTTGAAGCAAATTATCAGGACGGATATATGAAGTCTGTAGCCGCCGGTAACAAGGAGGCCATTATCCAGTACCTTTTTGATAGGACTCAGAATGTCACTCATAGTTTTGATTTCTACTATACTCCTGGCGGAGACTACACCATTCATGGAGAGGCTGGTGGCGGTTATGGTACCCCTACTCAGGAAATGGTCGAGTCATATGAACTTGCTGAAGTCGGAGGATTTCCCGATTGGAGCACATGGCATGATATGACAGAGGAGAATCCTCCTTATGATAAGCTCGAGCCTCGTTTCCATGCTACAATTCTTTATAACGGTGCTCCTTGGAAAGGACGTAAGATCGAGTCTTATGTCGGCGGAGCTGACGGTTGGTGCGAGTGGAATGCAGAGCCTGAGCCTAAAGGCCGAAGCACTACTGGGTACTATCTCCGCAAACTTGTGGATGAGTCTCATGATGTGATAGCTCATTCCGGTGGAGTGCAGCCGCTTATCGTTCTTCGTTATGCAGAGGTACTTCTTAACTATGCAGAGGCTTGTTATCATACAGAAGATGAAAACGGCGCAAACGAGGCTGTCAAGACTATCCGTTCGAGAGTCGGTCTTCCGTACAACAATCTCGGTGGAACAGATCTTTGGGAGGCAATCCGTCAGGAACGTAAGGTCGAACTAGCTTATGAGGGCTCGTGGTATTGGGATCTGCGCAGATGGGGAGTAGCTCACAAGAAGTATCCGGAAGGACTTTCCGGTTATAGGCTTCATGGTCTTAAGATCACCAAGACTGGTGAGGATCCTGTCACAAAAGAACCGACATTCTCTTATGAGTATGTATCGGTTGATGATCAGGACAGGAAGTTCCCTGAAAAGTTGTATCAGTTCCCTCTTCCTAATTCAGAACTTGAAAGTAATAAGTCTGTCAATCAGTTTAAGGGATGGTAATAATGAAACTCGGTTTAGATATGAAAAGAATATACTACATATTGATTGCATTAATGTTCGTTTCTGCTTGTCATAAGCCAGAATATGTGCCTTCAACAGCAGACAGGCAGGCAATTACCAGCCTTACTGCATATTTTACTTCTGGAAAGTTAGTCAACCAGCAGATGGCTCGCCTTGATGTGGATGACCCGATGATGGAACGATATGTGATCCCAGTGCCTTGGTTCTTCCCGGAGGAGTCTGACGATGTGACTACAATCCACATGACAAAGGCGCGCGTAAGGGCTGAAATCGCTCCTAACTGCAAGATTGAGCCACCTTTGACCATTCTTAACCTTGCGCAGGATAATCAATTCCTCTTTACGGATTCGAAGGGCGACCAGCGTACAATCGTCATCACTGGAAAGAGGACTAAGTCTGCAAATGCCAAGGCCATGACATTCGACCTTACTGATCCTGTGTTTGTGGAGGGTTTCGTAAACGATGAGACCGATGAGATATATCTTTTCAGCAAGGAAGATCTCTCAGGGTGTCGTGCGGTAGCAACTCCTAATGCTCATTCAACTGTGGAGACTAATCTTGATGAGAGAAAGAATTATAATGAGCCACAGACAGTGACAATTCTTGCACACGATGGTAAGAGCAGAAGGACATATACAGTCTTGAAGAAGGACCCTGTTTCCATCCCTTACGGATTCAGAAACAAGTCTGTCAAGCCGCTCTTCAGCTTTGAACCGGTTTCACGTGTCAACTTCCCATCTTATACTAAGGAGGTATATCCTTCAATGGCTTATTCAGGAAGAAAACTGTTCGTTTCGTTTGGAGATGGTACACCGGTTGTGCAGCTGAATGCTTTGACAGGTGTAAGAGAGGGTGAACTTAATACCGGTTCTGTAAATGTTGCTGGAATTGCCAGTGATGAGGTGGGCAATCTGATTCTCGTAGAGCATGCTGAGGCTGCTGCCGACTGCAAGGTTTACAAGATGGATTCTCCGTCATCAGCTCCTGTGCTTTTCCATACGTTCAAGAATGATACGGATGTACCTCTCGGCTACAATGTTAGAGTTGTTGGAAATATCGATGAGGATGCTATCATTATAATCACTAATGAAGGTGTCTCCACTTCAGCGACCGGTAAGTACACAAGAATCGTTGTCAGAGGTGGTGCTGTGACAGAGACTATTGTAAAGGATGTCATTGGGCTTAGCCTCTGCTGGGGAATGGCTCCAACAAATGCTGCCAAGGTAGTTCCTGTGTCCGTGAACCCTGAAGATGGCGTGATGTTCTCGACTTATGAGAACCCTCTGACCGGTGAATTGAACTGCATCAAGTATATCAATGGAAATGATAAGCTTGCAGCAGAATGGGCTGTGGTAGGAGCCAATGGAAATTACAATTCGAACTGCCTGGATGTCAAGAGGTTCAATAATGCCATTTATATGGCTCATCTGGTGACAAGTCACTTCCCAATGTGGGGCTGCGGTCCGACTTTGTCGGTATTTGATATCGCTTCTCCTACCTCCATCAAGAGTGGCAACGCTGTGCTGTCTCATGAGATAGAGTGGTTCCAGACGGCAGAAGCAGGTTGTGCAGCCGGAGATGTGATCGTAGCAGTTGACGGATTCAAGATCTATATCTTCTATTTTGATCATAACTGCGGTGTGATTGGAGGTTATTCTGCAGACTGTATAAAACTTTAGGGCAGTATGTTCTGGAAATATATATCGATATTATTCGCTTCAGCTCTTGTTGCTTGTACGGAGAAGTCTTCAGAGGAAGGTGGACCGAATGGCGGTCAGGAGCCTCAGCCTCCGGTGGCGAGTATGGAATGGACTGATGTTTCAGATCAGTTCGGCGAACTCCCTTCATACATAAAAGTAATGAAGTCTCCTTCACGGCTTCAGGGAAAGAAAGCTATAGCTTACATCGCTGTAGCCGATATGAACGAAGCAGAATGGGATGTGTGGAGCATCAATGATCCGAATATTGAAGGATGCAACGACGCTTTTAAGACGCCTTCAAAAGTGTATGATGAAGGCTCGTGGCCAATTGTCATCAACGCGGGATTTTTCTATTCATCAGGTGGGAAGAATTATTCTTCATCTCTTGCAGTAAGGAACTCTCAAGTGTTGGCATGTAATATCAATTATGCTTCAGAAGATTGGAAGACGATATATTATCCTACAAGAGCTGCTTTGCTTGAGGATGAAGATGGCAAATTTGATGCATGCTGGACATACAAGACATGGGACAATCATTATATGTATCCTTCTCCATCTCCAAATAAATGGATTACCCCGCCTGCACCAATACCTTCGGCAAACTATCCGGAAGGAGGCCAGGTTCTTCATGCCAAAACTGCAATCGGTGGTGGCCCAGTTCTGATTGATAATGGTGTGATTAAAAACACATATGTTGCAGAACTTTTTTATGGCGACTCTGGCATTGATCCGACAGGAAATCAGCCGCGAACTGCAATTGGAGTTACAGAAGATGAAAAAATGATAATATTTGTTTGTGAGGGACGTCAGATGACTCAGGGAGTCAAGGGCCTCTCAACATCAGATGTTGCCAATGTACTTTTGGAGCTTGGCTGTGTCGAAGCGATAAATCTTGATGGCGGAGGATCAAGTTGCATGCTTGTAAATGGAAAAGAAACAATCAAGGTTTCCGATGGCTCACAGCGCGCTGTCGGAAGCACAATAATGCTTAGATAAATTATGAGAAAGATTTTATGCGTTTTATCAGTCCTGATGCTTTTGTCTGCTGTTTCATGTGAAAAGGCTAAGGATTATCCGTGGAATCCTGCGTGGGACAAATACCAGCATGAGGCTGCGACACCTGAGGAACCAGATGTTCCGTCGGGCCCGGTTCTTCCTGCTGATGGCAAGGAACGTCTGGTCTGGATTGATGCAGCGGCAAACTTCAAGGATTACGCAAATGATGAGGCTAAGATAACAGCTGATATGGCCAAGATTAAGTCAACTGGATTTACCGGAGTCATCGTTGATGTTCGTCCAACCAATACAGGACTTTTGTTTAAGTCAGATCTTGAAGCCCCTCTTACCCGAGTTGATGCATGGGCACCTAATTATACATGGGTAGAACGTACTGCTACATTCGATTATCTGCAGGCATTTATTGATGCTGGTAAGAAGGAGGGACTTGACGTATATGCAGCGATCAATACGATGGTCGGAGGTTGCGATTGTGGAAGCCTTGGTAAGGAGGGATTCCTTTATAATGATCCAGCTAAAAAATCGTGGGCAAGTCAGGTAAATACAGAATCTGGAATCATCAGTTGTCTGGAGCATTCGAAGACAGGAGCTAAGTTCATTAATCCAGCAAATGATGAGGCTGTGAATTATGTGATAGGTATTCTTGAGGATCTTGCTGCATATGATATAACTGGAATCATTCTTGATCGATGCCGCTATGATGATCATAGTCTTATGAGCGATTTTTCTGATGTTTCACGTGAAAAATTTGAAACTTTTATTGGTCAGGAGGTTGAGAACTGGCCAAATGATGTGTTTGCTCCGGGTGCGACTAAATTGAGTACTCCTGTTACGGCGATGCAGAAGAATTGGCTGTCATTCCGCGCAAAGATGATTCATGATTTCATGGAGAAGGCTTCAGAAAAGGTTCATGCAGTGAAACCTTCAATTAAGTTCGGCGCATATGTAGGCGCATGGTATTCTTCATACTATGAGTCTGGAGTTAACTGGGCGAGTCCGAAATATAACACAGCATCAAAGTATAATTGGGCTGGTGATGATTACAAAGATTATGGTTATGCAGATCATTGCGATATCATGATTATCGGTGCATATGCAAGTACATTGTCTATTACAGGCTCCAGTGAGTGGACAATGCAGGGATTCTGTCAACTTGCTCAGACTCTCTTTGCTGGGGATGTTCCTTTTATAGGCGGACCTGATGTCGGAAATTCAACAGGATTTAATGATAACTGGGAGGGTAAGACACATAAAAATTATCCTGATGTTTATCCGGATCCTGCTTCAATAATGCCGAATATTGTCGATGCATGTTATAATGCTTCAACAGGAGGGGTGTTCTTCTTTGATCTTTGTCATATCAAGAAATATGATTATTTCGATGACATCAAGAAAGGCTTTGATGCACTCGAAGAATAGACGCTGTCAGTTTGAACGAAATAAATAATTTTTAAACACTATAATTTTTAGCTAACCATTTTTTAAAATTTCATTATTATGAAAAAAATTGCATTAATGATGTTGGTTGCTATTGCGGCAATCGCATGTAACAAACAGGATGAGATTGTTCCTGAAATCAATGTTACAACAACAGAATTTACAGTTCCTGTAGAGGGATCTGAGGAAGAACCATTTCTTGTTCAGTTCAATGCAAACGTAGCTTGGACAGCCGCTCTTAAGGAGGCTTCTGAGTGGTGCTCAATCGCTCCTAACTCAGGTGTAGCAGGTGACGCAACTCTAAGCGTATATGCGCTTGAAAATGAACTTGAGGAGACTCGTTCTGTTACAATCGTTATTACTGCAGGATCTGCTGTAAAGGAAGTTACTGTTACTCAGGAGGCTGTTTTTGTTCCAAGAATCAGCGTTTCTCCGGAATATCCAACTATTCCTCTCGCAGGTGGTTCTGTAACAGTAGAAGTGACTGCAAACCTTGAATATCAGGTGAATGTACCAGAGGATGCAACATGGCTTACTTATACTAAGGAAGGAAATGTTATTACTTTCACTGCTGCAACAGCCAATGAGGCTTTCTCTGCACTTACAGCTACTGTTACATTCACAACTGCTCTGGAAGAGGTAGCTTGCGCTGCAACTGTATCTCAGGAAGGTCGTGCAGCTAAGCTTTGGACTAAAAAGGTAGCTGACCTTGAGGGTTTTGATGTTAATAAGAGAGTTAAACTTGCTAAGTATGGTGATCTTCTTGCTGTAGCTAACACTACCAAGGTCTATGCTATTAATCCTGCAACAGGTGAGGTTGTGAAGACTATCAATATACCAGAGGGATTCAATGCTGACAACGTTCTCGTTGACGACGCAGGTAACTTCCTCCTCGCAGCTGACGTTATCGGAACAGGTGATCTCACACTCTTCTATGTTCCAGATCCATTCAACCCAGCTCCACAGCCTATCTTCACTTACAACTCAGGTAACTACTATGCAGCACAGACTGGTAACATCCGCGTTAAGGGTAACATCCTTGATGACGCTGTGATTACTGCTGTTGCTTCTGACGGAGCAGGCGGAGCTCTCCTCGCTTGGGAAATTGTTGACGGTGTATGCTCAGACTGGAAGTGGACTAATGTTCCATACACAGCGTGGTCAGTAGGTTCTCTCTGCGCAGCTCCAGCTGGACCATCACTCGCTGACGGTATCTTCTACATCGGTTATGGTGGAAACTACAGCCTCAAGTATACTTCCAACTTCACAGCTGGAGGTGGTTCTACTTGGGTTGATTCATACGTGACAGGTTCATCATGGATGGAGAACTATAACTGTATCTCTACAGCTGAGTGGAAAGGTAATAAGTACCTTGCTGTTACAGCTGGCTGCCACTTCAACTATGACGATGCTGACGCTATCCTCCTCAATGTAAACGACCCAGCTGCTGCCCAGCATGTTTATACCTATTCAGGTACAAACGATGTAACAAGAGATGAAAACTGGGCTAATACTGATTGGATAGGTGATCCGACTGCTGATGGACAGCAGACACCTTTCCCTAACAGTGATATCCTTATTTTCCCAACAGCAGATGCATTCGTGATGGTATATGTCGATGCGGCATTCGGTGCAATGTCTTGCGTTGCTCTTAGATAATTGGGTGACTGTGCATATATGTTACATTTGCGGGAGGCCTTTGGCCTCCCGCTTTTTATAATACCTATTCGAATTTGTCCATCCATTCTCTGCCTTTCTTTGTCGAGACCATTATGATACCGGCGATACCGATAAGGCAGAGACCTATAAAGATTATTGTTGTTCTCATCTCTTCCTGTTTAGATAGTTCATTATTAATACACTGAATAAAAATAAGATGGCTGCACCTGTGATACCAAACAAGTACATGATCCATCCGACTCCGGACAGTTCCTCGAATGCCGATGTGATGATCACAGCTGTCAGAACATATTTTGCTATGTCCATCAAAAAGTCTGAAACTTTCTCCCAGACCGAAATCTTTTTCACGAAATCCTTCTCCATTGCAAAATTAATTAATTTGTTCTTTGTTACAAAATAACAATGGATAACTCAAAGATTTGTTGTTTTAATGAAAAACAACTGAAGATTTTTCTCTTTTTTATAGTTTTTTCTGTTTTTTAAAATTAAAAACTTTTAATAAATACGCAGTCTTTACGAAAAAAATCTTAAATTCGCACGAATATTAAAACCTTGACGATTATGGATTTCAAGAAACTTGCGCAACAGTACAAGAACGAACTTTTGGACAATGTACTTCCATTCTGGCTCGAGAAGTCTCAGGACCTTGAGTATGGCGGATATTTCAGCTGCCTTGATAGAGACGGTAGCGTTTTCGATACAGATAAATTTGTGTGGCTTCAGGGCCGTGAGGTCTGGATGTTTGCCATGCTCTACAACAAGGTAGAGAAAAAGCAGGAGTGGCTTGACTGCGCAATCCAGGGAGCAGAGTTCCTGAAGAAGTATGCGCATGACGGCAATTATGACTTCTATTTCTCGGTGACCCGTGAGGGAAAGCCTATCATCCAGCCATATAACATCTTCTCGAATACATTTGCATGTATGGCTTTTGCTCAGCTTGCTGAGGCGACTGGCAGCGAGGAGTACAAGGAGATCGCTCTGAAGACATTCCAGAGAATACTTGACCGTCGCAATGACCCTAAGGGACGTTGGGAGAAGTCATATCCCGGAACACGTCCGATGAAGGGTTTTGCCCTTCCTATGATTATATGCAACATGGCTCTTGAGGTAGAGCACATCCTTGAGGACAAGAGCATGCTCGATCAGACTATTGACGAGTGTCTCAGCGAGATCCTTAATGTGTTCTATCATCCGGAGCTTGGAGTGATGCTGGAGAATGTATCTCCTGACGGAACTCCTATCGACTGCTTCGAGGGTCGTGAGATCAATCCAGGTCATGACCTTGAGGCGCTTTGGTTCATGATGAACCTCGGTATCCGCAGAAACGACAAGGCCCTTATCGACAAATGCGTTGAGATCGCTCTCAGTGTAGTTGAGTTCGGTTGGGACAAGGAGTATGGCGGAATCTTCTATTTCAAGGACATCAAAGGTGCTCCTATGCAGAAACTCGAGTGGGACCAGAAACTCTGGTGGGTACACCTCGAGTCTGCAATCTGCTTCATCAAAGGTTACCAGCTCACAGGCAACGAGAAGTGCCTGGAGTGGTTCCAGAAGATCCACGACTACATGTGGGCTCATTTCAAGGACGCAGAGTATCCTGAGTGGTATGGTTATCTCAACCGCCGCGGTGAGGTTCTCCTCACTCTCAAGGGCGGAAAGTGGAAGGGCTGCTTCCACGTACCAAGAGGCCTCTATCAGATCTGGCAGATTCTTGAAACATTGTAATATACCGGGAGGCTGCATGCCTCCCTTTTTCGTCATCCCGCCCTTCTCAGTTTTTGTCATCCCTGATCTGATCGGTTTTCGTCATCCCCGATCTGATCCGTGACATGAAGACGAACGATAGGACTTCCGTACCTTGTGTAATTCCTCGCAAAAGAAATAGCGGTTTTTTGTGCGAGGATTTCGGAAAACGTTCATATAACGCCATTTCGGACCCAAAACAGCAATCCTTGCAGAAAAATCAGCCGATTCTTTTGCAAGGATTCTTTCGAGTCAGGGATTGTTTCGAGTCAGGGGTTGTTTCGAGTCCGGGTTTGTTTCGAGTCCGGGTTTGTTTCAAGTCAGGGGTTGTTTCGGGTCCGGGTTTGTTTCGAGTCAGGGATTGTTTCGAGTCAGGGATTGTTTCGAGTCAGGGGTTGTTTCGGGTCCGGGTTTGTTTCGGGTCCGGGATGAGGTCAGGGATGAGGGGCTGTGACAATGGGACAATGGGACAATGGGATAATGGGGCTGGGATCATGGAACTGGAAACAGGAATCTCTGGTCGAGATTCTTGGTGCGTTTGGCCCTTTCTTTATACTATAGCAAGACACCGCTTTGCTTGGGGTACAGGAACGCTATATCTTCTCCTGAGGTATCCCACCATGTTTTCCCGTTGCTCGATCGTTAACTCATATACTGAACTTACACCATATCCAGGCAGTATAGTGTTGTCGATCTCGTTACATAGCATGAGGTCTGTCATTGCTGCATAATTTGCACGACCATGCTCGTTTCTCAGCATTGTGTTCAGGTCGTGAAACCTGACTCCTTCCTCGATCGACTCAAGGGTTATAGCTGGAAACCCAGTCTGATCTTGTTGCTGCTCACGTATCCATTCCTCTCCAGACAATCGGTTCATGTAATAGAGAAACGAACGTGCTGTGGAAAACTGGTGTTCGATGTCCTGAGCATCGATTACAGTTTCCGGTAATATCATTCCCTCAGAGTTCATCTGGTACCTTTCCGGTAATACGCTTCTGGATGGAATGAACTGATAGGCAGATTTCCTGGGAAGAATACCCTCTGCTGTCTGCCATCCGAATTCCCTTCTGAACATTCCTCGTATTGATGAGAACTCGTATCCGAACGGTGTAGCACAGATTCCGTGATGAACCGGATTTCTCAATACATATGCAATTGCAGTCAGCAGGTGGTAGAGTCCTTCAAGTTCTGTTTTAAAGAAATGTTCCTCTCCAAGTCTTCCTCTTCTATGGTACTTCGCATTGAAGTATTTGTTGTATGCATACCTGAATTTCATCATGAATCTTTCCGGATCATCAGTACGCACGATGATGTGGACGTGATTGCTCATGAATACGTATGCAAGTAAAATAGCTTCTGTATAGTGCGCCGCAAGACAAAGACAGTTTATCCCCCGTATGAAATCCGCCCTTGATCTGAACATTACCTCTCCTTCTGATGACAAGCACAAGTGATAAGTCTTCTTCATGTTTTTTGATTTCAAAAGTAGAAGTACTTTCACAAACAGACCTTCAAAAAAAGAAAAACAATGTTAAAAAAAAGGAAATCATTTAAAGAAAAAGAAAAATCTGCATGCCTGATACTTGGTCGAACAACCCTCGCAGAAGAAATGGTCCTTTTTTGTGCAAGGATTCCGAAAAACGGTCTTAAAACGGCATTGGAGACCCAAAACAGCAATCCTTGCAGAAAAATCAGCCGATTCTTTTGCAAGGATTGTCTTTTGTCTAGCTTCGCCAGAAGAGCTTTTTCTTTGTGAAGAAGCAGGTGATGGCTACCATCAGGAGTGTGTAGATCAGTCCGCGTACTACGCCCCAGAATGGTGAGCCGGCGCTGATTGCGTCAAGCCATGCGCCGATGCCGATCATGGCGAGGATCGGGCCTGTCACGAAGTTTGTCACCGAATATGCGAGCATCGGGTTCTGGCCGCATCCGCTCAGACCGCGGCCCTTGATCTGCCATTTCAACTCAAGTGCAAGCACGAATGTTCCGGTCAATGCTGTCATACCTGTAGTCGTAAGCATGTATGACAGGTTGCAGTGATCCTTGGTGATGCCCCCGTCGATAGGGTCGAACATTATGCCCACGAGCATGAAGGCGAATCCGAAATATCCTAGCCAGCTCACGATGTTGCGTCTCTTGAACATCAGCGCGACAAAGACAAGTCCAAGGACTGCCGAGATGATGAAGTCAGCGAGGATGTGTCTTGTGAAGAGCCCCCAGAGCTGTACGAGCATAGCGACAAGAGCAACAATTCCTGCAGCGATATGATACATGTCTATGCTGACGGCCTGTTCCGATCTTGAATGCTCCAGAAGTTTGTCTCCGACAATGGAACCAGCCAGAGCAATGATCAGATACTGAAGGAAGCCCCAGCTGAAGAACCAGCCGATGCTGCCCATTGATGGGACCCAATCCAAAACTTGCGGAGCATATGAACTCAAAGCTTTAAGAGCGATTATGAACATAAGGACCAGCCAGCGGAGTCTGATGCTGTCCTTTGTGAACATCCATAACAGACCTCCGAAGAACGCCACGTTGGCGAGTATCATGATGATGATGTCGCTGTTCCATCTGCTGAGCTTCAGGCCGAGATAATCGACTCCAAGAACAGCCATTACGATAAGAAGGAACATGCCGGCATTGTTGACAAGCCTGCATTTCTTCTCATCCTTAAGGCGCACGAGCGACATGAACATCACACCCCACAATACGACATTGAATATGCCTTTGACTAAGTCTGGACGTGTACTTGTGCCGATCATGTATGCATTTCCAAGAACGATGGCAAAAATTGTCAGTGTCAGCCAGCGTCTGAAAAGGCTGCCTGTCACAGACCATCTGCTCGCACCGTTCTCAAGCCTCTTCCTCATTGCAAGAGGGAAGGCTGCTCCCATTGTAAAAAGGAAGAACGGAAACACGAGGTCTACCCAGGTAATGCCCGGAACGTCCGGGTTGAAGGCATATGTAGGTGGGGGAGTCTGCGCATGGAACATCCAGGCAGGCAGATTCGAAAAGTATCCGATGTTGGCGCAGAGGATCATAGCGAAGATCGTGATGCCTCTGAGAATGTCAATGGTTGCGATTCTTTTGGTTGGTGCAGTTGCCATGATAGGGGATTATTTTTCAATGACTTTGCTGTATACTCTTCCGAAGCGGTCAGTTGCGCGTACTTCCAGAACCTTGGCGTCGGCGGACACAAGCGCCCTGAACATATTCTCGGTAGGGGCCGCATAGACCCATGATCTTTTAAGTGACGAAGGGTCCTTGTAAAGCTCAGCTGCAAGAGGGTCCTGTGCCTTGAAGCGCTCCATATCGCAAACCTTCACTCCGTCCTCGAAGTACTCGATCTTCCACTCAGGATCATAGTCCCAGATGTTCGCTACAACCATTCCAGGATAGCCCTCAAGGCCGGTATATACCTTCATCTGGTAGTCCAGAAGGTGGAAGCAGCCTTTGTAGATCCACTTCATGTCGTCTCCGTCCATGTCAAGGACCTTGTATCCTGCAGGTGCACCGTCGATGCAGACCTCGCCGCACCATCATGCACCGCAGAATCCCGCTATGTTCATCTCGAAGATGTTTTCGCTGATCTGCTCGAAGTCAGCTGTGTGGCTGTGGCCTGAAAGAATAGTCGTCTTGTAAGGCTCCAGCATTGCGTAGAATGCAGGCTTGTTGCAGAGGTTGTCGCCGATGATTCCGTACTGGAACGCGTCGCGGTCAGACTTGTCGTTGGTTGTCTGGATGTGCATCGAAACGACCACTCTTGATCCCGGCTCCACATATGAAAGGTCCCTCTCGAGCCACTGGAGCTGCCTTTCGTCGATGTAACCGATATAGAAGTAGTCTCGACCTACATAGAAGTTGTCATTGAGCACGATGTAGTGGACCTTTCCTACATTGAAAGAGTACCATGCCGGACCATACATGTCGCCGTAGTTCTTCATTGAAGTCTCGTATGAACGCCCCCAGTTGGTCATATCGTGGTTTCCGATTACATATCTGTAGTCTATTCCCGCCTTGGACATGATCCTGTTGTACTCAGGATATATGCTATGGTCCCAGCCAACGATATCGCCGAGGCAGATGCCGAAGGTGTAGTCTCCGTCCATGCCTTCGACGAATTCAGCCATGTCGTCGGCTTGCTTGGCCAAGTCTGCAAGCTCGCTCCTCTCGCTGATCTGCGGGTCTGCAATCACGATGACGTTATGGTTCGTGTCGTCCTTGGAGTTCTTCTCGATGATGAAGTCATATTTCCTGACCTTGTCCTTGATCTCCTTATAGAAAAGCGTCTTTCCTCCAAGAGTAGATGAGATGTATCCAGATGGAGTGCTGACGAAAACAAACCTGCTGTCCTGGTCTGCGTCCATCTTGAAGCGCCCCTTCGAGTCGGTTACAACGGTATTAAGACCATCAGAAACGACTACTCCGGCAACACCCTTGCCCTCTGTATCCTTTACCGTACCCTTGATCTCCTTGGCCGTAAGGCTGCTTATGGCTATTGTGGTCAGGAGTATGATTGATAATAATTTTGTCATTAGTGTTCTTTGAGATTTCTCCACTCGCTTCGCTCGGTCGAAATGACAGTTGTGCAGCTCGGTCAGAATGACAGTTGTGCCGCTCGGTCAGAATGATAGTTGTGCCGCTCAGTCGAAATGACGTTGTGCCGCTCGGTCGAAATGTTGACTGTCATCTCGAGCGAAGTCGAGAGATCTGTTTACCTATACGCCTTCTCCTCCATAGACCATCCGGTCAGTGTAGAAACATAAGGAATCATGCAGCTTGCCACCTTGATGTGTCCCTGGTAGTTAGGGTGCCAACTTGCTCCAAGGTCAGCCTCGTAGTTGTGTGCCAGGTATGACACTGCCATATATGCAACATTTTTCAGTCCACTGATGACCACAGCGTTACGTACATAATCAAAGAGATATGGATCTGCTGGAGAAGCCATGCAGAGGATAGGGACCTCAGGACCATAGTTGGCCTTGATGCTCTGCAGGAGAGCTATGTAGTTATTTCTGAAGCTGAGTTCCGCAGGCTGCTGGCTTGTCGAGAAATCATTAGTTCCAAGATAGATGACAACCATGTCTGGGGTATAAGGTGCCTTGTCAGCATCCCAGAGCGGTTCTTTTGAAGTGTTGAACAGCTGAGTATAACGGTGTGGCATATGGTATCCTGCTCCATAGTTGTCATAGTTGCGTGCGATACCCTGACCGGAGTGGCTTACAAGGTTGAAGTCAGCTCCGAAATAGCGTGCACAGATCGCGGCATATGTCAGGTTACAGTTCTCTGTCTCTGCAAGGAACGGGTCGTTCTTGTCTCCGCTCTCTGTACCGTATCCGCATGTGTATGAGTCTCCGATGAACTCGATATGTCTGTCTTTGCGGCCGTCTGCCTGAAGGATCTCGCCTTCGCTGATGAATGAGTGAACGGTGAAGCGTCCCTGCTCACCTTCAGTCCTCTTCTGGAGGATGATCTCATGCTCTCCCTTGCCAAGACCTTCAGCGAGTACGACGAGAGTGTCCTTTGCTCCCACCATGAACTTCCTGTCGGCTTCCGGTCCCATCTCCTTGTCGATCCAGAGGTTGAACCAACAGTTCTTGGTGTCGGAGCACTTCATTGCGAGGTAAGGCCCGTTGAACTTTACTCTGAAATAGACTCCGCTCCAGTCGTATGTTACGTCAGAACCCTCTACGAGTGTTCTTCCTGTGTACTCGATGCGGCTGTCAGAAGCCGGTGTCTCAATAAGTTCCTTGGTCTTCTTCGCCCCAAGATCGGCGCTTATGACAAGTGCGAGGACTGTCATGAGGATTGTGATGGATC
>JBGVNX010000010.1:0-115713 GCA_045126075.1 Candidatus Cryptobacteroides sp.
TAAGGAACTCGATGTGTCGAATTACCTTATTCCCGACTGATGCTGCAGCATGCTCTAAACTATAGACATTAAGACTATATCAAAAAAGTTATGAAATCTCTTGGAAAAGTCTTAGAATACCCTTTTCGGGAGCCAATGCCGTCAGAGACTGCTGCTACTGTCTTTTATCTTACCTTATTTTACAAGCACTTTAAGTTTTTCATAAGCTCTTTCAGCTTTTGCCAAGGCAGCAACAACTGAGTCGTCAGTTGCAAGGATCACTCCCACTCTTCTGTGACCGGCAACCTCCGGCTTTCCGAAGAAACGGATCTGTACTCCAGGTTCCTCAAGCACCTTCTCAAGATTACAGAACTCATACTCCCTTGTATTTCCTTCAACAACAATAGCCTTCGACGCTGACGGACCATAGAACTTCACATCAGGAATCGGAAGTCCGAGGACAGCACGCGCATGGAGAGCGAACTCTGACATATCCTGCGAAATCATAGTAACCATTCCTGTATCGTGCGGTCTAGGAGAAACCTCGCTGAAGATGACATCATTACCCTTGATGAAAAGCTCTACACCGAAGATCCCATATCCTCCAAGAGCATCTGTAATAGCCTTCGCAATAGCCTCAGCCTTTTCGATCGCATCCTGAGACATCGCCTGCGGCTGCCATGACTCACGGTAGTCGCCATCCACCTGATGGTGTCCTACAGGCTGGAGGAATGTTGTACCAGCACAGTGACGGACTGTAAGCAGAGTGATTTCATAGTCAAATGTCACAAAGCCCTCAACGATGACCTTACCGCTTCCGGCACGGCCTCCTTCCTGAGAAATCTTCCAGGCCTTGTCAATATCAGCCTCTGACTTGATGGTGCTCTGTCCATGTCCTGATGAACTCATCACAGGCTTTACAACACATGGGATGCCTACTTCTGCAACAGCCTTATCAAACTCTTCACGTGTTTCTGCAAAACGATATGGAGAAGTCGGAAGTCCGAGAGTCTCAGCCGCAAGTCTTCTGATACCCTCACGATTCATTGTCAGTCTGGTAGCCATTGCAGTCGGAACAACATTGAAGCCTTCTTCCTCAAGTTTGACAAGTCGATCTGTAGCTATCGCCTCGATCTCCGGAATAATGAAATCCGGCTTCTCATCTCTGATAACCGCTTCAAGAGCATCTCCGTCAAGCATTGAAAGAACATGGCTTCTGTGAGACACATGCATAGCGGGAGCGTTTTCGTATTTGTCAAGGGCAACGACCTCAACGCCATAGCGCTGCAGTTCCAATGCGACTTCCTTTCCGAGCTCACCTGACCCGCAGAGGACAGCCTTCTTGCCCGAATTTGTAAATGTTGTACCGATGTTTGCCATATGTTTACCTTATCACTATAAGAAAACGCCCCATTACTGAGGCGTCCTCTGAAATATTTATTGCAAATATTACTCGAATGAGATGATTACTGCCCTGCCAAGTGCTGCGTCACCCTCTGTTGCAATGCTTGATCTGAACTGACAGTTATCAGTAGAGATACCATACTTCTCAACGAGGAGATTCTTCATATACTCAGCACGCTTCTGGCTAAGATACTGGTTACGCTTAGTTGTACCTGTCTTCTTGTCTGCGCTACCTGTAATTACTGTAGTCTTACCGTTCTTAACGTGTGGAAGCACATTTGAAAGGTAGAAGTCAAGGTGTGCAAGCTCCTTGTCGCTGAGAGTAGTCTGACCGATCTCGAAGTAGAATGCTGCAGGACCTACATCCTTAAGACCTACGTCATTCTTTGCTGCCTCAAGCTCCTTCTCAAGGTCTGCGTTTGCAGCAGCGAGGTCTGCATTCTTCTTCTCAAGCTCAGCCTTCTCATCTGCAAGGGCTGCGTTTGCTGCAGTAAGGGCAGCTGCTGAAGCCGCTGCAGCTGCGAGGGCGTCAACATCTGAAGGATTATGCCAGTTAGCAGCACGTGTCCAGTTTGTCTTACCAAGGTTGACTGACAGACCTACAGTTGTCTGAATAAGGCCAGAAAGGCCTCCTTCTGTAGCATGATGACGACCGCTTGTCAGAAGTCCACGAACATCAAGAGTAAGATCGAGTCTCTTTGAAAGACGGATATTGTTCAAGAGACCAAGACCCATTGCAAACTCCTTATCAGAGAAGTTTTCTGCATCATCACCACGGTCATATGTCATAATGGCACCTGTATGAGCGTAAGGAATGAAGTTCCAAAGACGAGTCTCCTTGTATCCACCGATTGCGTGTGAGATGTTCCAAAGTACATCAGCATGTACATATGCAAAACCGAACTTCTGCTTGTACATATCCTTGTTCGCATTGAGAGTAAGTCCGAGAACTGAAGAATTTTCAGACCACATTGCACCTGTGAGGCCAGAATAACCACCTCTGAGTCCGATTGCCGGAGTAATCCACTTACCTGCATTCACATCAAGTGCACCGCCAAGAGCTGTCTTGTAACCACCATCACCGAAAAGGTTGATACCACCTCCAAGGCCTACAAACCAGTTATCACCGAACTGATTGGTAAGATATGGTCCACGAACCACCTTTCCATTCTCATCTCTATTGCCATTCTCCTGAGCAGATGCAGCAGGAGCAGCAACCATGGAAACAACAGCAAGAGCCATTGCTCCAAAGAAAAGTTTTACTGCTTTCATATTCGTTAAATTAAGATTATTTTCAATTATTGAACTCTAACAACTCACAAAGATAGAACATTTTTTATAAATAAAAAAGGGCGCTCACGCACCCTTATATAAATATTTCACTTAGAATCCCTAAAAACTGATTGTAACAGAGCGGCTGAGAACCGGTTTAGCAGGGGAGTTTATCACTTCGGACTGTACAACAAGTCTGTCAGGAGAAATGCCATATTTCTCAGTAAGGAGCTTGTACACATACTCCCCTCTTGCCTTGCTGAGGTATGCATTCCTTTTGGCGGTTCCAGTTGTTGAGTCAGCTGTTCCGTCAATCTTGATGTAGATCTTGGTTTCCTGATCTGCCTTTGCGATAAGATTCTGAGCGATGAAATCCATATGCGCAAGTTCCTTCTCATCAAGAACAGCCTTACCTATGTTGAAGTATACTGTAGCAGGTCCCATTTCAGAGAAGAAATCATCAGCTGAGAATACTGGGGAAGCAAGTTGACCCTTGAGCTGCTTTACCTGTTTTGTCAATTTTCCGTTTGAAGCGGCAAGCATTGCATTTTCTTCCTGAAGAGATGCGTTGGCCATCTCGAGAGCCAGAGTCGCTGCTTCGAGAGCTGCAATCTGATCTACACTGATCGACTCAAACTCAGCAAGCACTGTAGAAGTCCTCACAAATGCCGGCCAGCCAAGATCAACTGCCAATCCCATTGTTACAGAAGGAAGCACAGCTACTCCGCTTGAAGCACGTACACGACCATTGACAACTGTTGCCCTCATATCCACGATGAGGTCGAGTCTCTCTGCCAGGCGAAGATTATGGAGCAGACCTGCACCGCCGGCGATTTCATTGTCAGCAAAATCCACCCCGTCCAATCCGTATGAGCGGAAATATCCTGCATGAAGATAAGGGACAAAATCCCAGAAACGGGTCTGCTTGTAGCCGCTGAAAGCATTAGAGATATTCCAGAGAAAATCGCCATGGACATACATATATCCAACCTTTTCTAGATACATGTTTTTGTCAGCATCCAAGGCAGGTCCCAGAACAGTTGCAACCGGTGACCACACCTGGGCATTGATACCCTGATAACCTACTCTCATTCCGACAGATGGTGTGAACCACTTTCCGAAATTGGCATCTATACTCGGGGCGATCCTGAGATTATCATAACCCAAGCCTTCATTCCAGAGAATATTGATACCTCCGGCAGCACCGATGAACCAGTTATCACCAAAACGGTTGGTTTCATAAGGGCCACGGACGACCTTACCATTCTCATCCCTATTTCCGTTCTCCTGTGCCATCACAGCTGGAGATGCTGTCAAAGAGACAGCGATAAGAGCCGCAGCTCCTAAAAATAAATTAAGACGTTTCATAACCACTAAAAATTAATGTGTCATGAAACGCCTATACAAATTTGGTGTACAAACCGCTGTTGCGTCCAAAAAATTTTTGAAACTGCTTATTTCAGTATCTGAGCGGCGTGATTCTTAGTGTCAACTTTCTCTATCACTTCCTTAAGTATACCGGCCTCGTCAAAGACAAAAGTCGTCCTCAAGGTGCCCATCACAGTCTTGCCATACATTTTCTTTTCGCCCCAGGCTCCGAAGACCTGCAGCAATTCTGTCGCAGTGTCTGACAGGAGGGTAAAAGGAAGGTCATACTTGTCTGCGAATTTCTTGTGGGATGCAACGCTGTCCTTGCTCACGCCTATGACATTATATCCCATGGCCACAAATGAAGCGTAATTATCCCTCAGATTACATGCCTGTGCAGTACATCCTGACGTATTGTCCTTCGGATAGAAATATATGATCGTCTTTTTACCAAGCAGGTCCGCCGACCTTACCTTATTGCCGTTCTGGTCCATGACCTCGAAATCCGGCATTCTGTCACCTATTTTCAACATAACCTTACCATTTAGATTTTCAAATATACAATATAAATTGCTATTTTTACGCCATTATGATAAATTCGGAAATAGAAAGATACGTTTACGATACCGTCGTTCCTAAATACAGGGACTTTGACGAGGCCCACAAGGAGGAACACGCCCTGACAGTCATCAGTCAAGCCATGCACCTGCTTGAAGGCAGGGCTGAATGGATTGGAATGCAGAAGATGGTTGATCCGGTCTGGAAGACTCCGGTAGACAAGGATATGCTCCTGGTTGCAGCTGCCTGCCATGATCTTGGACTCATCAACGGACGTGACAATCATCACATGGATTCCGGCACCATCATACGCGCAGACAGCAACCTGAGGAAGTGGTTCAATCAAGAGCAGATCGAGACCATAGCCCAGGCCGCGGAAGACCACAGGGCATCCGGTAAAGGAGTCCCACGCAGCATCTACGGAATGATCGTAGCTGAAGCAGACAGAGTCATCGACGGCGAAACAATAATCAGAAGGACAGTACAGTTCGGTTTCAAACATTATCCTGACCTTGGCAGAGAAGGACATATCGCCCGAGCTGTGGACCATCTCCACGAGAAATATGGACGCGGAGGGTACCTTAAGTTATGGGTTCCTTGGAGCGAGAATGCAGCAAGGCTGGACGCTCTGCAAGACATCATAGCTGACCCGGAGGCTGTGCTGCGTGAAGTCACAAGGATATACGAAACATTAGCCTAAACCAGACCTTCGGGCGGCTGCCTGAACTCCCTGCATATGGATATGATCTCGGGACCATATTTCTTATAGCTTGTTTCTCCAAATCCCTTGATTGACAGAAGTTCGTCCTTTGTTATCGGAATGAGCGCAGCAATCTGCAGCAAGGTACTCTGGTGCATGATCGTATATGCCGGCACATTATCCTTCTTGAATCGGTCCGAACGCCACTGCTGCAGTCTGTCTCGGAGTTCCTCGTTCACGACTCCCTGCCCGTCCTCAGAAGGTTTAAGTTCACGAAGTCTTCTGCGAGAGACCTGTTTCCTTTCCATCAGATGGCACTCTGTCCTTATACGGCATAGCCTCTCAACATCGAAACATCCGTCCCTGAACGCCTCCAGAGATCGCAAGACTATGTCCAGGCCCGTCATAAGCTCATCCATGACCTCCTTAAGCTTATTCTTTGTCTCCTTATTATCTATCTCAAGACAAGCTGATGCCATACATGCCTCACGGATATCGTTTATGATAGGCATGAAGTATCCTGAAGACCTGACAAGTCTTTCCTTCAGGTATGGGTCATCCACACCGGCGTTCTTCCTCTGTATAGCAGCTATCTGCTGGCGGAATGTATCGGCAACCTTTGAAGCATCATATAAGGTCTTATATGCAGTCTGCAGACGTTCATGTTCTGATCCATATGTATCCTGTAGCACTCCGCTCCATAATCTAAGCATATACCTGAATGACGAGCACATGGAATCGAACTCAAAGACCTCGCTGTATTTTCCGAAAGCATAACCTCGCTCCTCCAGGTCCAAGGCACCTGTAACCACATCGGCATCGGGAGCGGCCGCATTGAAGGCTGCGACATGCTCATCAGAATAAATGATTGAAGACCTGACAGGAGTCTCCATTGTTATTCCCTCCAGAGACCGGCAGCGGGACAGGGCGACATAGACCTGTCCGAAGGCGAAGGCTGCTCCGGCATCTATGACTACATTATCGAAGGTAAGGCCCTGACTCTTGTGTATGGTTATTGCCCAGGCCACCCTCAGAGGCACCTGACTGAAGGTTCCTATCACATTCTGACAGATCTCTCCGGACTCATCGTCCAATTCATACTGTGCATTTGGCCACTCGACAGGGGTTACGTCTATCATATTGCCTTCACGGTCCAGAACGGTCACTACCCCATTTGCAATCTTCTCTACCTTTCCAAGCTTGCCGTTATAATAGTTTCCGTCAGAATCATTCCTTATGAACATGACCTGCGCTCCCGGCTTAAGATGGAGTTCTTCTTCAGCAGGATAGGCATGTTCCGGAAACTCCCCATCAATCTGAGCTATGAATGAATACGGATCGCCAGGAAGCTCCGCAAGCTTGCGAGTATTGACTTCTTCTGCACGGACATTGTGGGTCGTGAGCCTGATAGGTTCCGTGCCATCTTCCATCACTGAAAGCTCCACTCCGACTCGGGAATTAAGCCTTGACAGCAACTGTGCGGTGAGTCGGTTTTCCCTTACGGCGTTAAGTATTTCCAGAAAGTCAGCATCCTTCTGTCTGTGCACCTTCTGGAGTTCAATAGTTACATATGACAGCCTGCTCAACGCCTTTGAATGGAAGAAATACGGCGACGGATATACCTGAGCCATATATTGACGTTCATTATCCTTTACCACCGGTGACAGCTGCTGGGCATCTCCGATCATAAGCAACTGCACCCCTCCGAACGGACGGTCGTTCCTGCGATATTTCCTCAGAGTCATATCTACTGCGTCCAGCAAGTCTGCACGCACCATCGATATTTCATCGATGATGAGCAGGTCCAGGGTACGTATTATCTTTACCCTCTCCTTCCGAAGACTTCTGTAACGCTCCGGCATCTGATATTCTGTGATGAGCTCTTTTACATCCGGAAGATAGGGACATAGCGGGAGCTGAAAGAATGAGTGTATTGTGGAACCTCCAGCATTGATTGCTGCCACTCCTGTAGGAGCCAGTACCACAAACCTTTTAGTTGTCGTTTCCGTTATGTATTTGAGGAATGTCGTCTTTCCTGTCCCTGCCTTACCTGTCAGAAAAACCGACCGCCCCGTAGCCTTGATATATCTCTCGGCCGTCTCAAAAATCACATCCTTCTCCATGACCATTCCATTTTCAGCAAACATACACAAAAAGTTTCAATTAAAGGATGTGGAAGGGCGATTTCTTCATTATATTTGCAAGCATAAAGAACACCCGATATGAAGAAGATATATTTTGCAGGATCCATCCGCGGAGGAAGAATTGATGCCGAACTCTATGCCAGACTGATCAAATATATGCAGAAGACTGCAGTAGTCTTGACCGAACATATAGGCAGCCCACATCTCAATCTGCTTGAGCAGGGTAAGAGGGACATGGAAATTTATGACCAGGACATGGCATGGCTGCGCGAGAGCGACGTTGTGATCGCCGAATGCACATGTCCGTCACTTGGAGTCGGCTATGAGCTTGCATATGCCGAATCAAAAGGAAAGCCCTGCCATATCTTCTATGACAGGACCAAAACCCATTTATCTGCAATGCTGACAGGAAATCCTTATTTCCATATCCACCCTTATGAGACGGAAGCGGACATCTATCCTGTCATTGACGGTATCATATAGTGTTACAGATGTCTCGACTTCGCTCGACATGACAGTCGGAGGATTTTTTCGACATGACAGTCGGTAACAATGATTGACAGGACTGTCGGGATATCATTTGCTGATGTATGATATAAGCTGGTCGATTTCGGCATCTGTAGTTGTCCAGCCTGTCACGAAACGCACTACGCTCTCCATTTCGCCACGTGGGCCCCACATCTCGAAACTTACATTCTCCCTCAGCCTGTCCACAACATCGTTCGGCAATCTGAAGAACTGCTGGTTTGTAGGAGAATTGACTTCTACCTTGTAGCCGGCAGCTACGAATGCATCTCTAAGACGGATGGCCTTCTCGACCACTCCGCGGGCTATCTCATGATACAGCCCATCTGTGAAAAGGGCCTCAAACTGCACACCCAGAAGACGTCCCTTGGCCATCAGCGCACCATGCTGCTTGATAAGAGGAACAGGGTGCTTCATCAATTCCGGATCAGTTATGACTACAGCTTCACCAAAGAGTGCTCCGACCTTTGTCCCCCCGATATAGAACACATCGCTCAGTCTTGCTATATCCGCAAGAGTGACATCGTTACCTTCTGCCGCCAGACCATATCCTAGACGTGCTCCGTCAATGAAAAGCGGAATGCCTGCACTATGGCACGCATCACTCAAGTCTTCAAGTTCATTCAAAGTATACAAAGTACCATACTCTGTCGGGAATGATATATACAGCATACCCGGAGCAACCATATGCTCGTATGTATCATCACTGTAAAAGTTACTAATGAAGCTTCTGACATCCTCGGCCTTCACCTTACCATCGTATGAAGGCAATGTAAGTACCTTGTGGCCTGTTGCTTCTATAGCTCCTGATTCATGCACATTGATATGTCCGCTTTCAGCAGCGAGCACTCCTTCATGACGATCAAGCACTCCGTCTATCACCGTAGAATTGGTCTGGGTTCCTCCAACCAGGAAATACACTCTGGCATCCGGAGCCGAGCATGCCTGCTTTACCAGCTCCTTGGCCCTGACAGTGTAAGGATCATTACCATATCCTACAGTCTGCTCGGCATTTGTCTGCAGCAGGCGCTCCATCACCTTCGGATGTGCTCCAGCCATGTAATCTGTATCAAAATAAATCATATGCATTTCTATTTTATCTTTCCAACAGCTGGTCGATGATTTCAAGGACTGTCAAGGAAGTATCAAGAGAGTTAATGGACGACTCCCTCCTGCCCTGTTCCAGAAGATCCGCGAACTCCTTGAACTCGTAATAGTATTCATTGCAAGCTAGTCCTTCACACAGAGCTGTCCTTCCTGGCTTTGGCCCCTGACCTGAAGTCGGAGCAGCATGCGGAACTATCTCCGCCTTTCTTGCTATATGAATCTCGTCCAGTATGATATTACCGTTCTCGCCTGCAATCTCAGTAGGCTGGAAGCTGTCATACGACTTGGACCAGGTCAGTGTAGCATCCATATCCTCATATTCCAGGCATGCAGTTCCATGCACATCAGCCAGTCCTTCCGGAGTCTGCACAGTGCGCAGACTGCCATTGACAGCCAATGGCTTGCCAAATAAGGCCACCATCGGATATATGGTATAGACCCCAATATCACGTAACGCCCCTGCTGTACCCGGTTTGAAAGATGTTGCCACCTCTCCCCTCTTCAGGGCTTCGTACTTGGACGAATACTGACAGAAACATGAACTATACTTGAATACCGGAGCGATTTCACTAATATGGGATGCTGCCTCGATAAAATTAGGATTCAGCGTAGACACCATCGCTTCCATCAACAGGAGACCAGTACTCCTTGCCTTATCCACCATCAAGCGACCCTCTGCAGCATTGATAGCCAAAGGTTTCTCGCATAGGACATGCTTGCCCGCCTCCAGACATCTCAATGTATAATCACAGTGGGTCTGATTAGGCGTGCCGATATACACTGCATCAACCTCCGGATCTGACGCCATGGCATCAACACTGGTATATATCTTTGCACCTTCTGCAAAAGGGTTACGCTTCAGGAAAGCCTCCGCAGCTTCTGATGTCCTTGAACAGACAGCTGTGACCCTGATTCGCGGATCCTGCGAAGCTCCCTTAAGGACCCAATCGCTTATCCTTCCTGTTCCAACTATTCCAAACCTTATCATAGAATGACTGAATATAGACTTCAAATATAATAATTTTGTTTCACATCGGCCTTGTTGCTCAACCTATGATCTACATATATTTATCAGACACCTACAAGATTATGCGGGAAAATTTCGTAACTTTACGGGTTAGTTGGACAAAACAGACTTAACAGATGAAAATTTCCATCATTCAGCAGGATATAGTGTGGGCGGACGTTGAGACAAATATCCGTAAAGCTGATGCTGCGGTCGACTCCAGTCAGGAATCCGACCTGTACATCTTCCCTGAAATGTTCTCCACAGGTTTCTGCACTGCCCCGGAGGGTATTGCAGAAGGAGCAGACGGAAAGACACTTGAGTGGATGAAGAGGAAGGCAGCGCAGACAAATTCAGCCATCGCGGGCAGCATTGCAGTAATGGAAAACGGACTCTATTACAACAGATTCTACTTCGTCAAACCTGACGGAACAGTTGCTCATTACAATAAGAAGCATCTCTTCACATATGGTGGCGAGCACGAGCATTACACAGCTGGAGATGAAAGAGTAGTTGTGGAATACAAAGGTGTAAGGATCCTGTTGGAAATCTGCTATGACCTGCGTTTTCCTGTATGGTCGAGGAACCGCGGAGACTACGATATGATGATTTATGTAGCCAGCTGGCCTATAACGCGTGTCAGCGCGTGGAAATCCCTCCTGATAGCCAGAGCAATTGAAAATCAATGCTATGTTGCAGGCGTAAACAGAGTTGGAAACGATCCTTCGAATGAGTATTCCGGAGCAAGCATGGTGATCGACCCGTATGGAAAAGTCATTGCCTCATGCGAGGATGGAGTAGAGATGTCGGCACAAGCAGACATCAACATGGATATGCTGGAGACATTCAGGGCCAAGTTCCCTGTATTAAATGATGCAGACGCACTATGAAGATATTCAGTGAAGAATCAGTAGAACAGGCAGTAGCCTATCTCCATATAGCAGACCTCTCCAAGGCTACTATCGGAGAGGTCCTTCTGGTAGCTCAATACCTTGAAAAACAGACCGGAATTCCTTTCATCCGCATGGATCAGGGATCTCCGGGACTTCCCGTAAACAGACATGGAGTAGAGGCTGAAAAGGCCGCCCTGGACAGAGGAGTCGGATCGCAGTATCCAGCTGCTGCCGGCATCCCTGAGCTCAAGACTGAAGCTTCACGTTTTGTAAAGGCCTTCATGGATATCGACGTATCCGCACGCAGCTGCGTGCCGACAGTGGGAAGCGTAGCCGGTTCGTTCGGTTCATTCATAGCCTCGACACAGAGGCTTCTCGGTAAGGACAAGGTCCTTTTCATCGACCCCGGCTTCCCTATCCAGAAGTCACAGCTTCGTATTATCGGCGCCGGTTGGAAAGCCTTCGACATATATGCATACAGAGGAGAAGCCTTGAGAGAAAAACTGGAAGATATGCTTTCAGAGGGCGACGTAGCAGCAATCATATATTCAAACCCGAACAATCCTGCATGGATCTGCCTGGAAGAGGAAGAACTGAAGATTATAGGAGAGCTTGCAGATAAATACGACGTCATCATAATGGAGGACCTTGCATATTTCTGCATGGACTACCGCACTGACTTTGGACATCCTTTCCAGCCACCATATCCTCCTACTGTAGCCAGATACACCAAGAACTACATCCTGATGTTGTCCGCATCCAAGATATTCAGTTATGCAGGTCAGAGAATGGCTATGCTCTGCATCAGCGATGAACTGTTTGAGAGAAGGTATCCGGCTCTGGCACAGAGATATAACGACTCCGGAGTATTCGGCGAGACCCTTATCGCATCAATTCTATACATGATCACTTCCGGTGCGACAGCATCCACCCAGTATGCCTACGCCCAGATGTTGCGCATGTCGACAGAAGGCCAACTTAACTTTGTTGAGGACACCCGCGAGTATGCAGTCCGTGCTGAAAAGATGAAGAAGATATTCACCGATAACGGATTTCATATAGTATATGATGCTGATGTGACTCAAACCGTAGGAGACGGCTTCTTCTTTACCATCGGCTATGGAGACATGAGCGGTGGAGAACTGCTGAGAGAACTTCTATATTATGGAGTAAGCAGCATCTCGCTTTCCACGACAGGAAGCGGACAAGAAGGTGTACGTGCGTGCACATCCCGTATGAACAACGAACTATATCCTATCCTCGAAGAGCGCATGAGACTCTTCAGGCAGGATCACCCCATAAATATGTAATACCATGATCTGGAATCCCAATAAAGAATGCATGAGCCGAGAGCAGATGAGACAGCTGCAGGGGAAAAGGCTCCAGAAGCTGGTACAGTATGTATATCATAATGTACCTTTCTACAGAAACAAGATGCAGGCTATGAACGTGTCTCCTGAAGACATCGTGACAATAGACGACATCGTCAAGCTTCCGTTCACCACAAAACAGGACCTTCGTGACAATTATCCATATGGTCTCCAGGCAGCTCCTGCATCAGAGATAGTCCGCGTCCATGCCTCATCAGGCACCACTGGTAACCCTACCATCGTAGGATATACACGAAAGGACCTTGCCGTATGGTCTGAGGTCATGACCCGCTGTCTGACCGCCTTCGGAGTAACCAGGGAAGACACATTCTCTGTGAGCTACGGATATGGTCTCTTCACAGGAGGTCTCGGCGCACATTATGGAGTTGAGAACCTTGGTGCGACAGTAATTCCTGCTTCTACAGGAAATACAGAAAAGCACATCCGCCTGATCAAGGACCTCAACATCACAGGTATCGCCTGCACTCCTTCATACGCCCTCTATCTTGCAGAGACCTTGGAAAAGCTGGGCATCGACAAGAAGGACATCGGTCTTCGCGTGGGCGCATTCGGTGCCGAGCCATGGACAGAGAACATGAGAAAGGAAATTGAAACAAGACTTGGACTCAAGGGTTACAACATCTACGGATTGAGTGAGATTATGGGCCCCGGAGTCTCATATGAGTGTCAGGAACAGAACGGATCACACATCAACGAAGACCACTTCTACCCTGAGATAATCAATCCTGAAACTCTGGAACAGTTACCTCGCGGCCAGCAGGGCGAGCTCGTATTTACTACGCTCACCAAGGAAGGCATGCCGCTTCTGAGATACCGTACAAAAGACCTTTGTACACTCATGGAAGGAGAATGTCCATGCGGAAGAACATCAGTCCGTATGAGCAGAATCGTAGGTCGAAGCGACGACATGCTCATCATCAGAGGTATCAACGTCTTCCCTTCACAGGTCGAGAGTGTCATCCTTGAAATGGAAGAATTCGGGCCTCAGTACATGCTCATCGTCGACAGGGTTAAAAATCTGGACACTCTTCAGGTACAGGTTGAGGTTCGCAAGGATTTCTTCAGCGATGACATAGGAAGAATGCTTGCTATGAAGAAGAAGCTCAGCGACAAGCTCAAGAGCGTACTCTCCATCGCGGCGGAAGTGCGTCTGATGGAGCCGGGAAGCATTGCACGCTCACAGGGTAAGGGAAAACATGTAATTGATAACAGATCACTTGAATAATATGACAATCAAACAGCTATCAATCTTCCTTGAGAACCGCACAGGAAGAATAAACGAGGTCACAAAGATCCTTGCAGAGAACGGTATAAACATGCAGGCCTTCAGCATGGCTGAGACTGCAGACTTCGGTCTCCTCCGCCTGATCGTACCAGATGTGGAGAAGGCTGTCGAGGTGCTGCATGCAGCCAGCTTTGCCGTGATGCTGACAGACGTCCTCTGCATAAATTGTCAGAATGTTCCGGGAGCGCTGTCTGCTGTTCTGGAAAAACTTGCATCCAACGACATCTTCATCGAGTATATGTATGCATTCTCAGATGGTGACTCTGCAAATGTAATCATCAGACCTAACAATATCGAAGCAGCCGTAAAGGTGCTGGAGTAAACATGAACCGATGAAAGAGTATTGGAGATTTATACGATTTGCATTGTTCTCTGCCAGTGCTGGACTGATTGAGATCGGCAGTTTTGCCCTTCTCAACGAATTCAGCGGATGGAGCTATTGGCCATGCTACCTCATGGCATTGCTAAGCTCAATACTATGGAACTTCACCCTTAACCGCAAGTTCACCTTCCGTTCGGCAGCCAATGTACCGGTTGCAATGCTTAAAGTCCTTGGCTTCTACGCCGTCTTCACCCCGGCCACCACCCTGCTCGGAAGCTATCTGGCAGACACCCTCATGTGGAACGACTACCTTGTAACAGGCCTCAATATGGGACTGAACTTCGTCACAGAATATCTTTTCCAAAGATATGTAGTATATAGAAATTCCATCGACACAAAACTCCAATGATACTTATTGATAATAAGAAGCTTGATTATATGAAAAACGCCCTAAGGTCAGCAATGAGAAATCTGATTCCAATTATTTCATTCATATTCATATCCGTCGGCCTTGCAGCCGGTGAGAGACAACATGTCTGGCCAAAGGGCAAGATGCCTGATAACCAGAGCCACCAGATTGCAGCTATGACTGACGAAGCGGGCAGTAAGTCATTTGACGCAGACAAGCATCGCGTCGCATACCTGGAATGGTTCGATGCGCCACCTGCAGATATCCACACTGGAGGCTGCATGATCCTTATCTCAGGCGGAGGCTACTACAACTGCTGTGACGTCGAACTGATAAAGAGATGGAAGGAGCAATTCACCAAGCTGGGTTTTCAATGCGTCAACTTCGTATACAGGACTCCGAGACCTGTCGGACTTCCTATATATCAGACTGCATGGGAGGATGGACAGCGTGCAGTGAGATTGGTTCGTGAGCAGGCTGAGGAAAGAGGCTTTGATCCAGAAAAGATTGGAGTGATATCAATGTCTGCGGGTTCACACCTTGCTCTGCTTCTTGCAACAAGTTCACAGACTTCGGCATATGACAGGATTGATAAGACAGACGACATCCCATGTCATATCAACTGGGCAATTGTCAATGCTCCAGCTTATGGAACGACTGATGCAGAAAGCGGCATCCGCGCCAGCAGACAGGGTTATGGAGCTGACGTGACATTGAGTGGTGTATTCAAATTCGACGAAAAGACCTGTCCTATGAGTCTTCATCATGGAGGTCTTGACCCATATTCCCCATACACATCAACCTTGGTTTACAGAAGGCTCCGTCAGATGGGAGTTCCTGCAGAACTGCACCTTTACGCAGATAAAGGCCATGGCGCTTTTGGATTGGAAAGAGGAATTGAGTTCATGAGACAGATGGGTTATATGGGAACACTTGAAGCAGAAGAGAATATTTTGAATATCTATGCTGATGACAGCAGCAGAGCAATCCATCTCACACAAGACATATGGCCGGAGGGAAAGACTCCTGACTATAATGAACATCAGTGTACCCCATATATGGAATGGCACATCCCCGAGAATTTGAAGACCACGGCAATACAGATAGTATATTCAGGAGGATCATATGAGGAAAACAATCCGGATGGCTTTGAGGTAGCACCTATAAGGCGATATCTCAATGACAAAGGAATGGCAGTGGTGACATTAAGATATAGAACACCACGACCTCACGGGCTTGCCAAGCATACAACAGCATGGCAGGATCTTCAGAGAACCATAAGGATAGTCAGAAGCCAGGCTGCAGAAAAAGGCCTTGACCCTGACCGTATCGGCATTATGGGAAGTTCGGCAGGAGGCCACCTTACCCTTATGGGAGTAACTTCATCACGCCATCAGTCTTATGCCGCAATCGATGATATCGACCATCTGTCATGTAAGGTACAGTGGGGAGTTGGTATATATCCGGCTTATGTACTCAGTGACGGAGAAGGCGGAATAAACACCGACAACGGCAATCTTGACGGAAACACTATTGTACCGGAATTCTCATTTGACCTTGACACTGCACCAATGGTCTTCATACACGGAGATGCTGACGGATATTCCGCAATGGGTTCTGTCAAAGTATGGGAAAAAATGGCATCGATGGGCATTCAGTGTGACCTGCACACCCTCGCTACAAGGCACCACTGCTTCCAGCTCCTTGCGTCTCCAGGTACCGGTAGCCACACTCACCTCGACCGCATCTGGGAATTCCTTTCCGCAAAGGGATTCAACAAATAATCCCTATTTTGAGATTTGCATTGTATTAATATGATAAAGAATTGGAATATACTTGCATACATTAGTGCAATGGCCCTGATTTGTGCATGTGGAAAAGGCGACCAAAGCCCAATCGAAAACGGTGAGGCTACTGACTCAGACACTAGTGCGGGAACATGTATTCCGATAACCATCCCTGACGAGTTCATCTTCCTTTCATGGTATGAGCTTATAGACATCAATGCAGATTCAAAACTTGAAGAATTCAAGTCCCCAAGCGCAGAATGGAGAATGAGGAAGCTTAAGGAAGCTGGCTTCAACACATACTTTGACTACAGGCTCACATTTGAAGAAGCAGATGCGCTGCTGACATTGGCTGATAAGGTAGGTATGAATATAATAGTCGAGTGCGATGAACTTCACGACCCGGCAACAACTCATATGACAGTAGAGGCGATGTCGGCACATCCATCTCTATATGCATACAATGTATGGGACGAGCCGGAGGTATTCGAGTATCCGGAAGTGATCAGACGAATACAAGAAATTTATAAATATGATAAGGTACGTCCCTGCAGCGTCAACCTATTTCCTAACTACGGATGGGACGACTGGGTGGAAGAGCTTTATCTCGAGACTGTCAGGACATTCCTTAAGACTGTTCCTGTATCATTCCTTTCTTTTGACTACTACCCGATAATCATCGAAGACGGACAGAAAGTGCTGAGAGAGGCATGGTATCACAATCTTGAAGATATCCGCACCGCCGCGCTTGAGACCAATATACCTATCTGGGGATTTGCATTAGTCAAAGCACACAACCCCTACCCATGGCCGACACTTGCAGATCTTCGCCTTCAGCAGTTCAGCAACCTGGTGTATGGAGCGGTTGCATTCCAATACTTCACCACCAGGAGTATCGTATGGAAAGACTCAGAGACCGAGTACTACCCTATGGTAAAGCAGGTAAACGAGGAGCTTAAGATGATGGAAAAGATATTTCTTGGAGCAGAGATCAAGGACGTATGGCACACCGGAAAGGAGATTCCAAAGGGAACTAGGAGACTCTCAGCTTATCCTTCCGGCATATCTGAAATCACAACAGGAGATGGCGGAACAGTCGTATCCCACTTCACCAACAACAGCAAGAACTATATAGCTTTTGTAAACAGAAGCTGCACAGAAGAGACCACACTGCAGATCAGATTTGACGGTCAATCAGCATGCGTAGCAAAGGACGGCACAGAAAGCCCGGTCGCAGAATCATACACCATCGAACCGGGAGACATAAGAATCTTCACTTGGGAATAATATTCACTAGCTTTACTGCTGAGCTTCTCCATCTGTTTGATCAGCACATCCGCAAATGTAGACTACGCAGTCTTCAGGATTCACCTCCGTTTTCATTCTGTAAAATGTTTATCGCTTTTTCCAAGCTGAGTAATGCGTTCTCAATAACCTTGCGGGAAGTTCCGATATTAAGTCTCATAAACCCTTCACCACCAGGGTTAAACATTTCTCCGTCATTTAAAGCAAGGCCAGCCTTATCAATGAAGAGGGAGATAAGACTATCGTGGTCAAGTCCAAGTTCTCGGCAATCAAGCCAGATAAGGAATGAAGCCTGTGGACGAAGCGGCTTGACCTGCGGAATTCTTTCTCTGCAGAATGATTCCACAAATTCAATGTTTCCTTCTATATAGGCTAGCATCTGCTTTCTCCATTCCTCTCCCTTACGGAATGCAGCAATGGTAGCGATCGAAGAGAATATTGGTGCGGCACCGAACTCATTTGCCTCGAGCCAGCTGTAGAATCGCTTGCGAAGATTCTCGTCCGGTACTATTGCATATGAACATACGATTCCTGCTATGTTGAAGGTCTTGGACGGAGCGCCAAAGGTAATGCTGCATGCGGCTGCTTTCTCTGAGATGCTTGCGAATGGAATGTGTTTGTTGCCAAAGAGTGCCATATCGCAATGTATCTCGTCAGATATGACAACCAGGCCTTTCTCATAACAGAACTCGGCAAGCTTTTCCAAAGTTTCTCTAGACCATACAATACCTGCAGGATTGTGTGGATTGGAAAGAATCAGCATCTTGCAATGCGCATCACAGACTGCTTCAAGATTGTCAAAGTCCATTTCATAAGTACCATCAGGCATTTCTTTCAGCGGATTAAATACCACCTCATGACCATTTTTCTGTGGGACCAATCTGAATGGATGATAAACGGGAGGTTGAATGATGATCTTATCATCCTTGTCCAGTAATGCATTGATAGCCATGCCGATGCCTTTGACGATTCCCGGTATGTAACTGATCCATCCGTTCTCGATCTTCCATCCATGATGGTCATAGATCCAATCCACTATGGCCGGACGGAAATCTTCGGGCTCTGCAGTATACCCAAAGACGGGATGTTCCAGTCTATGTTTAAGGGCTTCAATAATGAATTCAAGAGTCTCGAAATCCATATCTGCGACCCACATTGGTGTAAGCCCTGCTTTACCAAACACCTTCTCAACAGCATCAGCCTTAATCGCTCCGCTGCCTCTTCTGTCAATTACCTTATCAAAATCGTATTGTTTCATCTTGAATCAGAACCGGGTTTTACATATAGTTCAGCAAAGATACAAAAAGATTCACAGCTATCATTAAAAGGTTCCTACAGCAAGACTCAGCGTAAGCGAGATGTTCGCAGAGGATTTACTTAAGCAGATTTTAGGTTAATGTATTTTATGATAGGCAAATTGATGGTGATGGCCACAAAATAGGGCCTTTTCTTGGACGTGAATGGTCAAATGACAGTTCCAGCCAGAAAAAAAGTGTTGAGATTCCTCGACTACGCTCGGAATGACATTGACCAGATTATTTGTTGAGCGCAGTAGCAACATCAACCGCACAAGCAACTGTACAACCTACCACAGTGTCAGTCCTGTATAAAATGACCTGGATTTATAATCCAAGCTTGATCAGACTTCTATCCTCTTCTGTTTTGCTTTGGGCCTTCTTATGCTTGAAAGAGTTGATATTATATGTGACGCCAAGCCAAAGCATGCGGCTTTTGCGTTTACTGAGATTGGTCAGGTCGAATACTTTGTTGTATGAATGGACTTCCCATCTGTATGTATTGAAGACATCGGTCAGCAACAATGATATGTTCATTGCTCCTTTCAGAAGTATTTGCTTCACTCCTATATTCATGTAATGCGTCAGCGAAGTAGTCAGCTGAGGATAGTATTGAGGTGAAGTGAGGAAGTACTGCAGCTGTATGTCCGTTGTCTTGCCTGGGGCAAAGTCAAAGAGAATGTTGCTATTGTTCGACCAGCCTCTGTTGTCTATCTCTGCGTTGTCAAAAGTGCCCTTGGTATTCACATAGAATGTGTTCGCACTCAAAGTCGCATTCATCCATTTCAGAGGGCTGAGTGTAACAGACAGGTCCAGGCCTGACTTAAGGTCTGATTCCGCATTTATATAAGTAGTTACAAGAAGGTCATCCTTGAACTTCGTGATCTGCGAAATATATCCTGCTGTGTGGTTCAGGTACACATCAGCAAAGAGTTTGAATGATTCACCGGTATGACTGTAGCTGAAGTCCAGTTTGCTTGATCTCTCCGGAGTCAGATTCATGTTTCCTTGCTCGCATGTTGCAGCATCCACCATGCTCATGTAAGGATTGAGCTGTGGATATGACGGTCTTCCTATTCTGCGTGAGAATGCGAATGCAACTTCGTCGTTGCCAGTGAGTCTATATGTTCCTGAAAGCGACGGAGCAAGGAAGAAACTATTCTTTCTTTCCTTAAGATTCTCATGTGTGCTGTCAAGGGTCACCGTGCTGAACTCGCCTCGCAATCCGGCCTTGTATGAGAATCTATTGCCGATTCCGGATGCAAACATCAAGTAAGCTGCAGGAACAAGTTCCGTGTGCAGAAGGTCGTTGCTGAATGACTCCGAATATATCCATTCGCCATTTTCATTTGAGTAGAACTGGTGATAGATATCATTGCTTCTGTAGGAGACCTTTGCACCTGCGCTTAGGACCCCGACCTTGTATTTACGGGTATAGTCACCCTGCAAAGCCGTTATGAACGGACTTCCTCCCGAGTTCGAACGGTTTACTTCATTTCCTTCAAGGAAGTAGTATGATGGTCTGTGACCCCAGATCTTCGAGATGGATCCTTTGATGGATATGTCTGATATTTCCGGTTTTATGATATGCTTGTATGCAATTGTGGCTTCGAGGTTTTCTCTGTTCCATGTCACGTCATTATGTCTGCTTTCAGCCTTATCGAAGCCCTGGCCGACAAATGTATTTTGGATGTTCTGACTGACATTCAGACGTGGAATGATGCATTTCAAATCAAGGTTCAGAGTGTTTCTGCTGTTGATTCTGAAATCTGCTCCAAGACCGAGATTATTGTTGTAAGTATACCTTGTAGCCTGCATCTTCTGCAATGTCTGATTGGCAGTATGATGGAGCGTGCGGTCGAGTGTGGTGTTGACTACGTCATCCTCATATTTTGTGTTGTATATGAACCTGTATGAGGCTTTGGGACGATTGTATGTAAATGCGGCATTACCTGTCACAAAATGATTAAATCCATAGTTGGCTGAAACAACACCGCTGAACCCTTTGGCGGATCCTTTCTTTGAGACTATGTTAATGATACCTCCCGTTCCCTCTGCGTCATAAGACGCATCAGGATTGGTTATGATGTCGATGTTCTTGATGTTCGCTGCAGGGATTGCGGAAAGATCGCTTACTGTGGTAGGTATACCGTCCAGCAATATGAGTATGTTGGAATTGCCCCTGATGGAGATGATGTCGTTGGATATAGTTACTGAAGATGCAGAACTGAGCACATCTATTGCCGAGCCCTTGGATGAAGCCATATTTGCTGAGGCATTGATGCTGGTACGCTCCAACGATTGCTTCCGAGCTTCTGTCCTAGCGGTGACGACAACTTCATCAAGAAGATGCGCACCCTCCTCAAGGGTTATATCCCCGATATTCAGACTTCGTCCGTCAGGATAAATGTTCACCACCTTTTTGACATACCCGATGAATTCAACAGAAAGCTCAAGCTCCTTGTATGACTGGTCGACGGCAAGGCTGAACATGCCTTTATCGTCGGTGAGCGCTCCTGTTATGCTCTTGCCCTCGTCATACAATACGACTGAAGCAAAAGAGACCGGTCCTCCCTTTTGATCAACGACCTTTCCTGTCACATTGCATCGACTCTGAGCAACAGCTGCAACGCTCCAAAGGAACATGAGGCACACAATAATATATTTATCCACATGCAGTTTCATCAAGCATATTCCGATTTATCTGTACAAAATTAGATAAAATAGTATAGACTACAATGGTTATCATTATGAATCAGTGTGACCATCTGAAACCATCGGAAACAGGTCTCTCATTGGTCGTACGAAGGGGGGGGGTCTGTCCACGAAATGAGGCTTTTTGTGGATAAGGTGATGAAATTGATGGCCACAAAATTGGGCCTTTTCTTGGACGTGAATGGTCAAATGACAGTTCCGGCCAGAAAAAGAGGCGTTTTTCTGGCCGCGGAGAGGGCAGAAAAAAAGAGACACCCTCTAAAGGATGTCTCAGTATATGGCGTTGAGCAGGGAGGGACGATTGAAAAACCGTGGCCGCCCGTGGCCTCGTGAACGGGAGGGGCCCAACGCAGTTGGGAGGGATTTAGTTTTTCAACCGTCCCTCCCTGCGATTACTTATTAAGCGCAGTAGCAACGTCAACCGCACAAGCAACTGTACAACCCACCATTGGGTTGTTACCGATGCCGAGGAATCCCATCATCTCAACGTGTGCTGGAACTGATGAAGAACCTGCGAACTGTGCGTCAGAGTGCATACGACCCATAGTGTCGGTCATACCGTATGAAGCTGGACCGGCAGCCATGTTGTCTGGGTGAAGTGTACGACCTGTACCACCACCTGAAGCTACTGAGAAGTATGGCTTGCCTGCGAGCACGCGCTCCTTCTTGTATGTACCAGCAGTCGGGTGCTGGAAACGTGTAGGGTTAGTAGAGTTACCAGTGATTGATACGTCTACACCCTCGTGCCACATGATTGCTACACCCTCGCGAACGTCGTCAGCACCGTAGCAGTTAACCTTAGCGCGTGGACCGTCGCTGTAAGCGATGCGGCGTACCTCCTTAAGCTCGCCAGTGAAGTAGTCGAACTCAGTCTGTACATATGTGAAACCGTTGATACGTGCAATGATCTGAGCTGCATCCTTACCGAGACCGTTAAGGATAACGCGGAGAGGCTCCTTACGAACCTTGTCAGCCTTAGCAGCGATCTTGATCGCACCCTCAGCAGCAGCGAAAGACTCGTGACCTGCGAGGAATGCGAAGCACTTTGTCTCCTCACGCAGGAGCATAGCTGCGAGGTTACCGTGACCGATACCTACCTTACGGTCGTCAGCTACTGAACCAGGGTTACAGAATGCCTGGAGACCGAGACCGATAGCCTCAGCTGCCTCAGCAGCGTTCTTGCAGCCCTTCTTGATTGCGATAGCACAACCAACAACGTAAGCCCACTTTGCGTTCTCGAAGCAGATTGGCTGAGTCTCCTCACATGTCATATAAGGATCGAGACCATACTGATCGCAGATTGCGTTTGCCTCCTCGATAGAAGCGATACCGTTCTCGTTGAGAACTGCGAGGATCTGGTTAATACGACGATCCTGGCTTTCGAATTTTACTTCTCTAATCATATTGTCTTTCCTCCTTATTATTCGTGACGTGGGTCAATATACTTAACTGCACCAGCCTCCTCAGTGAAGCGGCCGTATGTTCCTGTTACCTGCTTGAGAGCCTCATTAGCATCCACACCCTTCTTGATGAGGTCCATGAAGCGTCCGAGGTGTACGAACTGGTATCCGCAGATCTCGTCGTTCTTGTCGAGAGCAAGAGTCTTGATGTAACCCTCAGCCATCTCAAGATAACGTGGACCCTTTGCGAGAGTACCATAGAGAGTACCAACCTGTGAACGGAGTCCCTTTCCGAGGTCCTCAAGACCGGCACCGATCATAAGACCACCCTCAGAGAAAGCTGACTGAGTACGTCCGTAAACGATCTGAAGGAAGAGCTCGCGCATAGCTGTGTTGATAGCATCGCAAACAAGGTCAGTGTTGAGAGCCTCAAGGAGAGTCTTGCCAGGGAGGATCTCAGAAGCCATAGCAGCTGAATGAGTCATACCTGAACATCCGATAGTCTCAACGAGAGCCTCCTGGATGATACCTTCCTTCACGTTGAGAGTAAGCTTACATGCGCCCTGCTGAGGAGCACACCAGCCGATACCGTGTGTAAGGCCTGAGATATCAGTAATCTGCTTTGATTTTACCCACTTTCCTTCCTCAGGAATTGGAGCTGGACCGTGGTTAGGGCCCTTCTTTACGCAGCACATCTGCTGCACTTCGTGTGAATAAACCATAATAGTACTATTGTTTTATAAAACGTTGATCGATAAAACAGATTTCTCCACTCACTTCGTTCGGTCGAAATGACAATCTTCGTTCGGTCGTAATCGACTTGTCGCTTGAGCATTCGCGAAAGAAATGACAGTGGAAGAAAATCGTGCAAAGATAATAAAATTTAAAATATGCGCTACAGGCTCTCGATGACTTTGGTGTTAATTGCATTCAGCCTGTCCATATCGAGCTTTATGACCTTTCTGTCATATGTCATAAGACCATTTACCTCTACTTCCACATCTGTTGTCTGTGTATAGATTGCAGCTGAGAATCCATCATCAATCAGATCAATGAGCATATCCGCATACTTCTCATAAGTATCGAGCACTTCATCTGCACTCTTGAACTGTATATAGCCCCAGTTCCTGTCAGGCTGCCAGAGATGTCCCTCAACAGGCCAGCCGATACCGCCATATTCGCCAAGTACATTTACATAATCCTTATCATACAGATACATCTCAGGGTGTGGATAGTTGTGCAAGTCAAGAATATCACCTGAACACTTCACAAAGTTTCCTCCTGATGCATAGTTGATAAGACGTGAAGGGTCAAGATTGCGTGTAAACTTTACAACATCGTCAGTGTCAAACTGTCCCCATGCCTCATTGAACGGTACCCAGCATACAATACATGGGAACACCTTGAATGCTTCAATGATTTCAGACCACTCCTTGTAGTAATTAGCCTTTCCTTCGTCAGTCACAGGAGTATCTGTACCCCTCTTGTAGGTTCTGTTATCCCAAACATTTGTACTGTTATCAGCTATGCTAGGCATATCCTGCCATACAAGCATACCAAGGCGGTCACAATACCAGTACCAACGTGCCGGCTCAACCTTCACGTGTTTACGGATAAGGTTGAATCCCATTTCCTTGGTCTTTTCAATATCAAAGACAAGGGCTTCATCTGAAGGTGCTGTGTATAGTCCATCAGGCCACCATCCCTGATCAAGAGGGCCATACTGGAAAAGTGGCTCATTGTTAAGGAGCATACGTTTATGTCCGTTCTTATCCTCAGCATATGAGATTTTTCTCATCGCCGTATAACCTTTCACTTTGTCAACTTCCTTACCATCACGTATAACCTTGATTTCCAAATCATAAAGATAAGGATCAGAAGGTGTCCAAAGTTTCATGTCAGGTACATCAAGGGTAACTTCCTCACCCTGTCCCTCCGCTACAGCTACACCGTCAGCCAGAAGTTTTACCTGAATCATATCACCTTCTTCTGATTCAGCATCTACAGCAACTGATATTGTGCCGGCATCGATATCCGATTCGGCATAATACGAATTGACATGTGCTGCAGAAACTGCCTCCATCCAGACTGTCTGCCATATTCCTGTAACTGATGTGTACCATATTCCTTCAGGATGTGACACCTGCTTTCCTCTAGGCTGGAACCATTTATCTGTGCTGTCTGTGACCTTGACTTTCAATGTATGCTTGCGTCCTTTTGCCAGAAGGTCTGTTATATCGAATGAAAAAGGAACATATCCACCTGTATGTTCACCTGCCAATTGTCCGTCAACATACACTTCTGCTTTCCAGTCTACTGCCCCAAAATTCAGAAGCACTCTGTCTCCGGCCCAATCCCTTGGTACTGTGAATTCACGTTCATACCACAATGCTTCATTCTCAGCAACGAAACGTCCGACACCCGACAGAGCTGATTCCACTGCAAAAGGCACGAGAATCTGACCGTCCATCTCCGAAGGTTCTGCATCTGCTGAAGTTATAGCATAATCCCAAAGACCATTAAGATTGACCCATCTGTCTCTGACCATCTGAGGACGAGGGTATTCCTGATGTACATTTGATGGGTCGAGGTTTTCTCCCCATTCTGTCATGATGCGGTCTCCTGCAGGAGACCACTCTACATTACTGGTTGAACTACAAGAAATTGCAGTTGTAACTACTGCGATTGCCGTCAATACGTGTCTGGTTTTCATAGAAAAATACATTTGGTTCAGTAGGTAAAGATACGCATTTTACCTATATCTTTTCCATATTAATCATTATATTTGCGTAAGATAGTCGAATAGTATGGCAAAATTCAAGATAGATAGTGAATACAAGCCGTCAGGAGATCAGCCGGCTGCAATCAAGAGTATCTGTGATGCCCTGAAAAGCGGAGTTGATGCCGTTACGCTACTGGGCGTGACGGGATCCGGAAAGACATTCACCATGGCTAACGTCATCGAGAAGATGCAGCGTCCTGCACTGGTCATGAGCCACAACAAGACCTTGGCCCACCAGCTGTACTGCGAGTTCAAGTCATTCTTCCCGAACAATGCTGTAGAATATTTTGTCTCATACTACGACTACTATCAGCCTGAGGCTTATCTTCCAGTCACAGATACATACATCGAAAAGGACCTGAGCATCAACGATGAGATCGAGAAGCTGCGACTGAGTGCAGCCTCCGCCCTGCTCTCCGGACGAAGGGATGTGATTGTGATATCCAGCGTATCATGCCTCTACGGCATTGGTAACCCTGCAGACTTCCATGAACAGACCGTACACATAAGACAAGGTGAACAGAGAAGCATGAGCAGGCTTCTTTACCAGCTGGTGGATGCGCTTTACTGCAGGACAGAGACCGACTTCAAGCGAGGAACATTCAGGGTGCGTGGAGACACTGTAGACATATGTATCGGATACGGAGAGAATGCAGTACGTATAGAGTTCTTCGGTGACGAAGTAGATCAGATATCCATCATCGATCCGCTTACGGGAGCGTTCATAGACCAGCTTGACGAGATAGCTATCTATCCTGCCGGAAACTTCGTTACAACAAAGGAACGCAGCGCCAAAGCCATCAGCCAGATCCAGGATGATATGGCAGCGCAGTGCGAATACTTCAAGAGCATAGGCAAGCACCTGGAAGCCAAAAGATTGCAGCAGAGGGTAGAATATGACCTTGAGTTCATAAAGGAGATGGGATACTGTCCTGGCATAGAAAACTATTCAAGATATTTCGACGGACGTACTGAAGGCATGAGGCCGTTCTGTCTGCTGGACTATTTCCCGAAGGACTTCATCACATTTGTAGACGAGAGTCATGTGACCCTGCCCCAGGTGCGTGCCATGTACGGGGGTGACCAGTCGAGAAAATCAGTACTTGTAGAATATGGATTCCGCCTGCCTGCCGCGACAGACAACAGACCACTGAAGTTTGACGAATTCGAAGAGATAACAGGACAGACAGTATACGTCAGCGCAACTCCGGCAGATTATGAACTGGATAAATCAGAAGGTCTCGTTGTGGAGCAGGTCGTGCGTCCTACCGGCCTTCTTGACCCGCCTATAGAGGTGAGACCTACTGAGAATCAGGTAGACGACCTGCTTGAAGAAATCAGAAAGAGGGAGGAGCTGGACGAGAGAGTGCTGGTAACAACCCTGACCAAAAGAATGGCAGAGGAACTAGAGAGATATTTCACCAACATGGGAGTGCGCTGTCGATACATACACTCGGACGTAGACACTCTGGAACGAGTCGAGATCATCAACGACTTCAAGAATGGTCTGTTTGACGTACTTGTAGGAGTTAACTTGTTGAGAGAAGGTCTTGACATACCATCTGTCTCTCTGGTCGCCATCCTCGATGCTGACAAGGAGGGCTTCCTGCGAAGCGGAAGAGCCCTGACGCAGACTGCCGGCCGCGCAGCCAGAAATGTGAACGGACTTGTGATCATGTATGCGGACACGATAACCGACTCGATGCAGCAGACCATCTATGAGACAGACCGCCGCAGAAGCAAGCAGATGGAATACAACAAGCTTCACGGCATCACTCCAAGACAGGTGGGAGGTCAGAGGACGGCAACAGTACGGGTAGACAATGGAAGAGTCAGCGCAGCGAACTCATATGATGATCCGACATACATCCCTAGCCCGACGGACCTTGGAAGAGGCTCGGTGAGTGTAGGACTTGGACACGACTCCAAGAGAGACAGCAACTCGGCATATGTCGACGGCTATCTGCAGGCTGACCTTGCAGCCGTACTTCAGGACCCTGTCATTCGTTCAATGACACGTCCTCAGGTAGAGAAGGCAGTGGAACAGGCAAAACGTAACATGGAAAAAGCTGCAGCTGAACTTGATTTTCAGGCAGCTGCCAAATATAGAGACGAGATGTGGGTACTTCAGCAGTACCTGAAGGTATGGAAAGTTTAACAGATTGCCACGGCCCAAGGGCCTCGCAATGACGTATAGAGCATATGAGACAATATATAGACGAATGGTTCCCAAGGTATGACGAGGCCGGAAAGGAACTTATCCTGAGGGCCTATGAGATAGCGTACAATGCGCTCAAGGAACATCAACGCAGCAACGGCAACCCGTTCATAGAGCATCCTGTAGCCGTGGCAAGGATAGCATGCGACGAGATCGGTCTTTCAGCCGAATGTATCGCTGCCATATTCCTGCACGAGGCTACCCGATTCTACCCGGAGACAGACATCACGTCAGCCGGATTCGGTCAGGATGTATATACCATAGTGGACGGTCTCAACAAGATCTCTACCATCAAGCCGAAGGATACCAAGCTCGAGGCTGAAAACTATAAGAAACTCATAGTTTCATATTCACGAGACCCTCGTGTGACAGTACTCAAGATAGCAGACAGACTTGAGGTCATGCGTTCGCTGGACATGTTCCCTAAACTGTCTCGCGAAAGGAAGATTATGGAGACCATGATGCTGTACATTCCCCTTGCCCACCAGCTTGGACTCTACAACATCAAGAGCGAGATGGAGGACATATATTTCCGCCATGCAGATCCGGAACAATACAGAGCCATCACCAATAAGCTGAAGAGCACAGAAAGCGACAGAGAAAAGCTCATGACCCAGTTCATCGAGCCTCTTAAACAGAAACTATCAGACGAAGGCATACAGTATAAGCTTAAGGTCCGCACCAAGACAGCCCTCTCCATCTATAAGAAGATGAAGAAGCAGAAGGTGCCGTTCGAGGGTGTCTTTGACGTTTTTGCCATCAGATTCATCATCGACTGCGAGGAAGACAGGGCCGCCGAACATGCTCTTTGCTGGAAAGTGTTCTCATATGTGACTGAGGAGTATGAATCTGACACGAAACGTCTGCGTGACTGGATATCCAACCCCAAGCCTAACGGATACGAGTCACTGCACATCACTGTCAAGAACAGAGAAGGAAGTGCGCTTGAAGTACAGATCCGTACCAAGAGAATGGATGACATGGCAGAAAGCGGACTTGCTTCCCACTGGTCTTACAAGGGCATCCGTCATGAAGAGACCCTTGATAAATGGCTGACAGCGGTAAGAAAAGCGTTGGAAAGCCCGCTCGGATCGGAGTCTGACCCTATGGCTGCATATTATGAAGACGAGGTACATGAACTCCCTACCCAGGAGGTATTCGTATTTACCCCATCAGGCGAATTACGCAAACTGCCCGCTGGTGCAACCGTCTTGGACTTTGCATTCGATATTCATTCAAACCTTGGACTCAAATGCACAGGAGGCCGTATCAACGGCAAGGCAGTCAGGATAAACGAGAAGCTCAAGACCGGAGACATCGTCGAAATCATGTCTGGAAAAAACCAGAAGCCATCACCTGACTGGTTGAACTTCGTTGTGACCAACAAGGCCAAGACCAAGATCAAGCAGAAACTTGGAGAAGGAGAGTTTGCCAAGGCAACTGACGGAAAGGAACTGCTGGGACGTCGTCTGAAGAACTGGAAGATGGAACTTGATGACGAGACCACAGCTGCAATCATCAAGAAGCAGCAGTTCAAGACCATCAATGCCTTTTACGCAGCAATTGGTGACGGAACGGTAGATGTCGCAGATGTGAAGGAATGGATTCTTGAACATAAGCAGGGCGCACAGCAACAGCAAGTCCCTGCCGAGATCGACAAGAAGCCTAAAGAACTCATCCAGGAGAAAGGCAGCGATGACATTCTTATCATAGACGCAAAGAACGTCAAGGGTATCGACTACCGCATGGCACGATGCTGCAACCCGGTGTTCGGCGACGATGTATTCGGATTTGTGACAAGAACAGAAGGTATCAAGATACATAGAATATCCTGTCCGAATGCAGCTCGTCTGATGGATCAGTACCCATACAGAATTCAGAAGGTAAGGTGGAGTACCAACCCAAGCTCAGGAAACTTCCAGACCGGTCTGCGTATTACAGCTGCACTGGAGCCACATATAATCAACGAAGTCATGGACATAGTGAACTCATTCAGGGCTTCAATCAGAATGTTCAATGTTGTGGAGAATGACCGTCAGGGCACATATGAAATCACCATGAAGATTGCGGTACCAAGCAGTCTGGAACTTGACAAAGTCACATCCCAGATCCGCAACCTGAAGAATGTAGTTAAAATCAATAGAATGTAAGATTGCCACGGGCGAAGCCCTCGCAATGACGTTTCGCACTGTCATACCGAGAAAGGAGCGACTCACTGTCATACCGAGAAAGGAACGACACACTGTCATCCCGAGCGTAGCCGAGGGATCTGTAAAAAAAGATAAAACATGAAGGATTTCAATATAGAGGAAAGAGTAGAAAAGGCTAAGCGCCTTTTTAAGGAAGGAGGTTACAACTGCTGTCAGGCAGTAGTACTGGCATATAACGATGTATTCGGACTGGACGACCAGACTGCAGCAGCCCTATCTTCAGGATTTGGTGGAGGTATGGGCCGAATGAGGGAAGTCTGTGGTGCAGTAAGTGGCATGGTCATGCTTGCCGGAATGATAAGGCCTGCCTCAGACCCGAGTATCAAGGACTGGAGGACAGCCAACTATGCTCTTGTGCAGAAGATGGCAGGTGATTTTAAGGCTTTGAACGGATCTATAGTATGCAAGGAATTGTTGGGACTGGTACCAATGGGCAGCGGCTCCCCTGCTCCGAAGGAGTCACCTGAGCCTTCTGACCGTACTCCTGAATACTACAAAAAACGCCCTTGTGAAGAACTTGTTGGGATTGCAGCAAGAATTGTCGGCAAAAATCTAGAGAAGTAGAGAAATCTTTTATAAATTTGTGAGTTGTTAAAACAGACAGACATGGATTATAGCAAAGCGCATAAGGCACATCCATGGCATGGAATCAGCCTTGGAAACAATGTTCCGGAAGAAGTCAGAGCATTTATCGAGATTGTGCCGACAGATACAGTCAAATACGAAGTCGACAAGGATTCAGGATACCTGACACTTGACAGACCACAGAAGTTCTCCAACATAGTACCTTCACTTTACGGTTTCCTTCCGAGGACTTATTGTGGACCTAAGATGGCAGAGTTGACCAACAAAGCACTCGTAAGGACTGATATCGAGGGCGACGGTGACCCACTTGACATCTGTATCCTTACAGAGAAGGATGTAACTCATGGAGATATCATCGCCAAGGCTCGTCCGATCGGAGGACTAAGACTTCTGGACCACAATCAGGCAGATGACAAGATCATAGCAGTCCTTATGAGCGATGCAGTATACGGAATGATGACAGACATCGAACAGGTACCCCCTGCAATCATCCGCCGACTGATCCACTACTTCAGCACATACAAGGACATTCCCGGAGAACACACAGAGCGAATGAAGTTCATAAGCATCTATGGTCCTGATGTAGCAAAGGACGTGGTCCTCAGATCAATGGAAGATTATAAAGACTATATCGCTAAGAAATAGATGATATAAAAAACGGTTCGGAAATTCCGAACCGTTTTTCGTTATCTTAGAATGCGAAGATGAATCTTACTTTCTTCTCCTTGCTCTTCATGACTCCGCCATGGAGTTCTCCTGTAAATGGATTTATTGTAGCAGCGTTTCCGCTTGATGCCTCATTCTCAGAAGTTGTCCAATATGCATCTTTCTGATTATCTATAGTATCCATGATGAACTCCGTGCCACCGGCAGCTTTGAGTGCTGCATTGATGACTTCTAAGTTCTTGGCAACTGCATCCATCTCAGCTATTGACGGAATGTAAAGCTCTGATGCTGTTTCAGGCAGTGTGACCTCATAAGCCTCGAGTGCATCAAGAATACCGGAAGTATAACCGTTATTCTTTATATACTCCTTCAGCGCACAGGTATTGTTATAGCCCAGAAGCTTGTTACCATACTCATTTCTCATGTATGTCCATTGAGAATAATATGTACCTGTTGTGTTTTCATAACCGTTCTGACTTGCCCAGGTATTCACACGTCCTGCATCATAAGATGAACTCCATATACCAGATCCCTCACCAAGAGCCAACACAACACCATGAGTACATTCTGCAGGAAGTTTCTTATCAGTAGATGTTGCATTGTCGCGTGAGATGACGATTCCAATCACTGTCTTGTCTGCCAGGAGAGTTGGAGACGTTGTACCATCGCTATAATAGAAATCACCTACTTTCACCTCGAACTGAGCCTCTACTATTGTCACAATACATGTAGCAGACTTCTGCGGCTGACCCGAAGGCACTGACCAATAGTCTGATGTTGTAGCGGTAATCTCAACAGTACCAGAGGCAAGGGCTGTAACCTTACCATTATTGTCAACTAGCGCCTTCGTCACATCTGAAGACGTCCATACGAGTGCCTTTGACGTAGGCTGAACCCCTTCAACATCTGAAGTGAACTCTGGTGACAGGATAATGCTGCCTCCTACTTCCATATCCTGAGATTCCGGAAGCGTTACTGACTCTACCCAATAAGGTATTACGCTCACATTGACATCTCTACGATATGACCCATAAACAAGGTTTTCATGTGAAGCTACAGCAAACTGTGCTGCAATTGTTCCTGGCTTGTCCGAAGACAAAACCTGATCTGCAGTAAAGTTATTTCCTGGCTTCATGATAGAACATGTCACCCCATAACCCAAACCTTCAGGGATTACACGTGGATTAAAGTCCCACACTTCGCCAACTCTGAGCTGATTATCTTCAGGAAGATCAACCTCAATAGACTCAGGCTGTACTGGTATGACTCTCAAAGTTATAGTTGACGATTTGTCATCAGCTGTTACTGTAACATTAACCTTATCCCAGTCGCGGTCACCCTTATGTGCTGACTTTCCTGTCACAAGACCATTTTGATTGACATCAGCAGCCTCAGGCCTGTCAATAGTCCATGAAACGTTAGTAGGTACTGCGCCTGTCGGTTCATAAACAGCATTCAACTGCAGAGTCTTGCCTACCTGGACATCAGTGATACCGTCCTGTGCATACAGGGTCACGCTCTCGATTGAAAGGTCCTCATCGTCAGGTTCAGAAACAGTAACCTCACACGTTGCAGAAAGTTTACCACCATTGCAGGTAGCCGTAATGACTGCAGCACCTTCCTTGATAGCTTTTACCTTACCATTTTCAACTGTAGCCACAGTCGCATCACTGGTTTTCCACTCGAGATCGGTCACGGTTGCATTTTCAGGATGGAAGACTGTCCGGATTGTCCACTCATTACCCACTTTAAGTGCTAATGTAGAAGGATCCAGTTCCATAGATTCTGCTTCAACCACCGTATCATCATTTCCTCCATCTTCCTTATCGACAACTGTAACTTGGCAGGCAGCAGCAAGCTTACCCTTGTTGCACTTTGCTATGACAACACAAGTACCCGCTGACTTTGCTGTCACCTTTCCTTCATTATCGACTGTCGCAACTGAAGACTTGTCCACAGACCATTCCAGATCTGAAGCTGAGGCTTCAGCAGGAGTAAATACCACTTCCAGTACCTGTTGCTGATCCACCACCAGTTCTATCTCCTTTGGGTCAAGAGATATTTTTTCTGGCTTCACTGCAACTACAGTCACCTCACAAGTAGCGACCGCCTCATCTGCTGTAACTGATATAACAGCTGTTCCCGGAGTAACTCCAGTGACCTTTCCCTGATCATCAACTACAGCTACATCTTCCTTATCAGAGGCCCAGACCAGACTTACTTCAGTACCCTCCGGCATGACTGTAGCCACAAGAGTCTGAGAGGCTCCGACACTGAGGCTGGATATCATTTCCTTACTCAAGCGCACTGATACAGGAATTTCCTGTTCCGGTTCAACACATCCGAAAAGAGAGCACGCTACCAGCAGCAATGCTATGAAAATATTATAACATGACTTCATATCCCAAGTGTTACTCAACTGTAAGTTTACATTCGCCAGATACCTTTCCTACCTGAACCCTGATCTTTGTCTGGCCTGGAGCAAGTGCTGTAACTGTTCCCGTCTCGCTGTCGATCATAGCAACCGAAGTATTCTCAGATGTCCATACAAGCTTTCCTGTAGCATTTGCAGGAGTGAGTACAGCATTGATACGCCTCTTGACACCAACCTTAAGAGTAAGCTCAGCTGGGTCAACAGCGACAGACTCCGGATTGACAACCTGGACCTGAACATCAATTTCATCGAAAATCTTTTCATTGTATGATGCTCTTATCACAGCAAAACCTGCTGTGACACCAGTCACGACTCCGGTCTTACTGTCAACCTTAGCTATATTTGCCGCATTTGTAGACCATGTAATATCCTTAAGATCGGCATCTTCAGGGAAAAAGCTTGCTGTCAGAGCCACACTTTCCTGAGGGTCAATCTCAAGAACCTGCCCATCATATACAATCTCCACTCTGGTTGGAGCAAGAGGAAGAACTGTCACCTTACACTCGTCTGCACCATTCTTATACTTAGCGTATACTGACACTGGCACTACAGATTCCGAGCCCTCATCACCTTCTGTCTTGAGAGCGAGTGCTGTAACAAGGCCATTTTCATCAACAGTAACATACTTATCATCAGCAGAATACCATGTAATTTCTACATCCTGGTCAGGAACGACAGCTGCATTCAACTGTATAGTCTCCCCCTTGACAATTTCAACCTTGGTCTTGTCAAGACGGACTGCGAGTACTTCAGGTCCGTTTTGATTACAAGATACAGAAATCAGAGCTGCAAAAGCAATAATCAGAAAAGCGACGTTAGTTTTCATTAGATATCAAGTTATTATACATCAACTTGCAAATTTAACTTTTTATCTCACTTTGGCAAAGATTATATATAAAAAAAAGGCCCGATTAAACATCGAGCCTTTAATTTCTGCTAAAATAAGCTACTCAGCCTTTCCGTCAGAACCAAGTACATTCACGATCTTGTGGATGTAAAGCTTCTTCATATTGTCACGAGCAGGACCGAGATACTTACGTGGGTCGAACTCAGCTGGCTTAGTTGCGAATACCTCGCGGATAGCTGCTGTCATAGCGAGACGTGAGTCAGAGTCGATGTTGATCTTGCAGACTGCAGACTCAGCAGCCTTGCGGAGCCATGGCTCAGGAATACCGATAGCAGCCTTGAGAGCACCGCCGTACTGGTTGATAGTAGCAACCTCGTCCTGTGGAACTGATGATGAACCGTGGAGAACGATTGGGAATCCTGGTAGCTGCTTCTCAACACCCTCAAGAACGTCAAATGCGAGCATAGGTGGAACGAGGAGACCAGTCTCTGGATCTACTGTGCACTGCTCTGGAGTGAACTTGTAAGCACCGTGTGAAGTTCCGATTGAGATAGCGAGAGAGTCGCAACCTGTTCTTGTAACGAAGTCAACAACCTCCTCTGGCTTAGTGTAAGTGTGGTGGTCTGAGCTAACCTCATCCTCAACACCTGCGAGTACTCCGAGCTCACCCTCAACTGTTACGTCGAACTGGTGTGCATACTCAACAACCTTCTTGGTAAGAGCTACGTTCTCCTCGTATGGAAGGTGTGAACCGTCGATCATAACTGAAGAGAATCCCATGTCGATACAGCTCTTGCAAGTCTCGAAAGAGTCACCATGGTCAAGGTGAAGAACGATCTGTGGGTTCTCCCAACCGAGCTCCTTAGCGTACTCTACAGCACCCTCTGCCATGTAACGGAGGAGAGTCTGGTTTGCGTACTGACGAGCGCCCTTTGAAACCTGAAGAATAACTGGAGACTTAGTCTCAGCTGCAGCTGAAATGATAGCCTGGAGCTGCTCCATGTTGTTGAAGTTGAATGCTGGGATGGCATAGCCACCTTCGATAGCCTTAGCGAACATCTCTCTTGTGTTCACAAGGCCGAGTTCCTTGTAAGAAATCATAATCGTATAATTTGTTTAAAAAACGTTTGCTTATCTAAAAATCTTGGCAAAATTAATTAATTTTGCGGACAATTGAAAGAATATTAGCATGAATAATAAAGTCGTTATCTTCTCAGCACCGTCCGGTGCAGGCAAAAGTACAATCGTCAACCATCTTTTGGGATTGTATCCTGAGCTCGAATTCTCAATCTCTGCAACGTCCAGAGCGCCCAGAGGTCAGGAGCAGCACGGAGTCGAGTACTATTTCTTCACTGCAGACGAGTTCCGTCAGATGATTGCAGAAGATAAATTTGTAGAGTACGAAGAAGTCTATGCAGGATCTTTCTACGGCACACTGAAGTCAGAAGTGGAGCGAATCTGGGCGAAAGGTCACACCATCATCTTCGACATCGATGTTCAGGGAGGTGTGAACCTCAAGAGAATTTTCGGCGAACAGGCACTCTCTGTCTTCATCCAGGCTCCGTCAGTAGAAATACTCCGTGAGAGGCTTATAGGTCGCGGGACAGACACTGAAGAAGCTATCGAAAGGCGAGTTGCAAAGGCTGCCTCCGAGATGGAGTTTGCTGCCGGCAAGTTCGACTATGTGCTGATCAACGACGATCTCGACACTGCAAAGGCTGAAGCGCAGAAGACCATCGGTAATTTCCTTGCCAAGTAGATTGCCACGGCACTTCGTGCCTCGCAATGACATACACCACGTCATTCTGAGGAAGGCCTTGTCCTGACGTGAGAATCTCATACGACAATAACTCATGAGTAGTATAGCAGTATACAGCGGATCATTCAACCCCCTGCACATAGGTCATCTTGCCATCATGAAGCATATGACAGAAGTAGCAGGGTTTGATTGTGTATACCTGATAGTGTCACCCAAAAATCCTCTTAAGGACGGCATAAGCAGTGCCACAGGGCAGGAACGCTACCAGGCGGCCGTCAAGGCTGTTGCCAGACATCCGGAACTGAAGGTTGTGGTTGACGACATCGAGCTGCAGATGCCTGAGCCACACTACACTATCCGCACACTGGAAGCCTTGAAGAAGCTCGAGCCTGAAAATTCTTTCACCTTGGTCATAGGTGCAGACAACCTTGCATGCATCCGCAGCTGGCGCGACTACAAGACAATTCTTAAAGAATATGGAGTCGCTGTATTCCCACGCACCGGCTTCGACCTTGAGACCATCAGGACAGACCTTCTGACTGAAGACAACTCTTACAAGATCACCCTTCTGAATGCAGAAATGGTCGACATATCGTCGACCACTATCCGCGAGGCTCTTGCCTCAGGCCAGGACCCTTCGACCTGGCTTATGTAATATAGAAATTACTTTCCTGCAAGTTCCTTTGCTCTCTGGAGTGCCGGAATGATGTGTGGGAAGATGTTCTCTGAACCGATCTCTTTATCTACACCGAACTTTTCCAAAGAAGCCTGAACCTTCTCTGTAACACCCGACAGAATAACTGTCACTCCCCTCTTACGGGTACGCTCACACAGATTACGCAGGTTGTTTATACCTGTAGAATCAATGAACGGCACACGGCGCATTCTGATGATACGCACCTTGGTAACACCTGGCTTCTTCATCTTCTCAAGCTCTTCGAAACGGCTCGCAAGACCAAAGAAGAAAGGTCCATCGATCTCATACACCTCAACTCCTGCCGGAATGTCGAGACGGTCGGTATTCTCCATAGCCGCCTTCTCAGGATCCTCTGTAGCTGCAAGAGTGTTATCCTGAAGTACATTGATATGAGATGTCTCCATGACACGACGCACGAAAAGCACGATTGCAAGCACTACACCAACCTCGATCGCAACTGTAAGGTCAACTATCACTGTCAGGAAGAATGTGATAAGAAGCACAGCCACATCAGACTTGTCACCGCGGAGCAGATACTTGAATGTTCTCCACTCACTCATGTTATATGCCACCTGTACAAGGATGGCAGCAAGGCATGAAAGCGGAATATATACTGCATATGGCATCAGGAACAGATAGATGAGCAGAAGAACTACTGCGTGGATAATACCTGTCACAGGACTCTTACCACCATTGTTGATACTTGCCATGGTTCTTGCAAGGGCACCTGTAGCCGGGATACCGCCGAACAATGGAGTAACGATATTTGCAATACCCTGACCTATAAGCTCTGTATTTGCATTATGCTGCTTACCTGTAGCTCCATCTGCTACCATTGCTGCCAGCAAAGACTCTATGGCGCAAAGGATAGCAATTGTAAATGCAGGTGACACCAGACCCTTGATTGTCTCATAATCAAATTCCGGGGCAACCGGCTTAGGCATAGGAAGACCATTTGCCAGTTCCGGGAACTTCGATCCGATTGTAGCAAACTCAATTCCTGCAAACTTGCTCAGGAGCACTGACGCAAGTGTACCGATGATCAGAGCGATAAGTGATCCTGGAACCTTCTTGGTAACCTTTCCCCAGCTGAAGCAGATGATAAGACAGAGCATACTCATGGCAAACTCGATCCAGTTGATGCTTCCAAGATTCTGGAAGTAGCATCCCCACTGAGGAATGAAACCGGCAGGAACCTCAAGGTCAAGAGGCATTCCGAAGAAATCCTTCATCTGAGTCGAGAAGATAGTCAAGGCAATACCGCTGGTGAATCCCACTACAATAGGATAAGGTATATACTTGAATATGGCTCCCATCTTGCAAAGACCCATCACCACGAGGAAGACTCCTGCCATGATTGTTGCAATAATAAGTCCCTGCATGCCATATTGTCCCACAATACCGGCGACAATCACGATGAATGCTCCTGTAGGACCTCCGATGAGGAAGTTGGATCCGCCAAAGAATGAAATAAGGAAACCTGCTACAATAGCAGTAATGAGTCCCTGCTGAGGTGTCACACCGCTGGCTATACCGAAGGCGATAGCCAAAGGCAAGGCAATGATGCCGACGATAATACCGGCAATAAGATCAGATGTAAAGGTCTTTCCATTATACTGACCCTTACCGAACAGCCCGAAAAGTTTAGGCTGGAATACTTCTTTCAAGTTAAATTTCATACACCTTTAATATATATACACTACTTTATTATATATGCTTCAAAGCGTTTCGCGCTATTGAGTTCTGCCTCCTTTGCTGATGCAGACACTATCCTTGTCGACACCTTTGATGTAACTTTTGATATGATTCTGACCATATCGGCAGTCTTCTCCATAACTGGAAACATCTTTGCAGAGAATCGCAGACCTGCCCCTATCGGGAATGAAGTCTCAGTCTTCTTTACAGGATGCAGTCCCCATACACTGATGTATCCTTCAGCATAAGAAACCTTCTGACCCTCATGAAAATTGACACCAGTCAGAAACTGAACCTTCTTGCCGGACAATTCAGATGCGGTCACAACGGCTTCACGAGTCTTGGTTGAAACATCAATCCTGATCTTCACATCGACATAGTCTCCCTTATATGCGACTCCATAAGCTATTATCTCAATATAAGATCCTTTCTTAGTATCACCAGCCCGGGCTGTACGTCCCTTGGTTGCCTCCAGTTTAATCTCCTTTTCGCCATCCCATAGAGCTATACCACCAAGTCCGACAGTCTTACCTACGATATATCCATCCGCTCCAAGCGCCAAAGTATCCTGTTGTGCTTTTGTCGGATACCAAAGATAGTCCTTCAGTTCCATTCCACGTCCAGACTTGGAATACACATCAATTGCACCGCTATCATTAAAGTAAAGACGCAGGGCCATATGACTATTCTCGACAGCCGGACCATGATGACCCACCTTATTATATTGATTTCCGATTTCGGACACTATTTCAGAAACCTGCAGAGAATCCGAGCGCCAAAACAGGCTGGAAGCTGTCTGTGCAACAACATTTGCCTTTATTGCAAAACAGGCAAAAAACACGATCAGTATTTTAATTGATGCTTTCATAGTTTAGCAAGATGGCTTCTCGAAAAAAGAGAAATGTACATTGCCGTATTTCTTTTCCTTGACAAAATATGGATGGGATTCAAAGTTGAACTCTTCCGGATGTTCCAGAATAAAATAGGCCCCAGGATGGAGTATATCCTTCGCAAACACTTTCTCGGGCAAGGTGTCCAAGCCCTCGAGTGCATAAGGAGGGTCCGCAAAGATTATATCGAACTTCTCACGACATATCTCCAGGAACTCGAATACATTGTGGCGCACAACAGTGAGGTTATTCATCCCGAACTTCGCCGCCTGAGATTTTATGAAGTTGGCATGCAGAGGAAGCATCTCAACGCAATAAACCATGGATGCACCACGTGAGGCGAACTCATACGATATTGCACCCGTACCGCCAAAGAGGTCAAGTACCTGAAGTCCCTCCATCTCATATTCATTATTCAGAATATTGAAGAGTCCCTCCTTGGCAAAATCAGTTGTCGGACGGGCCTTGTATCCCTGAGGCGGCAATATAGTCTTGCCGCGGAACTTTCCACCTATTATCCTCATTTGTCAAGTCTCTCCACGCTTCTGAAATACCTATATAACGAGAACTCCTGCTCTTCCTCAAGAGGTGTCCTAAAAAACAGGGTCGACATTTCAGGATTGAGCTGCAGCTTCTTAAGTGCAAGGAAGATGAAATATTGGGCTGTTGTAAAATCAGGAGCCATGAACGAATTACACAGCAGCAGACTCTTGCCCTGAGCCACGACAAGGTACAGATAGCCGTCCATATATGAGGCAAGTATCTTGTTGTAATCCCTTATCTCATTAAGCTGATTCAGCATTGCACAAGCCTCTGGCATCGGTTTAACCTTGGTTCCGTCAGTCTTCAGAACTGTCTCTGCAAGAACCTTTGGAAGCGTACCACCCACAGAGAGCGAATATACCATGACTGCTGCAAGCTGAGGTACTTCCACGTAATCCACTACATCCTCTACTGAAACAGACGTAACCTCTTCAAGAAGCTGACGCGAGTTCTCCGGAGTGTGAAAACCTGCAGGAACCAGTGCAAACTTAGGAGTAAACACAGAGATGTCGACATCGTCATATCTCTTCTGCAGTTCCTGGGTACTAAAAACACGTTCAGCACTCATCCAACCAGAAGAATGCGTCGAACCATCGGCCTGTATCTTAAAAGAATATCCACTCAAGCCGACTTGAATGGATATCCTGTTTTCTGTATCTATCATAGTCGTGTGACTACTCCCAGTTACCAGCGTTATTGTTAGGCTGAGTTACGCTACCGACCTGAAGTCCCTTGTAACGTCCCTGATCCTCTCTCTCAGCGTCAAGGTTGATTCTGAGCTGATTGTTAAGACCCTTGAGAAGAGACTTGAACGGCATCGACGCCTCGAATAGAGGAACATTTACTCCTGATACCTTCTTCACAGTCGACTCCATGATGACAGAGTCACCGCTGAATGGAATGAATGCGAGCGAGTCAACACAGAAGTCTGTACGACCCTTGAAAAGGGTATCCTTCACCGCTACCTCACTTTCAACCTCAAACACGAGATTCTGCTCACCTGCAAGGTAGAGCTCATAAAGTTTCTGGTTGAGCTTTTCCTTCTTGAGTCCACGATATCTGTTCTTGAACTTCTCAGTATTGGCCATTGCCAAAGAGTCATCCTTAGATCCTACCTGGAGAGCGATCTTCATCTTTCCCTCATTGTAGAAAAGTTTGAGAGAGTCGATAGTGGAAGCATAGTGTGCATTGACATTCTTGAACGCAACCTGAAGATCACGGATATCCTTAAGTCTCTGGATAGCCACGCTCTCGCGATACTCTCTGTGCTTCTTGAACTTCACAGGCTCGCTGATGCTCTGTACGTTAAGATATACAAGACCTGCGATGCAGATCGGAAGGATAAAATAGGTGAAAACCTTTCTGATAATTGTTCCCATTATTTATTGTTTTATTTTCTTTTTCCAAAGGACGGACAAAGTTAGGAATTTCATTTATGAAATGCAATATAATTTTGTATTTTTGCACCTTGTAATCAGAGCACAGAAAATGAAAGATATAAACGCCAGCAATATAAAGACATTCATGGAATTAGTTACCGGAGCAAAAGAACCGGTAATAGTCACCCATGCAAAGCCGGACGGAGATGCTATCGGCAGCAGCGTCGCTATGTATCACTTCCTTGGCATGCTCGGAAACAGCAGGTGCCGTATCGTCCTGAACGATGACTGCCCTAGATTCCTGAAATTCGTAAGAGACACAGTTGCTGAAGATGATATCATCGTCATGCAGAGCAATCCTGCTGCAGCGCAGAAGGCAATCAGCGGTAGCGATCTGATCATCTGTCTTGATTTCCATGCATTCTACAGGACACGCGACCTGGAAGAACCACTCACCAGATCAGAAGCAGACAAGATACTCATAGACCACCATCTTGACCCGGACAGAAGTCTATACAAGGTTTCATTCTCCAAGAATTACATATCATCGGCGTCAGAACTCCTATTCTGGATTCTCATGGCGACGCCGGCTGTAGATGGAGATGCCTCAAGACTGCCATCATCATGCTCGCTTGCACTTATGACCGGCATGACAACCGACACTAATAATTTCGGCAACTCGGTATATCCTTCCACTCTCATGATGGCATCCGCCCTTCTGGAAGCCGGAGTCGATCGTGACCTTATCCTCCAGAAGATCAATCAGGAACACAGCGAAGACAGACTGAGACTCAAAGGCTTCATGTTGAAGGACCTGTTGCGAGTGACAGAAGACGGCGTGGCGTACATGATTCTCGACAAGGCATCGCAATTGGAATATAGAATGCAAGAGGGTGATACCGAAGGCTTTGTGAATGAGCCACTCAGTATTGCAGGAGTAAGGATGAGCATCTATGCACGTGAAGAAGCTGAAGAAATACGCATATCAATAAGGAGCAAGAAAGGGACGTCTGCAAACCGCTGCGCCAAGATGTTCTTTGACGGCGGAGGACACGAGAATGCAGCTGGCGGAAAGCTCCTGATGCCAGTTGCGGAGGTGGAGGAATACATCAGAAAACACTCACATATATACATGACCGAATATGAAAAATAGATTGATTCTCATGCTGTTCATGGCAGTATTGCTGAGCGCATGCGTCAAGGAAAAGCTGGAAACCATATATTCAAGACAAGAGACCCAGATTGACTCATATCTGGCAAAGAACAGCGTTGTTGGCGAAGACACTCTTGACATTGTCTATAACAACGGTTCAGCAAGAATTATCCGGACCGAAGGACATGGTGATGGACTGACGGAAAACGGCGTCATACTATTCTATTATGCAGGTTATGTATTCACATCCAGTCCGTCAATCCTCTTTGATACAAACCACGAAGAGACTGCGACAAAGGAAAGGTTCGATGTAACAGATCCCGATTTTGAACTTCTCGAAATCGACATGAAGGACAGCAGGTTGCTGGAGGGAGTACGCAATGGACTGATAGGAGTAAAAGCCGGCGAAGAGTGCGAGATCCTGTTCAACGGAAAATATGGATTCGGCAACGAAGTCTTTGGCATAATTCCTGCAAATTCAGCTCTGCTCTATAAAATTTGGGTAGTTGGAGTATCCAACGAGTAAAGCTCGGGTATTTTTACTATCTTTGCGGATTCTTAGAATTAAACACAAATGAAGAAAGTATTCTCTACAGCATCATACATCGCTGCAGCCCTTCTTCTTGCGGGCTGCGCAAAAACTGTAACACCTGGCCCTAATGAGGCCAATAAACGCTATTTCGATGCATGGATGCAACTCAACCATCCTGAAGCTGAACCTTCTGGCCTCGGCATCTATGTTCTCGAAAACATTGACGGTGACGGCATCGAGGTCAAGGAAGATGGTTTTGCATTGGTAGATTTCAAGATTACAGATCTGGAAGGAAACATTTCCTCATATACCGACGCTCAGACAGCAAAGCAGTTAGGAGAGTACAGCGAGACTTCGTATTATGGTCCGAAGGTGTGGACAACCCACAAGACTACGATCCAGGCAGGACTTGGAGATGCCATCTACGGCATGAAGGCGGGCGGTTATAAGAAAGCAATCGTTCCAAGCTGGCTGATGACATCAAAAGAATTTGACACCGCTCAGGATTATCTCGACTATTACGACGAGGATAATTCATCATCATTCGAGTCTACAATGTATGAAATAGAGGTCAAGGACTTCACTGAGGACATAAACCAGTGGCAGATCGACTCGATCGGCAGGTTCTTCGGCAACAGCAGCGTAATGGTTGACGGCAGGCCGGCTGACCAGGTCTTCAGCGGCATGACGGCTGCGGACTCCGTATCAACCGGATTCTACTACAAGCAGATCAGCGCACCTGTCGACACCACATCATTTGACAACGACACGACAATCTATATAAACTACACCGGTAAACTCCTTAACGGACTTGTCTTCGATACCACAATCGAGAGAGTGGCAAAAGATAACGGACTGTATTCTGCATCAAGGAAATATGAACCAGTAAGAATTAACTGGGGAGAAGAATACACCAAGATCACAATGGGTTCTGACAAGACGACAGTAATCGGAGGATTTGCCTTGACACTCTGGCAGATGAGACCTATGGAAAAAGGCGTAGGAGTATTCTACTCAAATTATGGATACCAATATTCAGGCAGCGGCTCAAGCATTCCTGGATATGCTCCGCTGATTTTTGAGATCGAAATCGTTGAGAAACCGGAGGACTGATATGGCCGACAACAAATCCTCTATTCCAACAGAACTCGGAACTGACAAGATAGGCAGACTGCTCAGGCAATACGCCCTGCCTGCCATCATAGCACAGACAGCAGCATCACTTTATAATATGGTGGACAGCATCTTCATTGGACAAGGTGTTGGTCCACTTGCTATTTCAGGACTTGCCGTAACATTCCCGCTGATGAACCTATCCACTGCATTCGGCACCCTGGTAGGAGCCGGAGCTGCTGTAATGCTTTCTGTCCTGCTCGGCCAGAAGAACTACAAGGCAGCCAACAAGGTTCTCGGCAATGTTGTCAGTCTCAACATCATCATAGGATTGATCTTCATGGCAGTCGCTCTCATATTCATCGATCCGATACTTTATTTCTTCGGTGCCAGCGAGAACACTCTGCCTTATGCAAAGGAATACATCACCATCATCCTTATCGGAAACGTCATAACGCATGTATATTTCGGTCTTAACGCCGCCATGCGTTCATCCGGATTCCCCAAGAAGGCCATGGCGTTGACCATATTCACCGTCCTGTTCAACACCCTGCTTGATCCTCTGTTCATCTTCGTGTTTGACATGGGCATTGCAGGAGCGGCATGGGCTACCGTACTTGCACAGACTGTAGCCATGTTCATAGTACTGAGACATTTCAGCGACAAGAACAAGGCATTCCACTTCGAGAAAGGTATATTCAAGCTTGACATGCGCGTAGCCAAGGATTCCCTTGCCATCGGCATGGGACCTTTCCTGATGAATGCAGCAGCTTGTCTTGTCACATTGTTCATCAACCAGCAGCTTCGCGACTATAGCGGAGACCTCGGAATCGGTGCATACGGCATATGCAACAGACTTATATTCATGTTCATCATGATATGCATGGGACTGAACCAGGGTATGCAGCCGATTGCAGGATACAACTACGGAGCAAAGCAGTACTCGCGAGTGAAGGAAGTATTCTGGATGACAGCAAAGCTCGGAACAGTAGTTACAACCATTTGCTTCCTTATAGGAATGTTCATCCCTCGCCTTGCAGTGGGCATCTTCACCCACGATGAGGCCTTGATGGATATGGCGGCCAGAGGAATGCAGATCCTGACCATAGGCTTCCCTATCGTAGGTTTCCAGATGATAGGAACCAACTTCTTCCAGTGCCTTGGCATGGTAAAGAAGTCCGTGATCCTTTCACTTTCCCGACAGATACTTTTCCTTCTCCCACTTCTGTATGCTCTTCCTTTATGGCATGGAGCAGAAGGAGTATGGATGAGTTTCCCTATATCTGATGTATTGTCTGCATTACTGACAGCCATCCTGCTGAGAAGACTTTTCAAGAAGTTCAACAAGCTTCAGGACGGTGAGGAATCAGCAATTTTAGGTAGCCAGCTATAAAATACAGAGCCATGGAAAAGAAGATCATCATCAACATAGGAAGACAGTTCGGAGGTGGCGGACGCGGAGTCGCATACGAACTGGGCAGAAAGCTGAACATCCCGGTATATGACAGGGAGATCATCAGTCAGGCAGCCAAGGACAGCGGTTTCAGCGCAGAGTTCTTCAAGGAGCGTGATGAGAAGAGAGGATTCTTCTCCTTTACAGAACTCTTCACAAGCGGATTTGGTGACACTGAAAATTACATGAGCGACAGGAGCATATTCAAGCTCCAGAGCCAGACAATCGAGAAGATTGCCGAGCAGGGATCTGCTATTATCGTGGGCAGATGTGCTGACTACATCCTTAGGGAAAATGAAAACACCCTTAATGTATTCCTGACTTCTCCGCTTGAGGTTCGCGCAGAACGTATTGCCTCAAGACAGGGAATGAGCCTTGAGGAAGCAAAGACAAAGGCTCAGGAGAAGGACAAGAAGAGGGCTGAGTACTACAACTACTACACCTTCGGTGAATGGGGAGTTGCGGGAAATTATGACCTTTGCATCGACTCATCAATCCTCGGCATAGAAGGCACAGCCGACTTTATAATTGACTTTGCCCGAAAGGCAGGAAAGCTTTAGAGATATAAATGAAGATAAAGAAAGTCATCATACCACTCCTTACAATTGCCGCCCTTGTGACGGCATTTATGTTTGCAGGCTGTTCATGCAGCAGACAGAAAAAGGAGAAAGACACCAGAGTACATCTGAACGACTCGCTTACCAATGCGCTTTCAGACATTCCCGAGCTGCACCCGATGGACAAGAAAATAAAGAGGTTCCTGACCAAATGGCACATCAAGGGTGCATCGATCGCCATTACCAGAAACGACTCACTTCTTTACGCCAAGGGTTATGGATGGGCAGACGAAGAAATGGGAGTCGAGATGGAGCCCGGACATATCATGAGAATGGCGTCTGTATCCAAACTGATTACAGCAGCAGGCATCATGGTCCTGCAGGACATGGACTCATTGAGCATCAAGGATACAGTTTTCGGTCCCGGAGGAATCCTCGATGACCCGTTCTTCAATGACCTGACAAAGTGTGATAGAAATTACAGAAAAATAACAGTAGAACACATCTTGCGCCACCAGGCTGGTTTCCGCAGAGACCCTTTGTTTTCTGCTGTAGACGTAAAGAACCAGCTCGGACTGGATCATGCTCCGACTAAGGAAGATTATTTCGGACTTGTACTAAGCCGGAAACTCAGATGGGTTCCCGGCACTAGTCAGAAGTATTCCAACTTCGGCTACCTGCTGCTCTCAGAGATAATCGAAAGGGTGTCAGGCATGCCTTATGAGGACTTCATCAAAGAGAAGGTCCTGGATCCTGCAGGATGCTTCGACATGCACATCGGAGGCATTTATTACGAGGATAAGAGAGTCAATGAGGTAAGATACTACACCCACGAGGGAGACGGCAAATATATTGAGGAATATAACGGCAGCGGTGTAATGGTAGAACGCTGCTACGGCGGTACCGACCTCCCCCTGCTTTCCGGAGCGGGAGCATGGTGCGGTTCTCCAGCTGAGATCGCCAGACTCGTATCAAGCCTCAACGGAATACAAGGTGTAGAAGATATCATTACACCGGAAAGTTTCCATCAGATGATCGAGTATTTCGACAAGGAGACATTCTCACTCGGATGGAACGACACTACTCCAGAAAGAGGATGGAGCAGAACCGGAACTTTGGCAGGCACAAGTGCGCTTGTGAGACATTATCCTGACGGAGAATGCTGGGTCATGATTACAAACACCAGTACATACAGAGGGCCTCGGTTCCCTAAGTATACCGAAGCCCTCTTCAAGGAATGTCGCGCACTGTACAGCGACAAATTGCCAAAGCGCAATATGTTTGAATAATTAACGCTTGTAAGTCTTTATCTCAAACTCACCACCGAGTATACCATAGCCGTTCTCCGCGAGTGACTCAAGTTCGTTCTCGCCTGGATAGACCTCAACAGGAGCGATGAACTGTACCATCTCTGTGATCTGAGATGTAATAGGCTGGCTGTATGCAATACCACCTGTAAGGATGATTGCATCCACCTTACCTGCTACGACTGTAGCCTCTGCACCTATGTACTTTGCAACTGAAATACAGAAGCTTCTGAGGAAATCAGCATATACCTTCTCCCCTTCTGCTGCACGCGAAACAATCTCACGGAAATCATTGGTTCCCAGATGGGCCACTGCACCACCCTTTCCTACGAGCATCTTCTTTATCTCAGCCTTGGAATACTGACCGCTGAAGCACATCTCGACAAGAGGGAAAGCAGGAACCGAGCCTGCACGCTCAGGGCTCATAGGACCATCACCGCCAAGAGCATCATTCACATCGATGACGTAGCCGTTTCTATGAAGGGAGACTGAAGATCCGCCGCCCATATGAGCTACGATTACCGTCACTTCCTTATTGGTCTTTCCTACATTACGGGCATAACGGCGCACCATCGCACGTGAGTTCAATGTGTGGAAGGCCGCTCTGCGCTCAAATGCAGGATGTCCTGTAAGCTTCAGCTCAGGCAGCATTTCGTCAGAGGTCGGAGCATCTGCTATATATGCCTTACATATGCCCTCTTCACCTTTTTCCGCACGTAACTTATTGATATCAGCAGCGAGGTCGTCAGCTATAAGAGCACTCAGATTGCATGCATGTACACCATTTCTACCCTCTAGCAAAGCCTCACGCATCTGTGGCGTAACTTCGTAAACACCTGCCTGGATAGGAGTGATCAAGCCACCACGGGCCATGATCAGGTCGATCGAATCAAGATCAACGCCGTTCTCTGCAAGGAAGTTCACGATTGCATCGCGGCGCATGCCGCCCTGATGCATTACTGACTCATACTTTGCGATCTCTTCTGCAGAGTGGGTGAGATTGGTCTCGAATCTCTGCTGTCCATCCTCATAATAAGCGATTTTTGTAGAGGTTGAACCCGGGTTGATTATAAGAATATTTCCTTTCATGGCTAGATTAGAACATTGCTGCAATAGCGATTGAATTCAATTTGGTCTCTATGCTGTCGGCACGGCTTGAAAGTACACAAGGGACTTTCGCTCCTACAAGGATACCTGCCTGCTTTACTCCAGGAACCAGCTTTGAATTTGCCTTGTAGAACACATTTCCGGACTCGATGTTAGGGAACAGGATGCAGTCAGCATCTCCAGCCACAGGGCTTACAAGGCCCTTGATCTGAACTGACTCCATATCAATAGCGACATCGAGCGCCAGAGGACCGTCTGCGATGCATCCCTTGATCTGTCCACGCTCGGCCATCTTTGAAAGCATGGCTGCCTCTACAGAAGCAGGCTGACTTGCGAGAACCTGCTCGGTAGCAGCAAGGATTGCAACCTTAGGTGTCTGTACTCCTACAGCCTTCGCTGTTCTGATAAGACATTCCATGATGATCTGCTTCTGCTTGATGTCCGGTGCAGGAATAACTGCAACGTCACCGACAAAAAGGAGCTTATGATATGACGGAATCTCAAGAGTAGTACAATGTGTCAGAGTGCCCTTTGGAGGAAGAAGTCCTCTCTCCTTGTTCAGGATGGCACGAAGGAACTTGTCTGTCGAGCATAGTCCCTTCATAAGGAAGTCTCCCTGGCCGTCATTGATCATCTGTACTGCCTGAGCTACAGACTTGAGCTCATCAGGATTGTGTACGATTGTAAATACAGACACGTCGACACCTTCCTCGGCACATGCCTTTGCTATAAGATCCTGGTCTCCCACGAGTGTCACGTCAGCCAGTCCAAGTTCTACTGCCTTGCCGGCCGCTGCTACTGTATGAGTATCAACTCCCCAAGCAGCAATCATTCTTTTTCTGTTGCCCCTGCCCTTGAGCTCGGCATAGATCTGTTCAAATTTTGTAAACATCTTCTTTATAAAATTATCCCCGGCATGAAATACCGGGGATGTTGATTACTCTTCTTCGTTCTGAACTATGTTCATTGTATCGCGGGCAATCATCAGCTCCTCGTTTGTTGTGATGAGGGCTACCTTTACCTTAGAGTCAGGCAGTGTGATGATTGTATCAACGCCTCTTACGACATTCGCATCATAGTCAAACTTCACGCCCAGATATGTAAGGTTTTCACATACTCTGCGACGCAGGCGGCTGTTATTCTCACCGATACCTCCTGTGAAGACGATGAGGTCAACACCGTTCATAGCTGCTGAATATGCTCCGATATACTTGGTGATCTCGTATGTAAGTTTCTTGAGAACGAGCTTAGCCTTAGGATTACCCTCGTTTGCAGCATCATCAAGATCACGAGCGTCCGAAGAAACGCATGAAAGGCCGAGGAAACCACTCTTCTTATTGAGGATAGTACTCATCTGTGCGGCAGTGAGACCTTCCTTCTCCTGGATGTATGTCACGACTTCCGGGTCGATGCTTCCGCTTCGTGTTCCCATGATAAGACCCTCGAGCGGTGTGAATCCCATTGTAGTATCGATAGACTTTCCGTTTACGACTGCTGCTATAGAGCTGCCGTTTCCGAGGTGGCATGTGATGATCTATGAGTTCTGCGGATCGAGACCAGCGAACTTTGCACCCTTTGCAGACACATACTTGTGGCTTGTTCCATGGAAACCGTAACGACGGATACCATATTTCTCATAATACTCATATGGAAGGCCGTACATAAATGCATATGATGGCATTGTCTGGTGGAATGCTGTGTCGAATACGCCCACCTGCGGCACTTCCGGAAGTACTGCTGAAACAGCCTTGATTCCAAGAATGTTCGCAGGATTGTGCAGAGGAGCAAATACCGAGCACTTCTCAAGCTGAGCTACAACCTCATCTGTAATAAGCTGGCTGCATACGAATTCCTCTGCTCCGTGTACGACTCTGTGACCTACAGCCTCGATATCCTCAAGTGTCTCGAGGACTCCGTACTCCTTGTCAAGAAGAGCATCCAGGACAGCCTTGATGCCGACTGTATGGTTCTCTATCGGCATTTCCCTTACAAACGAATCCTTGCCAGTAGCCTGATGCTTGAGGCAACCAGTCTCCATTCCAATCCTCTCAACAATACCTTTGGCAAGAAGATCATAAACTTCGTCGTTCTTCATATCAAGAAGCTGATATTTTAGTGAAGAACTTCCGCAATTAAGTACTAAGATGATCATTATAAAGTAGTTTTTAGTTTATTTCCTTTTTTAAAAAGCACATCATTGCAAAGTTAACAAAATATTCACTATTTTAGCAAAAATTAGGAAGGAAATGAAAGTGGAGAGAGAGATTGCGGGGATAGCATTACCTTTTGCTGCCGGAGCCATAGCCAGCGCATATATCGGCATGGTCTTTTTTTCAACACATCCGATTGCAGCAGTCGTGCCTTTTCTGGCAATAATATCAGCATTGACATACTTGCATCATTCGGGCGAAGAGGTCCATGCAGTATCAGGAAGAATAGCCGTGGCCATAGCCATGACAGCCTGCGGCTGGGTATGCGGCATTACTGACACCTTTCTTGCTTTTAGCCAGACTATTAATCACGGCTGGCTGGAGGCTGTTGCCCTTGACCTGTGTTCGCGGACAGAGGCTGTAATAAACAGCATACCCTTCCAGAAAGAAGAAACAGGAGAGATTGTAAAAGCCTTGATCACCGGAGAGAAAAGCGGAATACCCGGCAATATCAAGGAAGCATTCAGAAATAGCGGAGCCTCACATATCCTTGCGCTTTCAGGCCTGCACCTTGGCATAATTTACGGAATTCTCCGTGGTATGCTGTTCTTCATTGGAAACTCTTCTGCAGCAAAAGACCTCAAGAGCATCATCCTGGTCCTTGTCTGCGGTTTCTATACACTGGCAACTGGCTCAGGGCCTTCAATAATGAGAGCTTTCACCTTCATTACCATCGGCGAATATGCAAATTTCAGAAAATACAAGATGAGCCTGCCTCTTGTGATGATGAGTGCAATGATGATACAGATAGTGCTATCTCCCAGCAGCATCACCGAGATAGGATTCCAGCTGTCATATGCCGCTGTCGCAGGAATCGCATTCATCTTCCCCGTCCTGCAGGGATTCTGGCCCGGGGACAGAAATGACGACTCATTCATGACAAAGTGCGCACGATGGATATGGGACTCAGCTGCAATATCCATATCTTGTCAGATAACTACAGGGCCGTTGGCATATATCTATTTCCGATCCTTTCCGGTACATTTCATCCTGACTAACATTATTGCTGTTCCACTATGCGGAATAATAATCCCATCAGTCCTTCTGACCATCGTGCTGCACAGCATCGGCTTGTGCCCAGAAATAATTATTAGGGCCTCGGAATTGCTGATAACAGCCCTTTCCGAAGCCCTCCATATCATTTCTTCAATGTAACCTCTATCAGAGATTCTCCAGGACAAACCCTTCCGAGCACCACGACTCAAAGGTTCCGTCCTTGTCATATATCAGACAGCCTTCCAGGTCTTCTCTACCCTGCAGAAGAGCGATCGACTGTTCAAGTCCGACCACCATACAATATGTTGCATAAGCATCAGCAATAGTGGCATTTTCCGCTACAACAGTTGCACTCAACAGATTATGCCCTACAGGATAGCCTGTACGCGGGTCGATTGTATGGGCATATTTCTTTCCGTCACGCACATAATACTTTCGATAATTGCCTGAGGTCACAATTCCGTGCGGGCCGGCAGGAGCTCTGAAGATTCCCTGAATCTGTTCTCCTGGAGTATTGTTTCCGTCAACTGGACGGTCTATGCCTACTGTCCAAGGTCTGCCAGAGGGATTGAAACCGTCGCAGAATATCTCACCTATGTCCACAAGCATATCCTTTACCCCGATCGAGTACAGGTACCTTGCCACCACATCGCAGCTGTAGCCCTGAGCTATCGCATTAAAATTAAGTTTCGGAAGGGCTTCATTGGAGGAGTCAAGCAGCATGGAGCCATTCAGAGGAGAGGGCATCTGTCTCTTCAGACGAGCCATACCTGATGCTGCAAGGACCTTGTTCACTTCCTCATCTGACGGCAGGGAATCTGTAGTGAATCCGAAACCCCACAGATCGAACAAAGGAGCGGAAGCAACATCAACTACACCACCGGTAGCCTCGAAAATTTCATATGCAGAGTCATAGATATCAAGGAACAACGAATCAGGCCTTACGGTCTCACCAGCGTTGAAGCGGCTCAGAATGGAATTCTTGTTGTATCCTGAGAGAGACCTGTCTATACGACTCAGAAGAGCATCCACAGAATCCCGGACCTCCTTCACTGGCACAGACACGTCTTTCATATTGATCTTCACTGTATAAGTACCTCCCTGCGCATATCCAGACAGGGTCACATACCTGTCAGGAGAAGTACATGCGGTCAGCATGCTTAACGCAGAAAGTACAATCATCACTCCGATATTTCGCAATATAACAGTCATAACGGCAAAGTATTTGCACAAAGGTAGCGGTTTTTCAAAGAAATTTAACGATATTTGCACGATTATACACCAAAATTCAATGTCTGAAATGAGTTTTAGAAAACTGAATTACCTTTGCCTTATCCTCGCATCTGCGCTGGCTGTGACTTCATGTAAGGACGACGATGAGACAACCGTAACCCCATCGCTTGACGGAGGCCTGTCATTCTTTGTTCCAGAATATGTTCTCCCGGAGGCAGTCGTGACAATGGTACCATCAGGAGTAGCTCACCCCGACGGTGAGGAACTCGGATATTGCTGGAAGGTATCTCCGACAATGACAAAAGCCGATACTACAAGATACGACAACGGACTTGACAAGAACGGCAAGCCGTCTGACGGATCCTTTACACATACCTTCTCCGACACGCTCAAGACCTACACAGTAACCGGCTATGCCTTTGCTGAAGGATATTCAACTTCCAGCAAAAGCCACTATGTAACTGTAGTTAAAGGCGGACTTGACGGATCGATCAAGAACATAGCACTGACAGGTATGCCATCATTCGAGATCAATGGAACCAAATATCCATACGCAACTATAGGATCTACTGACTGGATGTGCCGCAACATGTCTGACCCTGCAGCAGGAGCCCCATACATGAACAACAGGGCAATGGACGACGTATTCGGAAGATATTACTCTTATGAGGAGGCTCTCGAAATCTGTCCTGAGGGATGGCAGCTTCCATCAGAGAAGGATTGGATTGAGCTTGCTGTTGCAGCTGGAGCTGAAGATGCAACTGAATATGAGACTATAAAGGGCATCGCCGCAGCCATTATGGGCAATACGTATTTCAACGACGACCTTATGTGGGAATACTGGCCATCTGTCGGCGAAATAACAAACAGCACAGGCATTTCAATGATACCTGTCGGTTATGCGACTCTTGGCAACAAGAGCACAAACCCTAAGGAGAATGAATTTATTGACCACACATACCCTCAGGCAATGTTCAAGGGATACAAACAGTATGCAGCCTTCTGGACAGCTGACAGAGCTAAAGATGAGGAAGGAATGGCATATTACAGATATCTCATCAGCGAGCAGCCAGACCTTTTCATAGAAAAGGGTGGCGTCAATTCATTTGGAGCGTCTGTAAGATGTATTAGAAAATAGACTGCAAAGTTTTAACGCATATCTGTCACAATCCAATCTGACCCGAAAGTCATCTGAGGGCGGAAGGATGTGACAGATTTTTTTTCTGATGACGTCATAGTGACAACCCTTGCCTTCATGACTGTGCCATCCTCATGGACAAAAGAGAAGCTATCTATCATACCATTCTGTGCGAGCTTCACATCTCTCACTTTTGTGAGATCATATCCTCCCGGACCAGGTTCTATGACGACTTCCTTTACTGAATTATCTATCGTCCATACAGAAGTACCGTCGCAATAGACAGTGATCTCACCTGTTTCCATCACATAACATCCGTCTTGTGCCAGAAGTTCAGCTTCACCGGAAATACGCATCTCCGACATTGTCAACGTATATGTACACTTTATCGACAGACACGAATCCGACAACGCAGAATACAGCTTCTCAAAAGCCGCATCCTGCGTTGTCTGTGAATATGCCTGAAACGCTGCAAGGAATGCAACGACAGCTAAAATAAATTTCTTTATTCTCATCTGCTACTGATTCAAGAAAGGTGCAATGAGTTCATTAAGCTCATCAAGAGTAGAAACCAGCACTGACCTTGGTTTAGAGCCCTCCTGCGGTCCTACAACGCCTGCAGCTTCAAGCTGGTCCATAACTCTTCCTGCCCTTGCATAACCCATGCCCAACTTTCTCTGGAGGTCTGAAGTCGAGCCCTTCTGTGAAATAACCACAGTACGGGCAGCTTCTTCGAACATTGAATCGATATTCTGGATATCAATGCTTCCTCCGCACGACTCTCCATCAGGAGACTCTGGTACAGGGAGATAATATGGAGTGTTGTAGCACTGCTTGTATGAGGTCTGCTTACCTATGAATCCTGTAATACCATTGATCTCATCCATGCTCACCAGAGCGCACTGGATACGTTCAACCTTAACACCTGCATAATACAGCATATCACCCTTACCAATAAGATTTTCTGCACCAGTTGTATCAAGAATTGTTCTTGAATCAACACCGGAAAGCACGCGGAAAGCGATTCTTGTAGGGAAGTTCGCCTTGATAAGGCCAGTGATCACATTTACTGATGGACGCTGAGTAGCGATGATGACATGGATGCCGGCTGCTCGTCCCTTCTGGGCAAGACGTATGATTGCTGACTCTATGTTCTTAGCTGACTTTCTGTCCTCAGGCGTAGTTCCACCTGCCATGATAAGGTCTGCGTACTCGTCTATTACTACAACCAGGTATGGAAGATACTGGTGGCCGTCAGTCGGAAGGAGATGGCGGTCTTTGTATTTTTCATTATATAGCTTGAAGTCATTCACCCCTGCCTTGGCCAGCAGCTCATATCTTTCGTCCATCTCTATACAGAGAGACTGAAGCACCTGTTCAGCCTGCTTTGCCTTCTTCACGATGGCATTCTTCTTTTCTTCCTCCTCGTCACCTACAACAGGAACAACGGCGAGATAATGTTTCAGAAGTGAATTATATGAAGTGAACTCCACTGCCTTAGGGTCGATGAAGACAAACTTCAGCTCGGAAGGATGCTTGGCATATAGCAGAGACGATATGATAACATTCAGTCCGACTGACTTACCCTGCTTCGTAGCTCCTGCCACAAGCAGATGTGGGGCATCAGACAGGTCGAATGTCTTGACCTTCTGGGCAAGTGTCGAATATCCTATGGCAACAGGCAGTTCTGCCTTGCTGTTTCTGAATGAATCGTCATTGAGCATGCTCTTGAGAGGAACAATTGACGGAGTGCTGTTCGGCACCTCGATTCCGACACTTCCAGGAAGTGTTACAACTCGTACACCACCTACTTCCAATGCCATAGCAATCTCTCGGTGAACATTTTCAATCGAAGCTACACGCATGCCGGGAGCAAGTACCACCTTGTAGAGTGTGACTGTCGGGCCTACTACAGCAGTCACCTTTTCAACCTCGATCTTGTAATTCTTAAGGGTCGTACGGATAAGTAAATTATTCTTGTCAAGTTCCGACTGGCTCACCTCATGCTGACCCTCGGTATAATCTCTAAGAATATCAAGTGGTGGAAATTCAAATCTCTCAAGTTCCTCACGGTTGTCGATTCGCGGCAGGTCTTCCAGAACAGGAACCACGACGTCACCCCTGATCACCTCGATCTCTGAGTTACCTGCAGTGTCCTCGCCTGACACCTCTGGTTCTACAGGACCAGCAGGAGCATCCGGACCTACCGGTTCTACAACTGGGGTTACCGGTTCAACAGGCTCCACAGGTTCTACGACTGGAGTTACTGGTTCCTCAGGATCAACCTCTTCATCTGAAACTTCCTCCACTGGTTCCGCCTGATCTTCCTTCTGTGGTTCTGCTGCCTCCACAGGCTTTTTCTCTCCTGTAACTGCAAACCAATGGGCAAAACGTCCGCTTGCAAACAGTAGCCAGGTCATCGCTGCAACCAGAACTACCAGCACAGGAACTATTGGGCCTACCAGATTGGACATGGATGACATGATAGCTGCTCCCGCATCGCCACCAAGTCCACCGTCAAACAGAGCTGCCGAGCCGAAAAGCGAGAAGGCCATAGCAAGAATCACAGTACCAGAAACAGACAGGAAAGTAAGTCTCATTGTTCCTATGCTTCTTTGCCAGAAAAACAGTCTGTATGTATATGCTCCCATCAGGAAAACCAGACAGAAACTTGCCAGACCGAACATATCCTTTATAAGAAAACGGCTCCATACATAACCGAGTTTTCCTCCCATGTTGGATACCTCAACTGACTTGTCCATCATCTCAGGATGAGAGAAGAGGCTCTTGTCTGCCTGCCATGTAAACAGATAAGACAGCATCGACACGAGGGTAAACAATGTGACCAGCATTGCCACTACTCCAACACACTTGACAAGAATAGATTTCAATTCCGGATCCATATCAGAAAAGAAAGAGAAGAGCTTCTTCTCCTTCTGTCTGCCTGCTTTTGTCTTTTTCTGTACCGCCATATTACTTATGCTGTTTTCTCTTGTTCTGATTACCCTTCTGTCTCTGGTTTCTTCCCTGCTTGTTAGGAGAGCTTCCAGGTCTTGCAAACGTAGTCGATGAGTCCACTCTCGTCAGTTGCAATCCCTCAGGAACCTTGATCCTGAAGTCAGAAAGCTTCTCAATATCCTGGAAGATGGTCTCATCTGAGACTGTATCCTTGTTCCAGATGAGGTACTGCTGACGCATGTATATTGCAAGTGAACGGATCATCGAAGTCTTGACATCGCCATCCTCCATATCCGCAATAAGGTCTATGATACTCTCGATGTTCCTTCCATAATGGGTCGCCTTGATCGGCTTCCTGGCAATAGGAACCATACGTGGTTGCTCATTGAGACTTTCCGGAAGCGGAGCCGGATACGGAGAGTCGACATCCAGATCAAAACCTGAGATTATGTGCAGATGGTCCCACAGCTTCTGCTCATAATTATCCTGAAGATGAACCGCAGGATTGATTATTTCCATCACCTTTACAATGGCTCTTGCCTGCTGGTTCCTCTTTTCACGATCTTCGATCGTCTTCAGGTAATCTACCATCTTCTGTACATTACGGCCATACTCGGGTATGTAAAGTCTCACCCTCTCCGTATTATACAGCAATTTGCATGTCTCTATATCCTTATTCTCCATATTTTCAATTCTTGAAATATCAACCTACAAATATAGTAAATATTATTTAGACAGCTATAATCTCACCGGTATGCACATACCACAATATTGCCGAAACATCCTCATAACCCATCTTGCGCCAGAGGTCAGCATATCCTGTAAGCTGTTTCTCATATTTCTTATAGTGTTCACCGAACTTATAATCGATTATGAGGACTTTACCACCATCCAAGACTACACGATCCGGACGATATAGCTTTCCACTGGAAGCAATGAGACTGGTTTCATTCAGCACTTTGGACGCATCCTCCGGGAACCACCCGTTCCTGACACCCTGAGCAATCCTTTCCGCAAGCAGACTTTTGATCTCCGATGCTTCTTCTGATGTAATCTCTCCTGCATCGACAGCCTTCCTGACAGCCTTATCCATATCTTCAGGAACAACTATACCGGCAAGAATGTCATGAAGCACGACACCACGTATCCTGTTTGAAGCAGCAATGCCTATATGGCCATCCTCTGAGAAGAAATCCACAGAATCTGCTGAAAACTTCAATCGTCCTCGTTCCCTCACATCCAGCTGACCACCTTCTCCTTCCTCTACCCTTTCTGGATTCAATGGATATGACGGATACTCTTCTCCTGATGTGACCTCAAACCTTACGACACCTGTTTCATCATCTTTCCTGAACGAAGCGAAATCTACCAGTTCACCAACATCGAATCTAAGGTTCTCCTCATCCCCGCTACGTCTGACGCCTTCGATACGGCCAGATGCACTGACAAACCAATACAGAATCTGAGAAAAGTCAGAACACTCCATATCCGGTTCCTTGCTGACAGACGACAGGAACGACCTCGACGGCTTCTTTGCTATGATGTGCATACCAAGGGCAGCACGAGTCATGGCTACATATATCGTATTGATATTATCTACCTGCTGCAAGAAACTCTCGTTACGATAATGGTCGGCAAACAGGGTCGACTCTGAGGCTCGTGAAAGAAGCACGTCGTAAACGCCCTCCGCAACACCCTCCAGTCTGGTTCCAGACAGGTCTGGACTGCACCAGTAGCTGCCTGCCTTAAAAAGATTGATATTCTCTGCATAAGGGATGATGACATATGGAAAATCCAGTCCCTTTGACTTATGGATCGTCATGACCCTCACACTCTCTCCTGCTGAAGGAGAACTGATTGACGGATTCTGCTCTTCCCAGAATTTCAGGAATCCTCTCAGGTTGTTTCCATTTGCAGCCACATAGTCCTGCAGGCAATCCATGAACGACTGTACGTGGAGAACTTCACCTGCAAAAGCACCGTCAGTATCAGAAGCTTTCAGGCTACGCAGAAGCGACTCCGCCATATCCACCAGAGACAGGCTGTCATCCGGCACAGCCACATCCAGCGACTCTGCCAGATAGCCGTCTACTTCATTATCAGGATTGTCGACATAGGACATGAGGGAAACCAGACGGCGTACAGTAAGCGCACTCTTTACCTTTAGAGAGTCATCGGTTATGACTGTCACTCCATTGTCTATGAGGTAGCCTGCAACAGCTTCTCCAATGGCATTACTTCTTACCAGGACTGCTATTTCAGAAAGCCTTGCTCCGGCAGAACGAGCCTCATTAACGCTTTCCAGGACTTTCTGCAGTTCGTCATCCTTTGCGCAAAATGTGACACTTACACTTCCTGGAGCCTTATCCTTTTTATGTACCTTCTGCTCGACATCTGAATATATCCTGGACATAGGGCCATCCTCGGTATATCCATTGTATCGGTCCAGTACTTCTGCAGCTGAAGTAAAATATAGATTGTTGAAATTCACAATATTGGACAGGCTCCTGTAATTGGTATCCAGCACTTGCTCCTTACAGCCCGGAAATTCCTCAGGAACTGCCTCGTCAAGCAATTTCCAATCTGAGCCTCTCCATCTGTATATACTCTGCTTCACATCACCTACAACAAGGTTTTCTCCACCCTGAGACTCGCTGTTCAGAAGAAGAGGGCGAAAGTTTGTCCATTGGACCGAAGATGTATCCTGGAACTCGTCAAGAAGGAAATGGTCAAACCTTACACCTATCTTTTCATAGACGAAAGGGGCGTCCGAACCGTCTATGATGCCTTTCAGGATTGTATTCGAATCATCAATACAGAGTACATTCTTTTCACGCATGAGTTCCTTGAATGCCTCTGAAAGTTCCCTGGCCACACCAAGGCCGTATATCTGTTCATCAAGGATCACAGCAGTCCTATATACCGCGAACTCATTGCCCCACAACTCATGGAAAGCCATAAGAGGACCTTCAAGAACCGGATAGACCTTAGGGAGAAGAGTCTTTGCCTTGGCTTTCGAGAACCATAGTTCATGATCCGGTGCCTTGGACATGAAGGAGTCTGTCGGCATGCAGACATCTGCATGTTCGTCAAGTTCCACATAGTTTAACAAGGCCTTCATGAATCCCCTGTTGCTGTCCTCTGCATTGACTCCTGCATCTGTCAAGACATCCAGAGCCGCCTGGGCACGAGTGACCACCTCCTGCCTGAAATCACGGATTATCTCCCTGCAGGACTGCCTGATCTGCATCAGCTTCTCGTGAGAATATATTTCATCGACAGACCCTCCTGCCGCCTCTACCGCATCTCTTCTCTGGGCCGACTGAAGCCTGAGCGCCATCTCCATAAGATTTGCATCGGCACTATATCGCCCTCCCTGCTCTATCTGCTCCAGAACATTATCTGTAAGCCACGAAAGCAGGCCTCCATCTTCCTCAGTCAACGAATCAAGAATGCGATCAACACTCTCTGCCACGAGAGAATCCCTGTCCAGCTGTACCTGATAGGAGGCAAACTGGCCGATCTCGCGGGAGAATGCCTTGAGCGTCTGCTGAAAGAATCTGTCTATCGTACTTACTGCGAACGCACTATAATCGTGCAGAATATCATGCAGGACTGAAGCCGACTTCTGGCTCAAGGCAGAATCATCGGGAAGAAGAGACGGCACGAAATCATCGTGGTAGTCCGACGAAGCAGGATCTGTCGCCAAAGTATGCAGTTCCTTGAGGATACGGTTCTTCATCTCCTCTGTAGCCTTATTGGTAAAGGTCACTGCGAGTATGTGTCTGTACGCATACCTGTCCTCACTCTTCAAAAGAAGAGCTATATATGTCTTTGCCAGGTTGTAGGTCTTACCTGAACCGGCAGATGCTTTCATTATCTTCAACATGGCTATCTTCCGCAAATGGTCTTGAAATCACAATAGCTGCACATCTTTTCGTCAGTGGTCCTCCTGAAGTTCACCTGAGGATCAGAAATTTCATCCAGAAGTTTCTTCAGATTCTCCGTCACCCTGTCAAAAAACATATTGTTCAGCGGTCTTGACTGAGGAAGCTCCCTGAATAGACGGGAAGTGGAATATATGCAGTTGTGTATCTGACGGCCCTTGACCTCTTCCCTGCCTTGCAGCAGAAGATCATAGATATAGAACTGGAATGCGATCTTCGGCCTTCCCTGGATGTCGGGGGCAAATATCTTGTCCGCTACATCCAAAGGACCATACTCCTCGATCATGAAATCCTCATCCAGCACTGCACCCGTCTTGTAATCGACCACTCTTACCTGATCTTTGTCAAAAGCATCCAGTCTGTCGATGAAACCTACAAAGCTGAACCCATGGAAGTCTCCTTTGACCACGATTTCACGTCCTATTATCTCGAATGAGTCCTTACCGGCATCCTCCAGCAGTTTAAGGTCTGTGCGCAAGGTCTTCATTATGTACTTGACAAGTACATCTGTAACCACTAGATTACGGCCGTTCACCTCAACAGCATTCATCTCGCTGATAATCAAGGCTCTGACCTTACGCTTTATTTCTTCTTCCCTCTCCAGCCAGTTCCTTATGTATGCTCTGGTGACATGGGAAAGCTTGTTTTTCAAACTCTTCTCACCTTTATTCTTGAACGAAAAGTCCTCCGCCATGGCCTCTTCCGAAGTATAAAGGGAACGCATGACTTCGTGATATATCGTTCCGAACATTCCATAATCCAGAGTTTCCGATACCTCATCCTCGTTCTGCAGACCTTTGACAACAGAGTAATAGAACTTTGCCGGACAGGACAGATAATTCTGTAAAGAAGTAGCAGACATGAAACCGGCCCTTATCGCATCAATATCCTCTGCGGTCTTGACTATCTCCGGAAGTTCAGCAGCCTTCATGCTCTCAAGCTTGAGCACATACCTGTTCAGGCGTACTCCAAAATGATATTCAAGCTGCTTGATATATCTGCTTTCCTCTCCAGACTTCAACCCTTCCGAACGGGAGTCAACCAGCATCCATACATTCCTTGCACGGGATATCATCCTATAGAAATAGTAGGCCCATATGGCATCCTGAAGTTCATAGGTCGGAAGCCCGAAGCCTCTTCTGAGCTCAGGCGGTATGAAAGATGAACTCACATTCCTGTGTGGGAATACACCTTCATTGGCTGACATGATGACGACATCATCGAAGTCCAGGGCCCTTGTCTCGAGCGGTCCCATGATCTGAAGTCCTCGAAGCGGCTCACCCTTGAACGGTACCGATGTCGCTCCCAGCATCTGGGTGAGAAGCCTTATGTATGTAACAGGAAGCAGAGCACGCTCCTGGTCTCCACCACAGAGGCTGTCCTGCAGCATATTGATACCCTTGTAGTATTCCTTGGCATATTCAAGTTCAAGGGCAAGCCTCGGATCATCTGCTACTGTCGGAGCAATCCTTGCAATCACCTCCTTCTGATACTCTGCCATCTGACTTACCTGTGACGGGTCAGCTTTCTTGGAATCGCTGATTACTGGCCTGAAGACAGCATCCATAAGAGGAGTACCGTTCAGGTCTTCCTGCGGAATATAGTACTTGGCTGAATGTTTCACCTTCCTGACCAGTTCACGAGAATCCTCATCCAGTGCATTCCTGAACAGGATATTAGAAAACAGATCCCACACCTGCTTGTGATAGAAATGCCATTTCCCTCTTCTGAAAGTCGTATGCAGCTGCATAGCTGAAATCACTTCCATCATAGAAAAAAGCAGACTGTTCCTCATCAGAAGACCCATTGTCACATTTATATCCTTGACATGAGGTGGTATGGAATTCAGGACTGGAAGCAGAAGGTTCTCATCCGGAAGAACAATTGCACATGACTCCGTGTCACGAACTGATTTAAGGATATCTGGGATTCTCTTGGCCTGTCCCACAGAAGACGGCACACTCAGCACATTGATCTGCGGCAACTGCAACGTTTCCTTATTCCACCCTGCCACCTGGGGAAACTCGCGTACATTCGCATCCATGAACAACGAAGAGCGGTTCTGGGGATCTGATATCATCGGACCGGCATAATCCCAGCAGAACTCTGCACGCGAGGCATCTCTGAGCTTCCTCAATAACAACTTTTCACATTCGTTCAGAGTATTCAGACCTACAAACACAAACACTGTATCTGACTGAAAATGCTCTCCCATCACGTCACTGACAGAACCTCCCTTCAACCTGTCAGCCAAGGCCCTATAGGCCATACCCTCGTAGGCTGTCCCCTTGGAACTGAGCAACTTGTTGAAGTCCTTGTATAGAGGAAGCAATATATTCCATATCAGCAGGAAGCGTTCCTTGACCGCAGGGTTGTCAGAATCCAGATCCACTGTCAGTCTTCCATTCTTGTCGCTGAAATTGCTCAAGAAACTTTCTATGGCCTCCCTCTGCGTATCTGTAAGGTACGAGAAAGTATCCTGAATCTGTCTGTAATCAGACACATTTGTAAAAAGCTGCTCCGGATCGATAAGGTATTTGTCAATATCATTGAAGTCACCCAGAATCACATCTCCCCAGAATATGAAATCATCCAGCGACTCATGTCTTGGATTAAGCTTGGAATAACAATCATACAGATCTATGAGAAGTTTGACACGGTCTGCCTGGACCGAGCCTCCTACCTTATAGAAAAAGTCGTTGATAGTATGCATCCGAGGGGCCAGCAAGGGCCTGCTCTGAGGATCAGCTGCCACTGACTCAGTCAGATACTTTGTAAAGAATACCATTGAACGTCTGTTCGGAAAGACGAAGCATCTGTTGCCGATATTTCCTGCTGAATAGTAATACTCAGCGACCTGTTTGAGGAAAGGTGTCATATTCCATTAAAATTTGGGACAAATATATGTCCTGTATTTGCCAAAGTGAGGCACAAGACAGAAAATGGACTTTAACAAAAGTCCATTTTCCTATCATCAGGCATCAAAGCCGAAATCTTCTGCAAACTGTTCTGCTATATCATCCGGGACATCAAAGTCAAGACTGCTCCAGAGGTCTTCCATCTGACGTCTGTCCTTCTTGGTCGGACGACCTGCCCCGCGGTCACGCTTGAGGAAGAAGGTCTCCACCGGTGCACGCAACTTCGCAAGTTCTTCAGCAGGAGTCAGGTTTTCAGCATAATTGGGTACAAGTTTGGCACCTTGCCTCTTGTCAATCAGCTGAAGAACCTTATATGTGTATACTACTACACCTTTTCTGGCAACAATGGTATCTCCGACCTTGACCGTCTTTGAAGGCTTGGTATCTGCACCATTGACGCGCACCTTGCCTCCCTTGCAGGCGTCTGTCGCCTCTGTCCTGGTCTTATAGACTCTTATCGCCCAAAGGTATTTGTCTATTCTTATTTCTTCCATACTAGTTGAAAAAATTGAGCGGAGATGCACCTGAAGGAGCAGCCGGTTCATCATCGGCCTCATCCTCAAGACCTTCATAGTCCTCACCCTCAAGGAATGGCTCAGTCTCAGGATCGATGTACGCATCAGGATCCTCGACCGGGTTAGTCACACCCTCAAGAAGAAGAGTTTCAGGATCACGAGGAACAAGGAAGAAATCAGGCATATCCGCAGGGACGAGAATAGTCTCACCCTTCTTGAACTCATATGTCTCCATATAAGCCTCACCGTTTTCCTTGGTAGAAGGCACCTGGATCGAAGCCGCACCCTCAAGACAGATATAGATTATGAAGCTTTCGAACTTCTCGGTATAAATATGCAGAGGATCGGTAAGAGCTATCTTTGAAACGCTGAACTGAGGGCACTCCACAAGGTTCTGGATCATCTGTCCTTCCTGACTCTCATCATGGCAATGACATTCTTCACCTTCATGGCAATGGCACTCTTCACCTTCGTGGCAATGACATTTTCCTGGTTTGCAAGGGACATAAGATGCCTCTTCACCCCAAAGCGGCCCTTTTCTATAGATACCTGGATCGAATGCGCTATAATCAATAACGTCGATAGCCTCCTCAAGATGCATCTGACGGGCTGTCGCAGGATTGAATTCACGTCCCCAGTCATAAAGTCTGAAAGTCATGTCTGATGACTCCTGGATCTCTGCTACAAGAATTCCTCCGTCAGCAGCGTGTACTGTACCAGGTGTAATATAGATCACGTCTCCTTTCTTAGGTGTAATTACATTGAGGACCACTTCTACTGTGCCGTTGTGGCATCTGTCATAGAACTCCTGTGCTGTGATGTCACGGTTGAAGCCGCAATACATCTTAGCACCCGGCTTGGCGTCCATAATATACCAGATCTCAGCCTTTCCAAGAGAGTCATATCTCTCTGCCGCAACCTCATCATCCGGATGTACCTGCACGGAAAGTTTGTCATTTATATCAAGGAACTTGATCAGCAGAGGGAACTGTCTTCCATAATAATTATATACATTCTCTCCGACTATACGCTCCAGGTATGTTTCCATAAGCTCGCTGATGGTATTTCCTGCAAGCCATCCGTTCTCTACTACAGAGTCCTCGATTCCCATGTCGGCAAGCTCCCAACTCTCTCCAATAAGCACATCTGTACCAAGTAAATGCTCATTACCGTCTTCATCCACTTCGACGAAATTCTTGCCCAACTGAGCCACAAGATCACTACCACCCCATGGCCTTCTGGATGCGACAGGAATAAATTTGAAAGGATATAACTTCTTTTCCATATATAATTTAAAATTACTTCATCATCAATAGAATCCTGCTGACCATCGCCCTGTCAATACTCTTGATATTGTCGCCGATCTCCGAATAAGGAGCTATATCCCTATGACGGAATCTCTCCTTAAAGGCCTGGTGTTCAGCCTGAGCCGCTGCAGATACAGCAGCATCACCGCTTGCTGCCTCTGCAAACATTCTCTTCCTGATCTCAGCAGGAACAGCAGAATATCCGCTCAGCAGTCTTTCAATATTCCACCTGTTATGTTCAATATAGGCCAGAGTCTGAATTTCCTCTTCTGACAGAGGATGCATAAGGTCTGGATTCTCACCTCTTACCGACCTCAACTTAGTCTCGAATGAATTGGCAGCATATAAGTTAGACAGTTGGAAGGCATATTTAAGTCCGAACCATGATGGCAACAAAGCCTCATCTGCAGGCATTTCCACAGCATCAGGATGACTATATATATAATCCACCCTTCTGGCACGGGCAAGACGTGTCTGAAGCCATGCGTCAAAACAGTCTGCCTTGAATCCGAACGGAAATACTGACTGATATCTGTCTGTCATTCGAGCGTATTCCATCACCTCTCCGCTGAAAGGCTGGTATACAAACACAGGAATCCTTGACTCATAAATTTCATCCGGAAGACACATCGATGCAGCCACATTGCTTTCTGAAGAATGTCCGCACACAACTACGGTCAGCTGCTCCTTACCGTTCACATGCCTTGATGCAGACTCCCTCAGCATTGTCCTGACCGGTTCAGACTCTATGCCGGCATCCACAAACTCCCACTCTATGTCAAGGAAGCCCTTCGGATCGTCCGCTCCACCGTCAGAAAGATACTCGGTCTTGGGATAAAATGCAGTCACGGTCTTTCCCCCGTCCTTATCGAATGATATCAGGGAATGATATGAGAGATCCATCAATGTAGAATAACGTCCTTTGAAATAATCCATTTCCTGACGTATATTCTCCATTACAAAAGTGATCCTGGTCCTGATTCCTTTTGTACGGAAATTAGGGAAATGACAGATATGTGCAGCTGTAGTGGCCATTGCCGAAGCGACCTGTGTCATACCGTATATGACTATATGGACCTGTTTATCACTTTCTGCATCGATTCCAGATCCATCAAGAGCCGGATAATTTATCATCGGGTTATAGGCCCTTGAAACAATCACTCTCTGGGCCAGATTTTCAATGGCATTTATGACTGTAATGCGTAATGTCTCAGTGGATGCCGGTTCATTCTTTCCAAGAAAAGAACGCACGGAAGACATCCTCTCCAGAACAAGATAGCAATCAGCACCGGTGCCGGCGAAAGTCAAGGATGTGAGCAGGTTGAGGGTTTCAAGATTTCTGGCATCATGGTACGCCTCTCCATCTTCACCCAGAACATATATGCTTTTGGCACGGGAGACACAAAGGTTCTCACATGATTGCATCTGTGTCCTGTCACCGTAAAGGACATATACATTCCTAAAGAATTTCTCTGACAGGACTGCATAAATCCTATCACGTACAGACTCTACATCACCATCAGTCAGAATGACATAATCACGACCTTCATTCCTATTGTCTGAAGTCAAGGCCACCAATACGGTCTCAAGCATCGAGTTGGCACCAAAGAAGACGATGTGTCCGTCAAACGGATAGGTCATACGTCCTTTATTGACCTTTTCTATCCTTCTGTCAAGCCAGTTGCCTATAGAGTTGATAAGGAATGATGTAAAGAGAACAGCTCCTACTATTGTTATGAACAGCTGGAAGCATATGACAAGGATATCTCCTCCAGCGTATTCATGACTGCTGACAAAGGCTCCCGGGTCCAGGATGAGTTCCAGGATCCTGATCTGCCATGGATAATCAGCCACACCCGGACTCAAGGCAATCCTGCAGCATCTGGAAACGACGCACAGCAACAGATAAATGACCAATATAAGTCCTACAAGCAATAGGATCTGGCCATAACTTCCCTTATACAGGATTCTATCAAAAACCTGCAGTATCTTTTTCTTTAAACGGCTCATCTGGTGATCTGGTATCCTAATGACATTATGAGTTTGAGTGTCTGGACAGCTGTGTTTCTGTCATAATCCTTTTCTTCCTCGCTCAGTTCCTCATAAGGGACCAGACACGGATGCTGCTTCAAGGCATCATTCCTTTCCTCTCCCAAGACCCAACCATCCTCCAGACGGCCGGCGGCCCAAACCTCATGAACATTCCTGGCAAGTGCCTCAACGAGAGTCTCCATACCCTCCGGCAGACTTATGTTCGAAGTATCCGAAGGACGTGGAATATATTCAGACTTATTCATCAGCATTATTTTTTACAAAATTATAAAAATTATCAAATTTAAATCAGTATATTTGACCAAAATAATTAAACACTATCACTATGAAAAAGATTTTTACACTTATCTGCGTTCTTGCTTTCGCTTGCAACGCATTCGCTCAGGAAGAAAAGGCGGAACTTGTAAAGCCTATGTCTCCAAGCGTAGCAGCTCTTCAGACAGGAGCAGCTCTTGCACAGTACGGCTATGACAACTTCTCAGCAACAGCTCTCGTTGAGGCTGCAAGAATCCTCGGCACAACAGCAACAGAGGCTGTAGAGTTCACAAGAAGCGGAGAAGTCGCAGCTGATGAGGCTGTCAAGGAAACAGGCGTAGCATATGATCCGGCACAGCTTCTTGCTGACGCAAAGAAGTTCGCAGGAAAGGACAAGACAGTCCTCGCATTGATCAAGAAGGCTGAGAAGGACATCCAGGCTGCCGATGGTCAGACAAGAGGTGTTGTAGGAGGTGCAAAGAGTATGACTGCAAGAGTATCAGCTAACTCAAGCAACACATACGTAGAGAGATTCTGGGGTGGAGAAGCTGCTGAAGTAATCGTTTACGGTGACGGCGACACAGACCTCGACCTTTACATCTATGACGAGAACTGGAACCTCATCACAAGTGACACTGACTACACTGACATCTGCATCTGCCGCTGGAATCCGATCTGGACAGGTAACTTCTACATGAAGGTTGTCAACAGAGGTAACGTATACAACGAGTTCGTAATCGCAACTAACTAAAAGACATACCAAATTTCATATTTGAAACTGATGGAGCTGGTACATGCCAGCTCCATTCTTTAACAGCTGATCTATGAGAAGATTCCTGATTATCGTCGCTCTTATCTCCATGAGCATTCTTGCCTCAGCACAAGGCAACTCCAAAGGAGGATCACACAAAGGCTACACCACTCCATACACAGAACAGTATCAGCAGCCGTCAAGATGGTCAGGCTCTGGTATCGCCATCGGAAACAGGCATGTAGCCACAAATCATCATGTAATTGAAGGAGCGACCCACCTGTACATTTCACATTCAGGCTCAGAAGAGACATTCAAGGCAGAAGTCGTAACATATGATGAAGCTCACGACCTGGCCATCATCAAGATTACAGATGAAAACTTCAGCGGCTTCGGGACCATGAAATATGGTTTCAAAAAAGACACTGAAGACGTCGGCATGGGAGTGTTCGTACTCGGTTATCCTATGGTACAGACCATGGGAACTGAAATCAAGTTGACCACGGGTGTCGTAAGTTCATTGAGCGGATTTCAGGGAAGCAAGTCGGAATATCAGATTTCAGCTCCGGTACAGCAGGGTAACAGCGGTGGTCCGCTGTTCAATGACAACGGCGAACTCATAGGTATCATCAGCGCCAAGCATGCAGAAGCAGAGAATGTGAGCTATGGCGTAAAACTGACTCACCTTTATGAACTTGCCGAAGGAGTCAGCGGAGTGACAATGAACAAGACCACACAGATAGCAAGCCTCAGCCTCAGCGATAAATGCAAGGCTGCTATTCCATTCACAGTGAGGATTTCTGCAGATAACGAAAGGACAGTTGAGCCTGCACAGAGCCAGGCGCGTCCGGAGACCGCCCCGTCACAGTCAAGGCCTTCGGTTAGTGGCAGCGGAACATATCCTGTAAGGGTGAACATGCCTGCAGTCACAGGAGGATGCAGTGACGACGCGACATACATCATGGGTGTGGAACTCACAGAAAGATACACTGCACTTTACATGCAGATAACCAACCGTCAGTATCAGAGCGGCGGTTTCTCGGTCAATGAGAATATATGCATATCAGTGCCTTCAACAGGAGCGAAGTACAGACTTACTTCAACTGACGGATGCGCCATCTCTCCTGACGTGACGGAAGTTCCGTATGGCCAGAGCGTCAGCTTTATCCTTTATTTCGAACCTGTTCCTGCAAGCACCTCAAGCTTCGACTTAGTGGAACCAGGAGACAATGCATGGAAATTCTACGGAATTCAGCTATAAAAGAAATGGACAGGACAGTCTTGATAGCGGGCACGCACCCAATGCTTGAAGACATAGCCAGGCAATATGCGGTACATAATTGGAAGCCAGAGTTCAAAAAATCTCTGGCTGAAGCCTGTGATTGTCCTGACGAGATCTTCATAGCCACAGAATGTGGCCTGGAAGGTCGTTTTACAGAAGACAGCCATAACCTCAATGCTGTACGCAGGATCTGCAGTGGCCTTGAGGGCAAACGTGTAAGATGCCACATCCTGCTGCACAGCAGCGATACACTTGCCCTGTTCCAGACTCAGGATCCTTGCTCGGACATAAGAGACAAGGTTGATATCATACCGTTCACCCTGGAAACTCTATGGGCTCAGAAGATATTCACCGGCATTCCAGGAGAACAGCTGCAGTTCCCGCCAATGGACAGGGAACTTATAAGCCGCCAATCAGACCGCACGGTGCACATCGTGATGTTCGGGATGAACAGCATGACTGAGACCCTGGCCCGTCATGCAGCCCTCACATGCCACTATCCCGATTACTGCAGAGACCACTCGCTCCGCACCCGCATCACTCTGGTGGATGAAGACATGAAATCGAAGATGAACGGATTCATCAACCGTCATCAGGCACTGTTCGACAACAGCTTCTATCGTCTCATCGATCTTGACAGACAGGGCGGCAGTGCCGTATCATTAAGGCATGCTCCTATATATGACGGAATCCGTGAAGATTTTGTGGACATCGAATGGGAATTCGTCCATGGCAGTATGCACGACATCGTACTCAGGGACAAGCTTTCTTCATGGGCATCATCACAGAAGCAGGACCTCACCGTATTCCTGAACCACGACAGCGACGACAGGAACATCAATGACTTCATGCAGATGCCTCGTAGCCTTGCTGACAATGGAGTAAGCATCATTGTCAGGACCTGCAGCAACGGTTCTCAAGCCATGTATACCGGACGCAGGAATGTATGGACATATGGTCAGCATGAGAATATTTACGACATAACCACCCCGCTGATCAGTCTGGCCAAGATGGTCAACCATGTCTACGACTGCTGTTACAATGACAATTTCTCGGAAGTTAGTCATGAGGATAATGTTTACGCCCCGGTATCGATAGATATAGCTGAGGCAGAAGCATCATGGAACAGACTGCCTGCAGACAAAAGATGGTCAAGCATCCACAATGCCATGACAATTCCTGTCAAGATGCGTAGTCTGGGGCATGACGTATCTGACTGGAACACATTCTATAGTCTCTCATCAAGAGAGATATCGACACTTGCAGAAACAGAACATAACAGGTGGAATATCGAGACCCTGATGATGGGTTACATTCCTGTGACCGAACAGCAGGAAAAGGAAATTGAAAGCGACATAAGTCTGAAGAGTTCCTACAAGAAGAACTTCATACATTATGACCTTAGAGCCTACAAGGATCTCCGTGCAGATGCCACAGGAAAGAGAGTCGACATCTACGATATCTGCCTTTCTGCATCCATACCATTGATTGCCAGCACATTCATAAAGGAGAGGTCACATGAGTAAGATGCAGTACATTTACGGAACATCCGAGGATATATCTATCGGAAGGGAAAGCTGGTGTGACATCCATATTGATGGAAATCCCGAGACCTGTCATGAGGGAACCGCATACATCGTGCGCAACTCCGACAATAAGTCATGGCGCATAATCAGGGATGCCGACTCCTTCGGGATCAAGGTCAATGGAGAGCCCATGCACCTTGTACACTATCTTGCAGGCGGGGATAAGCTCGAGTTCGAGGGTGACAACAGGATATTCCGCTTTGCAGAGAGCAAAGACCAGGCAGCCAAACTGGCAAAGGCAGACAGGAAACTGTTAAGTCTTGTATCCGGAGCGGCTGCAATAATCGTCATCATTACGGCCGTCCTGGCCGCACTGGTAATCTGTCCTGGTCCAGAAGACGACATCAGAAGAAGCGAAGTCAGCAAATACGAAAATTCAGTACTGAAGATATCCGTAAGAGAGGTCTTCTATCAGGAAGTCAACATCAGGACTGGCAAGACCGACACATTGGACGTTCTCAAGTTAAGCAATGAGACTCCGAGCGGAAGCGGATTTGTAACTGCCCAGGGGCAATTCATTACCGCCCGCCATTGCGTAGAACCTTGGATAACCTACGAGAACCCCGAAACAAGATATGATGAAGGGGACATCCTGACAAGATGGGCTGCAGATGCCGAAACATTCAACATCATGGTAGGAAGGGACTCAGTCAGCAGAAGACTCGTAAGCATATGCGAACTGTCCCGTAACGGCGAACTGCTGCATACGATATCCAGCGACACCTGCCTTTTCCACACAGAGAATGACCTCGTGAGGAACCTAAAAGGCATATCTGATCCTCTTTATTGGCGTGAACTCGGCCACATAAGAAGCAGAAGTTCACTCGGAGACATAGTATCGTTGACAACAGGATTGAAAGGCAGGATAAACCTTGCTGATGTCGACATGATTGCTGCACTTCAGGCAGATCATCCTGCAGTTCATGTGGGATACCTCAACGGACATGAAACACCAAATATAGAGCGAAGCAGGCTGTTTATCTGTCTTCAGAGAGGCAGATGCCTTGAGTTCAAGGACACTGACGTGGACAAGGGTATGTCAGGAGGTCCGGTACTGATACGACATAAAGGTAAACTCTATGCAGCTGGAGTTCTTTCCCGCATCCTCGGACAGAACAAGAGAGTATGCTTCTGCGTACCTGTAAATGAATCAGAAAATACCGTAAAGAGATGGCAAGAATAGAACAGGTTAACGACAAGGAACTCAGGAGAGCTGTGACAATAAAGCACTCTGCCCAGGCCAAGCAGGAGTATACCCTGCTCTGCTCGCTTGACTCTCCTAGGATCATCAGACCTGTCAAGCTTACAGACGACGGGCTAATCCTTCCGTACTACCCTCAAAGGGCTGCGGACGGCATTGCAGGCTATTGCAGCGAACGTGAGGCCTGGCGATTCATAAGAGACGTCGCAGAAGGCCTTGCCTATCTGCATGACAGAGGCATAATCCACCAGGACATCAAGCCATCAAACATACTGATCGGAGATGACGGATATGTCATCAGTGACTTCGACATGGGTACAGACCCAACTTCACACGCATTCACTCCCCCCGAATGGACTCCAAGACGCTCCGGGATAACTCAAAAGAGCGACATATGGTCATTAGGGGCATCAGTATTCACTCTGATAAATGGCTCATATCTGTTCAGCGGAAGAGGAGGTTCCGCCCAGACCGAAAGGACAGCCATTCCTGCTCTGCCTGCAAGATTCAGCAGAGAACTGAGCGATACGATAAGACAATGCCTCAGCTACAATCCTTCCGAAAGGCCGTCAGCTGAAGACCTGCACAGGCTCGGAAAGAAAATGGCAGAAGTCTCAATAGAAAAGAAAGTAGATATCAGAAAACCGGCTGACAACACTGGTGTCCACGAAGACATCTGGCCGGAAGCAATGTAGATGCACATAGTATGAAGAGAATCATAGCATATCTGGTCATCAGCACAGCCTGCATCTGGAGCATTCAGGGGCAGGAAAGATCCTCCATGTACGACCAATACATAAGTGAGATCTGCGGATTTGTAAACACCCTGCATCAGAACCCTTCCAGTTATGAACAGGTTTTCAAGGAACTAAGTCAGAAGGAATATTGGAGACTGATGGAGGAATTCAATGAAAACTGCACACCCAAAAGCAGCCTGTGCTCGCTTTGGGACAAAGTGGAAATGACAGGTATCAACGACCGCGCATTCCAGGCAGAACAGAAAAGAGGCAGCATCCCTCAGTCGACAGACAACTTCTGCAGCGGCAATGAAACCAATTACAGCTACTCCTTCTTCGAGTGCAGGATACTTGCCGGCAAGAGCATCAGCAGCCAGGTCAGCTACAGGCAGGGACCTCAGCTCTTCATAGTGATGCCTTATAATCCCGGATCAATTTCCGCAAGCCTGTATGTTGATGGCAAACCTGTATCAGGACACACAGATAAGGACGGAAATATCGTTTTTGAAATGACTGAAGCCGTCAGCACTGACGCTGTAATAGACATCACTTTAACCAACACCTCAGCTACCAACCAGTCAGCTGTAATAATCAACAACAATACAAGAAAGTGAGAAAGCTTACCATTGCCATAGCATTCCTGATGTCATTATGCCTCTGTCCGGCACAGGAGCATGACAGCCTCCGGGAAACCTTCAGACATCTTCACCTGCAATGTGAGGATGCCTATATGCGCAATGACTTCACCCTTATGAAAACGACTCTGGACGCCCGCGAAGCCTTGATTGGAGAAGGTTTACCAGATGGTCTGAAAGAAGAAGACAGTGTCGAGATACTTGGCATGTACCATAAGGACTGGGGAAGCTATTATTCATGCATAGCAGAGATTGACGGAACAGGATACGGCAGGGCTTTGGAGAGTTATAGAAAAAGCCTTGATATCTTCAGCACCAGCAGTTTGAAATCAGCCGTGCTCAGGACGGAAATTGCCCAGCTGCATTACGGTCAGAAGGAATATGAAGCCGCATTGGGATATCTTGAGGAAAACTTCGCATTCTATTCGAGCATCCTTATCGAGCCTGCTATAACTGCCCTGTCTCAAGCAGCCCTATGCCAGGCACAGTTGGGAAGATTCAATGAAGGAATTGAAAATATAGAAAAGTGTATAGCATTGTGTTCTGACTCGGGTATAGCCATCCGTGGACGCGAGGAACTGTTGAGCGAACTGAAACGAAAACACGCAAAGATTCTGTCGCTCAAGTCAGAAAAGAACGGCCGTGATTCCGAGATGGCTGCTGGTCTATATAAGGAATATTTTCAGGATAAACGTGACTCTATACTCGTTTCCTTCGGCAGCATGTCAGCCGAGCAAAGGGAAAGGTACTGGCTGAGAATGCACCCGTTCATAACTGACTGTTACCGTCTTGAAGACTCAGCCCCTGAGTTCCTATACGATGTGACATTGTTCAGCAAGGCCCTGCTTCTCCAGCTGGAATCGAAGGAACCGGGACAGATTGCTCCAACGTACACCCAGATCCAGGACAAGCTGGCAGAAAAGGAGTGTGCGATAGAGTTTGTAAGGTATGAAAAGTACCACCAGATGCAGCTGGGAGCGATAGTCCTGCATAAAAAAGGCAAACCTGACTTTGTACGCATAGGATCGGAAAAAGACCTGCTTGACTTGACTGTTTTTGGAGGAGTGACAGTAAAGGATGCATTGAAGAACAGACAGATGCGCTTCACTGATTCTCTGTACACATGCAAGGATTTTCATAGATTCATATGGAATAAGGAGCTGAGAAGCAGCATCTCGAATGCAGAAAAGGTATATTTTGCGGCAGAGGGCGTCCTGCATAAGATAGCAATCGAGTACATCTATCCGGCTAGAAAGGCGCCTTCATTCTGCAGGCTGACAAGCACCAGGGAACTCCTCCGGGAACCAAGGCGGAGCAGAACAGACAGCATGCTTCTGTGCGGAGGCATCGATTATAATGAAACAGAAAATGTCCCCGACGGGGAAGGCAATGACGACATAGCATACAAACTGCTGAAGAGGAAAGGTCTCCGGTTCGGTTTCCTTCCCGGAAGCAAGGAAGAAGTAGAGGCTGTATACGAACTGAGAGAATCCAGCAGTGACACCCTTATCACAGGAACTGCAGTAACAGAGCAAGCCTGTCGCGAAGCGTTCGGCCACTACCCTATCGTCATGGTAGCCACACACGGATATTTCGGAGGAGAAAGCGAGCGTTTCGGATCGGACCTCAGGGCCAAGACCAGCGACATGTCCATGTCAGAAAGCGTACTCATCCTCTCAGGAGCACAGCTTAACATCAGAGATGAGTCCTTCGATTCTTCGAAGCATGACGGAATCCTTTCTGCCAAGGAAATCTCAGTCATGGACCTGGACAATATAGACCTATTTATAGTCTCTGCCTGCCAGAGTGCCCTCGGCCATATAAACCCGGACGGAGTATACGGTATCCAGAGAGGACTGAAGAACGCAGGAGTCCAGGCCATGATAGTAAGTCTCTGGGAAGTGGATGACATGGCGACAAGACATTTCATGATAAACCTGAACGAGGCCCTTAGCGAAGGAGCTGACGTGAGGTCTGCATTTGACCGCGCAAGAGCAAGTCTTGACGAGGAAGTGGAACATCAAGTAAGGAAATATGACAGAGGACGTGATGCCGGTCATTATGAGACTCGACTCACCCGTCTCTTCTCAAAACCAAGACACAAGAACGCATTCATATTAATCGACAATATTCAATGAAAAGGATCATCAGTCTGCTTATAGCATTTGCATGCACTGTAACACTGGCATACTCACAGCCTGAAAAGGGCACAAGGACAGAAGGTGTCAGGATATATAGTATCGGCGTATCAGAAAGCATGGATTCTCATGATATGAATGAGATGCTTATACAATATCAGGATGAGATGGCCTCTACCAGACGAGGTGTCATCAGTGACATCTTCCTCTCATACAGAAGCTCGGCAGCAAGGAAAGCCGGATCTGTAATCGACGTAGTCATTGATGCCGGAATCAATGAGCTTACAGAGCTGGTAAGAGACCACAGAAAAGACTGGCAGATGGCTGTCCAGAGGGAAAGCAAGTTCAGCAGGGATCTGGAGATGGACAACGAGATTTCAGACTTCTACCATAAATCTTCTACCAACGGAGCCCTTGATCTTCAGGACATCGCATTCAACGGATTCTCATGCAGACAGTACATTTACAGAAATGACGAAGAGCCGCTCGAGGTCTTCTACGCCCAGTTCAGTCTTGACACAACTCAGACCGGACTCAGAAGGATGGTGAACCACTCGAAGTTCGAAGTAAAACTTGATTCACTCATGTTCAATCCGTTCATATGCGAGCTTCCAAACGACTCAATCTCTGACCCTGACCTGCGTCTGGGCTTTGATTTTGAAAGAAGGAAAGACCTCAAGGTCAGCCTCCGCACTCTCATAAAGTCATCCTGGATATGCGAAAACATGACAGTCGTGACAGACCAGCCGGTGGGAGAATTCCTTATGGAAGTAAACATAGATCCTAAGCACATGAACGACAGCTGCTTTACATATTGCAGAACCAATCCGGCTGACATGTGCAAGGAAAGCCTGATAAGATGTACCGGAGAATCATTCATGATTCCACGCTCATACATCGGATTGATTGAAAATACCGCTTACTGGGGAACAGGACAGTACAGTCTTGATATGACCCTGAGCGAGAGCTGCAGGATAAATGAAGACTATTACAAGGATAGAAAGGCATGGAAAGAAGAATGGAAGATTATCCGCAAGAGAGAGAAAATCCACCAGAAGCAGCTTAACATGGCAGTCCAGAAAATCACTTCCAGCTGGAAAAACGGCCTTTGGATAACAGAGTTCATATCACCGGGAACCACAGTTCTCGTGAGCAACGGAAAACAGTTCATCAACAGCGGACTGACCCCGACGACTAATCCAAAATAATGAATGCACCCCAATCAGAGGCTTTCTTATAATGTTTCCGTACTTCGGTTCTGGCATTGTAGAAAGCTTCTCTTGTATCATATCCCCGCGCCAGAAATCCATACATGCTGGTCATGAATGACTGGGTCATTGCACTGTTGACAGGCCACAAGGTCATGACTATAGTTCCAACTCCTGCCTGCTTGAATCCTCTCTGAAGACCGAACACACCGTCTTCATGTATTTCACCTCCTGCAGTCTGGCAAGCTGAGAGCACAACGAGGTCCACTGCACTCAAGTCCAGTTCTGATATTTCCTGAGCGAAAAGCACTCCAGCCTTATCAGACGACAGAGGTTCATCATCTGAGCCGGACAGGACAAGACCGGAACGTTTCATTGGTGGCACAGATCTTCCTTCTGCATCCCTGTCTGCTCCCCACCAGAAGCCATGCGTCGCCAGATGAAGGATATCGAAATCCTTTCCTGACAGTGATTTGAAAGAGTATTCTGTTCCATTGTTCCACTCAAACAGCAAGGTATCCACCTGATTGGCTATCAGCAGCTCCGATACAGCTCTGATCTCATTTCCTGTTTCTTTCAAAGGATCACGTGGAACCACAAAATCCATCACTGCTCCCCTATAGCGGGCTTCCGCTGCATTGTAGATATACTTATCTGAATCAGAGGTAATCTCAGCCTGATTCATGAAATAGTTCATATTACCATAAAGGACCGCATTAGAGAAGTCCTCTATATGAAGCGGTTCCTCGACAGAAGATGTAGTCGACACCCTGTAGATATCATAGACATCGCCTACATACCTGGAAGTCTCATCACAGAACAGCTCGACATTGAGAAGATTCAGCACTCCGTCCAATGAGCAATATATGTCAGACCCTTCAGGAATAAGGGAAAGCACCGGCTCCCACACCATGTCATAAAGCTTTCTCAGACTGGTCGCATCGTCATAAAGATATTCAGTGAACACATCAACAGAAACGCTCATTATATCATCTTTAGAACACAGACGGTACAGCTTAGGACACTTGTATCCGTTTCCGACAACCGCAGCATAATATGTGTCAGAAATATTGCAGAATTCTATGGCATAGCTTCCCTTTGAAAGTCCTTTTATGACATCTTCAGATGTCAGGCGCGGAACAAGCTGATCCCATTCATAGTCTACTCTTATAAGGTCAGACAACTCATATGAAACAACTGAAGCATATTCTCCCGGCATCGGAACATCGTCACGCTCCTCACCATCCCTAAAGGCATTATACAGATCATATGCACCGAACATCTTTTCATCATTATCCATCATATAGCTGTGCCAGTTCTGCATTGACCTCAACAGAGCACCTTTGGAAATCAGATTCCAGTCATATAGAACACCCGCCAACAGATCGGAGCAGGCTTTCTTACCGTATGCCGAATCAAGTATACCGTCAAAAGCCTCAACATCATGCCTGCGTATCAGCATGTTCATTGCGTTCTTGTTTTCGGCAGTAGCCATCAGCATGTTCTCTGTCATCAGATATCTGTTCTTGAGATAATTATCAGCGAGTTTTGCTGCCATATTGTACTGTCCCGTCCTGAAAGCAGTCTCCATTGACGACAGCACATATGTGACACCGTCTGTCTCCAATGCCGGCTTTACATATTTTATAGCATTTTCATAATCCTCCTGCATAAAATAACTGACAAACATCGCAAAATCACGATTTTCAGGATTATGTTTATACAGCTCAGCTAAATTGCCCGTGATGATTTCTCTTGCTCTATTACCCATGCCCAGAAGGGAGTAAACATCTGCAAGAGTGACATAGTAATATGGCGGTGCTTCTTCAGGAAGTGTTTTGAGAAAATCCTCGATCTCCATTACATATTCTGCAGCCATGCTCATATACTTCTCCTTATTGACAGTGAGTCCAGCTATTGATGTCAACAGCATTGCTTCTATCCTCGATTCCGGTCCGGCCACTTGATGCCACAATTCAGTCCTATGTTCAATCCAGGTCCTCAGCAGGACATCAATGATTCCCTCCACTTTTTCATAATTGATATCGGTATATACATTCGCGATCTCCGCCATCAAAGTCGGATCCGAATATCCTGTTTCAGCTATCCTCAACACATCCTCTATTATAGTGTAGGCATCATTGTAGCCTTCATAAAACATATCAACAGCAAAATGTCCCAATACAAACAAAAGATCCATCAGATTGCTGACCCTGAAAAACTCTAGCATCGGAGCAAATGTTTCCTGAGCCTGAGCCACAAACATTTCATTCATCTCATATCCTAGCGTCCTGACTATGCCCTTCGCCAGTTTCAAGAATGCTTCACGATATTCATGAAATCCTTCCGTCTGGCATTCTGGAGGACATACCCACGGCAAATATTCAGCATATGGTTTGCCCTGACGGAACAATTCACCGATATATTCCCCGGCATCCATCACTTCCTCATACGAACGCATCCTCAATGAATACAACGGAATCATCATCTTGGCTAACTCGTCACTGTGGTATTCACGACACGCCTTGCTAAACTCGAGAAGATATGCATCCATTCCGATTCCAAACAGAGCATACGACATCAAGACGCTGTTAAGATCAGACTGCCAAACCACATTGACGCAGAGACGGAGTCTCACTACATCCTTCCAGATTTCCGAGAAGGTTTCCATATCATTATCAAACACCATCTGTGCGATACACACAAGGATGTCATCTTCGGCTGCACTTATATCATACGGGATATCCAGTTTCCGGCACAAGCGCTTCAAGACCTCGACATAATAAGGATCCTTTGCAGACATCACTATATCGTCATCATAAAATGAACGCTCTAGAAAATGAAGGTTGCCATAGTTCATAGTCTCAAAAGAAGGGGATGCAACCGTCATATCTGTCAGATATGTCTGACGGCACAGTGTTGCCACAAGACGAAGATTAGAGATGATCTGCTGACGGTCCTCGCCAAAATACGAAGCTTCGACATTCATCCTACGGCCCGCAGAGAGTTCTCTGATAAAATCTGCCTTATGGCCATACTCCTTGATCAGTAGAACCAGGAAGTCGATATACTTATCCGCAACATCCTCATCTTCAAATGCGTGAGGTGAAATCTGATTTATGCTGTTGACCATGAAGGACAGGTGATGGAGGTCAGCCCTGGAGACCTTGTCCTCAATATCATACCTTGAGATGGCAGAAGGGTCTTGCATCAGTTGGTCCATCATAAGTTCCCACTCGCAGTTTCCGGCACACGGTGAGGATAGCTGTGCTTGAGCAACAGCAGTTCCTGCAATGAAAGCAAACAGCAGAGCAATAATCCTGTCAACAACCTTTCTCATAGCTTATATCATTTTTAAAACGCATCCAACAAAATGAATGTTGCCCAATAATCGCTGTCAGTGTAGCCAAGTGAACGAAGCTCCTTCTGCGCGTTCACCAAAGCCTCACGCTTTGACTCTCCTGACATGAGATGTCTGTAAAATCTGACCATCATCTCAGCAGTTGAATGATCATATACTTCCTTGAGGCTCATGAGCAAAGTCTTCACTCCAGCATTCTTGAAACCTCTTTGTAGTCCGAAGACACCGTCTGCTCCAAGAGCGCCCAAACCAGTCTCGCATGCAGACAGAACAGCAAGGTCGCAACCCCTCAAGTTCATGGTTGCAACTTCAGCTGCAGTGATCAAGCCATCATTACCATCAGCATCTTCTCCAGAATTAGCCCCAGCAAATACCAGAAAACTTTTATTCATCGCTTCTTCTGCAGACATTCCATCCTCCGATCCGCACACTCCATGAGTAGCAATATGAAGAATACCGACACCGTTGCCGTCAAGTGCGAGGAAAGCCTCCTCGTCTGCCTCTCCCTCTGAATATACATGAGGCGCCACACCTGCACTTTCAAGTATCCCTGATATGTTACTTATTTCATATGAAGTACTTTCCAGGGGCATATAGATGCCTTCTGTCACAGCTGCTCTCTTCTGAGTGCCTTCAGAATCAACATATCCGTAACCGTCATAATCTATGGAGCCGAAAAGGTCTGCAGCTCTGACAGTTCTATCCTGCTTCGGACGACATAATTCTTTTGTAGACGACACTCTGTAGACCTCATACTGTTCGGAGAAAGGCGCACCATCATATTGCAGATATTCTATTCCTACCTTGTTGAAAATGCCGTCAGCAGAGAAGAAAATCCTCTTCTTACCCTCAAGATACGTTCTCATCTTTCCCCATACAACCTCTCCCGGCCATACCTCATCAAACAAGCCCTCATAAATGCTCATCTGCTCAGCATCCGACAACCCGCATATCGGTACGACAAGCGGAGATATAAGACTTCTGTCGATAAGGAAGGCTGCTATGACAGCATCACTCTTCAAAGGACTTGTTCTTAAAATCGAGAACTCCACCGCAAGGTCTCCTGGCCTCATAGCGTTCTTCACATCCTGCCATGAATATGAGATATATTCAGTATAGTCCTTATACTCAGCACATTTCTGATAGATCTCCATCTGCAGTTCACGGTTCGCCTCCGTCAGTCTCAGAATTGCCTCCAGATCTTCTTCTGTAGAAACATTATTACGAAGTCTGACGATTTCGGCCTCATTATCCTTTGTCTGTCTGTACTTGACAGCAAGAGTCGGATCTGCATGGGCACGAAGGGTTGACTCAAACTCAATAGTTGAATTCAGAAGCATTCCCTTAAGCAGAAGCTCGGCATCATAGACCATGGCGGCAGTCCTTGTAAACTGCTCGGCATATCCCTCCGGAATCATCAGCAGCATTTCTTTTATTCCATCAAGGGTCTCCTGCTCGCGTTTCCAAGTTATCATACGCTCAGACTCGTTCTGCATGCGGAACTCATACTGCATCGCCCCTCTGAGTGACTGAATATATTGTTCGAAATATTCTACTGCAGAAGAATACTCTTCCTTCATCATGTAGCATCCTGCAATAGTAGACAGTGATCTGGCATATGCAAGTTCTCCAAGATATTGACGGGTCATGTCCAAAGATGACTTTTCCTCAGATATTATTCTGTCAAGTTTGCGGAACATCGCCTGCTGCTTTTCATCTTCTTTCTCATCAACCCTCTTATCCACTCCGGCGAGAGTGTAGCAGCGATTCAACATTATAGCTGTCGACGAATAATCATCCGCCATCGCGCGCTCTTCGAAAAGAGCTAAAGCCTTTTCGTAGTATGATATGGCTGTAGCATAATCCTTCATATAGCGTGCGCATTTGGCCACATGCGTCATCAGCTTAGGATATTTTTCGTCAGAAGAAGCCTCAGCCTCATAATAATCCAGAGTCTCCTTATAATACTTGAATGCCATTGCAAAGTCCTGAAGGACAAAATACGACCTTGCCATACCCTCATGACAGAGGGCGATATTCTTTCTGGCAGACTGATTTTCCTTATGAAGCGAAAAGAACTCCAGCACCTGGCCATAAGCTTCTATTGCCTTATCATTCTGATCTCCGAAATAGAAATACAAGGCGGCGGAATAGAGCACTCCTGCATATTCCTCATCCTTCAGTCCCATCGCGGCACGTATCTGAGCTGCTGCATAGCAGTAATCTGCAGCAGGCACATAATCCTTCATCGTCATTCCAAGGAACTTACCATAGGACGAGTGTACCTTAAATGCCTGTTCCTTGTCCATAGGAAGAGCCAATGCCTTCAGATACCACGACTTAGCCTCTGCACTCTCACCTATGGCTGCATAATACTCCGCCCTCTCGATCATACAGCCAGGTTCCTCGCATGGCAGAGTCAGTTCACGCTGGTTGTGTTCGTCCATCAAAGCCATGATACGGCTGATGTTCTTCTCATCGTTCAGTTCCATGTATGCCATCCCAAGACACTCCAGAACCAGAACATAACGTTCACCGAACTTTTCCTCATGCGGCAGAGCCTTTTCCAGATATGTTGCGGCATTCTTCATGTCACCGGCCTGATAGTACTGAAATCCTTTCTTGAGATCTTCTGACATGGCTGGTCTTTCCTGTGCATGGACACGGAAAACAAAGAGGGCCAGCATGATGATCAGCAGGCCCTTTATTACAGATTTATTTCCCATCAGTTAGATATTACTACGAAACTCAGGTCTTTATCAGTCTTGTTGGTAACCTCGACAACGATCTCGCTCAAACCACCCGGGATGTCAAACGCCCTCACATGGTAAGGTTTTCCTGTATTGAGCCCCTCATCGTCATTATGCCACAGGTCATTTCTACTATCGTAAACCTTCATGTTCACCATGCCACCAGGCTCTGTAACCAATGCAAGTTCCTGTCTTTCCTGAGCTCTGAACTTGAATTTCACGACCGCATCTGCCTTGACACAACAGGTCTTCATAAAGACTGTTCCGCTTGTTGAAGAGCCTCTTCTTGCTGTCCTGTCCAGATATTTCTGAGCGAATGAGTATACCTTCCTGTTCACAAGAAGACTGTCCACGAACTCATGGTCAAATACAAAATGACCGTTCATTGAGAAAGTCTCTCCAGATATAAGCCTAAGGGCTCCAAAATTCCTCGTACGCACTTCCTTCAAGAGGATATTGGCCTCACGCATCTGTGAGGTGCTGCCTGAAGCGGCAGCTGTTCTCAATGCAACACAGGCGTCATATACTGACCTTACATCACCTGACAACTCCTGTCCTTCTGCCATGAAGACAGACAGGGACAGCAGAACGATTGATAATATTAATCTTTTCATCATGTAGTTATTTTCTGATTACAAGCCTGAGGCCCAGAGTGGACATTGAAGATCCGGCTGACATAGGATCTCGATGAGTCACAGTCAATTCGTATGATTCCGAGAGGAAGTTTCCACCTCGTATCACCATGCTCTCGGCATCAAGTATCTCAGGATCGGCATTCCCTTCAGCCAGGTCTGAATACAGTCTGAAAGGCGTGTCACACCATTCACTGACATTGCCGCTCATATCAAACAGGTCAGCTCCATTTGCATCCATACCTGAAATTTTCGCATCGCAAGGATGTGGTCTTGAACCTGAATTCTTTACGTACCATGCTACCCGGGACGGATCATCAGAACCAGAATAGACTGTATCATCAGTGCGATCACCTCCCCTTGCGGCATATTCCCACTCTGCTTCAGAAGGAAGTGCGAAGGACAGGCCGGTAAGTTCAATCAAGGCTTGAACAAAGTCCTGACAATCATAAAAAGTCACATCAGTCTTTGGAAGACAGGCTGTATCCTTTTCATATTTTTCGTTCATGATTGCTCCCCATTGACCTACTGTAACCTCATACTTGGATATGCTGAACGGGGCCACGTTACACTCGATCTGAGGAGTTTCAAGATATGGATCCACATCAGGATTATATGATCCGTCAGGGGCCACTGATGCACCCATCATAAAGGTACCACCCTGAAGGTGTTCCATCTGACCCAATATTTCATGAACTGCCTTCAGCTGCTTCAAGGAAGCATCTTCTGACCAGTTCATATAGACACCGTCAGTAAAGGTATCTGTTTTAAGGGACTTCAACTCGTGTTGTCTGACAAGGCTCCATACAGATATAGCAGCTATGAGAACCATAACAGAGGATACGGATGCAATGATGCTGCGGCGTATTCTTTTGCGACGGCTCTGTTCCTCGAGCCTTGCCAAAGCCGCATCGGCTTCTGTATCGATGACACCTTTAGCATCACGTCTGCCGACAATCGGGACAATACGGTTATCGATCATGAAATCTACAGTTATACCAAGGGTCTGTCCGAAATGGATTTCAGATCTGGAATAGCTGTTTACAACCGTATTGATAAAATCCGGAGCACCCTCCGGAATACCATTGAATGTATTGTCCGGATCTACAGGGATGATCTGCTTGCCCTGTTCGAGGGCAAGCTTGATCTCCTGTCTGACCCAATCGTCTTCATTTATGCATCTGTCCATCGAATGGGCAGAAAGCACCAGCATGAAGACACTTGAATTCTTTATTGCAGTCTTGATGTGTTCACCAAAGACACCATCAGTCAGCTCATCATAGTCCAGAAATACATCGTATCCTCTCTGCGTAAGCATGAGCTGAAGTATCCTGGCGTATGGAGCGCCACCATCACGCCTGTAACTGATGAATATGTCGTATGACTGCTTCATGATTGTTAGAGTCTTGCTCTGAGAGCTTCAGCCTGCTCCTCGTATCCTGGCTTGCCAAGAAGAGCGAACATGTTCTTCTTGTAAGCCTCAACACCTGGCTGGTCGAACGGATTCACTCCGAGGATGTAGCCGCTGATACCGCAAGCCTTCTCGAAGAAATAGAAGAGGGCTCCGAGGTTGTACTCGTTGATACACTCGATGCTGAGAGAAAGCTGTGGAACGCCACCATCGATATGAGCGAGCTTGGTTCCAAGCTCTGCCATAGCGTTGCACTCTTCAACGTGCTTTCCTGTAAGGAAGTTAAGGCCGTCAAGGTTCTGAGGGTCGTTCTCGATGAGCATCGAACGCTTGCTCTTCTCTACTGTAACCACTGTCTCCATGAGGGTGCGCTCACCGTCCTGGATGTACTGGCCCATAGAGTGAAGGTCTGTTGTGAAGTTCACTGATGCAGGGAAGATTCCGAGGCCGTCCTTTCCCTCTGACTCGCCATAGAGCTGCTTCCACCACTCTCCGAGGAATGTGAGCTTAGGGTTGTATGCTACGAGGATCTCGATCTTCTTGCCCTGTGCATAGAGAGCGTTACGCATTGCAGCGTACTGGATTGCAGGGTTGCACTCACACTTCTTTGCGCAAGCTTCCTCCATAGCGAGAGCGCCCTCGAGCATAGCCTTCATATCGAAGCCTGCAAGAACGATAGGGAGAATACCTACCGGAGTGAGCACTGAGAAACGGCCACCTACGTTATCCTCGATGACGAATGTCTTGTAACCCTCCTGAGTAGAGAGAGACTTGAGAGCTCCGCGAGCCTTATCTGTAACTGCTACAATACGCTCTGCAGCCTCTGCCTTTCCATATGTATCCTCGAGATACTTCTTCACCAGACGGAATGCTACAGCCGGCTCTGTTGTAGTACCTGACTTAGAGATTACAACACATGCTGCATTTCTCTCCTGAACGAGGTCCATGAGCTCGCACATGTACTCCTCTGAGAGGTTCTGTCCTGCGAAAACGATCTCAGGTGCCTCACTCTTTGCCTTGAGCTGCTTTGCAAACTGGTGCGAGAGAGCCTCGAGAGCGCACTTTGCGCCAAGGTATGAACCACCGATACCGATAACGACAACGAGATCAATGTTCTTTGCCTTCCATGCATCTCTCACAGCCTCACACTCTGCCACGAGGTTGCTTTTGAGAGTCTCTGACGGAAGGTGCTTCCATCCGAGGAAGTCATTTCCTTTTCCTGTCTCGTTCTCGAGAACTTCAAGCGCTGCAAGCGCCTTTTCTACATATACCTTATAATCTGCATCTTTTACAAAGGAGCTGCAGCCTCCGAGATTTACCTTTACCATAGTAATATTAATTTATTTTACACTACCTATTCAATATGCGCACACAAGCGCATCAGAGGCAAAGTTAAACATTTTTGCTTTACAGGCTCATAAAATAATTATATATTTGTACTTAAAATCAGCATACGGACATGAGAAAAATACTTTTCATCATCATGACAGCATTCGCAGCATCAGGATGCTTTAATCATGATGCGCAGGCCCAGAGCCCGAAACAGACCGGCATCGTCGCCCACCGCGGATTCTGGAACTGCAAGGAAGCCGGTTACGCAAGGAACTCTGTTGCAGCACTCAGATGCGCACAGGAGGCAGGATTCTGGGGAAGTGAGTTTGACGTGAACATGACCTCCGATGGCGTACTTATAGTATATCACGACAGTGATGTAGACGGAAAGAAGATAGAGCAGTATCCATATTCTGAATTCAAGGATGTCAAGATAGAGAACGGCGAAGTCATCCCTACGATTGACATGTATCTGGAACAGGGTAAAAAATATCCTGAAACCATGCTAGTCTATGAGCTCAAGCCACACTCCTGCGAGGAGGTGGAAGACAGGTTCGTCGAGCTTGCCATAGAGAATCTTAAGCAACATGGTCTATATGACCCCGAGAGAGTGATGTTCATTTCATTCAGTCTCTACATGTGCGAAAAGATTGCTGCAGAACACCCTCAGTTCATGGTTCAGTTCCTAGGATCAAACATGAGCCCTGAAAAGGTAGCCGAATTGGGAATAAATGGAGTAGACTATCATCATCTTGTATTCACACTCAACAGGAGATGGTATAAGGTCGCCAGAAAGCACAACATGAGCGTGAATGCGTGGACTGTCAATAAGGAGGGTAACATGAAGAGAATGCTGAAGCTGGGAGTTGACCAGCTCACCACTGACAATCCTCTCGAGGCACGCGCCATCATGCAGACCATGAAGATGACTGAACTGAAATAAAACCGAAACGTTACACTGTCATCCTGAACGAAGTGAAGGATCTGCTCAACGAAACCGATAAATAGGTGCGATTTTTCATCGCACCTTTATTATTTCATCAAGAGTAGTGGTGTATAATCCTGACCGATAATCACAACGAATACCATCTGCATAATGTCCTTCCCTTTGTGCGGCAAGGCGTAGCAGCGGACGGTTGGAACCGGACACGGAATTGACGGCATCCATCACCTCCGAGAGGCGGTCCTGTTTCTGGCGAAGTTCCTGGTCATAGCCGAAAATAACGCCCTGCAACTGATCTGAAGGCACGATATTGCTCACTGTCACTCCTGCCTTCTTATATTGATAACCCTGCTTATATATGGTCCTGAATCCCTTCAAGGCTGCAGATACAATCTCCTGGGTACTGTTTGCCGCCACCTGAAGCCGTATGGTAGCACTTGGGAAATATTGGTTCAGGTCCTCTCTGAATCTGTTGGTATACATGAACACCGTCACATTATAGGCAGCAGACTCCTCTTCACGGAGTTTCTTCGCACACATCGCAGCAAAATCCGACACCCTGAGTTCCAGTTCCCTCTCATCCTCGATCATATCCGCAAAAGAACGGGATGTGCATATCGACTTTCTTCTGTCCTCCAGATCTTCCGCCACACAAGGGATGCCGTTCAGTTCCTCCCACATCCTCAAGCCATTGACTCCCAGTTTCGACTGTACCCATTCACTAGGTCTATCTGTAAAGTCAAGAGCAGAGGTGATACCCCAGGACAACATCTTCGGGGCAAGCCTCCTGCCAACTCCCCACACGTCATCTATCGGTGTCAGTTCCAATGCTTTAAGTCTCTTGGCATCAGTATCCATCATGCATACTCCCTTATAACCTTTATGGGTCTTTGCAAAATGGCTGGCAATCTTTGCCAATGTCTTTGTAGGTGCCACACCTATGCTCACAGGAATGCCGACCCATCTGCGGACCTTTGCTACAAGATTGCGGCAGAATTCCTGTACCTGATCTTCCCTGATGCCATCCAGATGCAGAAACGCCTCATCTATCGAATATATCTCGATATGCGGCACTGCATCAGCCAGGATGGACATGACCCTTGCGGAAAGGTCGCCATACAGCGCATAGTTCGACGAAAATGCGGTAAGACGGCCTTCATCCACAATATGTCTGATCTTGAAGAACGGAGTACCCATCTTTATGCCCATGGCCTTGCTTTCATTGCTTCGCGACACCACGCAGCCGTCATTGTTGGACAGCACGACAACCGCCTTCCCCTCCAGATCAGGACGGAAGACGCGTTCGCATGACACGAAGAAATTATTGCAATCTACCAACGCAAACATAACCATTACAGATACACGGCCTTCGACTCTTTGAACGACCGTTCTACGTCATTGACACAAACGACAGTTCCTACGTCATTGCGAGGAGCGAAGCGACGTGGCAATCTTTTATCTTATACGTTTGATAACATAAGTCACCACACCCCACATCACGAAGTCCACCCCCTCGCAGACTTCAATCTCGGGATAGTTCTTATTGGCAGGACGCAAAGTAAGTCCACCTTCACGCAAATGCAGATGCTTAAGTGTAAACTCACCATCTACAAAGCACACTGCCATATCTCCGTCCCTTGGCTCCAACGACTTATCTATCACCAGGATATCACCCTCCTCAACTCCTGCATCGATCATGGAATCCCCTACTACGCGACCATAAAAAGTCGCAGCCGGATGTTTCACCAGTTCCTTGTTCAGGTCAATAGCCTGAGTCATATAATCTGTCGCGGGCGACGGGAATCCCGCATGTATGCCGTCCTGCGCCATTACCGGCAGTTCTGTCTTCTCTTGCATAATGCAAATTTAATAATTACCTCCAATATCCGAACAGATTCCTCGCATCGCTGCGGGAGAACACACACCGACCCTTTTTGCATAACACCCTAACCATCAACAACTTACTCCACAAGGGTCGGAAAATTTTCCGACCCTTAAACACTTATTCATCTAAGACTCAACACCTTACAGATCAAGGGTCGTTTTTTTCGCAAATAAAGCATATATTTGCAGATATGGTTCTACAAGATGACATACGCAGATTCCTGACCGAAAACGGGCTAGAAGACCGGATCGGGCTCATTGTGCCCATTAATATTTGCGCACAAAGTCCAGAGGAAGCGGCCGAGCAGTCAGAAAAGATTAAAGATGTCATCGCACAGTATCTCTTGAAAACGGGAAAGTATCCTCTGATCATTCCCGAAGACAGGTGGCACAGGCAGCCGGAAATGATGAAGGCCCGCCTGCTTGCACATCTGGAAATCTTCACTCCCATATACGCCCGGAACTGTGAGATCCGCAGGATTGACAAGCATACTGCAGCGGAGTTCCTCAACAGGACCCACTCCTACGGAAATGCCGCATGCAAGTACAGATACGGCATGTTCCTGAAAAGAAGCACAGGACACATCGCCAAGGAAGGCAGATGCGATATTCCTGCTGAAACACTCATAGCTGTGGGCACATTTTCCAATGCACGCAAATGGATAAAGAACGGCAAGGAGATACGTTCATACGAATGGACACGCTTCGCATCTCTTCCGGGTCTGAGGATAAGCGGCGGCATGGGCAGGATCCTCAAGGCATTCATAGAGGAAGTACAACCGGACGACATAATGAGCTATGCTGACCTCGAATGGTCGGAAGGCACTGTATATGAACAACTTGGATTTACACTTGAAGGGCAGAAGGATCCGGTGCTGTTCGGGATTGACTCCGAGTGGAACAGATCCCCGGTCAAGCCGGGGATGACGGAAGGTGGCAAGACGGGGGTAACAGACCCGAACGTCATTGCCGGCCAGCCCGGCAATATGTTCTACATGAACTTCGGCAGTAATAAATATCGTCTCAAGCTGACGGAGTACGAATAAAATTCGTATCTTTGTCGGTTGGAGATTGCCACGCCCCATCCCAGGGGCTCGCAATGAAGTATAAGAAAATTCAAATATAATCATACAATGGAAGCAATCGTAAAGACAGATTTCAATTTTCCTGGACAGACAGGCCACTATGTAGGCAAGGTTCGTGACGTATACAGCATCGGAGATGACTACCTCGTGATGGTAGTTTCTGACCGTATCTCAGCGTTCGACGTGGTTCTCCCTAAGGGCATTCCTTTCAAGGGTCAGGTACTCAACCAGATCGCGGCGAAGTTCCTTGATGCGACTACAGACATCCTCCCTAACTGGAAGATCGCAGTTCCGGATCCTATGGTTACAGTAGGTCACAAGTGCGAGCCTTTCAAGGTTGAGATGGTCATCCGCGGATATCTCTCAGGACACGCATGGAGAGAGTACAAGGCAGGAAAGAGGACAATCTGCGGCGTAGAGATGCCGGAGGGTATGGTCGAGAACCAGAAGTTCCCTACTCCAATCATCACTCCTACCACTAAGGCTGCCGAGGGTCATGACGAGGACATCTCTAAGGAAGAGATCATCGCTCAGGGCATCGTAAGCCGCGAGGACTACGAGCAGCTCGAGGCATACACTCAGGCTATCTTCCAGAGAGGAACAGAGATCGCAGCGAAGATGGGTCTCATCCTCGTGGACACAAAGTACGAGTTCGGTAAGAAGGACGGCAAGATCTACCTCATGGACGAGATCCACACTCCAGACTCATCACGTTATTTCTACGCAGAGGGTTACCAGGAGCGCCTAGCTGCAGGTGAGAAGCAGAAGCAGCTCTCCAAGGAGTTCGTTCGCGAGTGGCTCATGGCAAACGGCTTCCAGGGCCAGGACGGACAGCAGGTTCCTGAGATGACCGAAGACATCGTAAACGGCATCACAGACCGCTACGTAGAGCTTTACGAGAACATCGTAGGCGAGAAGTTCGAGAAGGCAGAAGGAACTGACATCCTTGCACGTATCGAAAAGAACGTAAGCGAGTGCCTCGCTTCATTATAATCCGAAGTCATAAAAGATCATTACAGGTATTGGCCTCGATGTTATGCTATGCATGGTATCGCAGGCCAAGTTTGCAAAATAATGATGAAGAAATCATTCATACTATTACTAGCGGCCGTCCTCATGGCAGCATGTACTCCGATCACACCGGAACAACCGGATGAACAGGACCGTCCAGGCACTGAGACTCCGGTAGACCCGGAGAACCCAGAGAATCAGGATCCGGACAATCCGGGCGGGCAGGATCCGGATACACCGGTAGTTCCTGAGCCAGAGGAGCCTCAGGAGTCATATTATGTCGAAGTTGCAGAAAACTTCAGCGACTGGAGCGGTGATTATCTGATCACATATACCTCTGGAAGCAACGTATTGGTACTCAATTCATATAGTGACTCCAAGGGATATGGAGTTGACATTTCCTCGACGCTGACAGCACAGGGCATCCATTCAGACGATGGAGACAAGTACAAGGCAGTAGTGGAGAAGTCAGGAAGCGGCTATACCATCAACGTCGCAGGCATCGGCTATCTTGGACTGGAGAGTGCAAAGAACTCTGTCAATGCCTCGACTTCGGCCCCAGCCAACGACAACTACAAATGGACATTCTCATACAAGGACGGCGGAAGCGTTTGGGTAAAGAACCTGGCCATCAGCAACTACAGGCTTCAGTGGAATGCCAGCGCAAACATATTCCGCTGCTACACCGGAAGCCAGGAGGAACTGACCTTATATAGAAGAGGCATCTCGACAGGAGGCAACGGCGGCGGGACCACTCCTGGAGGCCCCGACACTGACCAGCCGGTTGATCCGGATCCTGACCAGCCAGACCCAAATCCTGACCCTGATCCTGATCAGCCGGGAGACGAGGACATCCCGACTCCTGTTCCGGGCCAGAGCGGCAAGTACGGATGGTATGAGTTGCCTGTCATCGAATATTCACAGTCTGGCAGCTATCTGATCGACAGCTATGACAAGGATCTCTATTATGCCCACCACATGTGTGCCGGCGGAGAGAAGGGTCCATGCGGAAAGACTGCCAGAAACTACACAGTCTGCTTCAGCGCGGAGCATCACTGCCCTGTTTGGGTGGCAGCTCCGAGACACAAGATGTACCAGAGCGGTGCCAAAAGAACTGACGCATACGCAAAAGACCCGTCCATCCCGGCTGACATCCAGTACAACTCAAAGAGCACCGGAGGCGGATGCAACAAGGGACACATGCTCGGTTCGGCTGAGCGTCTTTCGTCAACAGCGACCAACAAGCAGGTATTCTATTACTCGAACATTGCACCGCAATATACAGACACATTCAACACCGGAGGTGGCGGATGGAACACGCTTGAGGACTGGGTCGACGGACAGGTCTGCTCTGATACGCTTTATGTGGTGATCGGAGCCTACTTCGACAAATATACAGACCGCAGAGGGTATACCGATTCGCCTGCAACCATATCATATGGCGGTCGAAACGACGTAAGCCGTCCAACTATGTTCTACTACATACTTATGAGAACAAAGAGCGGCTCGAGCGGAAAGGCACTGAAAGACTGCAAGACATCTGAGATCCAGTGCGCGGCGTTCGTCAGAAGCCACAAGACTCCGAAAGGAGTGAAGGTCAGCGAACAGGACATGATGAGCGTGAGCGACCTGGAGAAGATTACAGGATTTACTTACTTCCCTAACGTCCCTCAAGCGCCGAAAACCACATACAAGGCCTCAGACTGGGGACTGTAACAAGAGAAACCGACATTACCAATAGCACAAAACATAATAAAAAATATGAAAGGTACTTATATATTTCTTGCAGACGGCTTCGAGATTTCCGAGGCATTGACGACTGTCAACATGCTCCGCAGAGGAGGCATCAACGTAAAGACCGTTTCGATCTATGATGACAGGATCGTGACCAGTTCCAACCGCATCCCTGTGGTAGCAGACATGGCATTCGGAGAGTTTAAGGCTTCGACCACATTCGGTCCATGTCTTCCGTCTGACGTGATGATCTTCCCAGGAGGAATGCCTGGCTCGGCTAACCTTGCAGCCTTTAAGAAACTGATGGACATCATGGTACAGCACTATGCAGAAGGCGGTACTGTAGCAGCAATCTGTGCAGCTCCAAGCGTTGTTCTCACCCTCCTGCCAAACATTGAAGGCAAGAAGATGACATGCTATGACGGCTTCGAGCAGGCTCTCGCAGAGAAGGGAGCTGAGTATGTGAAGGAAGGCGTAGTTGTAGACGGAAACATGATCACAGGTCGTGGACCAGGCTGGGCTCAGGACTTCGGACTCACTATCCTCGCTCACATCAAGGGTCAGGAAGTTGCTGACAAAGTGAAGGCTGGCCTTATGCTATAAAAGCGTCAGCACACAACCAACTAACTACCAACCATATACCAGGAGCTCCGTGCCGCCAAAATGCGGCACAGAGCTCCTGGTATATAATTGATATACAGCGACTTAGGATCCGACATTATCGGAGCGGATGAACAGGATAGCCATGAGCGGAAGGGCTATGATGGCCATTGTTGCGCTGATAGGGAGATAGATGCCAAAGTTGACATACTCTGTGACCAGATAGGTTATCAGCAGAAGGGCGACTCCCATAGCGCTTGATATCAGGTAGTGTTTACGTATGTCCGTACTCTTGCATAGAATGCGGCTGAGGTTAGGAACCCCAAGGGAGATGAAGCCTATCGGACCGCATATTGACACTGCACTTGTAACAAGGAACATGATTGCCAAAAGAAGCAAGGCCTTGTTCATAGATGAAATCTCTATCTCACCAGAATTGTGACGGGTAAGTGTCTTGGCAGACCTGAGCGCCGTAAACATTCCTACAGCAAAAAGTGACAAGGAGAAAAGTACATCGAAACCGGTGACACCCTCAAGCCTGAAGTTGGCTGCACCCCAAAGATAATACTGTTTCAGGAGGTCAGGATTAGGAGCATTGGTAACTACAATGGTTCCGAGCGAGCCTATGAATGTACCGAAGAGGATACCGAAAGTGATCAGATTACGGGTGCTGACCTTCAAAGTCACGAAGAAGCATATAATAGTACAGATCAACGTACAGATAAAACTTCCTACGGTAAGCGAACACCAGCCCGACATGGTAGCTGCTGCAGCTCCAAGACATGCGGCACTTCCCAATCCGAGGCTATAGACATCACCCAGCTGGTTGCGCCAGAGATACTGCATCTGGACACCGCCGACAGGGAGAGCTATTCCTGACAATATTACAAACAAAAGGTTCAACATGAAGAAATCGACAGATTAGAATTCTGCCTTTGTTATGATATCATACAGGTTCTGACAGCCGTCTTCAAGAAGATCAAGCACGAGGCTGAAGCCTTCCACTCCCATATAATATGGATCAGGGATATATGACATCTTTCTTACCTTAAGGAAGTCTGCCATCCTGCGGATCTTATGGGTCGCTTCAACTGAAGGAGCCAGGTGCATGAGATCCTCATAATTCTGATCATCCATTGCTACGATCAGGTCGAACTCCAGAAAGTCAAGACTTGAAACCGGACGAGCCTTATGGGTCAAAGCAAAACCCCTATAAAGAGCGGCATTCCTCATACGACGGTCTGGCATCTCACCTCTATGACCGCTGTATGTACCGGCCGAGTCTACCTCTATTTTATCCTGCATGCCGTTTTCACGGACTATATGCTCAAATATACCCTGAGCTGCCGGAGAACGACAGATATTTCCCAGGCACACGAATAATACTTTATATTTATTGCTGAGTGTTTCCATTATTTGATTATTATTCTTTCAATTCTCCTTGGAACTGACGTAAGTATCTCGTATGGGATGGTTCCTAATACGTCTGCGAGTTCCGCAATCGTAGGGTCCTCACCAAAAATTGTTACGGTATCTCCTACCTTCACATCAAGACCGGTGACATCAAGCATGCACATGTCCATACATATGTTACCGATGGTAGGAACCTTATGGCCGTTTACCATGAATCTTCCCTTGCCACGGCTGAGATGACGGTCCACACCATCCGCATAGCCCACCGGTATTGTAGCGACCACAGTGCCTTCTGGGGCAATCTTGCCATGTCTTCCATAACCGATTGTACCATCCTCCGGCTTCAGATGCTTAACCTGCAGAACCTTGCACTTGAATGATGCTACAGGAGCAAGATGGTTGCCAGGGATTGCACTTACTCCATAGATACCGATGCCCAGACGGACCATATCGAACTGGTATTCAGGGAAACGTTCTATACCTGCAGAATTAAGGATATGATACATTGGCTTGTATCCTAAAGACTCTGACAAAGCGTCAGCATTATCCTTGAAGAGGTTTATCTGTTCTAAAGTGAATTCGTCACATGATGAGTCATCTGCTGCCGCCAGGTGGGAATATACCGACTTTACCTTGACTCTATTGCATGTCTTGAGAAAGTCCTGAAGTTCTGCCAGTTCTTCTGACATGAAACCTAGCCTGTGCATTCCTGTATCAAGCTTGATATGGACAGGATAATCTGTCACTCCCCTTTCTTCAAGCACATCACACAGAATTCTCAGAGCGCACATGTTAGGTATACCAGGCTCCAGGCCATAGCTGACAATAGATCCGAAGGAATCCGTTCCGGCAGTAAGAACCATGATCGGCAGCTTTATACCCGCCTGACGAAGTTCCATTCCCTCTACAGGATATGCCACTGCAAGATAATTTGCCCCTACCTCCTCCATCATCGAAGCAAACTGCACGGCGCCATGGCCATATGCATTTGCCTTTACCAATACGAGCATCTTGGTCGTATCCTTAAGTCTCGATCTGAAATATCTGTAATTTTCAAGACAGCCGTTGAGATTGATTTCAAGTCTTGAAAAATCGCTGCTTATATACATGTGAACACCTTGATAAATATCAGTGACAAAATTACTAAATAATCTGATATAAATGTTATTTTTGTGAATGGTCTGCTTTTTGCACATAATGCACCCGGCCATAACCAAGGGCTATCTTGTCCCCATACAGACAAAATGGCAGAATATTAACACATAAAATATCATAGACATGAACATCTGGATCATTATGATCATCATCATGGTTCTCAGCATGCTTGTACAGTGGATGCTGCAGAGCCGTTTCAACAAGTATTCACAAGTAGGCCTTCCTAACGGAATGACTGGAGCAGACGTAGCCAGGAAGATGCTTCAGGACCACGGCATATATGACGTAGAGGTTGTTCCGACAAGAGGCATGCTAACAGACCACTTCAACCCGCAGACAAAGACCATTGCCCTGAGCGAGGGAGTATATGCCAGCCGCAGCGTAGCGGCGGCTGCAGTTGCGGCGCACGAGTGCGGCCACGCCGTACAGCATGCGCACGGATATGCGGCGCTCCGCATGAGATCGGCACTTGTGCCGGTAGTAAACTTCGCTTCCAATATTGTACAGTGGGTACTCTTGGCAGGTATCATTTTCATAAACACCTTCCCTGGACTTCTATGGTTCGGAATCATCCTGTTTGCCACAACTACACTCTTCAGCTTCGTGACTCTACCTGTAGAGATCAACGCCAGCAGCAGAGCGATCAGCTGGCTGACACAGACTGGCATTACAGATGACAGGACACGTCCTATGGCGATAGACGCTCTCAAATGGGCAGCTTACACTTACGTGATTGCAGCCCTCGGATCGCTCGCCACTCTTCTTTATTACATAGGACTCGCACGCAGAGACTAACTAATCCCCAATAATCATGAAACGTTTTATCATCATGGCGGTAGCGGCTCTTGCCCTGCTGTCAAGCTGCTCACAGTACAAGTATGAGACTGTGGCAAACGATCCGATGAAGACAAAGATGTACACCCTGGACAACGGTCTGAAGGTGTACATGACCGTCAACAAGGAGACTCCACGCATCCAGACCTACATAGCAGTGAAGGTCGGAGGAAAGAACGACCCTTCCGAGACCACAGGTCTGGCTCACTACTTCGAGCACCTCATGTTCAAGGGCACAGAGCAGTTCGGAACAGCAGACTATGCTGCCGAGAAACCACTCTTGGACCAGATTGAGGCACTCTTCGAAGTGTATAGAGTAACTGAGGACGAAGCAGAAAGAGCTGAGCTTTACCGCCAGATCGACTCTATCAGCTATCTTGCATCTGACATCTTCATCCCTAACGAATATGACAAGCTCATGTCCGTAATCGGAGCAGAAGGCACAAATGCCTATACTTCTACCGACATGACAGTGTATGTAGAAGACATCCCTTCAAACCAGATAGAGAACTGGGCACGCATCGAGGCAGACCGTTTCATGCACCCTGTCATCCGTGGTTTCCACACTGAGCTTGAGACTGTATATGAAGAAAAGAACATGTCCCTCACAAATGACTTCAGAAAGTCTCTCGAAGCGATGGACGGCATCCTCTTCGCAGACCATCCATACGGTACACAGACAGTTCTCGGCACGCAGGAACACCTTAAGAATCCGTCAGTGACAAATATCAAGAACTACCACAAGACATATTATGTTCCTAACAACATGGCAATCTGTCTGAGTGGTGACTTCGATCCGGACGAGATGTTGTCAGTCATCGAAAAGTACTTCGGTCAGATGGTTCCTAATGAAGACCTTCCTGAAGTTGATTTCGAAACAAATGTTGTACTTGAGACTCCTGTAGCCAAGGAAGTATTCGGACTTGATGCAGAAAACATCATGATCGGATGGAAATATCCTGGAGCAGGCACACAGGAAGCGCTTGTTGCTGATGTGGTTTCATATATCCTTTCAAACGGTTCAGCTGGTCTCATCGACCTCAACCTCAACCAGCAGCAGAAGGTTCTTGGCGCACAGGCCATGTCGTATACCCGTCCTGATGCCGGAGAATTCCTCATTATGGCAAATCCTAAACAGGGCCAGACTCTTGACCAGGTAAAGGATCTCGTTCTTGCAGAGATCGCGAAGCTCCGCGACGGCGAGTTTGACGAGGCTCTCCTTACTGGTACAATCAACAATCTGAAGCTCAGACAGATGAGAATGCTTGAAAGCAACTCTGACAGAGCTGACATGTTCGTCCAGTCATTCATCAACGGTACAGAATGGTCTGATGAGGTAGCATGGCTTGACAACCTTGGAAAGGTAACGAAGCAGGACGTCATCGATTGGGCAAGCAAGTATCTTGCAGACAACAACTATGCTATCATCTACAAGCGTCAGGGTGAGGATAAGACGGTCCAGAAGGTGTCAGCTCCGAAGATCACTCCTATCAAGGCAAACAGAGATGCTCAGAGTGCATTCCTTGCTGAGATCCAGGCAACAGAGGTTACTCCTATCGAGCCTGTATATGTCGACTACGACAAGGATATGAGCATCTTTAAGGTGAACGGACTCGAAGTCCTCTACGCCCAGAACGAGCTCAACGACATCACTTCTGTGACATATTCATATAATAAGGGCTATGAGGCCGATCCTACCCTCAACCTCGCATTTTCATACCTGAGCTACCTCGGCACACCGACCAGAAGCGCAGAAGAGATCGCGCAGCAGATGTACCAGCTCGCATGCAACTTCCACATGGGCTCAGGAAGCACCACTACATCGATTTCAGTCAACGGACTTGCCGAGAACATGCCGCAGGCTATGGAGATAGTTGAGGATCTTGCATATAACGCTATCCCTGATGAGGCTATTCTTGCCAACCTCAAGGCTGACATGTTCAAGGCACGTACTGATGCAAAGCTCAGCCAGAGCTCATGCTTCAGCGCTCTCCAGGAGTACATCCTCTATGGCCCTGAGTTTATCAAGAAGACCACAATGACAGACCAGCAGATCCAGAGCCTCACATCAGAGGAACTTCTTGCAAAAGTAAGAGACCTGCTCGCTTGCCAGCATGAGATCCGTTATTACGGCCCGGCAACTGAAGCAGAGGCTGCAGAGCTGATCAAGGCCTGTCATAAGATGGATGAAGACCTCAAGCCTCTTGAGAAGAAACACACCCAGTATCAGACAGTAGACCAGAGCAAGGTATACCTGGCTCCATACGATGCAAAGCAGATCCGCTACATCCAGTTCTCAAACAGAGGCGAAAAGCTCGATCTTGCAGCAGACCCATACCTGACTCTCTACAACGAGTACTTCGGCGGCGGAATGAACGCCATCGTATTCCAGGAGATGCGTGAGGCACGCGGTCTCGCCTACTCTTCAAGCGCAAGACTCTACATGCCATCGTTCGCTGATGATTCATATATGTATTATGCTTTCATCGCCACACAGAATGATAAGATGCAGACTGCCATCGAGGCTTTTGATAAGATAATCAATGATATGCCGGAGTCTGAGAATGCATTCAACATTGCCAAGGAGGCTCTGATCAGCAGGATCAGAACCGAAAGGATCTCAGGAAGAGGCGTGCTCAACAGCTACATCAGCGATCGCGAACTCGGCATCACCGAACCACGCAGCAAGCAGATCTTCGAAGTAGCCCAGACCCTCACCCTCGACGACATCAAGGCAACCCAGCAGAAATGGGTCAAGGACCGCACCTACGTCTACGGCATCCTCGGCGACATCAAGGATCTCGACACCGACTACCTCCAGACCCTCGGCCCTGTCCAGGTTCTTACTTTAGAGGAGATTTTCGGGTACTAAGATTGCCCCAACCGAATACTAAGCAGAAATCGGAAGCCTTTGGTCTGTCAAGGGCTTCCGATTTTCTGTTTTGGGGTCATTGACACCTGCCACTTTCCTTAAAATGGTGCGTTGTCCGTAAAAACAACTGATTTACGGACAAACTGGGTCGGCAATGAGCAGTTGTCCGTAAAAACGCCCAAATCACGGACAGATTCCTATCATAGTGCCTACCATCTGCCACCAAGACGCTTCAAAAGCCTTTCCTTTGTTCAAATCGTATGACGAAGAGGCCATGAGAGTTTACTAGTCTTAGCTACCGCATGTAGCGAATCCCAACTGAATCACATTAATCGCCATTCTACGGTCGCAGAATGGCGATTTTGTTTTGGTTGTTAAACATTTGTTAAACCGCTATTCAGAACAAGCCTCAATTAATCGACTTACCCAGTCGGCGAATCGCGGACATTTGGCAAGCATTTCATTGATTCCGACTTCTAGTGCAATCACGTTTCCTTCCAGGACTTTATCGTATTTCTGATTGATTGCCAACAATCTTTTTGACGGAGCTGTCTCAGGAGCGGAATTAATATCTTCAGGATTTTCGAATGAATCGACAATATTTTTTGTCTTCGATGACATATCATCTTCCCAGAGATATTCAAAACCTTTGTTGTTGGAGAACAGCAAAGCCTCAAACTCGTGCAACTGGATGTACGGAATAAAGCGTCTGTCTGCTATCGAATCGCCTAATGCCTGCTGTAGGTTTTCGACTCTCTGCAAATCATCACCTGATCGCATTGCCTCGTCATAACCTGGCATATTATTCGGAATACGGAAAAAGTCCACGAAACTTGAGACCACAATATTTCCGTCGTGAGGATTACTCAGCAATCCTTTTATCGTATTGTAGAGGTGATGATAATTAACCAATCCTCCTCGTCCTGTCTTGCCGGTACGTATCAAGATAGGAGTTATAAGACCCACGCCTTTATTACGTAAATATGGAGCCAATACCTCATTTACAAAACTCTGTTCAGTCTGTCCCTCGACAACAATATTCAACCTATTCATCACAGTTGTCCTCCTATAAGATTTGTCTCCCACATATCACTGATAGAATAGTTATACTCATCCATCCACACAGACAGGTCTGCCGGATTCAAACGTTTAAATACAGTCTGTTCATCTTCCCTATCTACCACGATGATATTCTCCGGCTCAAAGCAGTTAACCAGATTAGTTGACTGGGTTGACAGTATTATCTGACTGCTCTTGGATGCTCTTTTGATGAGGGCTGCCAACTTATTGATTGCTGCAGGATGAAGTCCTAGTTCCGGTTCATCGATAATAATGACTTCTGGAAGTTTTGACTGGAGCAGCAACGTAGCCAATGCAATAAAACGAATTGTGCCATCAGAAAAGCTATAGCCGTTCAGATACATATCCGAATTTACCTCCTCCCACTCCAAAGATATCTTAGATGGGGTTACAGGATCCGGCCTCAAGTTAAACCTCTTGAAGTAAGGAGCGATTGAATGTATCGTACCTTCAATCAAGCGGAAAGCCTTTTCATCCGTCTGCTTGAGCATATAAAGATATGCTGCCAGATTTGATCCATTATCACGCAGGAACGAATTATCATTAATCTCACATTGTCCTCGCATTGGAGAAGAGGAGCTTGTGTCGTGGAAATGATAGACGGTAAAGCTTCTGAGATATGAATTCAGATAATATGCCCGGCCATACATCTTTCCCATAAGATTAGATTCCTCTACCGCTGAGTCCCAAAAGGTTCTATGCCATTGACCTAAGTAATCTTTAGTACTTTCCCCGCGTTTATTAAAAAAATCTCCAGTATTGTCAATATATCCCTTATTTGACTGAGCCGGCTTCAATGTAAAAAAGAACGCATTAGTATTCTTAAAATCCATCAGGCCATACATCTCTTTTGAGATCTTTCGACCACGATACAGAAGATTATCGATTCCTCCCTTGTCCAAGGTATAACTGCCGAAACGCTGTTCGAAGATAGCCTTAGCCATCTCAAAGAATGAGATGAAATTACTCTTTCCCACACCATTTGAGCCAATCAGGACATTCAGATTGGTCAATGGCAACTCCAAGTCTCTGATCGACTTGAAATTCTTTATGATAACATTCTCTATCATACTCAATAAATTTCTATCAGCAAATATAGCCTAATAATTCTAATTAACGCATAAAGGGAAGTTTCCTTTCCGATCAAAACTATATACTCATATTCTACCTCTTGTCAAACGAGTTCATTATACCCACCAACAAAGACACCCCATCAATAATAGACATCACGCCGTGCTTGCTTATATGATTCTGGCAGTCATTGATCTGACGTTGACATTCCATCACCAGATCATACTCCTGCTGGGTACAATATCCTCTCACTCTAGCATTAAAGGCAATATAATTACTGATCTGATACAGTTCCGTCATCATCGATCGAAATCTGTTTATCTGAACAACATTATATGCCAGCGAAGCGCCATCAACAGCCATCTTCGCTTTCTCATTTCCGATTGCAGCCACCTTCGCAGCCAGGAAGCCAAAGTCAACTAGTTCGTTCATATATCAATCTTTATATGGAATGTCAGAAGCAGTCACCTTAACATGATCAAAACCAATATGTTTCAAGTATGTTTCCAATGAATACACTGTTCTTGGCATATCATTATTAGGGCCGACGATTATTTCCGTCAGGGCCTCTTTTGGGAAATACTGTTCAATGTAAGGAATAAACTTATTATCCTTGAAGCGGAACTTCCTATCAGCCTCTCCAGCTACAAGGACCAGTCGCACTTCATCCTCATCAATATAAGCTTTATGTTTCAAGGCGGTCACCAATCTCATATATGGATATAGCCGAGCCAACACTTCCTCTTTATTGTCGGCCTTACTCAAAGCTATCAGGGAAACGATCAATATTATAAGAATCTCATCTTGAGAAATTTTCTTTACGTTCACCTCCCGCAAACAATCACGAATACTTTGCTCGATATCTTCTGTCAGATAGACAGATTTGAGGAACTCTCCCCGAGTGTTTTCTCTTAACAGATCAACATCAAAACACAATGATACACCGGTTGCATTCTTTGCATACATTCTCCACATCGACAAAGAATCCCGCCTCAATGAGAATGACGACAAGAAATAATCCGACACAACATCCTTTAAATTATCCAGTCCCTTCTCTTCATTAATTTCCACAAAATTATCCTCTAATAAATGATACATGAATTCACATCCCGTCTGAATTTCTTTTGTATCATTCATATACAACGCATTTGAAGCCCACAAGCATATCTGCTTTTTTGAATCACAAAGGAGTCCATGGAACAATGATTCAATCGTGGTATAATGATATATGTACCTCTCCGATACGGGCTTAACCAATTCGCTCACGCAAGTATGAAATGCGCTCAGCTGTTCAGATGATGCAGAATCTATTTCTTTCTTGATTAGCTCCATTAGATATTTTCTTTAGACGTTCTAGTTATCAAAACAACGCATGCAATTATTCTTCCAAAGAAGCTTTCTTGATTCTTGTTGGGATCGGGAACAACAGGTCAATCTCAGCCTCTAACTGTGCCTGGCGATGAAGAATCTCTTCTCTCAGCTTCTTTGTCACAGATCTATTCTGTTGTCTCACCGCTTCTTGCCGTTTCTTACTTTCACCAATAAAACGAATTTCATCTGCCAACTTATCAAGTCTGGTATTACTCTCAAGCCTTCCTCGCAACTCACACTCCCACACCGTTATCACAGTCCAGCCCAATGCCTCCAGATGCGCTGTCGTCACCTCATCCCGATGCCGGTTCCTAGCAATCTTTGTTTCCCAGAACTCAATATTTGTTTTAGGTTTAGTCGCATATCGACATCCTTTATGCCCGTGCCAGAAGCATCCGTTTACCATTATGGCAACACCATATTTTGGCAGCACTATATCCGGCCTTCCCGGCAGATTCCTATCTTGCAATCTGAACCTGAATCCACGAGCATGCAATCCCCTCCGAACCAGAATCTCCGGTTTGGTGTTCTTGCCACGGATACGGGACATGCAGTGATGCCGCTGTTGGGTGTTTAATTTGTCTGCCATGGCTACTTGTTATCCTCGACGGCTTTCTTTAGTTGTGGCAATGGCTCACAATAGGTCTTGTTGACAACTCGGTCTCTCATTTTCTTCATATCGGTAAAGTTGCGAGAAATGTTTTGAACAATGTCGAGATAGTTGTCTGAACCATCATCTTTTCTATGGAAGAAAGGCTTTATAGACACACAATTGTCATGCTCAAAAAGAGTATTTAGCAGAGTCCTGTCAGAGTTTCCGCACGAATGCCCCATTATGTATATTTGAAATGGTGCAGAATCTATAAACGATAATAACTTGCGATAGTTATCTGCTTCAAGATATTTTGTGGATTTCATGTTACGCAGATACTCATTATTGTTTAGATTCTTTAGCCCTTCATAGTCCTTATCCAGTTCGTCACCATAACCGAATATTATACTTTCCGGCTTTGAAAGGGATCCATGTATGTGATTAATGAAAAACCGGGATTCATCATCAGGGATATATTGGTCCGACCAATCAGTATAGTTGAAGTTCAGGAAAAGTATTTTCTCCGGACGAACTAAATCATCAGGGATATCGCAGTCGCTTACGCTATCAATGCCCATGTGCTCAATCTGTTCAGCATATTTGTCATTGAAGAGTTTGACTTCTCTGATATTTGATTTGAAGATACTCAAATTCTCAACAAATGATGGATAGTCTTCAATATAGGTCCTATATTTATAATGAACGAAGCGTATCCAGTTTTGTTTTGCAGATATTGAAATGTCTCTGCCTCGGATAGGACCCAAAATTAGTTCTCTCAGCAAATCGTTTGTTAGAGCGCCACTTTGCCCCTGCTTCTGAACAAGTTCGAGATACTCTATCAGCAACTCCCTGATTATACTCAACTCTGCATTCAGTATTTCTGGAGTAGAGTGCCCGCTTTTGTCAGTCGTATAAGACACTAACAGTTTATAGTATTCATTTTCTATATCGACCCAGTTGCAGTCATCTAACGACGATTGTATTTGCTCAAACAGGGGATGCATTTCCCATATGTAATTGCCTTTATGCTGAAACAGATACTCTTTTGCCTCCAGCAATGTCCTCATGCCATGTATCAAACCTATATCATAAGACCAGCTATGCCATGTATGTGATGTGACTTTATCCAACTTGATTTTACACAAAAGCGTATCTAATGTTTTGCTATGGCACCACATTAGCTCTCTCATGACTCGCTCCCAATACCAGTCGTTGAAGTTTTTATAACTAGTAGGAAGGTTATGAGCTAAATCAAAGCCATTACCAACTAATATGATTCGATTCATATGGAGGTCCTAATCGTTAGTTTATTATAGCCGATAATGATGTCGGGATAAAATCTGCCACTATAGATAATTCCTTTGAAATCTCTTTGTTGTTCTCTTTGCATGCTCTTTCAAGCGCAAGAATAAGACTGCCATCAATGGAAGTATATATCTTTCCGTTAAGGAGCATAAAGTTCTCTTTAACGAAGTTTTTTATGTTACCTGAATGTGGCACGACTTTATAGAAGTCGTATTTAGAAGTCAAGATTGCCCAGAATGCTTTCCGGACGTTTGACTTGAATTCTGCTTTGAAGGCAGATTGTTCTGCAGAGTCGTCCTGTGCATAGAGCATCATAACGAAGAGCAGATTTATATCGAAGTGGGTGAGCCAAAGGGTGTCTCTGTCAAAGAGACGATTCTCAAAGTGAGACATCCTGTGCTTCTTCTCGTTTACCTCACGTGGGTTAAGCTCTGTGTTTTCGTATGTCAGTTCGTCAGGGATGTATGCACTGATGAAGAAGTTCGGGGTGAAATTGTACCCTTCAGTGAGCGTATCTCTATAGCCAGAAGTTTCCAGTTTGCCACTGAAGTGGTACTGGATGATGTTCTTGGCGTAGGTGAACTGCTTGTAGATGGATTCATCACCTATTTCAGCACCAATGGCGTAGTATTTACTATCTCCGATGTAGTAAATGTCTTTACCATCGATAGGCGAGTGATATCTGAAGATATGGTCGATGATTTTTCCGTCGTTCATTGACTTTATGCAGCTAAGGTCGGGGTCACCGATGAGGGCATCAATCATTGACTCAAACACTATCTCAAATGACCCTATCAGAAGAAAATCAGAAATGCCATTTGATGATTGTATGCCGGAGGTTTTCTGGAAGAATGCGTAGCACAGATTCCAGAGTTTAAGGTCTTTGTCGGAAAAATATTTGTATTTGATGGCGTTAAGGCGGGTTTCACCCAAGCCCTCCATATATGCTTCGAATTGGGCTCCTGTGATAAGATCGTAATTGCACTCTACAGGAATCATAATGCCGAGGTTGCCAGATATGTAATTCAAGATAGAGTAGAAGATTACCATCAGTTCCTCGTCGAAGTTGATCTGCTTCTTACGATTGATAACATCAACATAGATGGGGCTTCCGTCCTGAAGAATAGGGATTTTATGCGAGATGGTTTTGCGCCAGTTGATTCTATCATAACCGCTATGGAGGTTCTTTATGATGTACATAAAGTAGTCTTTGTTGCGGTTGTAAAACTCTATGATAGCGAAAATCACGTCAAGCAAAGTCCCTGACACGGAATCTTCAGAATTGGAGAATGCTGAAGAGTCGCTTCTGCAGACAATGGAACTATCAGCGTTGAGTCGGGCAAAAGTGGAAATTGTGCGATATGACCATAGGCTGAAGTTCTGTACGAACTCTCTTTGAGTGTCGTTCAAATGACTTCCTGATGAGAATGCGTCAACTATATCTTCAGCGGAAATCCCTCCAAGATATGTTTCTTTTCCGTGGTCCTTGATTACCTTTGGCAGACAGATGACACAATCGCCAATGGTGGAATTGAAGAAATAACCTACCTTGGAGACTTTGATGCAGCCATTCTCGGCAGTTTCAAAATCTCCGCATATATCTTCTACGTGAGATTGCTGGTAACTATGTCCTTCAATCAGGATTTTCATTGGTTATGCTTCTTCTGTCATTTCTTTTGCCTGAGCCGCATCTTGGGCATCAGCTATTGCTTTCTTTACTTTGGGTTCTACACCTACATTTCGCAGGAATGTGTGCAATACGCCGATATTTTCTACAATCTGTCCAAAAGAGTTCATTTCAAAGAATGAGTTGAAGGACATTACGGCATTCTTCCCATCAACTTTGATTGTAAACGGATTGCTGTCTTTTGCACCCATATCCTTGAACACGTCGTTCCAAAGATAAAACACAACCTTTGAGACAAATGATGAGATTGTGATTTCTTCTGCGTCTTCTTCAGTCTTGATAAACCAGAATCCAAGCTGTTTGTCGTCTGAGTGTGTTGCGTTCTGTATCTTCTCGTTTATCTTCTCAAGGAATTCGGTCCAATCATATTCGTAGTCACCGGCATCTATAGTGGTGCCGTACTTGGTGGTTGTCTTATCCTTGAACGAAAGTTCCATTGTCCTGCTCTTATCAGCAGGCGGAGTTGTAGGAATATATTTCCAATCCCATCTTCTCTTGAATGCACTATCCATAGGGAAGAGAGACTGGTCGGATGTGTTCATTGTTGCGATAATGTTCAAGTTTGCAGGGAGACTCAATTTACCATCGCGTATTCCTTCTGCAGCATCTCCTTCAAGAACGCTGGACAGATATTCAGCAAGAGCAGTTTCAGCCTTTACTGGATATTCCGATACTCCTTTCTTGCGGTCAAGCAGCTGGAAAAGGTCTCCAAATATCTGGGCACAGTTACCACGATTAATCTCCTCTATGACAAGATAAACCTGCTCGGTTGGATTCTGCCAAGCCTTGATATATGCTAGAGTAAACACCTGCGGCTCAAAATTGTATGAAATAGTATTTGAGCCTATTAGTGAATTTTCCTTTAACCAATCATATATTTTGAAAATACCAGAAGTCAATTCATTCGTATATGCAGTACTAGCAAAACCTTTATCCTTCAATTTTTGAGATAATGTTTGGGCATCTATTCCTAAGCGTCTTAGGTCTTCGGCATGAATAAGGGCCTCATACCAGTATCTCGCTTTTATGGAACCTTTATATAAAGTCTCAACCTCAGTTCTCATGAAGATATCAAGCAATTTAGCTTCTGAGATATTTGGATCACCCCAAGAACTATATTTAGATATAGGTTTATAACAACCAACAAATGTTGAGTAATCAGTGTCAGGATGGAACGTTGTTCTGAAGATATACTCGTCTTTTACATCTTTTAAAACATTATTTTGCACTGTCCATGATTTACCGGTTCCTGGAGAGCCGAAGAAGATGGTTTGTTTACTCTCTTTTGCGTAAATAGTCTTTGCAGATGATACTGAATTACTCAAGATATTATCAGAAGCCTCGTTTAGTAATGATGCATATTCCGGATGCTCGCCAAAAAATTCCCAAAGAGTGGCCACGTAAGACTGAGAAGCATTGACGAGTTTCGCAATTGATAGTACGGCTGATACGAGGGCATCATTGCGGTCCAAAGTCTTACCTCCAGTACTTGAGTTTCCGCCATTCCACCATAATGGTTCTAATGCGAATTTAAGAAGGTATTCTTTATCCTGTTTATCAATATCTGTCCTACTATTGACTGCTAACCTTATTCTTTCTGAGTCAGACTGTTTTAAGACTTCCTTGTCAACAATTTGGTTAAGCAACTTTTTATATTGATAAAAGGGCTCATGTAATGGTGCAAGTATAGCTGCTATATAAAACCAATTGTTACTCAAGAATATACGCTGCCCATTTCTATTTGTAACGCACGATGAGCTGTTTCCGAACTGTACGCTATCCCGATTGATAGTTGATACAGTTGATGTAAATGATGTTGGTAATGCACAATCCAACATTTTAAACCTTTCTATCTTCTCTGCGATAGGGGTTACTAATTCATTAAGATTTGGCAACATATGACAACAGTTGGTTATAGATTTCTTTTGCAATAGTTTTTACAACAGGTACGGCAACGCTATTCCCGAATTGATGGTATGCCTCTTTTGGTGAAACTACTATCTTCATTTCCGGAATGCCCTTTTTATTATTCTGATTATTAGCAGCCTTCTCGTCTTCCCATCCAGAGCCAATAATCTTATAACCTTGTAATCTGCCCGCTTCCACAGGGGTTAGACGGCGAGGGTTCTTTCCTTCTGCAGACTGATCTATGAGAATCTCACTGCCGTCTTTCCAATATCTAGCCGAGATTGTGCTACAGTATACACTATCATCTGTGAATAAAGAATATCCAAATCCTTTTCCGTTTTCCTTATTTCGTTTCTTGCGTTCTTGATGACCAATCCACATCCTGTCGCTGATAGTCATCTTCTCTGGTAAGGTTGCTTTAGGTTCAAATATATCGCTCACCTTTGTTGGGATGCATTTGTCCAATTTTTCTTTCTCAAAAATAGGCTTAAGTTTTGAGTCCAAACCCAGCGGAAAATTAAAATCATCAACAGGAATTTGTTCTCTATCCCAGCAAACAAAGAATAGTCGTTCTCTATTTTGAGGAACTCCGAAATATTTCGCATTTAGGACTTCTATCTTTACCTTATAATTTAGATCATTCTCAAGGACATTCAAGAGGGTTTTGAGAGTCTGCCCTTTCATGTGGCTCTTAAGTCCCTTGACGTTTTCTAGAAGAAGAACTTTCGGCTTTTTACCTTGCAAAATCTTATGGTGGACGATGTTTGCTATGTTAAAGAAGAGGGTGCCTCTCGTGTCCTCGAATCCTTTGCGAAGTCCTGCAATTGAAAATGCCTGACATGGAAATCCGCCACAAAGAACATCGAAGTCAGGTATCAGATTTGGATCAGCATCATTGATATCACCATTGAAATATGGCATATTTCCATCCTCATCAATCTGAAATAGCCACGGAGACCTCTCTTTGAAGTTCGCTTCGTATGTGATTCTAGCGTTCTTGTCCCATTCGCTTGCAAAAACACATTCTCCACCTATGCTTTCAATAGCATAGTGGAATCCTCCGATGCCTGCAAATAGATCTATGAATTTAATCTCCTTTTTCTTCTTACCCATATTCCCCATACCGCTTTTTGCAATATCCAAAACATCATTAATAATATCTTCTTCTCCGTTAAGCAATGCAGAAACTTGATCCGCTAGCCATAATTTCAAAAGTTCGGATTCGTCAGTGCAGAGAATGTCTGCAAGAATCTTAATCTGTTCTCTTTTAATTGGCCTTTCACCTCTCTCAATACGGCTATACATAGGTGTGTCGACGGATAATGCTGCTGCGAGTTCACGTTGCAACATCTTCTTCTCTTCTCGCAGAGAACGAATTTTATCAGCAAATAACATAATCTATTGAATAACCTTGCTCGAGGAGTTGTCTTTATTTGACAAATGTACAAAAAGAAACAAAGTGAAACAAATGTTGCACTTTATTTCAATTATCCTATATACATTTCACATTGCTTAATAAAGTCATACACTTCTTTCAAATAAGATTCTGCTATCTGACGATAATAATTGTCATGCCTTATATTAGTAATTTCAAGATCCTTATGTTCAACAATAAATTCCCTATGGCCGTTTAAGCACTCCTCCGAATTCTCTGTATAATAAATTGGTTGGAAGGTCGGCAAGTTGTTGTCTTTTACGATAATGAACGGCCAACATAGACGGTATAATTCATGCCCGCTATATTGCTTTGCGCTCTGTTCCAGTAAGGCAGAAAGGTCGATATTAAACATTCTAGATAGAGCCCACAAATTAATCAATTCAATTCTATCAGTTTTAATAAAAGCTCCGATGTTTGGCTGCATAAAGTAAAAGTTATTGACTATAATGGACTTTTTAAATTCGAGAAACTTCGTTTTTATTGTTCTCAAATTCTCATTTCTTAAACTGCCATTTTTATCAAAAATCTTATCAGTTACAACTCCGATTATCGTAGGGAAATTTTCTTTGAGATTCCTCGGCAGCAACGACACCATATACTCTTTAACCCTTGACCTCAGGCTATACTGGAAGACTCCTTTTGCAACGAATTTACTCATATATCCGCAAAAGTCCGCATCCGCCCCGTACAAATGATGATATATGTTTTTGATATTATCATAGTCGCATAAAAGCAAGACCTTATCAAAGCCAAACTTATTACGAGAGAAATCCTCATCCAGATCATCCCCAAAATGAGCTGAGAAAACATTTAAAATTCGAAATATATGTTCTGGGTCCATACGGTCCAAGTCTTCTATCACAAGAACAACCTTTCTTGGATTAGATGATTCCGATCCTTTTTTCCTAGCCGCTATCAAAGATGAAATCATATTGGAAATAGGATTGAATTCATATAAACTCCCTTTATTATGTTCAAAACTATCGAAATAATCTTTGATAGGGTTTCCTCCGAAACGCCTTTTCTTCTTACATTTTACGACAACTTTACATACCGTATTTACAATATTTGCCGTAGAGATTGTGAAGCCAGCAGTACCATGAACACCAATATTGATTTCAGGCAGACATGATACAATATCTTCACGACATTCAGAAATTGATTCCCAAATTATTGCAGCATCCGTCTTGTCCATAGCATTCAGTAATTCCGGCTCTAAAGCAAGCAATGCCAACAGAATATCTCTCTTAATATATTCAAAGACATCCTTATTATCACAAATCTGATAACCCGTAGGATATAGAGTAATGAAATCATAATCGCTACTCTTCTTTTTTATGAACTCATAAAGGAAGAAACTTTTACCTTCACCAAATGGGGCAGACAGCACGCATCTGCTATTCGCTTCAAAATACCGGTCAAAGGAGAACAACTCATCCTCCAGAGAAATTATATTGTCTTGAACTTCCATATCTTCATCTATAAGAACATACAAATATAGCAATTGTAAACAGTTTGCTCATAAACATCTTAGTGTCAATGCATCCCAACTTAACAATTAAATGACACAGAAATAGCCACGGAAATCAAACGCAAAACTACACTTGATTTGCGCCATTTTGAAGCACAAAAGAAAACGGCATCAAAAAGATAGAAATTAACAGCGAGAATGGCAAAGGATTTAAGCACCTTAACGATGAGAGGATAAAGAGTGTCAAATTTTCATTACTTTTGAGAACATAAAAACATCCCCATGGTCGGCAAATACAAAGTAATAACCCTCTGCGGCAGCACGAAGTTCAAGGAGCAATATCTTGAAGCACAGAAGCGATTGACGCTTGAAGGAAATATCGTAATCTCTGTGGGTCTGTTCGGTCACAGCGGAGACGATGAGGTATGGACGGAAGGCACCAAGGCCATGCTTGACGACATGCACAAACGCAAGATCGACATGGCTGACGAGATCTTCGTCATCAATGTCGGCGGATACATCGGCGAAAGCACCCGCAGCGAAATCGCCTACGCCAAGTCTCAGGGAATTGCTGTAAGGTACTTGGAATAACAGCCAACCGCCAGCTGAAACATCACAGACCTCAAGCCCCTGATGGCCATCATAGATCGTCTTCAAAGAATCAGGTAAAACTTTGAAGACATGGGCCCAAAACGAAGGGAATGGTCCTTTTTAGCGCAACGTCGCCAAAGAAATGCGGGATTCTTTGGCGACGATATTTATGCAATGTTACTCCTCAGAAAGGCCTCTGACGCCACTCTGTGCGGTAATCAAAATTTCTTTAATTTCCATTTCCGGCACCAATTCTCCATTTGAAAATGGCGCATCTATTTGAGTATTCCGCACGGCTCTTGCATATTCTGCAATTACCGTATCAGAAACTCTCTATGATAGGATTTCCATTTTGGAAACAATCGCTTCAATTCGGCAATCGCGATTGGCGAATTTGCAAAAATGCACCCCTCCAAAGAGTAACCACAAATTTCTTAAGCCTGTCATATCCGATTTAGCAAAAAAACTCATCATAAAGGATATCCGTAATTATATCAATATTCATTTTTACCTGATCATGCACACTTACTTGTATCATTTCCTTAGTATCTACCTTTGTAAGTATTGTATCTTCTGAGCATTTCTTCTTGTCGGGGTCAGTCTTAACCAGCGCCTTCAAATCAACCCTCCATTTATAAGATCCGAATTCACTTGGGGCCATAAGGAATTCAAACTCCTTATTTGTCCAAAAATGACATAATGATTTATTCTGTACCCATATCTTTAAACTCTCTTTGGTTTTAACCTTAACATAACCACACTCAAAACTGACATCATATGGCCAATCCTCCCATATAATCCTTAAGAATGGCAGTATATCATATGTTTCAAACATGTGAGTATTGGGATTCATCACCAATACTTTGAATTCTTTCTTCTTCATAATATTTTTCTTTTGAATTGGCGGCTCTCACATACTTTGAACGAGAATTGCAGAATTTGCAAGAGTCGCTTTTTATCTTAATGTACTATCATATATACTTTCTTGACAAGTGCAGAAACCATCTTGTTCAACTCCTTGTTGAAGATCTTGAGCTCAGACTTATCAATGACATTATACAATGCCGAGTGTTCCTTGAGGAAGTCTTCAACCACATCGTACGACATCTCCTTGATCAGTTTACCAAGATCACGAGGAATCTGCACCTCTCCGATATGGCTGACAACATTAGCAAGACGATTCTCGTTGATGAAAGGATCAAGCAGGCCAAGCAGTTCTGTGAGTTCCTTGCTGTACTCCACCAGCTGCTCCAACTGCTTGTTACGTCTCTTGACGCTTTTCTTCTCAGCGAACTTCTCGTTCTTGCTCTTGATCAAAGCCCTGCTGCCAGTCCTCAGATAAAATGGAATCACTGGACGAATCACAATACCCTCGCAGACATTATCCTCAATTGCAGGGAGACCTAGCCACTCTGCGATCTTTGACTGGAACTGATTAGGATGCTTCAGGCAGTCATCAAGTGAACCAGTGAAGAGACTACGAGCATAAAAGAATCCCTCTGCTTCAAAGAGTGCATTGGTCTCGTCTAAAGAAAGGTAGTATCCGCCATCCTTGGTGAACACATAGATATCAAATCCATAGAACTCGTGACCTGGAGTGTAGAACACTCCCTTCTGAATCAAAGTCAGGCGACCGATGCGCTGGACATCAGGATGTGGATATACTCCACCGCAAAGCTCTCCAAACACAGAAATGGATTCTACGCCCTCATGAAACTGGCAGACCCTATGGTATAGGGACATCACCTTGTCACGATATTCTTCCAAGATTTCTTGATAATCATAGAACTTCTCATCATCACCCAGAATAGAGGTCCTCTTGGCAAACTTCACATCATTACCGTCACAGAGGAAGCTGGTATTGGTACCGTGTACCTTCTCCTGGACCACCCACTGCATATCAGCAGGTACCTGTTCCCTTACCTGGTCCAGATAATCCTTATAAAAATGGTTCTCAATAGAACTGTACTTCTTAAATTTAATCATAATTCGAATAGTTTTTGTTACACTTCCAGCTTTCACAAGCCATAATTTTCATCCCGGGATTTGCTGATATCGAGACAAAGCTATGAAACAAAAACCAAACATAAAACATTGACTTTCAACGACTTTTTCGCTATATAAATAAAGATATAGACCTATAATATCAATATCGAATATTATTATATATATTATAATATATCATTAGTGTCCGGTAAAAAATCATAAAAGTTCTTTGAAAATATTGAAAGTTAGGTAGTTACAGAGGTTTTTGGCGCGCGCCGATTTGAAATTATCTTTGCCAGACTAACGTAGAATGGCATATGCATAAAGGAAAATACGT
>JBGVNX010000011.1:0-4614 GCA_045126075.1 Candidatus Cryptobacteroides sp.
AATACATCGAGGGCTATCTTTTGAACATCAACAGGCTTTTGTTAAATGGTATCTTCACTTCAACAATGAGAAAAAGAAGAAGAAAGAATAACCTTCTGCAAGGCACCGCAGACGGCCATAAGCAAAGCCGTCTGCTACAAGACAAAAAATGAACAGCTCTGGGAAAAGGCTGCTCATTTTTTGCTTGTTGCCACCAACTGTTTTTATGCAGGTTTACCAACTGTTTTTTGCACCATTACCTCATATTCCACATGGCTCCCTCGACATTGCTGTTCTTCTTGGCGTTCATTTTACCGAAGTTAAATGACACACTGAAAAGGAAGAAGCGACCGAGGATATTGCTGTATGTATCTTCGACATATTCAGCCGAAACAGTTCTTCGCATATTCCTGCTTTGGTTGAGTATATCTGCGACCTTCAACCCAAGGGTCACTGACTTGATACTCTTGTTTACTTGCATATTCCATCTCCATTCCGGCTGTCCAAATCCATTGGTAAATCCGCGATAGAATCTGTATGACAGGTCTGTGCCTATTTCCCAATCTTTACCAGGACGGTACAATATATCGGTCTTGATGTCATGAGTCCAGTTGTTGATGTTGGCTGTAGGGTCCAGTGAATATTTTGACACCCTGTTTGACATACTGTATGTGAGGTTGGCATCAAGTTTTTCAATACTGTACTTAAGTTTTGAATCGCCGCCCCATATCAATGTATTCGTTCGGCTTTCTGCAAATCCGCTCTGGCCGCTGTAGAATCTGTCCCCGCTGGCATCACCCCAGAAATCTTCCATAAACGAATTGTAATCGAAGGATTGCAAGTCAAGTCCTTCCAGTCTAGATGTGGCCTGATAACTTGTTCCACCGGTGAAATTTGCAAACGGACTGACCTGGAATGTCAGTTGTCTGTCCTTAGTGACCGGCCGGCTGTAGGAAAGATATATATATGCATTTGATTGCGGCTTCTTTGAGTTGACCGGTATGGCATATCTCACTCCAGAGGCATCCATCCAGCTAGCCTGAACTGAGCTTCTTGTTGTCATCTGTCCACTCAGATACATTGAGAAGAATGAGAAGGTTTCACGGTTGTTGGTGCTTAATGAAACGTGGGTATGATGAGTATACTGTGGCTTAAGATATATGTTTCCAGCAGTGATCTGTACGGGATTGGATATGTTCAGAGATGGACTCATTGAGGTTGCATTAGGCCTGTTTTCCATTCCAGTATAGTACAAACTAAGGTCAATCCCTTCCTTTTCGTAATTGTAGTAAACGAATGGAGAGACATTTACTAGCCATTCACCCTTGCCCGTTATGGTTTCAACTCCCATAGACTTAGCCTTGATCTCATTCTGTACGACATCAGCCATAATACCGAATTGAACTGTGGTCGTGTCATTGCCATATTGCACAGTCAAAGCACCACGGTTGCTGATATAGCGGTTATCACTCATTGATGAATAGTAGTCATTATATGTTCCATCAGGATTGGTTGCGTTCCTGAAGTTCTTGTTTCTATAATACTTGGTCTGTGCTCCTATTTCCGCTACCCACTTGCTTGCAAGTGGCTCACTATAAGTCATCGAAATACCACCGGCAGTATTGTTCAGGTCGCTTTTGTAAAACAAATCCTTTACTATATTCTGACCAAGACTGTTCAAGGCTGAGATTTCGTGAGAATTCTTGTCTGATGTGTTTAATGAGTACTGCGCTCCGAAATAAAGGGAACGATGTTTCTTTCCTAATTCCTTCAAGCCGAAATATACAGCGTTATTTGTATATATATTGTTTCCTGACGAAATCGTAGAAGCTTCCGAAGAGTTGATCTGTGCACCATCAGAACTTGTCAAGGACGTATTTGCCGTGCTGACGGACTCAGATGCGTAGCCGACGCTAGGCATGACATAGAGATAGTATTTATCATTTTCCTTTGACTTGATTTCCATTGAAGCACTGACCTGATTCTGACTTCCTGTTGCATCATATGAACCATCAGTCAGCACATCCGCTCCTTCCGGTTGAAATGTCGTCCTTGAAGACACCTTCTTGTCTACCTTGCCATTATTCTTGTAGTTCACGCTGAGAGTGCTTTCCATATCCTTGATACGGGACGTATTGTAATTGACTCCCGCCTGAGCTGTCGAATTGAGACCGCCAAGGCTGCTGAAATCACCGCTTGTGCTTCCGTTGCTGTAGTATGCCACATCTGCTCCAGGCTCGATTGCATTGAATGCATTTCCTATGAATATGATCTGATCCTTCTCAGTGTAACCGGTAACCATTGCGTTGCCGTTGTAAAGGAGTCCTCTGTCGTCTATAAGAGAGTTACCATTGTCTGGATTCATCGTGGCTCCACCTCCAAGCTTTGCGTTTCCGTACCACCCTTCAGTATATTCTTCCTTCAGTTCGACATCCATAACCTTCTCCTTGTCGTCCTTGCTGACAACACCCGAGCCGGCTGCCTCATCCTTGGTCTTATCTATAACCTTGATCTTATCGACAATCTTTGCAGGAAGGTTCTTCAGAGCAGCAGTGGGGTCGTTGAAGAAAAATGTCTTTCCACCGACTGTTATCTTGTCTATCCTCTCTCCGTTCAGGGTTACCGTGCCGTCTTCAGATACCTCCATACCCGGCATCTTCTTTATCAGGTCTTCAAGCATTGCATTTTCTCCGACCCTGAATGACGACGCATTGAACTCTATGGTATCCTTCTTTACCGTCACAGGATTTCCGATTGCGGAAATAGACGCTGCATCAAGAAATTCTGCATTCTCGTCCATCTTGATGATGCCAAGGTCATATGCATCCCAATGGGGCTTGATACTGTAGACTTTCTTATGGGGATTGTAACCGATGATTTCTGCATTGAGTTCATATTTGCCGACAGGCACTTCCTTCAAGAGGACATCACCTTTATCGTCAGATAAGGCAAAATGGGTGATCGTGGTGTCACCGGCGGGGATAAGGTACACCGAGGCCCATGATATCGGCTTTGAAGACTTGGAATCCTTAAGGGTAAGCTTTACATTGGTGTTTGCATTACGCTCAATCATATCATAATTGAGTACCTGCGCGGAAAGTGTCTGCACAAAGAGTATTGTGCACATCAGTAGGGAGATGCGTTTCATTAAGTCCGGTATGTTTAGTTGATATGAGCACAGCATTGTGCATACTTCATGCCACAAACCACGCTCGTTTTTTATATAAGACGAAACACGACCATAAAAGTACTACATCGCATTTACTGTTTTTCGCATTCTATGGCCGTGCTTATTTATATTGGGGAATGTCTATTGCTCGTCGTTTTCGTTTTCGTCTCCCGGCTGATACTCCAGAAGATCTCCCGGCTGGCAGTTCAGGGCCTTGCAGAGGGCGGACAGGGTAGAGAAGCGCACGGCCTTGGCCTTGCCTGTCTTGAGGATCGACAGGTTAGCCTGAGTGATTCCAACCTTTTCGGCCAACTCTCCGGAGGACATCTTCCTCTTGGCCAGCATTACATCTACGTTTACTATGATTGGCATATTTCCTCCTTCTTAGATAGTCATTTCGTTTTCTTCCTTATATGCTCGTGCCATCTTGAAAAGCTCGGATACTATGATCATGCCGATTCCGAAGCAGAGGAAGTAACAGTTCGGGCCGTCTATCACGATGTCATAATGTTCCAAAGAAATATGGTTCTTTGTCCAGAAATATCCGAATATTTCAAGGATCCATTGTGATGCATAGGCTATTATGAGACATATACCCATTCTGGTGAATCTGCACTCAAGTCCTTCAGAGAATAATTCCTTTTTGTTTACTGAGATAATGCAGAATATCAGCATGAACCAAAAATATCCCATACAGATCAGATAAGCTATAGCTGTGAGTGGACCGAGGATATTATAGATTCTTTGCTCTTTATCGGTCTTCGGCTCAGTCCTGATGATTACCTCTTCCAGAACCATCTGATCATATTTCCCTGTCTTATGGTTGTAGATGCTGTCCGTCTGAACGTGGTAGTCCTTTGCAACGATGTCAGCATAGTACCACTCTTGAATATTCTTGTTAGAAATCATACAGCCGTTACTGTCAGTGTCGAATTCTCTGGCAGATTCGCGTCCCTGATTGAAGGAAACAGAAAAGGCCTTTCTGTCAGTACTGTAATCTACAACCCATCCGAAGACAATTGCGATTCCTAGGATGACACATAATATGTTGAATTTTGTTTTCATATTCTTAAATTAGATTGTAAGACTGTTTTCTTCGCTGACCTGCACGGCATTTCTGTATATGAGGGCAACGATACATATGATTATTGGGACAAAGAGTTCTGTGAATCCAAGTTCTATTTGCCTGGTTCCCATCACTATGTGCATGTTGCCACTGCAGAGCAAAGTTATGAATGAGGCTGCGGCCAGACCGAACAATAAGCCTATATTCTTTCGTGGGAACAGTACTCCGTCCTTCTGTGCCTTGATGGAGTTGAACAGGAATGCCAGAAGAAGAAAGAAGCAGGTAATGGATCCGATAAGCTTCAGTATTATTATCGAAACCTGCATACCCTGGAATCCTTCAATCCATACGGCTTTCTGTGGTGTGCCGGTGAAGAAACCGATTGACTGGACGGTGATGA
>JBGVNX010000012.1:0-15492 GCA_045126075.1 Candidatus Cryptobacteroides sp.
CAAGGAATTCAAGTACGATTTCATGTGCAGTGATGTCTCGGGCGCGAAGTTCATCGTGGAGACGCAGAGATACAGAGAGAGGTCGTGGTTCAAGCGATGCGTCAGCTATGCGAGCCGGGCATATGACAGGCAGAACAAGACGGGATTTGATTATGATGTCCCGCCTGTCTATCTCATCGGGCTGATGGGCGTGGACATAGATCATCCGGACAAGGAGTACTGGGAGGACAGATATATTTCAGAATATACGTTCCGCGAAAAGGAATGTCACGACTTGCTAGATGAGACAATTGTTATTATCTTTGCTGAGCTGACACGGTTTCACAAAGCTGAAGATGAGTGTGTTACGCTTGAGGACAAGCTGCTGTATCTGCTGAAGAACTCAGGCAAGATGGAAAGGCCACCGAAATGGGCTGGAGAAAAGCCATGCAAGGACCTCCTGGAAGCATTTGCAATCGGCGGTTTCAGCAAAACGAAACGAGAACAATACGACAAGGATATGTACGACGAGAAAAGACGAAACGGAGAACTGGCCGCCGCCCGGGAAGACGGCATAGCCGAAGGACTTGCCCAGGGTCACGCCGAAGGACGTGAAGAGGGACGTGAAGAGGGACGTGAAGAAGCAAATATGGAAGTGGCCAGGAAGATGCTTGCTGCAGGGATACTTGTCGAGCAGATAGCTCAGTTTACAGGACTGGATAAAGAAAGTATAGAGAAGTTGCAGTAAATTTTAGAGTTCCTAACGTAATTTCAGCAAGACGAAACGAGAACAATACGACAAGGATATGTACGACGAGAAAAGACGAAACGGAGAACTGGCCGCCGCAAGAGAAGACGGCATAGCCGAAGGACATGCCCAGGGACATGCTGAGGGACATGCTGAGGGACGTGCTGAGGGAAGAGCGGAAGCCGTTAGAATGATGCTGGCTGCAGGAATTCCTGTAGAGACCATTGCGGGCGCTTTAGGAATCAGTGCTGAGGAATGCGAGGGTTATAGGAACATGCCAAATGAATAATGAAGAAGCGGACCGGAGTCGGGTGACTTCGGTCCGCTTTCGCAATGTCGTTCGGTTTCAGATTTCACTATGATTCTGATTCTACTCGTTGAAGAGTCTGTCCAGAAGCACCTCGCGCCTTGCTGAGAGATCGCGTATGCGCTGAATTTCTTCAGGATACGTCTTTGCAGGCATGTTAGCCTCACCGCTGTACTGGTAGTGGAACGGCCATACCTTGAAGTTAGCCTCGATTGCCTTTGACATCTCGGCAGGGACTTCTGTGAGCACCTTGTCAGTGACAGCCTTGAGTTCTTCCTTCTTCTGCGCCCAGCGCTGTGCCACAAACGCCCTGAATGTCTCGTCTGTCCAGAGACGCTGGAACCAGTCGTTGCTTATATATGGAGGCATCCAGAAGCCGGCATGTATCATGAGGCTTTCCAATGGCTGGTACTCGTAGTGAGGAACGCGCTTGTCGTTATTCCAACCCTTGTCACAGTCCCAGATAGGACCAAAGAAGAGTTTCTCACAGCCACGGCGCTTGTACAGGTATGTACTTGTATATCCGTCCAGGTCACCCACAAACTCCTTGATGATGACATAATCGGCAAGAGTCTTCTCGTCGAAGTACTTGCGCCATCCGTTTACCGGATCCTTGTAGTTGCTTCCGTAGAGAGTCTTCTCAGCCTCATTCAGGTAGTTTGAGATGTAATCGTACTGAGCCTGATCGTAATCATCATCCTCAGGGTACTTGTATGTGAACTTAATACCCTTGCTGGTGTAATGATTACCCTCGTGGAGGTCAGCCTCGAGCACATATCCGCCTGTGATCTTCTCAGGATCAGCACCGTCTGAAGCCTTAAGCTTGTCGACAGCTATACGGCCGTCCGCACGCTGCACCTGATCACTCATCTGGTACACTCCGAGGAACTCGCCGTCCATATATCTTGTACGTCCTGTCGAGCTGTCATAGTAGTCACCGGTAAGGTAGACGTTTATGAATCGCGAGCAAGGAGTGAAAAGCACCGCTTTCTCGTGATGGTAGTTGTCTGTAGGATCGAAGAGGACGCGGGAATACTCGAACGCAAGATGCGTACGCAGGAGGGACTTGTCCATATCCTGCGCGAGGATCACCCAGCTCTTCTCCTTAGCGTGGTCAAAACCGATAGGGCTGAACTTCTCGGTGAACTTCATCCTGAATGGCTTCTTTGGAAGTCCCCATGTCGAGTTTCCACGTCCGCGCATCTCGATCTTGCCTTTCTCGGCGCTGTCCCAGCAGCCTGTACCTGTTGACTCAGGAGTCTTGTCGTAAAGCTGGATATATGTGTCCACATAGTTGTCCTTGCTGTTGATGAGCCTGTCAGGCTTCATGTGAAGGACAGGAAGTTCTGTGTTGATCTGAGGACAGTTGAAAACGACATTATAGTCATTCGTACTGCCATCCTCAGCGACCACGGTCAATGTAAAGTCCTCAGCGAATGACACCTTGGTCTTGCCAGAAACGACATCCGTACCATTCACCTGCACCTTGTCTCCATTGGTCTCGAAGACAGGGACCAGCATCTCTGGCTTGTCGCCTTCGATCCAGTAAAGATACATCGCCGAGAAGGTCTTGGCCGCCTGGTCATACTGGAAGACTATGTCGCTCTTGAGGGCACTGTTCTCCTTGCGCATGAGAGCGAAAGATGTCATTTCCTTGTCAGAATTGAGAACGAGATGATCCTGGGTCACCTCTATGGCCACACTCTCACACTCCGGTGCGCTTACCGTTACCTGAGCGGTACGCACCTCCGATGTCTTGTTCTCGGCAACAGTAATCTTGAGGCTGCCTGAAGGGTTGATGGAAGCGTCATGCATGAGACTGTACGAGCACCAGTCTGCTGTAGATTCTACAGTCACTGTCTGGTTGCAGTACAGGTCAAGAATGAAGGACTTTCCTTTGGTACCCACCTCAAGAGGCTGGGCATCAATCCTGAGTTCAGGCTTTTCGGGTTCCGGTTCTATTGGTTCCGGTTCTATAGGCGCAGGCTTGCATGCCAAGGCAGCAAAGAATGCAACCGCAGCCGCAAATGCTATGTGTCTATATTTGAACATCTGTCTTGATTTTAAAAAGAGGCAGGACCGCAAGGACCTGCCTCAATATTGAATCGGAAGTAATTATCTACTACTTGTCAGGAAGAGCAACCTGTACCCACTCGATACCAGCAGGACCAGCGTTGTCGCCGTTAGACTGCTTGGTTATGTCTGTCTCACCGTAGAGAGTGTTGCCGTTAGCTGTCTTGTCAGCTACAGTAGCGCCCTCACCCTCAGTGAACTTCCAGTAAGAGAAGAGACCTTCAGAAGCTGGATCTACCTCATAGAAGTGGTTCTCGGCATTGATTTCTTCTTCTGTAAGAGTCTTCTTCCACATACGGATCTCAGTCATCAGACCATGAGTGTCACGGTTTGCATCATATGAGTAACCCATCCAGAAGCAACGGTTGCCAGAAGGCTCATAGCTCCAAGATGGAGAAAGATTTACGCTACTGAGAGGTCCTATCCATGATGAGAAGGTGTGTTCTCCTACCAGAACGCCATCATAGTAGATCTTTGTCAGTCCGGAGTCAAATGTCACAGCAATATGATACCATCTGTTCGCCTCCAGGTCTACAGGCACATTGTAGTTACCTTTTATCGTAGCTACCTGCAGACGGGTGAGAGGATTTCCAAGATCTCCCATACGGAGCAGGAACTGTCCTTCGATACCCATGATGGTAAATATGCTTCCAGACGCCTTGTTGAAGTCATCAAATTTCACAAGAGTCTCGAGAGTGAACTGAGAGCATGTTCCGATACCGCCGGCAGCACCATCCCACTTAGGGAAGAGACGGTTACCTGTCATGTCAGCAGCCCAAGTGATGAGAGCGTTAACCTGAGTGATCTGGATTGTGCATGTGAGTGGAGTCTCACCCTCTACAGCGTCAGTCTGAGCGAATGTTACTGTAGCGGCACGCTTGCCATCCTCGAGAGCAACAGCAGTGAAAGGAACACCCTGCTCTGTAGCCTCGCCGTAAGTAAGCCAACCCTCTGCACCATCCATAGTGATAGAGTACTCTACGTTTGCAGTAACAGGAATGTAGATAGTCTCACCCTCTACAGCGACAGTGTAGTTCTCGGCAGTAGTAGAAAGAACGTGCTTAGCGAACTGAGCTACCTCAACCTCTACTGGAGTAAGACCAGGAACTGAAACTGTAACAGTAGCCTGACGGTCAGCAAGACCCTCGAGAGCTGTTACGTTGAAGTAGAGCTTAGCGTCAGCCTCAGTCTCGCCAGGAAGAGTTGCCTGGTAAACGAGCCACTCGGCAGCACCCTCTGAGAGAGTGTACTCTACGTCACGATAGTGGTTCTGGTTTGTAGAAACGAGAATCTCGAGCTGTCCAGCCTCAAAGCCGAAATTAACTGAAGCATCTGATACGAGGTTGAGAGCCGGAGCCTCACCTGCGTATGAGAATACTGAGAAAGTGCACTTTGCAGCACCCTCCTCGCCTGTTGCGAAAGTGAAATCTGCCTTCTTGTCAACCTCAAGGTTTGGCTGAACTGTGAAAGTGATGACATCACCGTCAACACCCTGAGCTTTTGAAGCCTCAACCCAATCGTACTCGGCAGCAGCTGTGAGAGTCCACTCGCCTGTGCTTGATACGATAACGTCGGCCGTACCGCCCTCTGCCTCGAAGGTCACGCTTCTTGGAGTAACCTCGATTGCATCCTGCAATGGAACCATGATCATCTCAGGCTCCTTACAGCCGAAAAGCGCGAGGCAAGCGGCTGCAGCGAAAAATATCTTTTTCATATCTGATCTATAATGATTGATTAACTAGTTGATAGGATACGGAGTAGGATCATACTGGCCTTCACCGAGCTTATGATATACACATGACGGTTCTGCCATCGATGAATCATAGAAAGCCGAAGCGGCCTTTCTGAACTGATTCATAGAATGTATACGGTTGTTCTGGATTCCACCAGTACCTGATGGGTCAAATGCAAACCACATCACCCAACCATATTCATTATTCTTTATATTGTTTATTGTAGTATCATACAATGTATATCCATAATTGAGCTGAATAGATGCTCCTGAACAGTTGGAATAGTCAAGGTCTCCATAAGGGTAAGATGCCGATCCGTAGTTCGCCATTGTGAAATCTATGAACTCGCTCTGCGTATGAGTGACACCATCGTCAGTAGTTACTGCAGGAAGATCATAAAGGGCACCCCACTCAAAGACAGACACCTCTGTAGGCCAGTAGCATTTCTCCTTGAGCGCCATCTTTATCTCGTATGCAAGACGCGCTCCAGATGCTGCTGACTGGTATGTAAACCAAGGATTGTTCGTATCCGGTGCTCCCGAGTACTCATCATCAAGGTTAACTCCGTCAAGCTTGTATGTCTTGCATGCCTCAGCCACCTCCTGAGCCCACTCATGAGCACCCCAGTCTGAAAGTTGCGCAAGACCTGCTGCATCGTGGTTACCGAGGAGACCGAGATATACCTTGATACCCTTCTTACGGAGTGGCTGGATGTATACCTCTGACTCATCGAGAAGAGCCTGTACGTTAGGGTTATTATGAAGATACACCACATCGTTGGCTGAATCATAATTGATATTTGCAGCAAAGAGGATCACCGCATCAAAGAATGGAGTTCCATCCTCGAGGTTATATTCCAGTATATTAAGTGGATTACAATCGTTGACCTCGAGATAAACCACCTGCTTTGTTGTACGTGGGTTAGCCTTCATTACAACATAGTTCACACGCTTAGCGTCGATTGCGAACTCTGCTGCACCTGACTTAACTGAAGCAAGCATAGGAACGAGATAACCCTCACCAAAACCGAGGATTGAACCGTCAACTGTTACAGAAACCGACTCTGACTCAGTCGAACCTGCAGGGATAACGATCTCAGCAGCGCCGAAAGTGACTGCCTGCTCAGGAACTGCAGTATAAGAGTCACCGGTGATGAAGCTGTACTCTCTTACATACTCTGCGTCGAGAGCAACTGTGAACACGAGGTCCTCAGCAACTGCCTCAGCGATAGATACTGAGATAGAACCCTTAACTGATCCAGAAGTGATCTGGAAAAAGTCTGTCTCAGCCTTGTTGTTGAGAGTAGCTGCAACACACTCAGCTGGAGTTTCCTCCTCAACTACAGGAGCCTCCTGGTGAACGTTGATGTTTACCGGATGAGCATTACCTGCTGTGAATGAGATACGACCTACGCGAGCTTTGCCAGTGTTCTCTGCAACGTTAACGATGAGAGTCTCACCAGCAACCTCTGCCTTTACCCACTCTGGTACAGCAAACTCCCATGCATCTGCAGTAGTAGTCACTGTAAGAGTAACGTCAGCATTTTCTGCTGCCTTGAAGGTCAATGCTGCCGATGGCTGAACTGACAGGGTGTCCTGCTCATCAGCCTGCGGTGTACAAGCCGCAACGGCTACAACAGCCATGAGGGCTGCTGCAAAACCTTTGAAGAATGATTTGAATTTCATAAAATTTTAAAATGGTTAGTGAATTGAATTATAATGTCAGATTACATTATCATTTGTTAGGGAAGCTGGACCGGATACCAGAGGAGCGTATTCTCTGCCTCAAGGTCCTTGCCATAGACAGACCAGTCCTTTACAGTCTTGCCTGCACCCTCGTTGAACTTCCAGTAAGCGAGGAGGGTCTCGTCGATATCCTCCGGATAAAGCTTGTAGAAATGGTTAGGGGCATTGATCTCCTCCTTGGTGAGCACCCTGTTCCAGAGTCTTGCCTCAGCAATCATACCGTCAAGACTTCTGTTATTGTCATATGAGTATCCCACCCAGAAACAACGTGGCTTACCGTCAGACTCGTCAGAGTGAGGAGCAGCAAAATTCACATTTTCGAAGATGATGTCCTCAAGCTCGCCTGTCTGCGAGTTAGGACGCTTTCCGATCACCGAGCGGTCAGCCTCCACCTTGAGACGTCCGTCAAGATATACCTGAACATATCCCTTGTTGAACGTCACAGCGAGATGATACCACCTGTCTGTACGGAGCTGGAGAGATGCGTCTGTAACATCAGCTCTGTTTGTCGAGCCTCCCTCAACGTCCTTATATGCAAGAGCAATCTGAATCTGGTTTGTCGGGATAGTCACGTCACCGATACGGATCAGGAAGTGGTCCTCCACGCCCATGATTGTAAGGATATCGCTGCTGTTATTGAATGCGTGACAGTTGATAAGACACTCCATGGTGAACTGCTCAAGGTACGACACCTTCTCCCAGTTGTCCCAGATAGGCCATGCGCGGTTGTCCTTCATCTCGGCTACGAAGTTCACCAGAGAAGCCTCCTTGATCACGAAATACATGGTCTTGGCACGCTCGAGCACTGCCATTCCTTCTGCCTCGATTGTAACAGGAAGCACATACTCCTTGCTGTAGTCGAGCTTGTCGAGGTTCTTGAACATGAGGTCGATGTTCTCAGAAGAGACGTCACCGGCCTTTACCACTGCAGAAAGACCTGAAAGGTCGCAATGCTCTGCAGGAAGAAGGATTGCGTCCTCGTGATAATATGCCTCACGGTATGTGTCGAAGAGCTCGTCTGCCCTTCTGAGGGTCACATTGATATCCTGTGCCATAGGCTGAGCCATAGCCACAGTGATGCTCTTGGTAAGTTCCTTTACACCCTCATCTGTAGCTACACGAACTTCGTTCCTCAAGTTCTCGGCGTTGATGAAGAGCTTATTCTCGAAGGAGTCGTCCTGTGCTGTACACGAAGCGAGGACTGCCAACGATGCAAGAGCGATTGTTATCTTATTGTAAAACTTCATATTCATATATATCCTTATTCTTCTACAGTAGGTTTAGTGTTCAGAACAGTTATCGCAGCACGGATATTCTTGAAGGCCATATCCTTGCAGAAATAATCATCGTGAGCATTCTCAACACAGAGTCCGCGAGTTGTGAATGATGTATTCTCGATTTCAGTCCAGAACCATGCGGCAGCCTCAACCGGAGACATGCCTACCTGCTCAGGAATATCAGCAGAAGGAACAGTGAGCTCCATGATCACACGGTCCTTAGGAGCCGTGCTTCCGAGAATACGTCCAGGAAGAAGTGAAAGTTTTCTCTCCTCACCTGCTATCACAATGATGTACTTGAACTCATTGAGGAACTCCTGGTCTATTACATTTCTTGCACCTCCACGGAAGACGAGTTCCTTTTCAGGATTAGCCTCGTGGAAAGCCTTCAGTGCGTCGAAGAGAGCTGTCTGCTTGACTGAAGCGATACCAGTCTTTGTTCCCTGGAAGGACACCATGATTCCTCCGAAGCCATACTGGTTACAGAGAGCTATTTGAGCCTCTGCCTGCTTCTTGAAGAAAACTGAAGCCTCCTCCTCGGTTCCCGGAGCCTCGCCATTGTCTGCCCTCTTGTCTTCCAAAGCAGTCCATGCTGCATCGATGACAGCATAGTCCACATATACAAGGGTCTTTGTGCCCTTCTTCTCAAGTACAGCAGGAATCTCCGCTGCAATCACCTCGTGAAGCTTGTCCACGATCTTCACGCACACGTAGTCAGCGCTGTCAGGCATAGCCATGATGTGCTGGTTCTGTGACGAAGGATACTCTGATGTGCCCTCCATTGTGAGGATCATGACATTGTGCTCTGAAGCCTTGTACTCCCTGATGGCAGCAAGGTACTCCGCATAGCCAGCAGGGTCCTTCTCCTCAGGGGTGAGGGGACGGAAATTCAGGTTTTCAGGCTGAGTCCACTCACTGCATCCGCAAAGAAGCATCACTGCCGCAGATGCCATAATCGAAATATTCTTGAATATCTTCATTTCTTACCTGAATTTATTTGATTTCTATTGCCGGGTTGCAGTCCCACCAGAGTCTTGTGCTCATACGGTCAGGACCTCCGAGATACTGTGATACGGCAGCGTTTACATTCTCACCGTTGTTTGTATACTCAGCAAGAGGATACTTCATACGTCTTGCACCGAACTCTGAAGAAACGAGACCGTCGCTCTTGTTACCTGCATCTGTAGCAGGCATGAGGCGAGGATAGTTTGTTCTTCTGTAGTCTGCCCAAGCCTCGTTACCGTTGTTGAAGATGGCGATCCACTTCTGGGTAATGATCCTCTCCTGCTTCTGCTCAGGTGTTGCAGCGTCGTCCCACTTGATTGTAATCTCCGAAAGGAGTGATGGGAAGCTGTTGAGACCTGCAGGGTCAGCATATGCTGTAGGCTTGCTCACCTCATCCATGATATATGCCTCATATCCGGATACATTATGCTCCTCGAACGAGAGACGTACGCCTTCATTATAGAAGTCACCTGCCTGGCCACCTACGTTGAAATCGAAGAGGGCTGCCTCAGCCTTGAGGAATGCAACCTCAGCAGCATTGAGCCATACGATAGGGTCAGATGGAGCGATATTGACGCCCGAATACATACGTCCTACTGTATTGAGGGCCGGCTTCTCGATGCGGATACGGATACCTACATACTCCTCGCCCTCGAACTCTGAAGGGATGAAGTATACCGGACGACGTGGGTCGTTGTAGCCGTTCATGTAGCAGATGATGTCTGCAGCAGCATGAGTATCTCCTCCCGTCACGCAGCCTGTCGGCTGGTTGTACTTGATGGCATTGTAGAGAGGGTTACCCTTCTCACCGAATGCCACAGGACGGAGAGCTGCGTTATCTGCATTTGTAGCGATCACTCCGATCTCATGGTTTACAGCCTCTTCAGCATACTTCTTAGCTTTCTCCTGATTTGCATAGACGATGCGCATCGCCATACGGAGCTTGAGGGAGTTAGCGAATCTGCACCACTTCACAGCTGTACCGTCATATACAGGGTCAGCGTTTGGAGAGATTGCAGAAAGCTTGTTCTCTGTAAGGGTGTTGATCACCTCGTCAAGCTCTGCGAACATTGCGTCATATACCTGCTCCTGAGAATCGTAAGGTACGGTAATCTTGCCGCCTACACCGATCTGAGTGTAAGGGATAGGACCGTATGTATCTGTAACTCTGAGCATAGCAGCAACCTTGATGGTCTTTGCGATTGCGAGGGTCACAGGATCGTCAGTGATGTTCTGAAGCTCGCTGAGGTTCGAGTAGAGTGTAGGAATGATCCTGTCGCTGGCCATGAATACTCGTGTCCAGTCGTCAGTCGCATTGTAGTTGTCGATAGTCTTCTGCCATGCTCCTGTAGAAGAGTAGTAACCTCCCATAGGACCACCGAGCAGACAGTCGGTGAACTGTGCGGTGTTCACGTCTGTAGAGACGATTGTTCCGCAGAGGGCAGTGATCGCAGCACCGATGGCATAACCGTCAGTGAGGGTCTGCTCCTTGCTCACCTCATAAGGGTTTGTGTTGATGGCGAGGTAGTTGCCGGTACATCCCACGAGCATGCCCGCGAGAACAGCCGCAACTCCTGTCTTTATGATAATGTTTCTCATTTCAGCTTATTATTAGAAGGTTAATCTCACATTGAAACCGAAGTTACGCAGAGACGGCATCATGAAGTGGTCGATTCCCTGGTAGTAGTTTCCTGTTGTCGCAACAGCCTCTGGATCGAATGGAGCCTTATTATATATCATAAGGAGATTCCTTCCTACAAGCGAGAGGTTGAGGTCGCATACGTCACCGAGCTTCTTGCGAGGGATTGTGTATCCGATCGAAGCCTCCTGCAGGCGTACGTTTGTACCTGAGTATGTGTACTCCTGTGGGAGAGGGTTTGAACCACCCACTGAGCTGAACCATCTGTTTGCATCGATGCGGTCACCTCCGTTGATGATGATTCCGCCTGCATCACGTGCAGCTGCAGAAGCCTCTGACACACCGTAGTAGTCGAGAACAGCCTGAGTGCTTGAGTATACGATACCGCCAAGACGTGCTGTTACGAGGAATCCGAGGTTGAAGTTGCCGATGCGGAAGTCATTTCTCCACGACATGTTTGCCTTAGGAAGCACTGAGCCGAGCTTTACATAGTTCTTTGCATCAGTGATGGTCTGAGGAGTGATTGTACCATCCTCGTTTACCACGATCATTCCGTTAGAGTCATAGTTGAAGTCTGCAAGAGAGTAGAGGTCTCCGAGTGTACCGCCCTCCATGAGGAGGAAGTGAGCAAGACCCAGACCGTTCATATCGAGAAGGTCTACGCTGAAGTACTCGCCTGTTGCCGCATTGAGGACATTCTCTGCAAGAGACTCAATCCTGTTCATGTTGGTCGAGAATGTGTATGTCGACGACCAGTTGAAGTTGTTCCAGTCCTTGTTGAAGCCGAGAGTAACCTCGCAACCCTGGTTGAGAACGTCTCCTGACTGGATATAGATCTCAGATGAACCTGATCCTGTAGAGATCTGAGGGTTGAATGTCTGGTTGAGAGTATTTGTATGGTAGTAAGTAGCGTCGAAGTTGAACCACTTGAGGAATCTCACTGTAAGACCCACCTCGAATGAGTTTGTAAGCTCAGGCTTGAGGTCATACATCGGATACTGAGTCTGGGTGTTCCAGCTCAATCCGCTTGAGTTCCACTGGTACATAGGGTTTGCGATATAACGCTCAAATGCTGTGCCCACTGATGCATATGAACCGCGGAGCTTGATGTACTCGAGGTTCTCAGGCATGTTAGGGATGATCTCTGAAAGAACTACAGAAAGGCCTACCGAAGGATAGAAGAATGACTTTCTGTTAGAGTGAGGACCTGCAAGCTGTGAAGGCCAGTCATTACGCGCTGTAACTGTAAGGTAATATGTACCCTTGTATCCGACCTCGGCAGAACCGAAGACAGACTGAGTCTGCTCACGCCATCCCTCCTGCATTCTCTGAGTCTTTGGAGAGTTGGAGAGGTTCTGGATGTTGAATACGTTTGCAAGACCTGGCTTCTCGTCTGTGATCAGACCATCTGCGATAGGACCTCTGTTCTTCATCGCGTCGTATGACATGTCAGAGATAGAGGCACCTATGTTGGCCTGGAATGTCCAGTCATCACCGAATCTCTTGTTGATGTTCAGGAGTGCGTCAGCATATACCTGACGGTCTGTCATTGAAGAAATTCCGTAGAGACCGTTCTGAGAAAGCTCAGTAAGCTGGGTGAATGTAGAAGCGTAGAACTTCTCAGTGTACTTTGTGATGGACTGGTCCATACGCACACGACCCGAAACGCTGAGCCAGTCGAGGATGTCGTAAGAAAGCGATGCGTTGAGCATGAAACGGTCCTTCTTGTTCTCGCGAAGGTTACGGTAGTTGATCCAGTATGGGTTCTGCATGGTCATACCAGCATCACCGATAGGCCAGTACTGTGTAGAAAGTCTTCTGGTCACATCATATCTCTCGTACATTCTCACTGCATCCCAATCTCCGCCACGAGGGAAGATGTATGCACCGACCAGAGGGTTGTTGTATGTTCCCTGGTTGATCATGTTGAGGTCCTTCTGAAGGATATAATTTGCTCCTACGTCAAGGTGCAACTTGTCCTGAAGGAATGATGTGGTGTTGCGGAATGTAAAATTGTAGCGATGGTAGCCGTTATTCGGAACAACACCCTCAGAGTCGAGGGCGGAACCTGAGATGTAAGTCTGGTTCTTCTCGTTACCCATCGATACTGAAACGCTCTCTGTATAGTTCACACCTGTCTGGAAGTAGTCCTTTGCAGGATTGTATCCATGGTTGTTGGAAGCGTTCATGAGGTTACCCCAGCTGCGTACGTTGGATCCGATCGAAGAGTTGAGGTCGCCTGTTCCATATCTGTTCTGGAAACGCGGAAGCACGAACGGAGTCATTACCTCGACACCTGCAGAAGCACTTACAGACACTTTGCCTTCCTTACCCTTCTTGGTAGTCACCACGATCGCACCGTTGGCCGCGTCTGAACCGTAAAGAGCGGCAGCGGCTGCTCCTGTAAGGACTGAGATACTCTCGATGTCCTCAGGGTTGATGTCGGCGATAGGGTCAGTCGATCCCTGTGAGCCGAACTGAGTGCTACCCTCGCGGGCAGTAGTATACATAGGAACACCATCGATGACGTAAAGCGCGTTTGAAGACTGCGAGATAGACTTCTGACCACGCATAATCACCTTCGATGCACCACCGACTCCCGAAGAAGAGGTGTTGATCACGAGACCTGCGACCTTGCCGCTGAGTGAGTTGATGAAGTTTGCGTCCTTGTTTGCAGTTACGTCATCAGAATTGACCTGCTGGACGTTGTAAGAAAGCGCCTTTTCTGAACGCTTGATACCGAGAGCGGTAACGACTGTTCCCTCCATGAGGATGGCGTCGTCCTCCATTGTGACGTCAAAGATACGTCTGGTTCCGATTGGAATAATGAGTGTCTTATATCCAAGACAAGAGAATTCTAGTTCAGTACCCCCCCTATGTCAGAAGGAAGGTCAAACTCAAAATGTCCGTCAAGATCTGTGCTGGAACCAATATTGGTTCCCTTGATAAGGACAGCAGCCCCGATAATCGGCCAGCCTGTCGCATCTATCACAGTACCTGACACCTTGTTGCCCGGCTCACCTGATTCTGTCTGTGCAAATGCCGAAAACGGCATTACGACACAGAAGGTCAACAGGCAGACCAAAAGTTTCAAGGTAATTGAAAATAGGCCTTTGTTCATAAATCTGGGTTATTAATTTTGTTTGGTTACAAAAATTCAAGCCTGCAAAGATGCCACTAATAATTGATATTTACAATTTATTTAGGCCCTAAGGTTAGATTTTCCAATGTTTTGTCGTCTGGTTTCAAGTTTGGCAAATTTGAAACCCGCATTTTTATGTCCACCAACAAATCACCACTCAAGTGGGTCCCTTCTGCATATTTTGCAATGGGACTTCCATTTGTCATCCTAAATATGGTCTGCGTGCTGATGTTGAAGGCAGACACCACCGCAGGCGGTCTGGGCTCAGCTTTCATCTGCCCTTCTTTTCGGCCACATCCACAGCAAGAACGCATATCAGTGCCAGAAGACAGACGGATCAAGAAAATATGATGGATCCGGCTCACAGAGGACGGAAAAGATTTCCTATAGATTCTGTTCTTACTGAAGAATCGAGTAGGAGGTAAACGAAAGTAATGGAGTTTATCTCCTACTTTCGTTTACCGACCTCTCACACCACCGTACATGCGGGTCCGCATACGGCGGTTCCTTACCTGCAATGATACATTTCGTAGTATCCCATCAGTGACGGATAGCCTGCTCGCGCGAGGTTTCTACTGCTCGCTGCGACTTGCATTATAGCGCTTCCCGCCACCGCCCAATATCCCTTACTCGTGCTGCCCCATTCATAAGCCTTACCCTCCTCTATTCCACACCTTATTAGATTGCGAGTGCGAGTTCGGATACGTTTCCAGCTCTTCCATATACACATACGGATGCGACGATTTAACCATTTCTCAATAGCAATCAGGTTATTCCTTGCATCTGCATATTTGAAGTAACTGATCCAGCCGCGGATAGCATTGCACAATGCTTCCTTGCGTCGTTCATAGCCCATACCGTTACTTCTCATAGTGAGAAGTTTCAGTTTGGCTTTGAACTTGGCAAGCGATTTAGCATGGATGCGCAGCCTTCAAACACCGCCACGAGCTGCATAGAATGAGTGTCCGAGGAACTTTATATCCCTCACACTGCACGCAACGGTCTTTTCGCGGTTTACTTTGAGGTGGAGTTTCTTCTCTATGAAGTTCGTGATGCTTTCTTTGACGCGCTCGGCCGCTCTTGGAGTTTTGCAGAAGATTACGCAATCGTCAGCGTAACGCACGAAAGGATGTCCGCGCTTCTCCAACTCCTTGTCAAGTTCGTTGAGAACGATGTTACTAAGAAGCGGACTAAGTGGACCGCCTTGGGGCGTACCGACATTGTTTTCCTGCACGATACCATTGGCCATGACTCCTGCTTTAAGATACTTATGTATCAATGATATTACTCTACCGTCTTTGATTGTAAAGGATAGTAAGCGCAATAGGAAGCTATGGTTCACGGTATCAAAGAACTTCTCCAAGTCAAGGTCAACACAGTATGTATGTCCTTGATTGACAAGTTCCTTAGAGCGAAGTAACGCATCGTGTGCGGAGCGGTTAGGACGGAAGCCATAACTGCTTGCACTGAACTTCGGTTCATAGATTGAAGACAATACCTGCGATAGGGATTGTTGGATTACTCGGTCTACCAAGGTCGGTATACCGAGCTGACGTTTCTTGCCATTGTCCTTAGGTATCTCTACTCTGCGGACGGGGTTTGGCTTGTAACGTCCATTTAGGATTGATGCCGTCAGTTCTTCTCCATGGCTTTTAAGATATGGGAGGAGTTCATCCAATCCCATATTATCGGCACCGCCACTACCCTTGTTGGACATGACGCGCTTATATGCCGCGTTCATGTTTCCACGGGACATTACCGTTTCCAACAGCATCTCACTACTCAAGTTCACTTCCACAAGTGATTCATGTGATATGCCTATTACGGTCTGCACTCCTGCGTAC
>JBGVNX010000013.1:0-2056 GCA_045126075.1 Candidatus Cryptobacteroides sp.
TGGAGATTTCTCGACTCCACTTCGTTCCGCTCGAAATGACAATGTGCAGTATCTCACGACAGTGCCGTGTTAAGTTCAATATTATGTTTAACAACCTGCTAAAGTTCGTTCTTTACGTCTGATACGATCTGACCGTCGAAAAGGTTGACGATGCGCTGTGCGCAGGCTGCGTCTTTCTGCGAGTGGGTCACCATCACGATGGTTGTGCCTTCCTTGTTGAGCTCTGTGAGAAGGTCCATGACTTCCTTGCCGTTCTTCGAGTCGAGGTTACCTGTAGGCTCGTCGGCGAGGATCAGCTTAGGGTTTGATACGACTGCACGGGCGATGGCAACGCGCTGCTGCTGACCTCCGGAGAGCTGCTGAGGGAAGTGCTGGGCTCTGTGGCTGATGTTCATTCTCTTGAGCATCTCGGTCACGCGGGCCTTTCTCTCAGATGAACTGATATTAAGATACTTTAATGGAAGCTCTACATTCTCGTAAACATTGAGTTCATCGATAAGGTTGAAGCTCTGGAACACGAATCCGATGTTTCCTTTGCGGAATTTGGTGCGGTCCTTTTCCTTGAGCTTTGCAACTTCCTGTCCAAGAAGCTGGTAGCTGCCGTCTGTAGGGTTGTCAAGAAGGCCGAGGATGTTCAGGAGCGTCGACTTGCCGCATCCAGAAGGGCCCATGATGGCCACGAATTCGCCGTCCTTTATATCGAATGAAACCTGGTTGAGTGCTGTTGTCTCGATTTCCTCTGTACGGAAAACCTTGCTGAGGTCTGTAACTGTAATCATAGTATTATCTGTTTAAATTATTAATATTATATCACTTCATTAAGCATTTACTTTTATTCTGTATGATCGTCTTCTTGTCATTCTGAACAACTTTTTTGTCATTCTGAATGTCTTCTTGTCATTCTGAACGTCTTCTTGTCATTCTGAGCGTCAGCGAAGAATCTTTATAAAGGTCCTTTGTTTTAAAGATCCTTCACTTTGTTCAGGATGACAATGATAAATTCTATTCATTCTTTAACGAATCCACAGGATTACTTCTCGATATGCGGAGGCTGTTCATTATGATGCAGAACGAAACCAGTGCTATAATGACGATGTCCGCAAGGATAAAGTACCATGGAGATAAAGCAATCTTTTCAGAGAAGTTCTTGAGCCATGCAGAAGCAGCAAAGTAAGCTCCCACGTTGCCGAGGATGATTGCCGGGATGCTGAGCTTCATGATTTCCGCAACATAAATACCCACAAGTTCCCTGACTGTAGCTCCGTTGATCTTGCGTACGGCCATTTCCTTGCTCCTTCTCTGAGACTCATCACGAACGTAGCCGATCAGTCCGAAGAGGGCGATGAGTATTGATACTACGCATCCGATGATGACTGTATTTCTCATTCTCCTTTCACTGTAATATGCCTCACGCATTGAATCCTTGTATGACTTCACTACCACATCCTTGTTCTCAATCCTGGATTGTATAACTTCCTCGACCTTTGCAATCATCTCGTTTGAGACCTCGGAAACCTTGATGGCCATCCATGGCATGTAGTCCTTGCCGACTACTCCGAAGAACTTGATGCTTGCACGCATATCCTGATTTGTCAGTGTGTTGATTCTATAGTCCTTATAGACTCCGCTGATTGTGAAAGCCCCATGGTCATGATCGTGTTCTGTGATGTGTACCTGCTTGCCGACAGCACCGTCACTCCAATCCCTGAACTCCATCATCTGCTTTACAAAACTTTCGCTTACTGCAATCTCATCGGCATTCTGAGGATATCTTCCTTCAGTGAAAGGAATCTCCAGCATCTCAAACAATCCTGCAGATCCACAATACTGGTCTGCGATATTGAAGAGGTTTTCCTGACCATTGTCGAGCATGTAGACATTGTTTCCTGAAGAAGATTCAAGAGGAAGTGTATGTGACACCTGCACATCGAGTACACCTGGGATCAGTTTAAGGTCATTCATTATTCCCTGATGCACGCTGTTGTCTGTTCCTGTAAGCACGGTCCAAAGAAGATCCTTGTACTCATATCCAGGCTTGTCATGGATGGCCTTGTCA